>JBALXS010000165.1:0-8906 GCA_036960485.1 Oceanospirillaceae bacterium
GCATCGGTGGCAATAGCCATAGGTACGTTATAGCGGCGCAGTAAGTCAATCGGTGGTTTTTGCGTTTCTTTTAGCACATAAAAGGCACCGGGTAATAACACCGCGACCGTACCCGATTTCGCTATAGCGGCAACATCTTGTTCGGTTACAAACTCTATATGATCAACCGACAACGCGTTAAAACGTGCGGCAAGTGAAGTACCACCCAGAGATGAGAGTTGCTCAGCGTGCAGTTTTACCGGTAGGCCAAGTGATTGAGCCGTATTAAAATAGCGCTCAACCTGCGCGGTGCTAAAGCCGATACCTTCACAAAAAGCATCGACAGCATCAGCTAAGCCTGATTTTGCAATTTCGGGTAATACTTGCTCGCAAAGATAATCGATATATTCATCGGGCTTTGCGGCAAATTCAGGGGGTAAGGCATGGGCAGCTAAGCAAGTTGTTTTGATTTCAACAATAGAGCTATCAGCAAGTGAACGGGCAACTTGCAACATTTTGCTTTCATGCTCAAGTGATAAACCATAGCCTGATTTGATCTCTAAGGTGGTAACGCCATCTTTCATTAAAGAGCGTAACCTGCGTTTAGCAGAAATAGTTAGCTGTTCAACGCTCTCTTGGCGAGTTGATTTAACTGAAGAGGCAATACCGCCGCCATTTTCAGATATTTGCTGATAGCTAACGCCATTTAAGCGCTGTTCAAACTCATTGGCACGGTTGCCCCCAAATACAATATGGGTATGACAATCGATGAGTCCAGGTGTAACCCAACCTCCCTTTAAGTCAAACTCAGCTTGCGCGTTATACGCCGGTATTTCAGCGTGCTTGCCAATCCAGCAAATACGTTGATCTTTAACACCAATAGCAGCATCATAAATACAGCTATAAGTACCATCAACCATGGTGGCGCTATGAAAACCGAACCAAAGAGAATCTAAATTTAGGCTATCACTCATACTCATCTCGTGTCTTTATAGGGGTTGTTAAAAGTCGTTGTTAAAAGTACTGATTAAAGCGCTTAATTAAAAGCGCGTAACGAAAGAACTTAATTACCAGCTAGGCAGTAAACCTACAGGCATGAGATCATTGTGAACAGCCAGTGCTAGTAAGTCATTCGCGCTTTCAATATCTGTCGCGAAATAGCGATCTTTATCGTAAAAAGGCACACATGCACGTAGCTCTGCTTTAACTTGTTCAAGCTTATCAGTGGTTTTAAGCGGTGCACGAAAGTCTAAACCTTGCACTGCAGAGAGTATTTCAACGGCCAAAATACCACGGGTATTTTCAGACATATCTCTTAAACGACGCGCTGCAAAAGTAGCCATCGATACATGATCTTCTTGGTTGGCAGACGTTGGTAAGCTATCAACGGAGGCAGGGTGGGCAAACGTTTTGTTTTCGCTAGCTAAAGCTGCTGCAGTGACTTGCGCAATCATGAAACCAGAGTTAACACCGCCATTGTCGACCAAAAACGGGGGTAACTTACTTAGGTTACTATCAATCAGCAATGCCATGCGACGCTCAGATAAGCTGCCGATTTCGGCAATGGCTAATGCTAAGTTATCAGCGGCGAAAGCAACAGGCTCAGCGTGGAAGTTACCGCCTGAGATGATATCTCCATCTTCTGCAAACACTAACGGATTGTCTGAAACGGAGTTAGCTTCAACCAGTAAGGTTCTGGCAGAGTTGCGTATTTGATCTAAACAAGCGCCCATTACCTGTGGCTGGCAACGTAGAGAGTAAGGATCTTGAACTTTTTCACAATCAGTGTGAGATAAACTGATATCACTTTGCTCTGTAAGCAAATGGCGATAAGCGGCAGCGGCATCAATTTGTGTTTGGTGACCACGCACTTGATGAACACGATCATCAAAAGGGCGACGGCTACCTAATGCAGCCTCCACTGATAACGCACCACAAACGGTTGCTGATGCATACAGATCTTCTGCATGAAAAAGGCCTTCTAACGCTAAAGCAGTAGAGGCTTGAGTACCATTAAGTAAAGCTAAGCCTTCCTTTGGTGCTAGTGTAATTGGCTCTAATCCAGCAATCGCTAATGCAGCTTTGCCTGAAATTACTTCACCTTTGTAGCGTGCTTTGCCTTCACCTAATAGTATCGCGCTCATATGTGCTAATGGTGCTAAATCACCTGAGGCACCTACCGATCCTTTTTCAGGAATAGTAGGATAAACTTCTTTGTTGATTAAAGTAATTAGCGCTTGGATAACCAATAATCTAAGCCCTGAAAAGCCGCGTGCTAAGCTGTTTACTTTAAGTGTCATGATGAGCTTAACCGTATCATCGCTCATTAATTTACCAATACCTGCTGCATGAGATAAAACAATGCTGCGTTGCAAAGTGTCTAAATCTTCTGCTGCAATGCGCGTGTTTGCCAATAATCCAAAGCCGGTATTAATGCCATAAACAGTGCGATCTTGGGCGATAACATCATTCACAACTTGGGTGCTGGCGTGGATGCCTGCAATCGCACTGGTGGCTAATGATAGTTTAACTTTACTACGGCTGATCTTACGCAGTTCTGGCAAAGTGATTTCACCAGGGGATATTGTTAGTTCGAACATAGGTTGTGTGCTCCGTAGCGCTGATTGCTTTGTGCTGTTAATTTATTTAAATCCAGCGGTCATTCGTTAAGTGTTTCAAGCAATCGCTGGCTGAATTGGGTGTCGCTATCAAGCATTTTAAAAAAGCTTTTTAATGACTTAATCTAAGATATTTAGAGAGTTAATTAATATCAGTTTGATTCGCTTATTTATAATCTGATATATACATATCTATACAAGTTGATTAACAATAAAAGTAAATTGAATTTAGCGCAAGTTTTTTCAAAAAAAAAGCAGAAATAGCTAGCAAACAGTGCTTTCAAAAGCACTGTTTAATTTAAAGACAGCTTCTTTAGCTGCTGATTACAGATAACCGCATGAACAGCTATCGACCAAAGTGGCCAAACAACTGAAACCTAGCCCCCGGAGATATTAGCCGAGCGATAGTAATGAGCTGGCCTTTAGACCAAGTACGGCGCTTTATTTGCAGGCAAGGTGCGTTTTTTTCTATTTGCAGTAATTCACATTCAGTAGCATCAGCGGTGACTGATTCAACTAAATGCTCACCTTCTGTTAAAGGCGCAACTTTCATTAAATAGTCATAAGCGGTAGTGGTTTGAAAATCTTGTTTGTCGTAGTCAGGAACTAAGCTGGCATTAACCACTCGGTATTCAAGCTGGATAGGTAGCTCGTTTTCAAAGTGCAATATGACTGAGCGATAAATACTATGGTTAGTGCGAACCCCTAAATTCATCGCCTCTTCCATATTGGCTTTAGCGGGTGACAGGTCTAGTAACTGAGCTCTGTGCTGGTGGCCGCGTGCTCTAATTTCATCTGCAATATTGTGTACTTCAAAAAGTGCTGATTTAGATTTTTTTTGCGCAACAAAAGTACCCACACCTTGCTGGCGTACTAATATTCCCTCAGAGGTCAGTTCTCTAAGTGCTCGGTTGACAGTCATTCTGCTGATATTTAAGGCTTTTACAATTTCGGATTCAGAAGGTATTCTTTGATCGACCTCCCATTCACCACTATTAATTTTTTGCGAAATGGCTTTTTTTACTTTGGCATAAATAGGTGCTGGCGAATCGTCAAATGACTGAGATAGGCTGTTGATCATACTCTCGGCTGTCTCTGTCATGTTTTACCTTTAATCAGTGCAGTTAATGAAATTAAGCACAATTATACTCAGTAACCACAAAGTATCATAGTTTTTTGTATCGCTAGCGCTAGTGCTTGTATAGTTAAAAATCTTCTTGTATATACAACAAAAGATCAGCTACACTCAAATTTATCATAACTTACTTTTAGGATTTTCATGACCAAACAAATATATTTTGCCAAACAAGCTTATTTGACACAAGGTTGGTCAAAAAATGTGCGTTTTGAAATTAACAATGGTGTGATTACATCAATAGCTACTGATTCAGATGCTGCACAAGCAATTGAGCTATCTGGGCCAGTCGTACCGACTATCGCCAACCTTCATTCTCATGCCTTTCAACGTGCGATGGCAGGCTTAGCAGAAGTAAGTTTAAATCCCAACGACAGCTTTTGGAGTTGGCGCGATCTGATGTACAAAATGGTGCAAAAGTTAACGCCAGAAGATGTTTGCATCATTGCGAAGCAGCTTTATATCGATATGCTCAAAGCGGGTTATTCGCAAGTGGCAGAATTCCACTACCTTCATCATCAAGCCGATGGCACTCAATATAGCCAGCTTGATGAAATGGCGATGCAAATAACACAAGCGGCTAATACCGCTGGAATCGGCTTAACCTTATTACCGGTGCTTTATAGCCATTCAGGTTTTGGCGGCCAAACACCAACAGCAGGACAAGGCAGATTTGTTAACAGCACTGAGCAATATTTACAGCTACATAAGCGCTGCGAAGCGCTGCTAGCTGATAATCCATTACACCAATTAGGGGTGTGCTTTCATTCATTAAGAGCGGTTACACAACAGCAAATAGAAGAAGTGTTGGCACAAACCGCAACAGATATACCTATTCATATTCACATTTCAGAGCAGCAAAAAGAAGTAAAAGACTGCATAGCATGGAGCAAACAGCGTCCTGTGCAGTGGCTCGCTAATAAAATAGGATTGAATGAGCGCTGGTGTTTAATTCACGCGACGCACCTTGATGACGCAGAGTTACAAGCGATAGCAAGTAACCGAGTAGTCGCTGGATTATGCCCTACCACAGAAGCAAATTTAGGTGATGGCATCTTCCCAGCCACTGAGTATATTCAAGCGCAAGGGCGCTGGGGAATAGGCTCGGATAGCCATGTAAGCTTATCAATTGTCGAAGAATTAAGAACACTAGAATATGGCCAGCGCTTAAGAGATCAGCAGCGTAATCGTTTATACAACGAGCAACAAAACCATATCGGTGATTTCTTATTTGAACAAGCACTACAAGGGGGGAATCAAGCAACACAAGTCAAGCTTGGTTTAGCGGTGGGTAATCGAGCAGATTTCATGGTGCTCGATCACCTAAACCCGTTTATAGGCTCTAGTAGGGATGAAGATATTTTAAATCGTTGGTTATTCGCTTGTAATGAAAATGTGATTCGCCACGTTTATGTGGCGGGTAAGTCTGTTGTTGCAGATTTCAAGCATCATCAAGAGGAGCAGGCCAGTGCCGAATTTGGCGCACTGTTAAAGCGTTTATTTAATAATGCCTAAAATATTAGAGAACAAAATGACCAATCATAAAATACTCACCCGCGAGCAGTTTGTTAGCATGCCTTGGAAGAACGGCAAAGGTGAAACCTTAGAGCTGTTACATATCCAAGATGCAGCTGGCACTATCTTGCGCATTAGCCAAGCAATGGTGGTTGAAGCAGGTGAATTTTCAGATTTCAGTGCGCTAGAGCGCCATTTAGTCTTAATCAAAGGAAATGGCATAGATCTTACGCATAAATCGGCAAATAAAATTAAGCAGCATGAGCTTAAGCAGCTACTTGATATTGCAGTGTTTGATGGAGGTGATATCACTTATGCAGAGCTTAAAGACGGTCCAATTACCGATTTAAATATTATGGTAAGGGCGCAGGGTTATAAAGTTCAAGTAAGTGCTGTACAGGCTAGTGAAGAGCACTTGTGTTCAGGCACAGATCACCGCTATTTCTACGCTAATCAACAGTCGATAATGTCGTACAATACAGTAGCGGCAGATTTGCAACTGCCGAAGAATAGTTTACTAACGATGGATCAAACTAAGCATTACTCTCTTCGCTCTGGTAATGGAGTACTCATTAGATTCGTTGCAGAAAATTCAGCGATTTAAGTTAAAAAATCAACAGCGTTGCGCAGGTGTGACGCTTTTTTTAGCAGAGGCTAAATTGTAGCCCATATACTCGAAGCTGAAATCATATGGTTTGTTTATAAAACCAACTACTAGTGCTTTATTGACATTCCTGCTTTTCCTTCATTCAGTAATAATTATTTTAGAAACTAAACTCTCTTCGTTGCTAAAAAACCTTAAATTTTTTATAAAGCTACTATATATCAGCTATATATATCGAATCATAAATAAACTCTAACTGTAAACGAGGATCCATTGTAAATAGAGCAGGGTGATCCTGACGTAATAGATTGTGCGAGTAATTAGCTTCGCTAATTTATACTAAAGCGATTAATATTTAGTGTTAAAGAATAACAGTTCAGTTTGATTTTATCTTACTGTTTTTTTGTTAACTTATTGTTAAGTAGGTGTTTAATCTTTTTGATACGTATGATATCTTTATTTAGTAGCAGGGGTTAAAAGTGAGCTGATAATGGCTCTTAAATAAATTTTATGTAATTCTATAAAATAGCCCAAACCATTCATCTAACCTTAATTATCAAGAATAATTGTTCCTTGAATTTCGATATATATTGTACTATGGTGATATTAAACATTGAGTTAGCAGGCTCTCTTGAAATATATGGAGCAGTGGATTTTTATTGTTTAAACGATTACTCGTAAATAGATTTAACATATAGCACTAATTAAAGCATCTAAGTTTAAGTTGCTCCTTGGTAGTGTTGTTAGTGTTAATTCTAGCGTCTATTTGATGATGCACCTCAAGCAGATGAATATCCTTTGTAGCTGCTTGAGAGCTTACGTTTCCTAGATTCCTATCAATGCTCCTATGTATAAGTGTTCCTATCGCTCAGTATTTCTGAGATAGCAGCAAAGTTTATTTTTTAAGAGGTAATTAACATGTTAAAAAAATTAAGCTTTAAGGCAAAAATACTCTTAGGGTATGGCCTTATTCTCGCGCTTATGTTGCTTATTACAATGGTGGTTTTTTTAAGTGTAAAATCACTGACTTCCAATTTTGGGTCAGTTGACCACACTCATAAAGTACTTGCCAAAGCTTCTAGCATAGAAGCCGCCGCTGTCGATATGGAAACCGGAATGCGCGGCTATTTACTGGCGGGTAAAGAGGATTTCCTAACTCCTTACAATAATGGTAAAGAAGCTTTTGAAAGTTTAATAGGATCTCTTTCTACCACGGTTGCCGATAATCCATCGCAAGTTGAATTGTTAACTGAAATATCAACTACCATTGATGCTTGGCAAACTGATGTTACCGAACCTGTGATCGCTTTAAGGGCGCTTATTGGCCACGCTAAAACCATGAATGATATGTCAGATGTGGTCAAGCAAGCTAAGGGAAAACAGTATTTTGATAAATTTAGAGGACAGCTTAAAACGTTTATAGAGCGTGAAGAAATCTTAATGCAAAAACGTAAAGCGCAAGCTAAAAAGAGTACTGACATTGAAGAGCTAAGAAAGCTAACAAACTGGGTTGAACATACCTACCAAGTGATCGCTACCGCTCAGGGAATCGTTGCTGCCGCAGTGGATATGGAAACCGGAATGAGAGGTTTTTTACTGGCGGGGAAGGATGAATTTTTAGATCCTTATAATAACGGTAAAAGTGCATTTAATAAGTTGATTACTGAGTTGATGAAAACTGTATCAGACAACCCAGCTCAAGTGACGCTATTGAAACAAAGTAAAGAAACAATAGAGCAGTGGATAACAGTCGTTGTTGAAGAGCAAATAACGCTACGGCGCATGATTGGTGATTCTAAAACCATGGATGATATGGCGGATATGGTTGGCGAAGCAAAAGGTAAAGTTTATTTCGACAAGTTTCGCGGCCAAATAAAAACATTTAAAGAGCGCGAGAGCAATTTAATGGTGATGCGCAATGACGCATTGGTAAAAACCGAATCGACAGTAATTAATACCAGCATTTTTGGTACTTTATTTGCGCTGCTTGTGGGTATTGGATTTGCTTTATACTTAACTCGACACATTATGGCGCTATTGGGTGGAGAGCCGCAGTATATAGCAAGTATCGCTAAAAGCGTGGCGACTGGAGATTTATCGATGGAGCTAACCAATGAGAGTGTAGGCCAAGAAAGCGGCATATTTTTAGAAATGAAAAACATGGTTAGCTACTTACAAGAAAAAGCCAACCTAGCGCAAAAAATAGCGCAAGGAGAGTTAAACCATACTGTGACATTAGCGTCAGATAAAGACATCTTGGGAACAGCCTTGCAAGAAATGACAGACAATCTTAACGATGTACTCGGCCAAACTCAAACTGCCAGCGAAGAGATATCTCAAGGTAGTGGTAGCGTATCAGAAGGCAGTGTCTCTCTTTCTGAAGGGGCTTCTACCCAGGCTGAAAACCTAGTGAGTATCTCATCGTCATTGACCGAGTTATCTTATCAGATCACCGATAATGCTAAGAATGCTGATCAAGCGAATGATCTTGTATCTCAAGCTCAGAATGAGTCAAAAACGGGCAGTGAGAAAATGAGCCGGATGGTCACTGCTATGGAAGAGGTTGCTGACTCAAGTCTGAAAATTTCGCAATTCATCACAACTATCGATGAAATTGCCGCACAGACAAACTTATTGGCGCTAAATGCAGCGATAGAAGCAGCAAGAGCTGGCGAACAAGGCAGGGGTTTTGCAGTCGTGGCAGATGAAGTTAGAAACTTAGCAGCTAGAAGTACCACTGCCGCAGAAGAAACTTCAAAGTTGATTGTACAATCGGTTGATAAAACTAAGTACGGTAGCGCTATTGCGGCTGAAACTGCGCAGAGTTTACAGCTTATCTTCGAGCACATCAGTAAAACCTCCACACTGGTAAATCAAATAGCAACGGCTAGTAATGAGCAAGCGGTCGGTGCAGAGGAAATCAATAAAGGGATTAGTGGGATAGACGCTATTACGCAAAGCAATAGTGAAGCGGCTAATACCAGCGCCGCTGCCGCTGAACAGCTATCAATGCAAGCTGTACAATTGAACAAAATGCTCTCTCGATTCAAGCTAA
>JBALXS010000166.1:0-8834 GCA_036960485.1 Oceanospirillaceae bacterium
TGAGTTTTCAGGTGGCCAGCGCCAGCGAATTGGTATCGCAAGAGCATTAGCGATGTCACCTAAGCTACTGATAGCTGATGAAGCCGTTTCCGCTTTAGATGTGTCTGTGCAAGCTCAAGTACTTGAGCTATTGGATGAGATCAAGCATAAAATGGATTTAGCAATGTTGTTTGTTACGCATGATTTAAGAGTAGCAGCACAAGTATGTGACAATATTGCAGTAATGAAGTTGGGTGAAGTGGTCGAATACGGGCCTACTTATGATGTATTCCATAACCCGCAACATGCATATACTAAAAGTTTGTTAGATGCTGTTCCAGGTAAAGCTTGGCAAGTGCCTGATTTAACGGATAGTTAATCTTAGTTATGAGCCCTTTAAAGAAAAAGGGCTTGAAAATATACAGCACATAGCAACTAAAGATTCTTTAGCTGGTATGTGCTAATAACTAAAAGTCTTAAGTTATTTATTTACAGTAATTCCTCTATCAATTTTTGCATCAAACTCATTTTTGGTGATACGAAAAAAAGGCAGCTTGGTATCATAAGCTACCACCTCACCCTCTCTTTTCAGTCCCGCGCGTAACAAAGATTTAATCGAAGCAATATTTTCTGCATCGGCAACAGCGGTGACTTGTTCTAATTGTAGTTCTAGAAAAGCATATTCAATTAGTCTGCTAGCCGCTTCCGCTGCAATACCTTGTCCCCAAAAATCAGGTTTAATCCAGTAGCCTGTTTCAACATAATTACTTGCTTGTTCAGTGGGCATCGGTTTTAAAAGGCACATGCCAACACAAATTTGACTGTGGTTATAGATAAGCCAAAAGCCTTGGCCATTGTTATTGTTGATGCGATGAAATCTTTCTAAACCAGCAAGAGCCTCTGCATCGCTCAGTGCATGGCCTGTGATATAGCGCTGTACCCTTGCATCTTGCATCATTTCTACTAAATGCGCATTTGAAGCGGAGCTATCTTCAATAGCGATCAACTGAAATCTGTTGGTATGTAACGTTGGGTTAATGGTCATGATTTCCCCGCTTATTAAAGATTGCTTTTATTAGTAGCTCGAAAAAGTACAGTAAATATGCATCTAAGTCAGAGTAATGTTTCACTAAAAATTAGCTTCAATGTCGTCATTAGCTCGCTCTGATGCTGGTTAGCAAAGTGAATAAGCTTTTACCCTGCCATTGCTCGTTTTGTTGAGCTTCTAGTAATTCCTGCATTTCAGCGAGTAATACGTTGAGGGATGAACTGTTAGCGCATTGTGCAACTTCAGCAATGCTTTGGATATGTTGTTCAAACCAGAAATGATTTGACCATTCAAGCAAATGGCGCTCAGCAGTTAGTAAGTCGTTGTTTATACATGACCTGCCTAGTGCCTGGAAAGTATTTAACTCCGCCTTAGCGTTGAACTGAGGCTGCTCAGGTGGGGCTGGTGCAATAGCCGATTTACTTTGATGCTGTTGAGTTTCAGATGCATGCAAATCGTGGTTAACACCCGGAATACTCAAATCGTCATCAAGTGTATCGTGGTGCTCCGAATTTTCAGTTGCGCGTTCTTTAAGACGTTTGATTTTGCGCAAATTAAACGCCCATCCTAAGGAGCTAAGCACAGATAACGTTATTAATGCCCAGAGTAGCCAATTAACATCAGTTTGGATGACATTAATAGCGCCTTCTTTCGAAGCTTCAGCTTGGTTCTGCGCTATTTCACGCTCGATTGAGGCTACGCCATTTTGATCGGGGAGTACTTGTAGTATCTGTTTGCTAATGCTGGCAATTTGTTGGCTATCTTGCTTTACATCCCACCAATAAATTTGTATTGCTGGAAAAGTAAGCTCGCCGCGTTCTAGTAGCTGAATTTGTTGACGCTCGATTCTGGTGCCTTGTATGCCTTGTTTATTTATTTTATCGGTTAAAGAGATTTGGTTCTCTTGAATGTTAATGATTTCAGGGTTCTGGGTGATTATCTGCGGTAAGTTAACGGCGGCAATGCCTTGTACGCTCATTTTAATTTCACGAGAGATCACATCACCCACTTGTAGTGAGGTGTTTTTAGTCCAAGTTTCTGTGATGGTTACACTGGAAGCGGGTAGCCAGTATTGGGCGTTGTCAAAATCTTGCCTAGTTCGAACGTTAATTTCTAAATTATTGGCCCGAGCTTGCATGCTTAAACTATCTTCTTGTGCACCATCAAATACCGAGCCTTCAATGATAAATCTACCCATTTCAGTGGGAAAGATGGCATAACGACGCTCAATAACTTGGTAGGTTTTATTGCGGATTTCAACTGTTTGTACTTCACTTTCTTCTAATAGCTGAATTTTACTCTTAGCCAGCTTTGGTGGGCTAATAGTGAAACCTGAGGCTAGAGGTTGGTCTGAATAGATATTTAAAGTATATAAAATGAGACCATTTTCATAAGCAAATTCTTTCTCTATTTGCGCATCTAGTATGACAGGCATGTCACTAACAGGTAGAAAGCGAGTTGGGCTAGTGCTTTTCACGAAAATGCTAAATTTTTCACTAATATCTTGGTTGTACTGTAAGCTTGGAATATCAACGTAACCCGATTTACGGGCACGTAACTGAATTTCCCAGCGCACTATGCTTGATCTTTTTCCTTCAGCGTAGCTGTTTATGATCATTTTTTTCTGATCAAGGATTAAAAATTGGCCTTGTAGTGAGCTAATGTCTAATGGAGCATCGATAGGATTGGTGGTTTCCACCTTTAAGGTTATATTATCTCTAGGGGAGTACTGGGTTCTATTGGTGCTAACTTGTAATTGGGCGTTTAATTGCATCGGAATCAGTAACAATATTAAAAATCCGACTAAAGTTTCGAAAAATGGTTTATGCATGGTTAAGTTCGCAATAATTGAGCCGTGGCTATTGGCTGGATAAAAGTAATATGTTATGAATTATCATTGAAGATAAGAGATAGTGCAATCATCCGTGCAAATAATTAAAATATTGATATAAAGAACAAAAAGAACTACAACAGAAAAGGTTGACTAGTTATTCTAGTCTATACTTACCTTACGAAAAACAATGCAATATAAAAACCAAGGATTCGCAGACGATGTCAACAGAAATCGGAACAATTAAGGCTTCACTGTTAAAAGAGCTAAACGAAGAGTTAGACAATAAGTTAACAGTCACAAAAGCCCAAGCTGTTAAGCAATTCGCTCAAGGATATTACGCCGCTGCATCAGAATTAGATCTTGAAACGTGGCGATTAGACGATTTGTACGGTGCCACTTTAGAAAGCTGGCAGTTTATTCAAAATTATCAGGGCGAAGCGCCCGCTGTTAAAGTCTATAACCCGCGCTATGAAGAGAACGGTTGGCAATCAACGCATACATTTATTGAAATTTTACAAACAGACAAGCCATTCTTAGTTGACTCGCTGAGAATGGAGTTAAACAGACGTAACTTAACTATCCACGCCATAAATAACACCGTATTAACGACTTCCAGAGATGAGTCGGGAAAGCTTAAGAAGTTGCTTGCGGGCAAGTCAAAAGTGACAGGTAGCGCCAGAGAATCATTTATTGCTGTGGAAATTGACCGCCATTCTGATGCCGCGCAATTAGAAGATTTAAGAGCCACCATTACAGAAATATTAAATGAAGTCATCGCGGTTGTTGAAGATTTTCCGATAATGGTTAAACACTGCGAATCAGCAATTAAAAGCTTTGACGTTCCAATAGCGAAAATATCCGCTGCTGATAAAGCGGAGACGAAAGAGTTTTTAGTGTGGCTAAAAGATCATTTTACCTTCTTAGGCTTTGATGAATACAAAGTAGTGACTAAAGCTGGCAAAACAGAGCTGATCGCAGTAGAGAATTCGCAGCTAGGTTTATTGAAGCAAGGCGGTGATGAATATTGCCGGACGAAACTGTTTCATGATATTACCGAAGATGTTGCTCCAGATGAATCTGATTTTGTTACGTTTACCAAGGCAATGGTTAAATCACGTATTCATCGCCCATCATATCCTGATTATATTAGTATTAAACAGTTTGATAAAGCGGGTAAATGGATTGGAGAGCTACGCTTCTTAGGCCAATATACCTCAGCTGTTTACAATAAAAGCTCTGCGTTAATTCCTATTGTTAGACGCAAAGTTGAATCGGTAATGCAGAGATCTGAATTACCCGATGGCGGTCATAACTGGAAAGAATTGTTTCAGATTCTTGAAATACACCCGCGTGATGAGCTGTTTTTAACAGGCGCTGATGAATTGTTTGAAATGGCGATGGGAATCTTACAGATTCATGAGCGTCGTCAAATTCGAATCTTTATCCGTAAAGATAAAAGTGCGCATTTTTTCTCTTGCTTGGTTTATGCGCCGCGCGATGTCTACAGCACTGAGTTCCGCATTAAAGTTGAGAACATCTTAAAAGAAACTTTGGGTTGTGACTTGTCAGATTTTCACACCTACTTTTCTGAGTCAATATTGGCTAGAACCCAGTTCACATTGCGTAATTCGCAAGGTCACGTCAGCGCTAACACTGATCTTAAATCGATTGAAAAACTGGTTCGTCAAGCGTCACGCAGCTGGCATGACGAGTTGAGAATTTCTTTAATCGAGAAATTAGGTGAGGAAAAAGGACTAAGCTTATTCAACAAGTTAGGTGTTAACTTCCCTGCAGGTTACTCTGATATGTTTACGCCGCGCACTGGTGTTGCCGATATGGGTTACATGGCAGAGCTAACAGCGGAAGCGCCGTTATCATTAAGTTTTTACCGCCAATTAGAGAATGAAGGCAACGAGCTTAACCTTACGTTGTATAACTTTAAAGATCCATTACCTTTATCCGATGTTCTGCCAGTGCTAGAGCACTTAGGATTACGCGTAATAGATGAGCATCCGTACCAAATTAAATCAGGCAACGACGTTGTTTGGTTGCATGACTTTAACTTAGTCTATACCGGTTCTGATAAGGTTGTGGTTAAAGAGCATCGCCTTTCTTTCCAAGAAGCGTATTTAGCTATTTGGAATAAGAGAGCATCATCTGATAACTTTAATAGATTAATTTTGGGCGCAAAACTAGGTTGGCGCGATGTAGTACTGCTTCGTGCATATGCTGCATACATGAAGCAAATACGCTTCCCTATTAGTACTGATGCAATCATCGCCACGTTGAATCAACACACCGATATTGCTAAGCAGTTAGTTGCCTTATTTCATGCCTATTTTGATCCTAAAAAATCATCTGATGCCGCCGCTCAAAAGATAGAAGCAAAGCTGATCGCTAGCTTTGATGGCGTATCAAGCTTGACAGACGATAGAGTACTTAGACAGTATCTAGCGCTAATTAAGGGCACAGTACGTACTAACTTCTTCCAAAAGGATGCTAGTGGTGCGATTAAGACTTATGTTAGTTTTAAGTTAACGCCGCAAAGTATTCCTGGTATCCCACTGCCTGCACCGCTTTTCGAGATATTTGTATTTTCTCCTCGTGTTCAAGGTGTGCATTTACGTGGTGGTAAGGTTGCTCGTGGAGGTTTACGTTGGTCTGATCGTGCAGAGGATTTCAGAACAGAAGTACTTGGCTTAGTAAAAGCGCAGCAGGTTAAAAACGCTGTCATAGTACCTGTTGGCGCCAAAGGCGGATTTGTTCCTCAAATGATGAATGAAAACATGTCTAGAGAAGAGTTTTTAGCTGAAGGCATCGCCTGCTATAAAATCTTTATCAGCGCTTTGCTAGATATCACTGATAACTTAGTTGACGGTAGTTTAACACCGCCTACTGATGTCGTACGCCGTGATGAAGATGATCCGTATTTGGTAGTTGCCGCTGATAAAGGCACTGCAACATTCTCTGATATTGCCAATGGTATTTCTGATGAATACAATTTTTGGCTAGGTGATGCGTTTGCCTCAGGTGGTAGCGTAGGTTATGACCATAAAGGTATGGGCATTACTGCAAAAGGCGCTTGGGTTTCTGTTGAACGTCATTTCCGTGAAATGGGAGTTAATACTGCAAAAGATGAGTTTACCGTTATCGGTATCGGCGACATGGCTGGAGATGTGTTCGGTAATGGTATGTTGTTATCAGATAAAATTTGCCTGTTAAGTGCCTTTAACCATATGCATATCTTCATCGATCCGAACCCAGATGCTGCTAAAACTTTTGTTGAGCGCCAGCGATTGTTTGATCTGCCGCGTTCTAGCTGGTCAGATTATGATAAAACGTTGATTTCAAAAGGAGGCGGGTTATTTGAGCGTAGTGCTAAATCAATCAAGCTAACACCTGAAATGAAAACAATGCTCGGGGTTAAAAACGCCAGCATGACGCCAACTGATTTAATTAATGCGCTGCTTAAAGCTGAAATTGATTTACTTTGGAATGGCGGTATCGGCACTTACATTAAAGCTTCTAGCGAGTCTCATGAAGAAGTGGGCGATAAAGCGAATGATGTACTGCGTGTTAATGGCAATGACTTGCGCTGTAAAGTGATAGGCGAGGGCGGTAACTTAGGTACTACCCAGTTAGGACGTGTCGAATACTGCTTAAATGGCGGCCGTTCAAACACTGACTTTATCGATAATGCTGCTGGTGTAGATTGCTCGGATCACGAAGTTAACATCAAAATTTTACTGAAAGGTATAATGGATGATGGTGATCTAACGCAAAAGCAACGTAATAACTTGTTGGAATCGATGACTGACGAAGTGGGAGAGCTAGTGCTTGCCAATAACTATCGTCAAGTGCAAGCGATTAGTTTGGCTGAGCGTCAAACAGTAAAGTCGATGACAGAGTATCGCCGTTTTGTACGCAATCTAGAAGCTCAAGGTAAGCTAAATCGTGCTTTGGAGTTTTTGCCGCTTGATGAGGTAATGACTGAACGTGCGCAAAGTGGTGATGGTTTAACAAGGCCTGAGTTGTCAATATTGATCTCTTATGCTAAAGCAGATCTTAAAGAATCGTTATTGCTAACCTCAGTGCCTGATGATGCTTATGTCTCACGCGAGCTGACCACTTCTTTCCCTGTGAAAATGGAAAAGATGTATGGCGAGCAAATGAAACAGCATCGTTTGAATCGTGAGCTAGTTGCGACACAAGTTGCCAATCATATTGTTAACTTTATGGGCATCAATTTTGTTGATCGTTTAGTGGCCTCTACTGGTGCTGACGTCGGTGTTATCGCTAGAGCCTATATCTTAGTTAGAGATATCTTCAAAGTGACCGAAACGTGGTCCAAAATTGAAGCGATGGACTATGCAATAGGCACTGAAGTACAGTTTGAATTGATGCAAGAGCTACAGCATTTAACTAGACGTGCGACACGTTGGTTTGTGCGTAATCGGGTAACAGGACTGGACTGCCAAGTAGAGTTCGATCAGTTTGCGGAGCTAATTGCTGAAGCAAATAAAGGCATGGACAAGTTCCTTATTGGAGAGCCGTTAGAGCGTTGGAAGCAAACCTTTACTAAGTACACTGATTTAGGTGTGAGCGAAGAGCTTGCAGCTGAGATTGCCAGTACTCGCGGTTTGTATTCTGTGCTGGCTATTGGTGAAATAGGCAAGAGCAGCAGCGTTCCAGTTCAGCAAGTTGCAAGGGCTTACTTCAAGGTAAGTAATAAGTTGCAATTGGCTTGGTTCGCGCAGCAGCTGAATGCTCTGAACGTTGAAAGCCATTGGCAGGGACTTGCTAGAGAAGCATTTCGCGATGACTTGGAATGGCAGCATGGTTTAGTGCTACTTTCAGTATTGAAAGACTATAAAAATGATACTGATATCAGGGAATTGGTAGAAAGCTGGGCCGAGAAAAACCAATCGTTAACGGCGCGTTGGATAAGCGTATTGGACGAGTTGCGTATAGCTGAGCGCCAAGATTATGCAATGTATATTGTAGCGGGTAAAGAGCTCGTTGATCTGGCTAAAAATACTAGCGAATAAAAATGTATAAATAATCATTTTGTTTGTTTAAAAAACCGCCTAGTGCGGTTTTTTTTCGCCTGCTGAGTTACTTGCTATAATAAGTTGTATAATAATTATTCATTAAAAGTAACATCGTTGTGAAAAAACATAGTACCTAGCGCGCTGCTGCTGTAGACTTCAGCGCCCTAATAAGTCGCTATACATTGCTGTAGCTACCAATTTTATTTAAAAAGAGAATGCTATATGAGTTTTGCCGACCTTGGCCTTTGTGAGCCAATTTTAAAAGCCGTTACAGAAAAAGGTTACACCCTGCCTTCACCTATACAAGCTAAAGCAATACCTGCGGTACTTGAAGGGAAGGATGTGATGGCGGCGGCTCAGACAGGCACCGGTAAAACAGCAGGCTTTACGTTACCTATTTTGCATAACTTAGCAAAAGGCAATAAAGCGAAAGCGAACAGCATACGTACTTTGATTTTAACGCCAACGCGTGAGTTAGCAGCGCAAGTTCATGAAAACGTTGAAACTTACTCACAGTACTTACCGTTAACATCTGCTGTTGTTTTTGGTGGTGTTAAGATTAACCCGCAAATGCAGAAACTGCGTCGAGGCGTTGATGTGTTAGTGGCAACACCTGGTAGATTAATGGATTTATTTAGCCAAAACGCGGTTAAATTCAACCAAGTAGAAGTGCTGGTTTTAGATGAAGCTGACCGTATGTTAGATATGGGCTTTATTCATGATATTAAGAAAATACTGGCTTTACTGCCGGCTAAACGCCAAAACTTGATGTTTTCAGCCACGTTCTCTGACGATATTCGTGTTTTAGCTAAGCGCTTAGTAAATAATCCAGTTGAAATATCTGTATCACCACCAAATTCAAGAGTGCGCTCTGTTGAACAGTCGATGTATGCGGTTGATAAAAACCAAAAAGCAGCTTTGT
>JBALXS010000167.1:0-8749 GCA_036960485.1 Oceanospirillaceae bacterium
ATTTGTAATGCCGTAACAGATAGCCAAATTAAAACCCATATCGATCAAGGTGCTAGGTCTTTACGTGACCTAAATAAAGAGCTGTGTATTGCAGATCAGTGTGGAAAGTGCGCGTTCACTGTCAAAAAAGTTATCAAATCTCAGCTAAATGCGCGCCAAATTTAATTTCATTTTATAGTACGAAATCCCTAAATAACGTAGCAAGCGATAATAAAACAAAGCAAAAATCGTCGATATAGCGGAACCAATGTACCTCTTTTTATGGATGTTAATGGTGCAAACGAGCATTTTGCAACGATTTTTAACGGCGTATTATTGAGAACAGCTATCATGCCCTCTAGAGTAAATTATGCTGCGAACTCAATATTGCTTCTTTCGGTAAACAGGGAACCACATTAAACTTTCCTAGTGTTTTTGCAGATGATAACCTGCTCACAGCAGATATTTATACACTTACTCTCTTTCAACTATCTATAATCACCACTCTCTGTATTTTACAAAATTTTGCAGCTAAGTAATTCCCAGTAATTTAGATGTTAACCACTGGCCAGAAACATTTTAAATGGCACTTTACATTTTTAGCGCTCTTATCCTATACTTTTTCGGTCTTTCATTACTGAATTTTTTCCATACAACGCATTCTTTATCTTCGCTAATTTGTAACCACCAATTCCAAGCTCATTATTAGTTTATAATTTTTATCAACTCTCTCTAAAAAAAACCAGATACAGTTATATTCCTAATACTAGCAACAGGTAATGTTTATATTACCAAGTTCTTATTCCCTCTTTCATACATCTCCTATCTAGTATCTTATCCAACTTTTGGCTATGTGCCGCAATCAAGTAAGTTCTTTTTTCAACACTCGTTTTGATGCTCATTCATTCAAAAACCTGTAGTGATTTATTATATGTATATCACCAGCAAGTAGTGATCATTAATTAGTCTTTATAATTTTAAGTATGAGCTTTCATATATAATCAAAATGCTGTGCTATACCCTTTATTTGTAAGGTTATTATTGATTAAAAAAATCATAATAACATTGAAATAAATAATCATAATTGATAGAAGTATGAAGTTAAGTGACCTGCTACAGATCAATTTAAATAATTGTTTTTATTTTTAAAAAACTGCTAACTATAAACTTTTAGTTTTAATTGATTATGTCGAGACTATCTTTCGAGTTCTTAAATAGGAATTAAAAACAAAAATGCATTTAGAAAAAAAATACAAAACAAATCAATGCTTTGAAGCAACTTCGTCTATAAGTGAAAACTTGAAATTTGAAAGTGAGCACCTCTCATTGCAAGATATTAAAAATGAGATTAGCAACAACACTGAAGACAGCTATGAGCTAGTATTGCTTTTTATTGCGATGAAAGCGCAAATAGATAATGTTCTTGACTTTGCATATATGAATGATCTCGGTATGCCTTTAAAGCCTTTAGAAGTAGAAGTTCAAAAGATGATTGAACTAGCGCAAATCGGTGAAGTAGTTAAACCGCCGTATAACCGAAAGGAATGGGATAATCCACTTTCTTATTTGGAAAAACAGTATGGTAAATATTTAAAATATTTTGGTGCACCAGAAAACACTCTATATTTAGATCAACTTGGTAAAATTGATCAAACTTTTAAAAGTGCCTTAAAATCCCATATTTTACGCAAGCAAGAAATAGTATCTGATTACATACCCACAAAAAGTGAACGAATAGCTATAGAACTTAAATATTTTATGGAAAAAATCAACGAAAACGACGTAAGGATGGTTAATAAGATTAATGCATTAAAATCTAAAGTTTTTGTTTTGCCGACCAATTGATCAGCATGGGATACTACTCACTTAACTTTAAGCCCATTTATATTTGCATTGTTGCAATGAATATAAACCCCGCCACCAGCTATATATTGAACACTAAACTAGCGAGCGTAAGATTTTTCATCAACTAAATTTTCTACAAAGAATTGATTTTTACCATATCTTTTAGCTTGATACATTGCTTCGTCCGCTCTAGATTTAAGTTGAGTAATGCTATTTCCATCTTGAGGGATGATTGCGGCGCCTATACTACACGTCACCTTGATAGCGCCTGCACCAGTGATGATGGGATGGCGAATACGATTCAACATTTCCTGTAACATCCCCTCTAGCTCACTTTCTATATCAAGCTGCTCCAATATAACTAAAAACTCATCTCCACCTAACCTTGCAACAGTGTCCGTTTCCCTAACACTGGCTGTAAGGCGCTTAGCCAACTCTTTTAAGCAATCATCGCCGATAGTATGGCCAAAACTATCGTTAACTTGCTTAAAGTTATCAATATCAATAAACAGTACAGCAGCTGTGGTTTTGTATCTGTTGCAATGTTTGATCGTCATTTGCAATCTATCATCTACTAGTCTGGATGACGCCAAATCAGTTAACGGATCCGTAGCCAGCAATTTTAAAAGTTGCTGGTTTTGCAACTCGATTGTTGCGTATAACTCATCTATGCGATCACGATAAGATATAATGGCGTTACAGATCATTAAAAAACAAAGTAGCATTAAAACAATAAAGCTCACCCAATAAACGGGTGTGGTGATTAGCAAATCAGGCTTGATTTTTGGTTCGATGTAACCTTGGGTATAAGCGTAGCCAATAACACTAAGAATTGATGCGATCGCTAACAATAGTGCATACAGCTGCTTCTTCTCATAATAAAGAGCACCTACCACCACGATTATAGTAAACAATGATAGGCTAATAGTCATGGTGCCTACGTAAAGTAGCCCAGCCGTTGTTGTAATTAGCCCATAGAGAATCAAAAAAATAAGCTTTATTTGAAGCGATAATTGATAGCGGCTAATAAAAACTATAAAAAATACAGCGGTGATCAGATACTGAATAACGGGCCTAACAGATGAATATACCATCCCAAACTGGTATAGAAACACTGAACAACCAGCTATATTGAGCCAAAAAATTAAAACAATGGCTCGATTAACTTGCTTATGTTTAGCTTGTTCATGATTAAGAATGGTCATATTAAAATCGTTTCATATACTTATAACTCTATAATAAAATGGCGTAACTCTTTAATATTATTATATAAAAAATAATTACTCATTTGCTGACAGCCAACGCTGCAATAAATTTGCTAACAGCGCTCTGTCTTGTGAATCAAGTGGCGCTAACATTTTTTCTTCATTGCAAAGATGAGCAGGATAAGCACTTTCTATTAATTCCCAGCCTTTAGAAGTTAAATCAACCGTACAACTGCGTCTATCTCTAGGGCTATGCTGCCTTTTTATTAACAGCCTCTTTTCTAGTTTATCTAGATTAGTTGTCATCGCACCTGAAGATAACATTGCCATTTGATAGAGCTGAGTGGGAGTTAGTGCACAGTTATTGCGCCTTAAAGTTGCCAATATATCGAACTCTATCGCAGTTAAGCCAAAAGGTGTCATACCTTGTTGAATCTTAGGCTTCATTATTTTTTCGACTCTCGAAATACGCCCAATTATCGCAACAGGCGAACAATCTAAATCCGGTCGTTGAACTTCCCATTGTTGCAAGATTTTTGCTACATGATCTTTTTTCATTAAAGCTAGCTCGTTAAGTAAAAGCACCAGAATATATTCAAACATATTTTTATCTTTTTGAAAAGTTAGTTGCTATTTGATTAGTAATTTAATAATATATTTATCTTTTATAAAAGATACTTTCTGAAAAGTTATATAAATAATCAATATTCACCCGACTGAACGGCATGATCAATTTAAATCAAATCTCTATGCCGTTTCTCAAATCAGCTTCCATTACTACACTTGAGTAAACATGAATTATTTAATTGCGATGTCAGTACCCATCCTTTGGGGCACAAGTTATGCCATCATCGGTCTGTTTTTATTGGACATCCCTGCTCCTTGGTTAGCAGTATGGCGAGCTTTGCCTGCTGGCATAATACTACTCATGCTAAAGCCGAAACTAGCTACTCTGAGCAAGCGCGATATGCTGCTTATTAGTTTGGGGAATATAGCTATTTTCTTTCCTTTATTGATCACTGCCATTTATTTATTACCCGGATCTGTGGCAGGAACTTTAGGTGCTACTTTCCCCTTAGTGATGATGTTTTTTAACTGGCTAATTTATAAAGTTGTGCCTAGTGCAAAGTATATAATAAGCTCATTAGTGGGTATTTTTGGCGTAATGCTACTGCTTAATCCTACAGCGGATGTCAATATTTGGGGAGTGATCGCAGCGTTTTCAGCCATTAGTGTTATGTCAATCACTTCTATTTGGATGAAAAGATTGATTATTGATGATGTGCTCAATGTTGCTGCTTGGCAGCTGATTATAGGCGGTATTTTGATGATACCATTTGCCTACCTAGCTGCTGGCGCTTTTGTTATGCCTGATATAAAGGCTTTGCCTGGTTTATTATGGTTAGTTGTATTGAACACTGCTTATGGTTACTGGGCGTGGGTGCGCTCTCTTCAAATTTTAGGCACACAAGTGATGGGGGTTTTATCGCTACTAAACCCATTGATAGCAGTGTTATTGGGCGTTTTTATAATGTCTGAAACCTTGGATAATCTACAATTTACCGGGATAGCACTTATTTTTGGTGCGCTACTGATGTTAACCCCTCTTCGCAAACTCAAGTTTAAGAACGATTCTTAAACAGGCGTTAGCCACACTTAACTAATCAAGTTACTGATATTGCTGCACCTAAGAACAGCAAGGTAGCACCCGCCACTTTCTTAAAAGTTATGGGATCTACCGGAGAGGTTAACACTCCAAAATGACTCACTATCATTGCTGTTATAATCGAGCCAGCAATGGTTAGGGTCGTCAATTTTCTTACGCCTAATATAGGAATAAGAAAAGTGATGCTAAGCACGATGAATGCACTAAATACCCCTGTTAACAGTAAATAGGGCGGCACAGATTTAAATTTATAAAGTGTTTCATGTTCACCAAAACAGATAAAAAGAACAGCTGAGGTGACTAGTGCAACCAAATAAAATGAAATACTAGCTGTTAACGATGATCCTAAACGTTTAGCCACTGATGCATTCATGGGCATATAAAATGATGAAACGACACCAATCAGTAAAGCAAAAATTATGTATATTCCAGCTTGCATCGAACACTCCTAGTATTTAACTTTGTTATTGGTAACGTTTGCAGTAAAGAGCTGTTAACCGCTTAGTCATAATAAACATGCTCATGTTCACTTACAATGACAAGAAATGCATGCTTTGCGATAGAGTTATCTTAGTCATTATTCACTATTTTTTTTGATCAACATCTTTACTCAAATCTCAGAAATGATAACTCAAGTAATCATAAGGAATTGCTTGTTACCAAACTAAATAAACCATGCCACAAATAGTCAATGGTTAGCTCCAATCGAAGATAAGATCCATGCAGTCAAAGTTTAAATTAATGTTCTTTAAGCACTCTCAATCAGGCATGTCCACCTTTTGATAATAATAGCCACCCTACAGAGCTTTTTTTTAATCCATTCTTATCTAATATCAACATTAAATATAAAATGGTGACGCTAATAGACAAGTCACAGTGGTTACGATAAATTAATATCTGCTCTAAATCTTAGAATGAAAGTTAAACAAATAATAACAATGTAAGCTCACTATTTTGAAGTGTCAAAAATGATACTTTAGAGTAGATAGCTTATTGATCATCATAAAATGTTGCTGGCAGAAAACTGACAGCGCGGAGTGAGCTACATGTCTAAATTTCCTAAAAGTGCGAAAGTCGTTATCATCGGTCAGGGCGGTATCGTCGGTGCATCTGTTGTGCATCACCTAATCGAAAGAGGTTGGGATAACATTGTTGGTATCGATAAATCAGCTATTCCTACTGATATCGGTTCAACCGCGCATGCTTCTGATTTTTGCTTTAACACCGCGCATGATCAAATGACTATTTTCACCACTAAATACAGTATTGATTTCTTTGAAAAAAGAGGTCGTTATGAGCGTATCGGTGGGATTGAAGTTGCCCGTAAAGGCGATACCGAGCGCATGGACGAGTTAAAGCGTCGTGTTACTTCAGGTAAAGCATTTGGCAACAATGTGCGCATGATGAGCACCGCTGAAGCGAAAGAGAAATTCCCGCTATTAGAAGAAGATGTGATTCAAGGTGCACTTTGGGATCCAGATGCCGGTTTAGTAACACCTCGTTCACAAACGGTCGCAGGGGAACTTATTGAAGACGCTGAAAAGACCGGTAAGTTACAAACATTTGCTAATACCTCTTGTACCGGTTTAAAAATTGTAGATGGCCGTATTAAAGGCGTAGAAACAGATCGCGGCTATATTGAAGCAGATTACGTTGTGGTTTGCGCAGGTCTTTGGAGCCGTTTGATTGCGAAAATGGCAGGTGAAGATTTACCTGTAATGCCTGTTGATCATCCGTTAACTTTCTTCAAAGACTACAATGAATTTGAAAATACCGGTAAAGAAATTGGCTACCCATTACTGCGCGACCAAGGAAACTCTGCTTATTTACGTGATACAGGCGACCCAAAATCTGCTGAAGGCGGACAACTTGAGTGGGGTTACTACGAAGAGAAAAAGCCGCGTATGTGCCACCCACGCGATATTTTAGAAAAAGAAGATGCACGTCTTTCTCCTTCAATGCGCGACCTAGATATTGAAGAAGTAATCGATCCACTTGAACGCGCGATAGAGCTTACCCCTATTTTGGGCGAGCTTGGCTACGATGATAAATACTCGTTCAACGGTTTACTACAAGTAACGGCAGATGGCGGTCCTTCTATTGGCGAATCGTCTAATGTTCGCGGCTTGTGGTATGGCGTATCGGTTTGGGTTAAAGATGGCCCTGGTACCGGTAAAGTTATCGCCGATTGGATGACAGATGGGCGTACTGAGTTTGATCACAGTAGCGTTGATGTCGCTCGCTCTTATCCTTTCCAGTGTGAAGAGCAATACATTCACGACCGTTGCTACGAATCAGCTTTCAAAATTTATAACCCACCAGTTCATAACCGTGAGCCATATACGGCAGCGCGTGGTAAGTTTCGCAGCCCATTTTGGGAGCGTGAAAACGAGCTCGGCGGCTACTTCATGGAGCTATCTGGTTGGGAGCGTGCTCACGGCTACGCAAGCAACGAGCACTTACTAGAAGAATACGGCGATAAAGTACCAGTACGTGAAGCTGAATGGGACAGCCGTCATTTCTTTCGTGTCTCCAATGCTGAACATCTAAAAATGACTGATGATGTGGGTATGATTAACCTATCTCACTTTGCCATTGTTGATGTAACAGGCCCTGATGCTGCGGCATTAATGGAGTTTGCTTGTGTGGCTAAAGTAGGTGGTGATACCCCTGTCGGCAAGGGTGTTTACACACACTTCTTAAATGACATCGGTGGCGTACGTGCCGATTTAACCGTATTACGTTTAGGTGAGCAGCATTACCGCTTTATCGATGGCGCCGATGCAGGTCACAGAGATTTAGTTTGGGTGCAGCGTATGGCACAAGACTTTGGTTTTGACGCCCAAGTGACTAATCGTACTACTGACTATGGTTGCCTTGGTGTATGGGGCCCTAATGCCCGTGCCACACTTGAAAAAATCGTCGATGATCCATCATCTATCAGCTTAGAGAACTACCCGTTTGCCGCCGTTAAAGATATCGTGATCAACGGTATCACTTACATGGGATTCCGTATTTCATACGTGGGTGAGCAAGGTTGGGAAATTCACTTTGAAATGAAAGATGGCCTAGCACTTTGGGATGCACTTTACGCACAAGGCGTGACCCCTGTTGGCATCGAAACTTATTCGAATAGCCGCCGTTTAGAAAAGAGTTTGCGCCTACAAAACGCGGATATCTTAACTGAATACAACTTGTTAGAAGTTGATTTAGCGCGCCCTGTAGTGAAAAAAGCGGATTTCTTCGGTAAAGAAGCTTATGTGTCACATCGCGAACGCGAGCATCAACCCGCTTATCTTTGTACGATAACCATGAACAACAATATCGATGCTAACGGCGTTGCCCGCTACCCTGTTGGTAACTGCCCTATCTTAGATCCTGTCAGCGGTGAAGCGTTGATCGACTCATTAGGTCGTCGCTCTTATACTACTAGTATTGTGTATGGGCCTACTATCGGCAAAAACATAGCACTAGGCTACTTGCCATACGAGCAATGTACAGTAGGTACTCAATTACAGATCGAATACTTCGGTGATATTTACGATGTAACGGTTGAAGCAGTTGGTTACGGTGCACTATACGATCCGACTAACGGCAAGCCTAGATCTTAATTAAAAGTCTACCTCAACTAGCTATACTTGATAGCTAGTTGAGTCCTTACAATAAAAGAGCTGATGTATAAGTAACTCCTTATTCATCAGCTTGTAAGCTATACTTAACCTTACCCTGCGCTTTACTGATCAAAACTCTGCCTATTTAGATTACTTAAAACTTACATCCCTTGAGGTTAAATCAATCAGCATCACCATTTATTGAACTTATTTTTTGCCAGCTTTAAGCGTACTTGCTTCCTCAGGTAATAAAGCGCTCTGTAAAAAAACCTTTAAAGCTATTGTAGATCGTTTCAATATATCTTAAAGAGATTTGATTTTTAAGTTCAACCAAGGGTAAAGTAACCTATTGCCTTCAGCAACATAGCATTCTAGTTCGATGATCTTAGTTGTGGCGATCACACTTCTCTAAAGTCACTATGAGGAATAGCTTGTAAAATTTG
>JBALXS010000168.1:0-8560 GCA_036960485.1 Oceanospirillaceae bacterium
TTCTGGAAGTTAATACACACTGTTAATAAGTGTGGCTTAACTCATTTCTGGACATTTCCGAGTTAAAGCCTTAACTCTAACTCCTCAGTTTCGGATAAAAAATTCTATGGTTAACGCCTTTAGCAGCGGCACGAAAAACTGCTAGGCTTTTTGTGTCCGTTGCCTAAACTTGTTAAGTGTTTATCAAAACTAAAATTATATGGCTGCATCTCTCTGTTTCTTTATATTGAGGAGTTCGTGCTTTGAGTTCTTAAAACCGATAGCACCAAAGCACAACCCTTTTATTTCTTCTTTGAGTTCATAGCAAACTTTGGATTTTTTCTCAAACTCTTTAAGTATATATTCTTTTCCTTTTTGGCTTTTAGCAAAAAATATGGACTGCATGTCGCCATTGCATACATAGCCAAACTTAACGAGAGTTTTATTTACATACATAAAAGACTCACCTTGCTTAGGTTTGCTCTTTAGGTCGCAGTTTGAATTAACTGTAAGCAATGATATTTCAGGAGAATTTCCATCATTAATACTCAGAATTGCTTTTGAACCACCATTTTGGCTATAAAATACTGGATTGTTAGAAGGTAATTTCTTCCAGTCTAATGCCGCAGTAGTTTTTTGGGTTTTTGGATATTTTGGATATTTTGGATATTTTGGATATTTTGCCAAAATTGCATTTTTATTTGAATGTACCATATCAATAACAGAGGCTAAGACAGTGCAGTCGAATGGCTTTAGCTCTGTAGATTTTTTAGATAGATTATTTTCATGCTTGTCGTCTAGTCCTTCGCTGCCCAGAAAGGCAACTACTTTTCTTTGAGTGGCATTGGAGTCCCAGCAATTCTTATCTAAGCCATTATCATAAGCCGCCTTTATATATGCAGCAGCATCAGAATAGCTATTAATGCTCACATTCAGCTCATTAGCCCTAGCATAATGAGTAGATAAACTGATTAGAAATAGAATTAATAATATTCTGATCATGATGAATACTCTTTTTTACACTTAACGTCTTAGTATTTATGCGCTGCGCGTTTACCTCATTAGACCAGTGAAAACGCGCACAGTTAACTACTTGTATTCCAAAGAACTTATCAGCTTTCTATCAAATACACCATCCTGAAAAACGCGCATGCGCGTTTTTCAAACCTATTAACTAATTTGGCAAAGATATATCCCAATGATTTTAATAGACTTTATTAATTTAAGGCTGGAAAAACACGCAAACGAATAAGCTTGGAAACACTCAAAACCCATTCGTTTTTAATACGACTGTATGCCTATCCAGTTTTGAACAATCAAATAATCAGATAAAGCGCTAAGAGCAGGGTTTATATATGAGATTTTGTAGGGCAACTCATTCGTCAGTTCGCGATTGTTTAAAGGTGTTATAACAAGCTTTGGGGCAGATATGTGTTAGCAAAGCTAACTTGAAAATGGACATTTACGAGTTTCACTAATCTAGGCACGGTGTTTTTTAGGATTAGCTTTAGTGCGACAATATGTACTACTTACTGACAAATAAATGGCCAGTTTTGCTAATCCACTATATTATGACCACTGGTATTAATCTCTTAGTTTGTGACCAAAATAACTATGCCACGACAATTTGTGATGGCTTAAACCGATCTCTGATTATTTACATATTTTTTGGAATCAATAATTAGTTGGATAAATGACTATGATATGTAAACTTTTCTAGAGAATATCTCAATTTAAGCCGAGTTAAATATACAACTTAAAACGTGATGTTATAGATATTTTGGGATCTTTTTTAAGCATTTATAGCTGGTCATGCAAGCAAATGCATAGTGTTTTAAGTTTGGTTCACTTAAACTAGATGTATTCAACTTTTGTTAACGAGTAATTAAGTCAAAAATGTACAGCAATAGAGTTAAAAGGTGCGCTAAGGCCTAATGTCTAGTTTCTCGCGTTATTTACGAGTATTTATAACCTCTGCAGCGATGTTAGGGCGGATGGGGCTGATCATTATTTTAACGCTACAATCTGTTGCAGTTATGGCTGATGACTGTGGTTTTGCGCATAATGATTGCGATACTGATGTGATGCATTCTGTTCTGCAAACCGCTGAGCTTGACAACAATATTGAGCAATGTAATGAGTCCAATACGGAAAGTCATGTAGAAGATAATTGCACTGAATGCGGTAATAACTGCTGTTCTTGTTGTTTGACCTTAATGCATCCGGTTGCGCTTATGCAAACCGTTACCGCAAGTCCTAAGTCTTTTGTGTTTAGCTTTAACTCAACCTCAGTTGAAGCCCCCTATTTTGCTTTTCTACGCCCTCCCAAAGCCTTAATCGTTTAATCAAAATTTTATTCCGTTAGCGAGTTTTTAAAGCTTGCTCAAGATCTGTTGCTCCTTTGAAGGTTTAGTAATCAACAGGTCTGGTATTTTGTATTAAATCGAGGCTTATTGTCTGATGTTTTATAATACGTATTGCACGAAGGCTGCCACTAAAATCGGCATGCTTTGTGTTTGGCGAGGTCTTTATTGCACCTTGTTACTTGTCACTTTGTTAGCGGCAGGCTCACTTGCTGCTGCGCCTACAGAACAATCTAATACCTTGTCATTAACCATGGTTATTGAGCGTGTACAGCAGCAACATCCTTCACTTAAAGTGTTTAAGTTTAGGCAACAAGCGCTCGACGGTGTAGCGCAAACTCAGGCGCTTACTCCTGGTTATGAAATTGGCTTTGATGCCGACAATATTGTCGGTTCGGGTGAATTTCAAGGGACCGATAGCGCAGAGTTTAGCGTGTCTTTATCGTCTGTTATTGAGTTAGGTGACAAACTTGATGCCCGCAGCACAGTGGTTAACGAGCAGCGTGCCTATCTAGAGGCTGAGCGTAAAATCGCAGCGCTGAATTTATTGGCTGAAACCACACGTCGCTATATTGATGTGCTAGCTACGCAATCACAATTACAACTGGCGATTGATTCATTATCGCTGGCCGAGCAAACCCTTAACGTTGTCACTACACGCGCCCAAGCGGGCATCACGCCTGACGCTGAAGTTAAGCGTGCCCAAGCTGCGGTGTTTAATGCCAAATTAGTTGCAGAAAACCAATTGCATCAACTTGATTATGCCAAGTTGGCGTTAAGTATGATGTGGGGCGAATCTCAGGTCAGCTTTGGTACGCTTGCTGGTAGTTTATTTGAGTTTACCGACGATGTAGCCTTAGCGCCGTTATATGAAAAGGTAAAATACAGTCCTGCAATTGCAGCCTACCTAACACAAGCTCAGTTGAAAGAAGCTGAACTGCGTTTTGCTAAAACCCAGTCGGGCACAGACATCAAGTGGTCAGTAGGAGTTAAACAGCTGCAACAAACCAATGATATAGCATTAATCGCAGGCTTTAGTATGCCGCTGTTTAGTGGTGAGCGTAATCGTGGTGCGATATTGTCAGCTCAAGCTGAAAAAGAGGCGGTATTTGCCAACCGAGAGGTTGCTTTGCTCGAGCTTTATAGACAACTATATCGCGCTTATGCCAGTCGTAAACAAGCAATATTAACCGTTAATCGCTTACAAGCCAGTATCATTCCGACTTTAACCTCAGCCCTTGAAGATACCGAAAAAGCCTATGAGCAAGGATTATACAGCTACCTTGATTATCTTACGGCTAGAGAAGAATTGCTATTTGCTCGCCGGGCATTGATTGATGCGGCAGCCTCTGCGTTGCGTTACGGCGTGGATATAGAGCAGCTAATTGCTGAGCCTTTACCCGCTTCTCAACATACCTTTTTTAATGATTTTTCCAAGACTGCTGAAGTATCAAAAACAGCTACAGGACACGCAAAATGAATTTTGCCTTATTAAATAAATTCTCTTTGGCTCACGTTGCGGTAGTTGCTGCTGCATTAATGGTTAGTGGTGCAGTGAGCGCGTCATCAGAACATACGGTTCAAGATAAGCAACATGTAGAGCACGATGCTCACTCAGATAAGCCTGAAAATGAACATGCAGATGAACATGGCGATGAGCACGGCAATGAAGAATATGAAGAGGGACAAGTGCACATTAGCGCCGAACAGATCCTAGCATCGGGGATTACTACCCAATTAGCTCAAGCGGGCGATATTAAGCAAATGCTGATGCTATATGGCCGAGCTGTGTTGCCAGAGTCAGCGACGAGTCAGGTTAAAGCGCGCTTTGCAGGGCTTATTACTGCAATGAATGTCGAGGTTGGTGAGCGCGTTACGGCTGGGCAAGTGATTGCTGAAGTCGAGTCAAACTCAAGCTTAAAACGCTATTTAATCACAGCGCCTATCTCGGGTGTGGTTGAGAGTCGCAGTGCCAATGTGGGTGAGTTAGCAACCGATAATGTGCTGCTGAGTATTATTGATGATAGCCAGTTATGGGCACAGTATCAGGTGTTTGCTGGCCAATTAAGTCAAGTCCGCGCTGGGCAGGCGTTAACTATTGCCGCAGAGCAAAACCAAGTGGCATCAACCATCCAATATCTGCTTAGCGCACCTACTGCACAAACCTACAAATTGGCACGTGCACCGCTTGATAACACCAAAGGTCTGTGGGCCGTGGGTAAGTTATTGTCTGGCAATGTCACTCTTAGTACAGAAGCGGTCGCCTTGGTTATTAATAATCGTGCCGTGCAGATAATGGAAGGTGAGCAAGTCATTTTCATTCGTAACCAAGAGGGCTTTGAAAAGCGGGTTATTGAATTAGGCCAAAGCGATAGCCAAATGAGCCAAGTGTTTTCGGGGCTTGACGTCGGTGAGGAATACGCCATTAATAACAGCTTTGTACTAAAAGGCGACCTTGAGAAATCAAGCGCTGGACATGGGCACTAAAGGAGACACAAATGATTGAATCAGTTTTGCGTCTTGCCATAAATAGACGCTGGATGATGATGTTCCTCGCCATGCTGTTAGTTGCAGTAGGGCTCTGGAGTTATCAAAAATTACCGATTGATGCCGTGCCTGATATTACCAATGTGCAGGTGCAAATTAGCACGCGCGCCGAGGGATATTCGCCGTTAGAAACAGAACAGAGAATTACCTACCCAATTGAAAATGCACTAATGGGGATCCCGCATCTTTCTTACACTCGATCGCTGTCGCGTTATGGTTTGTCGCAGGTAACAGTGGTGTTTGATGAAGGCACCGATCTACATGTTGCCCGCAATCTTATCAGTGAACGCTTAAACGGTATTAAAGGTAAGTTACCAGCAGAGATTGAGCCCGAAATGGGGCCGATATCAACTGGGCTTGGTGAGATCTTCATGTACACCATCGAAGCATTGCCTGATGCTAAACAGGCTAATGGCAGTGATTACGATACAACCGTACTGAGGGAGATCCAAGATTGGATAATTAAGCCACAGTTAGCGCAGGTTGTTGGTGTTACAGAAATTAATACTATCGGCGGTTTTGATAAGGAATACCACATCACGCCAATACCGACGAGAATGCTGGCTTACGGTATTTCATTTGCTGATATTAAATATGCGCTGCAAAACAGCAATAGTAACCGCGGCGCCGGCTATATCGAACGTGATGGTCAGCAATTAACAGTGCGCTCAGCTGCGCAGTTAAAGACCATTAGCGACATTGAGCAAGTTGTGGTTAAGCATATTGATAACGCGCCAGTCTTTATTGCTGATGTGGCCGAGGTTGGCATTGGTAAAGCGCTGCGTACAGGTGCGGCTACCCGTGATGGCAAAGAAACTGTATTAGGCAGCGCCATGATGCTGGTGGGCGAAAACTCGCGTCAAGTATCACTCGCCGTTGCCGCTAAGCTTGAAGATATCAAAGCCTCTTTGCCATCGGGGATTAAAGTTGAGGCGGTGTATGACCGCACCACCTTGGTCGATAAAGCCGTTTACACCGTGCAGAAAAACCTAGTCGAAGGTGCGCTATTAGTGATTTTGGTGCTGTTTATATTGCTGGGTAATGCCAGAGCGGCATTGATTACCGCAGCGGTGATCCCACTGGCGATGTTGGCGACCATGACGGGCATGGTGCAAGCAGGTGTATCGGCTAACTTGATGAGCTTAGGCGCATTAGATTTTGGCCTGATAGTCGATGGCGCAGTGATTATTGTGGAAAACGCCATTCGTCGCTTAGGTCAGGCGCAGGTAAAGAATGGTGGCCATGTGCTGCCACGTAAACAACGTTTGCAGCTGGTGTTTGAAGCCACCAATGAGGTGATCCGCCCAAGCTTATTTGGCGTGTTGATTATTACTGTCGTGTACATTCCGCTGTTTAGCTTAACGGGTGTCGAAGGCAAGATGTTCCACCCAATGGCGGCGACGGTTGTGATGGCGCTATTGGCGGCATTAGTGCTGTCGTTTACCCTGGTTCCTGCTGCGGTTGCCCTATTTATGACAGGTAAAATTAGCGAAAAAGAGAGCCGTGTTATTACTGCGACTAAGTCGCTGTATAAGCCGTTACTGATTGGTGCGATGAAACTGCGTTGGTTGGTGTTAAGCGCCGCAGTGGCATTGGTTGGCTTCTCTATCTGGCTAGCAACGACCTTAGGCTCTGAGTTTATCCCGCAGCTCAATGAAGAAGATATCTTGTTGCAAGCTATCCGTATTCCGGGCACAGGACTTGAACAATCAGTTGATATGCAAATTTTGCTAGAAGAGCGCATCAAACACTTCCCGCAGGTGTTGAATGTGTTTTCTAAGATTGGTACCCCAGAGGTGGCGAATGATCCAATGCCGCCAAATATCGCCGACACCTTTATTATGCTTAAGCCCCGCAGTGAGTGGCCTAATCCTAAAATGAACCATGACGCGTTAGCGGCCGATATTGTGGCAGCTGTTGCAGGTCAGCCGGGCAATAACTTTGAGTTAACTCAGCCAATTGAGATGCGATTTAATGAGTTGATCTCAGGTGTGCGAGCAGACTTAGGCATAAAAGTGGTGGGTGATGACCTACAGCAATTACTGACTTCTGCTAATGCTATTCGCGAAGTGTTAGAGCAAATAGATGGCGCTGCCGACTTACAAGTCGAGCAGGTAACAGGCCTGCCTATGTTATCGATTCAGCCAGATCGTCTCGCGTTGGCGCATTATGGTTTAACGGTTAATGAACTGCAAGACTTTGTCGCGACGGCAATCGGTGGTGAAGAGGCCGGACTTATTTTTGAGGGTGATCGTCGCTTTAAAATGGTAGTGCGTTTGCCCGAACAGATTCGTCTGGATATTGAGCACTTGCATCAACTGCCCATCGTCTTGTCATCAGGTGAATTCGTACCCTTGTCTGAAGTCACTAAGTTAGCGATTGCGCCGTCACCAAATCAAATTGGACGAGAGAACGGTAAGCGCCGTATTGTTGTCACGGCCAATGTGCGTGGCCGCGACTTAGGCTCGTTTGTTAGTGAAGCCAAGCAGCAAATTAGTCAGAAGGTCCATATTCCTGCGGGTTACTGGCTAGAGTATGGTGGCACCTTTGAGCAGCTTGAGTCAGCAAGTCAGCGTTTATCTATTGTGGTGCCGCTAACGTTGGCGCTGATTTTAGGGTTGCTGGTGATGGCTTTTAGCTCGGTGAAAGATGCGCTGATTATTTTTACCGGTATTCCCTTAGCCCTAACTGGCGGGGTGATTTCACTGTGGCTACGGGATATGCCGTTATCTATCTCTGCAGGGGTAGGTTTTATAGCACTTTCTGGCGTCGCTGTACTTAATGGCTTAGTGTTGCTGAGCTTTATTCGCCAACTGTATCAAGAAAAAGGCGAGCTTGTGTCTGCGATTATTGATGGCGCGCTCACTCGACTGCGGCCAGTATTGATGACGGCACTGGTGGCTGGTCTTGGCTTTGTACCTATGGCGCTGAATATAGGCACTGGTGCTGAAGTGCAGCGCCCAATTGCAACGGTAGTGATTGGCGGGATTATCTCATCAACGATACTGACGCTGTTTGTACTGCCTGTCTTGTATGTTATGGCGCATCGGCGCAGTGAAAAAGCAAGCGACTTAAGAGGCCCGCGCGAGCTAATTAGTTGAGCTTTATTGCCATAAAAAATCTGCCTTCTGCAGAAGGCTTTGATTGAGCCCCCTTTAAAGGGGGCATTGTTTAATTCAACTATAAATGAGCTTGTTCTTACTGCTCTATCTAGTCCTGTAAAATAAACACTTCACCCATATTGCTAGTGATACCAATGCGTTATGAAAAAATATTGGTATCGATCTGTTTTAGAGTCGTCTCCCAAAACAGTCCCGTCAGGCAACGTAGAAGACGATATAGCTATATTTTCTAGCCCAAATGGGCAATCGAATATCGTAATTATGGTAGTGGTCATTAGAGTGGGATTTCCAAAACCTAGTTCTCACTCTCGCTAAGAGCTCATGAAACTTTCTATCATAGACATTGGATTTATGTAAGCTTACTAGCGATGACTATGTAACCCTTGCATAAATATGTGACAGAAACAGTGCACAGATTCAAGTCCTGCTCAATAGTTCAAGTATTGCAAAGTAGCCATACTTAAATCAGGGCAAGCATCGGTGCCAACACGTTTTGGGGCAAAAACGAGTTGGTTTTTGATTTAAAAATGTACAAATTCAACTTTAAAC
>JBALXS010000169.1:0-8547 GCA_036960485.1 Oceanospirillaceae bacterium
TCATTATGGCGTATTACTCGCTCACGTATGCCTTGCACGCCAATTTCTTTAAGCATTGCCCATATCACAATACCTCTACAAGGAGAACTCAACTCTACCCCATAATCAAAATAGGGTATGCCAAAGCTATCTAGTGAATGTGCGACTAGTGGTGTATTTATATCTTTCTCTTGCTGTGCAGTATCTAACCCAACTGCATTTAACTCACTACTATTTTGCTCAACGCTGCCCTCTAAATAGTCAGCAGGCTCTTGTGTGAAGGCGCGTTGCAATAAGCCTCTATCCTTCACAAAAGTTGCCGCGACGCCGACAGCTGCACCTAACCACTTGTGAGGGTCCACAATGACCGAATCAGCCATAGTCAACCCTGCGTATAAATGGCTAATACGCTCATCTAAAATACCTGGTAATCCATAAGCGCCATCAACATGAAACCAAATAGCATAGCGCTTTGCAATTTGGCCAATCGCCAGCAGTGGGTCAATAGCACCTGTATTGGTGGTGCCGGCATTTGCAACTACCGCTATGGGTAACAAGCCTGCTTCTATATCACTTTTAATTAACTGTTCTAAATCTTCAACATCGATGCGCCCTCTTGTGTCACACTTTACGGCCTTCACGCAATTGCGACCTAGCCCTAATACACCTGCCGAACGCTGTATCGTATGATGGCATTCACTGCTAGCATAAATACTGCCTAGCCTGTTCATTCCTTGTTCCGCGGGATCGACGCCTATTGCTTCAAAAGCAGATTGGCGAGCAGCACCTAGAGCGACTAAATTTGCTACCGATCCACCACTACTATAAACCCCCAGCATATTATCTAAAGACAGCATTTGAGCTAGCCATTTAAGGGAAAGTTCTTCAATAAAATTGAAAGCGCTTAATGTATAACGTTGAGGAGAGGCTATACTAGCGGCTGCGCTAGCGATGGTTGATGCGGTTGTGCCGCCAGTGGTGATATAAGAACTAAAGCCTGGATGACCTATACTGGCGCCATTTGGAATAATTTGTTCCACCAGCTCTGTTGTCACTTGCTCAAGCCCAATGCCTGTTTCAGGCAATGGGATATCTAATTGTTGCTGCCATTGTTTTGTGCCTTGTTGGGCATCTCCATGCGCAAAGCGTTGGAATTCATCTAATCCAATACCGACCTTAGTTAAGTATTGAGTAAAATTGCCAACTTCAGCCTGTTCCTTTTTCATTGCTAACTCCCTTAATTGCCGGATTCGTTAAAAGCAGCTACAAGAACTAATCACTAATACGCATGTATGTTTAATTATCTTTTAGTCGGATTTCTTATGGTTGGTAGAGTAATCATAGCGCATTTTAAAAAATACGCCTTTGCTGATATCTAGCTTTTAATAACAGTGATCAATCACGAAATGACGGATCTGTTTTGTCTAGCATCATTTTTAATTGCGCAAAATGTGCATCACCAGAACCTTTAAAATCATCCCAGCTCGTAGCTGTCTTTTCAGCTATTTCATCACTGAGTACGTTTAATGGCTGGCCAGTTGAATATGCAAGCACCATCGTTTTACAAGCTTTTTCTAAATAATACAAAGATTCAAATGCTTGCGCTACGCTATCACCAATGACGCTAATACCATGATTACCCATCATTAACGCTTGCTTGCCTGCGAATGTTTCACTAATTCGCTGGCCTTCTGCCTCTGTTGTAGCAATTCCGCCAAAATCTGTATCGTAGCTAATACGGTTGAAAAAACCAGCAGTATTATTATCTATAGGGAGTATCCGCGGATCTTTAAGCGTCGATAGCACTGTTGCGTAAGTACTATGTACATGCAGTATCACTCGCGCATTGGGGAATTTTTTATGTACATTGCCATGGATACTCCACGCAGACAAATCCGGCGCTTCATCAGTTGACATCAAACTATCATCTTCACTATCTAATAGCTGTAAATTACTCGCTGTCACTTGGGAGAAGTGCATCCAACGACGATTCATCAGAAATTTTTTCCCATCAGATGAAACTGCCGCACTTAGATGATTAGCCACTGATTCATGCATATCCATGTTATGAATAATGCGAAACGCCGCAGCTAGATCGACTCTTAAATCATGTTCCGATGTCATTTGAACACCCTTATAATTAATCAATTATCCAATTATTACTATTTTTTTCAATAAATTGCTCTTGCGAGCTGATACAAGCGCCTAAATCTTTAATAATGCCATTCTCGATACTGTAAACCCAGCTATGCACAGAAAGCGGTACGCCATTTTTCCAGGCTTTTTGCACTATCGTGGTATTACAAACATTGGTGACTTGTTCAATAACGTTCAGTTCACACAATAAATTTACTTTATCGTGTTGCGATAAGCCTTTAAACTTCTCTGCATTAAAACGTCTTACATCTTTCACATGCCGTAACCAATTATCGATAAGTCCATGCTCAGTATTTTCCATAGCTGCTTTAATACCGCCACATCCGTAGTGACCACAAACAATGATATGCTTAACTTTCAATACTTCAACAGCATATTGAATAACAGATAGGCAATTTAAATCGGTATGCACCACCACATTAGCAATATTGCGATGCACAAAAATCTCGCCAGGTGGCAGGCAAACAATTTGATTAGCTGGCACTCTACTATCTGAACAGCCTATCCACAAATACTCGGGTTCTTGTTGCTTAGACAGCTGTGTAAAAAAATCGGGGTCTTGCTCTTTTATCGAATTCGCCCACTCTAGATTTCTATCAATAAGATGTTTTAGTGTTTTCAAATTTTAGATAGCCTCTGTCAATATGGCACTTATAAAGCGGAACTGCTTTTTGCCTATTTTAAAGATAATTTTCAACTGCTTAAAAAGTAGCTAATGGGTAATCTACAATTGAGAATTATTTTTAGTTGGGTTGGTAATTGCCACTAGTTTAGCAAATTGAACAGTACAGATGTTTTTTATTTATGACGAGTAATAAGCTTCTTAACTGAGCTAATTTCACACAAATGCAGCTCCGTTACTATTATTCAATCTGCAGTTTGTGGGAAGCTCATTAAGAGATTTTTTGAGCAATAATTTCAACTGGAGAGATTAAACCATTAGTAACATTACCTATCATATTTTGTATTTTTTGCGCCGTGCCTTGCTGCATTAAAACATGTAAACCTAGTGCTGCCGGTGCTTTTTTTGCTTGTTTTTTTGCCGCCATTTTTTGAAAAAATTGTAACGCGAATTCTCGACGATCATTAACTTTAACTATCTTAAAACCGCTTCGTACTAAAGCTTCCTTATATTCTTCAATAGTAGCTAACTCACTGATATTTTCCTGTGCAGCCCAAGGAACAGGATAAGTTAATACGCCATCGTTTTGGCGCATAATATCGTAAATACCAAAGTATGCCTGAGGTTTTAGAACCCGTGATACCTCATTGAATAAAGCACTTTTATCGGCAATATTCATCCCTACATGTAGCATATAACCTCCTGCAAACGCTCCATCTTCAAATGACATAGACACAGCACTGCCTTGCTCAAGCGTCACCGCTGTTTCAAGATTTAACCATTTGCACAAGTCATTACCGGTTTCAATATATTCCAGTGATAAATCAACCCCCACTACAGTATGATTAAACACTTTTGCAACATAGCGCGCAGCTCCACCTAATCCGCAACCCACATCTAAAATATGACCTTGTGCTGGATAGCTCAACTGCGCTAAGAGATGATCTGTAGCCGCACGTCCTCCTATATGGAACTCATCCACAGGGGCCAAGTCTTCAATGGTGACATCCTTTAGCGTTTTACCGCTATCAGCTAGCGCTGTTTCAATCGCTGTTAATAATGCGCCGTGGTGGTAGTGCTCGGTGATTGCGTTATTAGTCGACATTAAAGCTTTCCTTATTGAAATCATTGATGTGCGGCTTAATTTAGCACCAAACCTGCCAGAAGTTTAACTATAATATTACGACGATTAGCGATATACAGACAGCCTTGCAAGTAACGTTAATGCAAAGAGCTTATTGAAATTCTTATCTGGCTAGAAACGTGATTAAAGCGCAATGCTTAACCACATTCCTAGCGGGGATACCTAGGTGTTTCTTTTAGCTTCTAAATTTCTAAATTTCTAAATTTCTAAATTTTTTAAAGCTAAACAGCTTCAATCACTAAAGCGATACCTTGGCCCACACCAATACACATAGTACAAAGCGCGTAACGCCCACCGCAGCGCTTTAACTGGTAAGCCGCAGTTGTGACTAACCTTGCGCCACTCATTCCTAAAGGATGGCCAAGTGCGATAGCGCCGCCATTCGGATTCACTCTCGCATCGTCATCTGCTAAACCTAGTTCTCGCATTACCGCTAAGCCTTGTGCTGCAAACGCTTCATTGAGCTCAATAACATCCATTTGCGCTAATGTAAGCCCTGTTTGTTCAAGTACTTTAATACTGGCAGGCGCAGGCCCAATACCCATGATATTAGGCTCAACACCGATAGTCGCCATCCCCAATACTTTGGCAATAGGGGTTAGTTTATTAGCCTTAACCGCATCATCATTTGCCAATAACAGCGCACATGCACCATCGTTAACACCCGATGCATTACCGGCTGTTACTGATCCGCCTTCTCTAAAAGGAGTGCGTAATTTTGTTAGTGATGCAAGCTGTGTCTCCGCTCTTGGATGTTCATCTTCTTTAACCCAATGGCTGCCCTTACGCGATGTAATTTCAACTCCTATTAATTCGTTATCAAAGCGCCCTTCGCTCATCGCGCTGGCAGTTTTTTGCTGGCTGCGCAGTGCAAATAAATCTTGGTCTTCACGACTCACATTAAAGCGTTCAGCCACATTTTCAGCCGTTTCTGGCATTGAATCGGTGCCGTACTGTGCTTGTAAGCTTTTATTGATAAAACGCCAACCGATAGTGGTATCCATCATTTGTGGTGTGCGGCTAAACGCACTACTTGGCTTTTCCATCACAAACGGTGCGCGTGACATTGATTCAACCCCACCTGCAATCGCCATTCGCATTTGGCCACTCATGATAGCGCGAGCAGCACTGCCAATCGCATCCATGCCAGATCCACATAAACGGTTTAAAGTAACCCCCGGCACTGTGATAGGTAAACCGGCTAACAGCCCGCTCATTCTGGCAACGTTGCGGTTATCTTCACCCGCTTGGTTAGCACAGCCATAAAAAACTTCTTCAACTTGTTGCCAATCAACCTGAGGATTACGCTCGATCAACGCTTTAATGGGCAACGCACCTAGATCATCAGCACGTACTGTAGATAACGCACCAGCATAACGACCAATTGGCGTGCGAACCGCATCACAAATGAATACATCTTGCATTCTTAATATCCTTCGTTTTGTAAGTTGAACTGAATTCATTAAACTTAACATATTATTTTAAAAAAATTTATGTGTTTATAACTAACTGCTTACCACGTACCAATGCAATTAATTGCTGATCTTGGTTGTGTACTTGAATATCACACACAATATTACGCTTTCGCCAATGCATTATTTGCGTCGTTGCGCGTAATTGATCCCCAAGCTTAGCGCTATTAATGTAATCAATTTGCGCAGATTGGGTAACAGCGGTAGCACCTAAAGCGATACAGGCAAAGGCGAGTGCTGTATCTGCTAAGCTAAAAATAACGCCGCCATGACATAACGCATAGCCATTTGTCATTTCAGTGGTTACCGTTAAATCTAGAACAACACTGGTTTCACAGGCGCTTAGCAGACAAATACCTAGCTGTTTTGAGGCATTATCTTGATCTAATATATGCTGAATTTGTTGTTGTTTGGGCATTTAACAGCCTTTAAAGGTCGCTGTTCTTTTTTGCATAAAAGCCGCTACCCCTTCTTGATAATCTTCACTACGGCCCAATTTTTGCATTAACAAGCGCTCTTCTTCTAATTGCTGATCCATCACTTTATCAAAGCTTTTATTAATCAGCGCTTTAGTCGCAGCTACCGCTAGTGGTGGTTTATTGGTTAATTGCTCTGCTAATGCTTGGGCCTCAGTCATTAAAGCGTCGGCTTCACTTACTTGCCAGATTAAGCCCCACTCTAGCGCTTTTTGTGCGCTTAATTTGTTACCTAACATTGCCAGTGCCTTAGTGCGTGCCAAACCTAGGCTGCGAATCATATGCCAGCTTGCCCCTGAATCTGGAATTAAACCGATAGCGCAAAAGGCTAAAATAAACGATGCTTTTTCACTAGCGACTACAAAATCACACGCCAGTGCAATAGAAGCGCCAGCTCCTGCGGCTACTCCATTAAGTGCACATATTACAGGTTTATCTAAATTAGTAATCTTGCGAATTAAGGGGTTGTAGTACTTTTCTACTGAAGCACCTAAATTAACTAAAGCAGCAATTTCTTCTTGCTCGCTGCTGACTGCTCTATCACTTAAGTCTTGACCGGCACAAAACCCGCGACCTGCACCAGTCAAAATAACACAGCGCACCTCACTATCATCAGCTATTTTATCCATCACTTGCGCAAGTTCTGTATGCATCTCTACATTAAAGCTATTTAGCTTATCTGGACGATTTAGAGTGATACAAGCAATTGATTTTTTTATTTCTATCTGTATCGTGTTATACATGTTTTACCTTTTAATTAAGTTCTAATTACTAATAGTAGTTGCCTTTTTAAGCTGCTAATTATCAATTTTTCCTGTTAAATTAATTTCCACTAACGAGAGCCTTTATGCCTATTTACGCTTTAGATCAACATATTCCAGTCATCGCTAGTAGCAGTTTTGTTCATCCTAGTGCCGAAATTATCGGTGATGTTATCATCGAAGGCGACTGCTATATCGGCCCTTGCGCGGTTATCCGCGGTGATTTTGGTCGCATTATTATTCAAAAAAATAGCAACGTACAAGACACTTGTGTCATCCACAGCTTTCCAGGTGGTGACTGCGTTCTTAAACCTGGTTCCCACGTCGGCCACGGCGCTGTATTGCATGGCTGCGTGTTAGAACCCGATTGCCTTATTGGCATGAACGCTGTAGTCATGGACAACAGCGTTATTGGCACGCAATCTATTGTTGCCGCTAGTAGTTTTGTTAAAGCCAATAGCCAGTTTGCAGCTCGATCAATGATCATGGGCACGCCTGCAAAAATGGTTCGCCAAGTTTCAGATAGTGAACTATCTTGGAAACAAGCCGGAACCGCTGAATACGTTAAACTCGCGCAGCGCTGCAACAGCACACTGCGAGAGGTTGAACCGCTTAGTGAAATAGAGGCAGATAGACCTCGATTTACTAATTCTGCAGTACGCCCTAAAAGCTAGCAGTAATACAATGAGCGCCTTTTATATGGTGCTCTTTTAAATCTTTAAATCATTTAAACTTGCTGATCTTCGCGTTCAACCAGCGTTAAAATATCATACAGCGCTACTAACTCTTTGTTTTGGTTATGCACTTCAACATCCCAAATCACGATACCAGTATGTCGATCTTCATCAGGGCGCTTAACTTTCTTGATTTTTCGCTTCGCTGTTAATGTCACTTGAATAGTATCGCCAATTCCCACAGGCTCAATAAAGCGTAAGTTATCAATACCGTAGTTTGCAATCACCGGCCCTTCACCTGGGTCAACAAATAATCCAGCGGCGGCGGAAATTACAAAATAGCCATGTGCAACGCGCTTACCAAAGAACGAATCTTTAGCCGCTACTTCATCAAAGTGTGCATAGAAATGATCTCCAGACAAACAACCAAAGTTCACGATATCAGCTTCTGTTACCGTTCTTCTATGAGTGGTGAGTGAGTCGCCTACATATAACTGATCAAAATTCTTTCTAAAAGGATGAACAAGATCCACTTTGCGATCTGCGCCACGCATATATTCTTTGGTTAATGCGGTCAATGCATTCGGCGATCCTTGAATTGCAGTACGCTGCATATAATGCTTAATCGCACGCACACCACCTAACTCTTCACCGCCACCAGCACGCCCTGGTCCGCCATGTACTAGGCTTGGCATTGGAGAGCCATGACCGGTTGATTCTTTAAAACACTCACGGTTTAGCAATAACATACGTCCGTGATGTGACGCAGCACGATGAATTAAATCAAAGCCAATCTCATTATCGAAACTAAACACGGATGCTACTAAGCTTCCCTCTCCTAATTGCATTAATTTAACGGCTTGATCGTTATCGGTATAAGGCATTAAAGTACATACAGGCCCAAAAGCTTCAATACTATGCACCGATTCAACCTCTAGAGGATTGCGACAGATCAGCACTGTTGGCGGGAAAAAAGCACCTGCGTCAATTTCTTGCATATTCACTGAGAACTCGCTCCAATCCCCTAGCACTTGCTCGCAATCGCGCTTTAAAATTGCGACGTTTTCAGCAACATCTGCACATTGGCTAGCCCCTACTAAAGAGCCCATTCGCACTCCTTCACGGTTCGGGTCGCCAATCACTGTTTTGACTAAGCTATTCTTTAACGCATTCGCTACTTTATCAAGCATTAGCTCTGGGACTATTGCACGGCGAATGGCAGTACATTTTTGACCGGCCTTAGTGGTCATCTCTCTGTAAAT
>JBALXS010000170.1:0-8298 GCA_036960485.1 Oceanospirillaceae bacterium
TTACAGTAAATAATGGGAAAACTTGCAGAAAAGTAACCACTCATGTTTAAAGTAGGTCACAGCTAGGAAGCTGTCTGAGAATTGCGATTGTAGCGAGAGTTAGGCTATTTGAGTCAGATTTAAGGTTCATTTGAGACGAATAGTGAATCTATATTAACGAAAGTGAACGTTAAATTCGGCCATATAGATTAGACCGCAGTAGATCAGTTTGTTCTCGGACGGTCTCCAAGCAAGCCGTCAGAAATGAATCGTTGAGCTGAAACTAAATTAGCGGGTAAATAGAGAAATATTAGAGGCTTACATGTCAGAGTTTAAGATAGCTGTTGCTCAAATATCTTCAGTAAAAGGCAATATCAAGGCAAATATACAAAGGCACATCAGCGTCATAAAACGTGCGAAAGAGCAGGGCGTGACAGTGCTGGTTTTTCCTGAATTATCTTTAACGGGTTATGAGTTGGCACTTGCAAAAGAGCTGGCGCTAACTATTGATGATCCACAGCTAGAACCATTAAAGAAGCTAGCGGTAGAGCTCAATATGTATATTGTTGTTGGCGCGCCGATTAAAAGCTCTAGCGATACATCTAACAGTGATGCTATAAGCTTAGGCGCGATTATTTTTGCAGCAGCTGGTGATGTTTCTGTATACAAAAAAATGCATTTACACGCTACTGAACAACTATATTTTAAAGCGGGCAAAAGCTATACAATGCTGGAAATTCAAGGACAGCGAATTGCATTGGCAATCTGTGCCGATACCAATGCAGCATCGCATATTAAAGCGTATGTTAACGATAATGCTACTGTTTATGTCGCCGCTGTGTTGTTTAGTGAAAATGGTTATTTAGCTGATACTCAAAAATTGGCAGCTTACGCTCAACAACATAATATACTAGTGACGATGGCTAATCATAATCGCCCCAGTGGTGGGCTATTAGCGATAGGTAAAAGTGCAGCGTGGGGGCCTAAAGGGCTTTTAGCATGCGCTAATGAGCCGCAAGATTGTTTAGTTATTTCACAGCCAGTAAATAATAATTGGGTTTCACAAGTCATTGAATGTAAGGCTTAATTTATTACTTTCACTATTTTAACCGTACATCTTAAAGGTAACAATCATGCAACTCGAAAACTGGCTAGCATTTTGCTCAATTGCCTTTTTAGCCGCCGCCGTGCCAGGGCCCGCTATATTATTAGTATTAACCCATAGTTTACAGTTTGGTACCTTACGCGCTTTAGTTACAGTGCTGGGAAATATCAGTGGATTATTCACGATGTCTGCTTTATCGATATTAGGCTTGAGTACTTTAGTGGCATATTCAGCCACGGCTTTTACTGTGATTAAAATAGTAGGCGCTTTATATTTACTCTATCTAGGGATTAAAATATGGCGAAGTGGAGTGCAACTTGATACCGCTGGTAAGCAGAATAAGGTTAAATTCAACGCTTGGAGTTTGTATTCACAAGGGCTGCTAATTTCTTTAACAAACCCTAAAGCGATCATTTTTACTTCCGCACTGTTTCCACAGTTTATAGTGGTATCCCAACCTTTATTACCACAATTTATGCTACTGGTTGTAACATTGATGAGTTGCTCTTTTTTATGTTTACTCGCTTATGCTTTAATGAGTCAAAAATTAAAAAAAGGGAGTAGCCGCTTTATATCAGAGAGTGTTCTAGGAAAAGTATTCGGCACTACTTTTATTGGGGTTGGCGGTGCTTTAGCCATTTCAGCGCAAGGTTAGCTACCTTTAAGTAAATAAGTATGTAAGTAAGCAAATTATTGAAGGGACAGTATTTTGAAAAAGAGTATTTTAGGATCATTAAACGAAAGCCACGAAATGCTTACCAGTTTTATGCAGGATCCGACGGCAATAGCGGCTATAGAGCGTGCAGCTAAGATAATGATTTGCTCTTTAAAATCAGGAAATACCATTTATAGCTGTGGCAATGGCGGCTCAATGAGTGATGCAATGCACTTTGCAGAAGAGTTATCAGGCAGGTTTCGTAACGACAGGGCGGCATTATCGGCTACCGCTATTAGTGATCCTGGGCATATTACATGCGTTGCAAATGACTTTGGCTATGAGCATATATTTTCAAGATACTTACAAGCCAATGCTAAAAAGCAAGATTGCCTGTTAGCGATAAGCACCAGCGGTAGTAGCAAAAATGTGTTGAAAGCTGCGCAATATGCCAAAGAAAATGGCATACAGGTTATTAGTTTAACTGGGCCTGCAAATACTATTTTGGGGTTAGCTGGGGATGTTGATATTTATGCAGGCCCAAGTAATTATGCCGACCGAGTACAAGAAATACACATCAAGGTTATTCACATATTGATTGAGCTAATTGAGCGAGAATTGTTTCCTGAAAATTACTAAATCATCAGCACGAGGTTCCTTAAAAGTGATTTGTAATTACAAAATGCAGGATGAATCATGAGTCTATTTAGCAGCAGTGCCAGCACCTTAAAAGTGGTTATTTTGCTATTGCCGCAATCATCTTTAATGTCGCTAGCTGCTACTTTAGATACCATGCGCGCCGCGAACCGCATTTCTAGACGCAACCTGTTTGATTGGCAAGTAAGTACCGTCGATGGAGAACCGGCTACCCTTAGCTGCGGGCAAAAAATTCATCCTGATGGCAGTTTACAAGAAATACAGCAGGGTGATTTACTGATTTGTATTGCAGCGTTTAGTCATCAAAAACACATGCCCGCGCGATACTTAACACTATTTAAAAAACAGGCCAGAAACTTTGCATATATTGGTGGAGTTGAATCAGGTAGCTGGATACTGGCCAGAGCAGGTTATTTACAAGATAGAAGAGCGACCACTCACTGGGAAGATTTAGAAGATTTTCGCGATGCTTTTACCAATGTCAGCGTGCAACCTGATCGCTACGTTATAGATGGTAAATATTTTACGACCGGTGGAGCAGCTCCCACTATTGATCTATTTTTACATTTGATCGGCACGCGATACGGGCACACACTCGCGTTAGAAGTTGCCAGTGTGTTCATTTATAACGGTGGCCAGCATGCTCAAACACCACAGCCCTTAGTTTCGCTTGGCGCATTACAAACACAGCAACCCAAAATAGCCGCAGCCATTAGGTTGATGGAAAAACATATCGACACACCTATTACTAGCCGCAACATTGCCGAACAACTAGGTGTTTCAAGCCGTAGTTTAGAACTGCTATTTCGCAAAGAACTAACCACAAGCCCACACCGCTATTATAAAAGGCTGCGCTTGCAAGTTGCTAAACGCCTAGTGCTTGGTAGCGAGCACAATATGCAGGAGGTCGCGATTCGCTGCGGTTTTAATTCTTTAGCCGCTTTCTCAAGAGAGTTTAAACGCTTCTTTGAAATGAGCCCGATGCGCTATAGGCAAGAGCACAAGTGATCGTAAGCTTCTAGGATATTATGGTGTTGTTTTAAATCGGTCATAATCAACTGATATACTATCAATAGTTTTGATAAGTATTATGCAATACATAGGGTTATGATATTTGTGCTGTGAAATAAAGCATTGAACAATGCCCAGCCAATGAGGCTGAAATTGACAATATAATTTGAGTGTGAGATTCTCTGTTATATGGGGCACACGGATGCCTCGTGAGGCGCCAGCTAAATTCCGCATCCTAAACCTATTAAAAGGAGGATGCTTATATGGCGTCACCTACCGAAATTACCTGTTCACAATTATCACGCTTAGTAGGCACTAGTGATTGCCCCATTATCATTGATGTACGCATCGATGCTGATTTTGCTGCAGACCCTTTCCTAATACCGAGTGCATTTAGACACCCCTTTAATCGTATCATGGAAATTGCCGATCAACTTTTGCATAAAAGAGTCGTTATTTACTGCCAAAAAGGTTTTAAAATAAGCCAAGGTGCCGCTGCTTTATTACGCACTTATGGTGTGCAAACCGAAACGCTTCAAGGCGGGCAGTTTTCTTGGCGAGATGCGGGTTTGCCATTACTAACGCTTGATAATCTACCGGCACCAGATGAAACGGGAGCGACGCTTTGGGTGACTAAACATCGACCTAAAATTGATCGCATAGCATGCCCTTGGTTGATCAGGCGCTTCATTGATACTAAGGCAAAGTTTTTGTTTGTAGCCCCTTCTCAAGTGCTCAATGTTGCAGAAAAATTTAACGCAACACCGTTTGATGTGGAGGGTGTGTTTTGGAGTCATCAAGATGAGTTCTGTACATTTGATAAGCTACTGAGCGAATTTAATTTGCACACTCCAGCCTTAGATAAGCTTGCTGTCATTGTTAGAGCTGCCGATACCCATTGCTTAGAGCTCGCGCCTGAGGCTGCTGGCTTATTAGCGGCTTCTTTAGGTTTATCCCGTATCTTTCGCGATGATTTATCGCAGCTAGAAGCAGGCTTTGATCTCTATGATGCCTTTTATCGCTGGGCGAGAGATGCGAGTAACGAAAGCCACTATTGGCCTGCTTCAACCAAATGATGATTGAACAGTGCTATCAGTAAAATAGTACTACCAGTAAAACCTCGCTGATAAATAATGGGCAGACGCTAATACTTATCAGCGAGCGTATTTAAAAGGTATCACATGAATACAGTAGAGATGGTTAATACAACCGCAAATTCAGCAAAGCAAGTTTCGCTAACAAAGCTTTTCCAAGTGTTTTTAAAGATAGGATTGTTATCTTTTGGTGGGCCGGCCGCGCAAATATCACTGATGCATAAAGTATTAGTAGATGAGAATAACTGGTTGAGTGAGCAACAATATTTAAACGCATTAGGTTTTTGCATGCTATTGCCAGGGCCTGAAGCGATGCAGCTTGCTACTTATGCAGGTTGGCGTTTGCGAGGCATTTTAGGCGGTTTAGTCGCAGGATTACTGTTTGTAATACCTGGTGCAATAGTAATTTTATTGCTCGCTAGCCTTTATACGCTATACGCAGGTGCCACGTTTAATGATGTTGCGATAATTGATACTTTATTTTTGGGTGTTAAAGCCGCAGTGTTGATCATCGTGTTTGAAGCACTGATAAAAGTATCTAAAAGAGCATTAAAAGCCACCGTGCACTGGATCATTGCAGCTTTGGCTTTCATCGGTATTTTCTTGTTATCGATTCCCTTTCCATTAATTATCTTAATGGCTGCGTTGTATGGTTTTTTTGCCATAAAACCTGCAAAAACCAATTCACAAGATATACCAACGACAGCTCACAATAATAAACTGCAGCACTCTTTACGCAAAACATTGGCTATTATCGTCATTGGTGTTGGGTTGTGGTTTTTACCTATATTAATCATTGAACAGTTTACAGATCTGGCAATACTCAGTGATATAGCGCGATTTTTCTCCAAGTTAGCCGTCGTTACTTTTGGCGGTGCCTATGCCGTGTTGGTGTATATGACTCAAGATGTCGTCACTCAATTTGGTTGGTTAACAGCTGGGGAGATGATGGATGCACTAGGCTTGGCTGAAACCACACCTGGGCCACTTATTTTAGTTACGCAGTTTGTGGGCTTTATCGCGGCATTTAACCAAGGTGGGTACTGGTTGGCGGTAGCAGCTAGTGCCATTACTTTGTGGGTCACTTTTGTGCCATGTTTTATCTGGGTGTTTGTTGGCGCGCCCTATATCGAGTGGATGCATTCGCAACAGCGACTTAGTGCGGCTTTTTCTGCAATTACAGCAGCGGTAGTAGGGGTGATTTTAAATTTATCCATTTGGTTTGCATTACACTTACTGTTTAAAAAGGTGAGCGAGCAAACTTGGCCACTAATTCCATCTTTGAATTTGCATCTAACGCTTTGGCAGCCTCAATTGAGTAGCATTGATTGGCGTATAGTATTTCTAACAGCAGTGTGTGCAGTTTTGTTTTTTTATAAACGAGTGGGAGTTCTACAAGTGCTGTTAATTTCGTCACTTTTGGGTTGGGGGCTCGTGAGTTTTAGTTCTTAAAATGAGCGAAATAAAGAGCTAGGTAGTTATTAAGTAGACCATTAAATTGCATCATCGATGAAAACTTAGTGCTATTTTGCTGAGTACCATTTTGGCTTTTCAGCTTTAGAACATTACGCAACTAATTTAATGATTCTGCAAAATGCTCCTTACTCTTTAGCAATGGCTTAACGACCTAAAGGAGTAAATTAAAACAGCCCGCAAAACGGGCTGTTATCATTGTAACTTTAGTGCTTGAATCGAGAAAGTTGTTGCTCGAGTGTTTTGACTAATTTAAATAGTCGGTCACTCTCAGCTAAACTATCGTTTGAAGCATCGGCAACTTCATTAATCGCAGTATTAATATTACTAATATTACGAGATATGTCTTCAGAAACCTCAGCTTGCTGCTCAGATGAGGTGGCTATTTGGGAAGTCATATCATCTATTTCGTTAATGTCAGAAACGACAGTATTTAATGTGTCTACTGCTTTTTCAGAACTACTTAAACAATTCCCAACCGACTTATTACCTTGTTCTAGTGCTGTTACAGCTTGTTGCGAACGCTCTTGTAACTTGTCAATCAGCAGTTGAATTTCTTGAGTAGATTGCTGGGTTTTAGATGCTAAATTACGAACTTCATCTGCCACAACTGAAAATCCACGCCCTTGTTCACCAGCGCGTGCCGCTTCGATCGCTGCGTTTAATGCCAATAAGTTAGTCTGCTGAGAAATGCCGTTGATAACTTCTACAATTTTACTGATGTTTTCGCTATCTGATGCAAGTAGCTGCATTACAGAACCGACCTCTTCCATTTCTTTGGCCAGAATTTTAATAGACTCCGAGCTTTCTTTGACGTTTTCAGAACCTGTGCTGATCGCATTTTTTGCCTGACCAGCTGAATTGGCAGCTTCCTCTGCACTGCGCGCTACTTCTCCGGCATTGGCTGACATTTGTGTTACAGCGGCTGCCACCATTTCAATTTCTTCGCGTTGCTTATCAACCCTAATATTACTCTTTTTGGCTATTTCAGAAGTGCGTAAAGCTGAATCTTCAACATTAATCATCTCTCCGGCAATATCTTTAACTATCCCTTGTGTCTTGCCAATAAAGGCATCGACACCATCGGCAAGTTTACCTATTTCATCTTTACGATTCATATTGAGGCGGCTAGTCAAATCGCCATCTTTTGAAGCGATATCTGTAATAATAGACGCTGAGTATTCAATTGGGCGAGAAATAGTACGTGCAAATAATAACAATACAATAACACCCCCAATCCCAATCAGAATACTTAAGATTAGCTGCTCATTGATGCTGTCTTTAAAGCTGTCTTCCATTAGTCGATTGAGTTGCTCTGCCCCTGAAAGTGCTTCAGCGACTGGTACTAGAATGATTGCTCCCCAAGTATTGTCTAAAAGCTCAACTTTAATTGGCGAATAAGCTAAATAATCATTATTAAACTCTTCGAAGGCTGTTGTTTTTGCTCTATTCCAGCCCTCAAAAAGAGGTATATACTCTGCTTCAAGTGGTTTGCCGACAAGTTCAGATTTATGTGAATCGCCAGAGGTTTTACCACCAGAGCTAACAATGATGACACGACCAGTGCCGTCATATATGTGGCTAGAAGCATCCGCCGCGAAGTGTTGAATCTGATCTAACCCAATATCTACTCCTGCCATGCCATAGAGCTTACCGTTAACGATGATAGGTAAAGTAATAGATGTACCGAGAGTTTGTTTGCCTTGCACTTCCCACGAATAAGGTTCAGTGATACAAACACGTTTATTTTTAAGTGGGCACAAATACCAATCGTCATTAGATGCGTCATCGGAGCCACCGCTGCTCATAGCATCTGCAAGATTAAGGGGTCTTAAGGCTAGCTTGCCGTCACCACTACGATTCCAATAAGGAGCAAATTGGCCATTTTCAAATGTATGACTATTTTTCTTGCCAATGTATTGAGCATCATCATTGTCAACAGCATTTTTTTCCCAAGCTGTATAAGTTCCCAAAATATCTTTGTTGTATTCTAACACGCCTTTGAGATATGCAGTCACACGATCACGATCAAGGGATACACTGTCATTATTTTGGATGAGAGTTTCAAGTGTTGCTTTTATTGATAGTGCAATAGAGAGCGCTTTTTGAATATTATTGGCAATTTTAGCCGATTCTAATTCGGCAATAGCTTGTAACTGTTGCTTAGATTTTACTTGTAGCTCCTCTTTGATGAGTTTTTCAATATTGTTTTCAATTTTCTGGTTGTTAAAAATTGTAATTCCGACACTCGCACCGACAGCAACGAGCAGACAGAGCGCTGAAATGAGGGCTATTTTGTACTGAATTCTGTTAAACATTATCGT
>JBALXS010000171.1:0-8265 GCA_036960485.1 Oceanospirillaceae bacterium
CTATGCAGCTAACGTTATTGCGAACCCAATGTTAAACGTTGGTGGGGTTAAAATAGATGCTTCTAAAATTACTGCGCAATTAATTGGCGAAACGTTACAAGAAATTGATGAAGTTGAATCAAATGTTGCAACAGGTTACCACGCGATTGAGTTTTTACTTTGGGGCCAAGATTTAAACGGCACTAATAAAGGCGCTGGAAATAGACTTGCTACAGATTACAGCCTTACAGATTGCACAAACGGTAACTGTGATCGTCGTGGAGACTACTTAGTAGCTGCAACTGAGCTATTAATCACTGACCTTGAAGAAATGGCTGCTAACTGGCAGCCAAACGGCGCAGCACGTAAAGAGCTAGCAGCTAAAGGCGAGAAAGGTGGTTTAGCTACTATGCTAGCAGGTATGGGGAGCTTATCTTACGGAGAACTAGCGGGCGAGCGTATCAAGCTTGGTCTGATCGTACATGACCCTGAAGAAGAGCATGATTGCTTCTCTGACAATACTCATAACTCACATTACTATGATGCGCTAAGTATCAAAAACGTATACACCGGCGAATATCGTCGTGTAGATGGCACTGTGCTAAAAGGACCTAGCCTTTCTAAATTAGTGGCAACAGTTGCACAAAATGTTGATGCTAAACTGATGTCGCAATTAAATGCGACACAAGATTCTATGCAAGTGATGGTAGATGAAGCGGCCAAAGGTAATACATTTGACGTACTAATCGGATCAGGCAACACGGTTGGTAATGCGGTAGTGCAAAATGCTGTAGACGCATTAACTGCACAAACTAAGAGCATTGAAGCAGCTATTAATGTATTAGAACTAGATAAAGTTGAATTAGAAGGGTCTGACAGCTTAGATGATCCTTCGAGCATTTCCGCAGGCTAATCTCCTGTTACTTATCGACATTCAAAAAGCTTATAGAGAAATCCATAGGCTTTTTTACATTCAGGACGAATGGTATGCCGCGGTGGCATGGATGCCAAGGAGCGGAGATATTCAGGACGAATGGTATGCCGCTTGGCATGGATACCAAAGCGCATGGGCATTGATCTCCATCAAGAAGAGTCGCTAAGTAGTATATGCTCATCGATTAAAGCTTTGATTGCTATTACAATCTGCAACTATGTTGGTAATGGTAGCTGAGCTTGATGTTATGCATAGCGAATTTGTTCTCCACAACAAGACTTACGTTCATCCTCCCTTTTATTTTATATGGCTAAACATTGTTGAAATTTTTTAAAGACGGTGCGCTACAAGTATTTTCCACTTTGTTACGAACAATAGGATTAACCATACTTTGCACGCAATTGAACGCACAACTATTACCCAGCAATAATGATTTTAGCCGTGCAGAAAAAAACGAACATTTATCTGCAGGTGTCAGCAGTAGCAGTAAAAGAGGTAAAACGGCGTTTTTGCAGCCCTCAGCTAACTTAAGTTTTGAGAATCGCTTAGATTTTAAGATTGGCGAAAGCATATTTTCTAAGCTTTGGGTTTTTTCTCCTTCTTCTACGCAAGCAAGTGATGGTTTAGGGCCGCTGCATAACGCTCGCTCATGTATAGGTTGTCACGCCCGAGGCGGGCGCGGACATGTTCCTAGGGGGAATTGGCCTATTGATAACGCAATTTCTATGCTGATGCGTTTGAGTATAGAGCCACGCACAGATGCTGAAAAAGCGCTACTTGCGTCAGGTAAGGTAGGTGTTATTGCAGAACCCATTTACGGCAGCCAATTACAAGACTTCGCCATGCAAGGCTTCGAGGCAGAAGGGCGTATCAACGTAAGTTACACCCAGCAAGAAGTAGAGCTTAAAGGTGGTGCTAAGGTACTGCTACGAAAGCCAAGCTATAGTGTGACAGATTTAAAATATGGGCCACTGGATCCCAGCACTAAAATGTCAGTACGCATAGCCAATCCTATGCTAGGTTTAGGATTCTTAGAAGCGATAGATGAACGCGACATACTGGCCTTAGCAGATCCTGATGATGTCAATAACGATGGTATATCAGGGCGTGCTAATCGGGTATGGCAAGTGGCAACGCAATCGGTAGTGTTAGGTCGATTTGGCTGGAAAGCTGGAAACCCAAGCTTAGCACAGCAAAATAGTGGTGCCTTTGCAACTGATATGGGATTATCTACCGCCTTGTTTCCTAACGCTTATCAAGGGGATTGCAGTGCAGCACAAACTGAATGTTTAGCAGCACCTGATGGGCGTTCAGCACACTTGCAAGGGGTTGAAGTAGCGCCGCAGATGTCGCAAATGCTCGCGCTTTTTGTACGCAATATCAGTGTGCCTAAAAGAGCAGACGTTACAAGCCCACAAGTATTGGCCGGCAAAGCTTTATTTAATAACAGCGGCTGCGGCGGTTGTCATCAAAGCAAATTTATAACCAGTAGTAGTGCAGTGAAAGAGCAAGCTAATCAGCTTATTTGGCCATACACCGATCTGTTGTTACACGGTATGGGCCCTGCCTTAGCTGATAATAGACCCGAATTTAAAGCGACGGGTAATGAGTGGCGCACTGCTCCGCTTTGGGGCATTGGGTTAACCAAAATAGTTTCTAAAAAAACAGAATTCTTACATGATGGACGCGCTCAATCTTTGCTAGAAGCTATTTTATGGCACGGCGGAGAAGCGCAACAAAGCCGCGATAAAGTGGTTAATATGAGCGATGCACAACGCAAGCAGCTAATTATCTTTTTGGAGTCTTTATAATGCAGCAACAGACAATAGTAACGCTAATCGCGTTAAGCAGTGTTTTGTCAAATAGCACCAACGCAACTGAAACAATATTAGATGAACAGCGTTGGCAGGAGTTTAACCAAGCGGCCATAAGCCAGCATATTATTCCAAGTTACCAGCAGTTGGCGCTGCAGTCTAAGCAGTTGAACACCAAAATCAGTGGTTATTGCGCAGTACCCACGCAAGAAAAATTTGCGATGGCTCAACAGCAGTTTAAGCAAAGCCTACAAAGCTGGCAGAAAATCCAACATATTCAATTTGGCCCGGTTACCTTACTGATGCGTAATTTTAGCTTACAGTACTGGCCAGATAAGAAGAACCTTGGCGGTAGACAGCTAGGTATGGTGCTGAAAAATGCAGCACAAAATGACTTTCAGGATGGCTTCGATAATGAGTTTTTTGCTAAAGCCTCTGTGGCAGTAAAGGGCTACCCTGCGTTAGAGCGCTTACTTTTTGATAAAAAGATAACGCTACAGTTACACAGTAACCCAAGTTACTGCCAGCTGATGAGCGCTATAAGTAAACATGTAGCCGACAATGCTCAATCAATTAGTGACGAGTGGCAAGCTGAGCTCGCCAACTATGATCAATATAGTGAAGACGATACTTACGAGTCATCTCTAGAGGCCGCTACAGAAATATTAAAAGCCTTAGTTGAACCAATTGAAGCACTTAGTGATGGTAAAATAGCAGCACCTTTAGGTAACGAGCTGGCTAAAATGCGCTGGCGCAAAAGTGAGTCGTGGCGCAGTGAGCAATCTATCCAGAATTTACGCAGCAATGTAGCTACATTACATAACTTATATTCAGGGATAGCAGGGGTTAATACTAAGCAGCTATTAACAGAAAATGGTGCGGTTACTTTGGGTACAAAAATAGAAGCGCAATTTCAGCAGCTTACAAAGCTACTTGCAGTAATAAAAGAGCCTGAAAATATGCAGTATTCTCAAGCGCAATTTGTGCAGTTACAGCAAGCGCAAACAGAACTAAAACAACTAAGTAGCAGTTTATTAGCCGCAATGAAGCCGCTTGAAGTGAACTTAGGCTTTAATCGACGCGATGGAGATTAAGATGCAACGCCGCCAGTTTAATACCTACCTAACAAGTATCTTGTTAAGCACAGCGTTTTCAGGTGTTGCAATCGCGAGCACTGAGTTAAGCTATGCTTCTGCAAGTGTGGATAAAGAAGGCCAGCACTGGTTAGTAGTATTTAACTCGTCAGCAGTAGAGAAAATGCGCTATCCATTGCCAAGTCGTGCACATCAAGTGATTAAGCATCCAATTAAGCCTTGGGCGTTGGTTGTTGCAAGACGCCCCGGTCAATATTTGTTAGTGGTTGATTTAACCACCGCAAAGCTAGTTAAACAGGTAGATGTTGCTCAAGGTCAAGATTTTTGCGGGCACCTGCAAATAAGCCAAAACGGGCGTTATTTGTATACCACTGAAAATACCACACAAACCAGTCAAGGCTTGGTTGTGGTGCGTGATATGCACAATCAATTTAACCTTGTGCAGCAGTTTAGCTCAGGTGGCATCGGGCCACATCAGCTCAAATTAAGTGCTGATGGCAACACTATGGTAGTGGCCAATGGTGGTATTCATACTCTTGATAGAGTTAAATTAAATTTAGAGAGTATGCAGTCAAACCTCTCCTATATTGATCTAACAACGCAAAAAATAACTGAGCAGGTAGCGCTACCAGGACAGGAATATGTGCAGTTAAGTATTCGCCATATTGATGTTAATAATAGTGATAAAACCTTAATAGCTATGCAGTATCAAGGTGAAATGACTGACAAAGTTCCTTTAGTGGCGACACACCAGCGCGGCCAGCCGTTACAAATTTTGGCTATTCCAGATCAAGAGTTTTATCAATTAAAGCAATACTGCGGCAGTGCTTGCTTTGATCGCAGTGGCAACACGGTTGCTGTATCAGCGCCAAAGGGAGATAAAATTTTATTTTGGAATTTAGCGAAGAACCAATTTTTAGGTAGCACTAAAGTACGTGATGGTTGCGGCATAACTCAAGGTGAGAGCAACGCTAGTTTTGTAGTGAGCAGTGGTCGCGGGAAAGTGTATAAGATACAAGCTAATACACAGAAAAAGCAGCCAGTGTTGAATAATAAATCAATACAATGGGATAACCATTTAGCATTGATGAGCTAATGCTTTATAAGGGTTAGCTTTTAATGAAGACAAGTTATATAGATTGAGATTGTCGTAATTGACAGTGTTAAATATCGGTTCTGTACTGAACAGACGTATCCAATACCAATAAAAGCTATAACAAGAGATCTGTACATAGCATATTGAGTCGATATTTAGCCCTATATTATTGAGTGCAGCTTTTATGTGCTTTGATAAGTGACGCAAAAATTTAACAAGTAAATATTACTGTTTAAGCTTCGCATGGGACTTGTGCAAGCACTTTTGTGTGCATCACTTATACTATTTATAAATATGGCTTCATTAATGTAGGTTTGCTGTCGCTGTGTGCGTTTTTTCAGTTGTGGCTGATACTGCAACCACCTTTTATTGATAACCGACTGTTCCTGGAGTTCATTTATGTTTGACAATAATTCTTTACAAAACCCTTATGCATCTAATCGTAGTGTGCTATTTGCAAAAAAAGCAATGGTGGCTACTTCTCAGCCGTTAGCCGCTGAAATTGGTTTAGACATAATGAAAAAAGGGGGCAATGCGATAGATGCGGCAATAGCAACAGCTGCGGCATTAACGGTAGTTGAGCCTACAGGGTGCGGTATAGGGGGTGATGCGTTTGCTTTAGTGTGGTTTAAAAATAAATTACACGGTTTAAACGCATCTGGCGAGGCACCGCAAAAGCTAACGCCACAAGAATTAAACAAGCAAGGGCATCAAGAAATGCCATTGTACGGCTGGTTACCGGTAACAGTTCCAGGCACTCCTGCTAGTTGGATTGCGCTATCTAAAAAATTCGGCGTATTGCCTTTCAAAGATTTACTACAGCCCGCCATTGATCTAGCAGCAGAAGGTTTTCCAGTTTCACCCGTAATCAGCTATTTGTGGAAGCGCTCGTTTGATAACTTCAAGGGTAAATTTACCCAGCAATCTACTAGCCACTGGTTCACTACATTTGCACCTAAAGGCAGAGCGCCACACGCCGGTGAAATGTTTTCATCACCGGGACATGCGCGTACTTTAGCCATGCTGGCACAGAGCGAATGCGCATCTTTTTATACGGGAGAGCTCGCTGATGAAATCGACAGTTTTTGTCAAAAAACCGGAGGATTATTACGTAAATCTGATCTAGAAAGCTATCAAGTGGAATGGGTTGATCCTATAAAAGTAAATTATAGAGGGTACGATGTTTGGGAAATACCACCCAATGGCCAAGGAGTCGTGGCGTTAATGGGCTTAAATATAGCCAAGCACTTTAAGTTTACAGATCGTGAAAGTGTTGAATCTTACCATCAACAAATAGAAGCCATGAAGTTAGCTTATATTGATGGCCATGAGCATATTACTCAAACTGATAGCATGCGTGTTTCAGTAGCAGATTTAATCAGTGACGAATATGGTAAAGCACGACAGCAATTAATTGGTGACGAAGCGTTAATGCCGATAGCAGGAAATCCTAGAGCGGGTGGCACTGTGTATCTTTCAACGGCTGATAGTGACGGCAATATGGTCTCGTTTATTCAGAGTAATTATCATGGTTTTGGCTCGGGAGTTGTGGTGCCAAACACCGGTATTGCCATGCAAAACCGCGGCCATAATTTTAGTTTAGACCCAACGCATGTGAACTACTTACAACCGGGTAAAAAAACATTCCATACTATTATTCCAGGTTTCATTACCAAGGGAAAAGAAGCAGTGGGTGCGTTTGGTGTGATGGGTGGATTTATGCAACCTCAAGGTCATATGCAAATGATCATCAACATGACTGATTTTAAGCTGAATCCTCAAGCATCGTTAGATGCGCCTAGATGGCAGTGGATGGGTGCAAAAAAGGTAGGGCTAGAGCCCTCTGTACCACAACATATAGTACAAGGATTGCGTGCAAAAGGGCACGATATAGAGATAGCCACAGAGCCAACTAGTTATGGACGTGGGCAAATAATCTTAAGGAACCCTGAAACAGGGGTACTTTGTGGAGGAACCGAATCAAGAACCGATGGGCACATTGCCTGCTTCTAATGGCGAGCTAAAATAACAGCACAGCCTGCCATTTTTAAGGGAGGCTGTGAGTAAATTATCTGCTTGCTTATCTAGTTAAGCAATCAGTAAACTGGCGTGCGAAATTCTTCATAAAGCTAATATAGCGGCTTTGTTGAACATTAATATCGGTTGCTAGTGGATCTAATTGACCTATCTTGATCGGGAAATTACGTTTTAAAGTGTTAACCGTTGCGCTGTTAAATTGCGGCTCACTGAAAATACAAGCTGGCTGCGTCTCTTCAATTAGTTGGCGCATTTGAGCTAAATGCTTAGCGCCAGTGCGATTGGCAGGGTTATTAGTGATCGCTGCAATTTGATTTAGCTGATAGTGCTCGATAAATCGCGAGTAACCATCGTGAAACACTATAAAGCCCAATGCTTTTAAAGGACTAAACTGGGCGTTCAGCTGCAAATCTAGGCGATTTAATTCAACGCTAAAGCGCTGATAATTGGCCTCAAGTAGTGCGCGGTGCTGTGGGTAAAGCTCGATTACCTGGTTTTTGATCAAATTGGCAATCTGCAATGCTTTGATCGGACTCAACCAAATGTGTAAGTCTTTACCTTGGTATTTATGCAGGTGAATTGGTGCCTGGTGCTCATCGTGTTCAGCGCTCTCTTCTTCATGCTGATGCTCTTTGCCTTCTTGATGTTGAAGCTCCTCACCTTCTTCGTGCTGAAGTTCTTCACTTTCATGGGCTATATCATGTTCTTCTTCACTTGCATGAGATTCATCTTCTACCTCAGTGGCTAGATTTTCACTGTTATGTAATGTTTCATCTTCAGTGGTCGATCCCGCAAGCACTACTGACAGTGCTTGGTTTTTATTGGGATATTGGGCAAAAGTTTTTTGTAAAAACTGCTCCATTTGCGGGCCTATCCAATAGATCATTTTTGCTTGATGAATTTTCTTGATATCAGAAGGGCGAAGCGCATAAGCGTGTGGCGAAGCGCCCGGCGGCAGTAAAGCGATTGACTCAATAACACCCTGGGTAATATCGGCTGCAATTAATTGCAAAGGTTTGATGCTGGTTAAAATAAAGCCAGATTCTGCGTAAACTGCCGTTTTAGCGTTTGTAGTGAAACTAAATAGCGTAATGAGGCTGAAAATAGCGGGAAAAATCACATACTTGTTACAAAAATTCATTAGTACTGCCTAAAATTAAAAGTTATAATATAACAATTATTGCACTTATTAATTTTATCGGCAACCGCTGTGAGGAAATTTTGACATTTACCTTCCAATCTAAACATGATCATTCTAGCTGCATAAACAGCGCTCTAGCAAAAGCAGAAGCCATTTGTGCGCAAAGTGGC
>JBALXS010000172.1:0-8231 GCA_036960485.1 Oceanospirillaceae bacterium
TGTCCATTAGCTCTACTGCTTTGCGGTTATTCTCTCCAAGCTTATTCAAAGCAATAGGGTCTGCTTTAAACGCTCCCCAGCTTATAAGCGGTGCAGATTGCTTTGCGCTTGGTAAAGCAGGGAACTCGCTGTTAACAGCGGCATACCATGCTTGAGACTGCGCAGATGACATGAATTCAATTAATTTAATTGCATTTTCTTTATGTCGAGAATATTTGGTAACACCGGCGCCACTGACATTCATGTGCACGCCTCTGCCTTTTTGATTAGGCCAAAATAGTGCTACTTTTTCAACAATGGCTTTATCGCTATCTTTATCGCTATTCATAATGCGCCCAAAGTAATAAGTATTGGCGATAGTAATATCACAAACACCTGCTGCAACCGCTTTAAGCTGATCTGTGTCACCGCCGGTGGGCGGCTTGGCTATGTTGGCTACTAATTTCTTTGCCCAGGCTTGTGTTGCTTGTTCGCCGATATTTTCAATCATCGATGCGACCAGCGATTGGTTGTAAATATTACTAGAACTGCGTAGGCAAAGCTTACCTTTCCACTTAGCGTCGGCTAAATCTTCGTATGTAGATAGCTGCTCAGGTTTTACTTTGCCTTTAGCATAAAAAATAGTACGGGCACGTTGTGATAAACCAAACCATAAATTGTCAGTATCACGCAAATTACTTGGAATGTTTTTATTGAGAATGTCGCTTTCAATGGCTTGTAAAACATCCGCTTCTTTTGCTCTTTGTAAGCGTCCAGCATCAACAGTGATGAATACATCAGCAGGGCTAGCTTTACCCTCTATTTTTAAACGCTGTAGCAAGGCGTCTGCTTTACCGGTGATTAAATTGACGGTGATACCGGTGCTTTGCTCAAACTTGTCTAATAAAGGTTTAATTAAAGCTTCTTTTCTCGCTGAATAGACATTGACTTCAGTGCTTTCTTGGCTCGCTGCAAAGGTAGAATTAAGAGCTAAAAAACTAACGCAAGTTGTCGTAAGAATTAATGCTTTAGAAAAATATTTATTCATATATTTGTTCATAATAGGCTCGTCATATAAAAGCTAAATAGTGATTTAATTATAAATGATTATGGTTGTCATTTGTATCTTTAAACTGATTAACTCAATTTCACGCTTCTAAGATGAAGCATAGTTGATTTATGTCAGTAGTTTATCGCTTAGTGATTAATAGTCTAGTAATTGATGACCTTGCATATTTATAAGCGTCATTCTGTACTCTTGTTTTTTGTTTTTCGCTTAATATTTACATAAGATTTACAAGTTAAGAATATCTCCACAAATGCGTAAATATATAAACGATATAAACTTTGCATTTCTTTTCCCTGTGCATGATGCAGTCCAAATTTTAGTGTTAGGTGTTTCTCGCTATAGCAATGGGAGTTAAATATTTTATCCCACAAAGCAATGGCAGCTCCGTAGTTCTTATTAAAGTGGTGTGGATTCGCCGAATGATGGATTTGATGCTGGGCAGGTGAAATGAGCACAGTTTCTAACCAGCGCCAGTAACGAATTGAGATGTGTGAATGACGCAAATTAGAGCCAAGCATATTAAATACAAAGATAAATACATTAACTTTTAAAACAGTATACAAGTCCACTTGATCAGGGAAGAAAAAAAGAAATAGTGCAATGCTGCTGCCTTGCACTATGGCGCTTCTTATTGCAAAAATTAACCCTTCTACAGGGTGACTGCGTAAAACGGTGAGCGGGGTCAGTACAGTAGCGCTGTGATGTGTTTTATGAAAACTCCAAAGCCACGGGATTTCGTGCATAAGTTTGTGTAACAAAAATCGTGCAAAATCATCAAACAGGAACACAAAGAGGGTGAATGCTGCAATAATAAAACTATCGGGTAAAATGTTTTCCAAACTAGAGCGCGGTTGAAAAAGAACGTGCATTAGTTCAAAAACGGCAGTGGCGATAGAAAGTTTTGTGATAAGCAATGGTATGAAAAACATGAAAATAGCTTTGTTGATGAAGATAACTTTGTAATCAGCTAGGGCTGACTTTTCCAACCAATGTTTAAAACCGCAAGCTTTGTACAATAGCTGGCTAATACTGGCGTGTTGAGTATTTGTTTTTACTAAATAGATGAAGGCGATAACAAATGCAGCACAGAGATAGCCGCTAAATAATCGTTGCTGAGAGTTGCTAAACATTTGGCTTATATCAAGCCAATACTCATTGAAAAAATCGCTTAATATCAATTCTATGCTCATTATTCTGATCAATAGCTGCTAGTGGCTTTTTGAATGCTGTGTTATTTGCTACACGAATGCCAAAAAGGGATTAAGCACCAAACTTAATCCCTTTGAGTTAGTTCACAAGTTTAAAATAATTGATTAATCGTTTTCTGTATTTACACCCGAACCAAGTTTTTCTGCAAGTTCAGCTAATTTTGCTAACTGATCTTGTTTGCGCACTTGTAACTCATAATTCTCAGATAGTAACTTTTGCAGTTTTAACATTTGCAAAGCGTACTCAGTCATTGTTACCGAACTTGCCTGTTTAAAGTTACCTTTGTCATCAATACCTACTACTTGCGTGTTGCCCAGTAAAACAGGGCTGAAGCCAATTAGGCGATTCATATGCACCGCTAAACCACCAAGATCTTTACCACCGGTTTGTAAGGACATTGAAAATCCTTTTAGTTCTGACCAGATATGGATGTAAGATTTATAATCCTTTTCAGGGCTTTGATTGTTATCAACTGCTGTTTGAACTTTCACAGCATATTCATAAACAGAACCTGCATATTTAAAAGCAGCTTCAGCAATAACTAATTCCCAGTTTTTCTTAATTAGCTCTGCTTGTGTCATTAAAGCACTACGTTGTTGTTCTGAAAGTTGTTCACCCTTAGCATCAGTGATGATTTGACGACCGTCAATAAACGCTTTGGTAATAGTGTGTAAGTAGTTCGATTTGCCACTTTTGTCAGAGTTAGCCGCATAATAAGCATGTGCATATAGCATTTCAGTGGCAAGATCTATTTTACCATTTTCGTTGAAGTCTGCAGCACTGAAAGCTTCTTTTTTAGCTTTAGCGATAGCGTAGTTGGTTTTAGCATCTAAGTTTAATGCGTTTACCGGTGCGCCGAAGTAGCCGAATGCTTCGTCCCAAACGTGCTCTTTTCCTGTGTAAGGCGCACCTTTTTTGTAAGGCTTATTGTTAGGCTTAACATCAGCTGCAAGCTTTTCATCTAAGTAGTTATTGACAGCTTGGTTGTAAAAAACAGCCCCCATGGTAAATTTAGAGATAAGTTGTGGGTAATCCATGCCGTTAACTAAATCGTAACCTGCGTTTGCAGATGACGCTTTTTCTAGCATAAAACTTAGTACTTCAGCGGCTGTCATATTGCCAGGCCAGCCATTAACAATACCTTTATATGCTTTGCCTGCTAAATTCTTACCTTTTGAAATATCATCAATCAAAGAGGGTGCAATACTAAAACCTTCTTTAGTGACAGGGTCTATGATGGCACGGCCTTCTTTTTTTCCAGAAAAGTAAGATTGCATCTGTGCCAGCAATTCAGGGTTTGCTGCGCCGTTACCTTTACCTGCTAACTTTTTTAAAGAATTATGTAAAACTTGGCGTGCCACTTGTCCAGAATATGCAACAGAGGTTGTTTTATCACCTTGGTAATTTTTAACAGTAACAGGGAAGTTAGTATAAGTTGGCGCTGCGTTAGCTTGAGCACAAATGGAAGTAACAGTCGCAAGCGTCATTGCAGTAAAAAGAGTATTAAGTTTCACGTTAAAGGCCTTTAATTTTAAAAGTGATAGGAAATAATTTGTTAATGAGTAAAAGCTGATGACAGGCAATTTATACGAATGCAATTAGTATTGCAAACAATAATTATTCTTATTACGATAACTATTGGCATAGATCAAGTAAATGCAGCTTAGTGTTTTGGGTGGGCTTTTAAAAGGATAAAAAACAGGGAGAGATAGTCATTCGCTTGGCGTTGTATGTCAGATTTAAAGGAAAATATAGCTAGAGAGCGATGAAAAAAGCAATAAAAGACGAAGTTCGTATAATAAAAAAGCGGGCAGAACCCGCTTTAAGAATAACTAATAAGTAGCTAGCTAACAATAACAGCCATTTAATTAATTGGCAGTTTGCTTCCAGCTTTCTAGCAATTTGTCGTAATTGATAGTGATGCCTTGTGGCTTTTCGTTGGCAAGTTTAGCTTTTGGCGATCCAGGCTGGCTTAACCAGAATTGAGGATCTTGTTCAGGATTAAGCTTAGGACCACAATCACCTTGTACTTTAGAACGTTCTAAACGCTTTAGTACTTTGTCTTGTGCTTTTGCCAATCCATCTAAAGCTTCTTGTGGTGTTTTTTCACCGCTTGAAGCTTCAGCAACATACTGCCACCAAAGCTGTGCTAGCTTCGGGTAATCAGGGATATTGGTGCCTGTTGGTGTCCATTGAACTCTTGCAGGGCTACGATAGAATTCAACTAAGCCACCTAACGTAGGCGCTACATCTGTCATTTGTTGAGATTGAATGTCAGAGTTACGAATTGGCGTTAAACCAACCAGAGTTTTCTTTAATGAAACCGTTTTAGACACAGTGAACTGTGCATATAACCAAGCGGCTAAACGCTTCTTATCAGGTGTTGAATTTAAGAAAGTCCAAGAACCAACGTCTTGATAACCTAGCTTCATGCCTTCTTCCCAATACGGGCCTTTAGGGCTTGGTGCCATGCGCCATTTCGGCGTGCCATCTTCATTCACTACTGCTAAGCCTGGTTTGTTCATGCTCGCTGTAAACGCTGTGTACCAAAAAATTTGCTGGGCAATATTTCCTTGTGCAGGAACAGGTCCGGCTTCACCAAAGGTCATGCCTTGCGCTGCTGGTGGCGCGTATTTACGCATCCATTCAACATATTTGGTTGTTGCATATACCGCGGCAGGTGCGTTAGTTGCACCACCTCTTGAAACAGAAGATCCTACAGGGCGACAGCCTTCAACACGAACTCCCCATTCATCAACAGGTAAGCCGTTGGGTAAACCTTTGTCACCGCCTCCAGCCATAGAGAACCATGCGTCAGTGAAACGCCAGCCTAGAGATGGATCTTTCTTGCCGTAATCCATGTGTCCATAAACGCGCGAACCATCGATGTTTTTAACATCTTCAGAGAAGAATTTTGCGATATCTTCATACGCTGACCAATTCACGGGTACACCTAAGTCATACCCATAAATTTGTTTGAACTTAGCTTTTAAGTCTTCACGTGCAAACCAATCAGCTCTGAACCAATAGAGGTTAGCGAACTGCTGATCGGGTAGCTGATAGAGTTTGCCATCGGGTCCCGTGGTGAAATCTAGACCAATGAAATCTTCTAAATCTAGGGTTGGCAAGGTGTATTTTTTACCATCACCGGCCATCATGTCGGAAATAGCAACAACTTTACCGTAGCGAAAGTGAGTGCCGATTAAGTCAGAATCATTGACATAAGCATCATAGATGTTACGCCCCGATTGCATCTGAGTTTGTAATTTTTCAATTACGTCACCCTCTTGAATCAAATCGTGCTTTACCTTGATACCGGTAATCTCAGTGAACGCTTTTGCTAGTGTCTTAGATTCATACTCATGAGTAGCAATTGTTTCAGAGGCAACATTGATTTCCATTCCAGCGAAGTCTTTGGCCGCATCGATGAACCACTGCATTTCTTTGAGCTGTTGTTCTTTGCTCAAGGTTGAATCAGTGAATTCCGATGATACCCACTTTTGTGCCGCAGCCATATCGGCTTGAGCTTGCATCCCTACAGTTGTCATTGCGATAACTGCTGCCAGTGTCAATAAGCGCGGAGATCTTATATTTTTCATTTTTAACCTCAATCTCATCAAGTTATAGCTTGTTAAGTTGTGCGTCTTTAGAAACTGAACAGCTTCTAAAGGCGCAGTAAATAAAACAAGCAAGATTAATAATCGGTGACCCGACTATATTTTAGCTAATCCAGTACTAGAAATTAGCGAAATTCTTATCCCCAGCGCAGCAATGATATAACCCAAACCACTGATACTACCAATGCTATCCATAAGCTGATCGAGGTGAATCCAACCACGAACAAATGAATAAACGCGCTGCTTAATAATCCGATAAATAACCTATCTCCACGGGTGGTTGAAATAGGTAAAAAACCTTTTCGATCAATGCAGGGAGATTTTATTTCCCAAATAGTCATGATCAATATAATAGTGCCAATAGTGGAGAAAAATATTGCCGACGGAACCGTCCACGCCATCCAATTCATGTGAAATCCTCTTAAACTCGACCTAAGGCAAAGCCTTTGGCAACATGGTTACGTACAAAATAGATCACTAATATGCCCGGTATGATGGTGAGCACACCTGCGGCGGCTAACACTCCCCAATCGACACCGGATGCGCCGATGGTGCGCGTCATGATCGCGGCGATAGGTTTAGCATTTACAGAGGTTAGTGTTCTGGCCAGCAATAATTCAACCCAGGAAAACATGAAGCTAAAAAAGATAGTAACGCCAATACCAGAGCTAATTAGGGGAAGAAAAATGCGAACAAAGAAGCGGCCAAAGCTATAGCCATCTATATAAGCGGTTTCATCTATTTCTCTGGGAACCGCAGACATAAATCCTTCTAAAATCCATACCGCTAATGGCACGCTAAATAAACAGTGGGCCAGCGCGACTGCAATATGTGTATCAAACAAGCCAACCGATGAATACAATTGAAAGAAGGGCAGTAAGAACACCGCAGGTGGAGCCATACGGTTCGTTAACAGCCAGAAAAATAGGTGCTTATCACCGATGAACTTGTAGCGACTAAAAGCATAGGCCGCTGGCAAAGCCACAGCTAAGGTAATGATGGAGTTCAAAACGACGTAATAAATCGAGTTGAAGTAACCGTTGTACCAACTGGGATCGGTAAAAATAACTTGGTAATTCGCCAAAGTGAAGTGCTGTGGCCATAAACTAAAGGTGCCTAAAATTTCTTCGTTACTCTTGAAAGACATATTAACCAACCAATAGATAGGCAATAGTACAAACAGTGCATAAAGAAGGATGCCAATACGTTTGTTGTTAGTCATAACTTTGCTCCTTAACTTTATCTTTATCCATATGGGTGATCGTGGTGAAAAACAGCCAAGAGACCAGCAGTACGATTAAGAAATATATAATGGAAAAGGCAGCCGCGGGGCCTATATCAAATTGGCCAATTGCCATTTTTGTTAAGGTTTGGCTTAAAAAAGTGGTTGAGTTACCAGGGCCACCGCCGGTTAAAACAAAAGGTTCGGTATAAATCATAAAGCTATCCATAAAGCGCAATAAGATGCCAATGATCAACACCCCTTTAAGTTTAGGAAGCTGGATAAACCTAAAGATAGACCAACTTGAAGCACGATCTATTCTTGCCGCTTGGTAGTAAGCATCTGGAATTGCTCTTAAGCCTGAGTAGCACAGTAAGGCTACTAGTGACGTCCAGTGCCACACATCCATAAGTAGCACTGTTGCCCAAGCGTCTATTGGGTTACTGGTGTAGTTATAATCAAAACCTAATCCGTTAATGGCATAACCAAGTAAACCGATATCACCACGTGCAAAAATTTGCCAAATAGTTCCTACTACATTCCATGGAATGAGTAGCGGTAATGCCAGCACAATCAAGCTTAACGAGGCAGTCCAGCCCTTTGTTGGCATCATTAAAGCGACAGCAATACCTAGGGGAACTTCAATCATCAATACAGTGCCTGAAAACAGAAACTGTCTGGCAAGAGAATCTTGTAATCTAGGATCCGATAGCACTTCTTTGTACCATTCAGCGCCCACATAATAAGCATTATTTTGATCGAAAATATCTTGAATAGAATAGTTAACAACCGTCATTAATGGCACGATTGCCGAAAACGCTACTAACAAAAATACCGGTAAAACTAAAAACCAGGCTTTGTTATTTTGTACTTTATTCATCGTGAATATCTCCCGTTTGGGGGTCGATTAAATATTCATCGACATAAATTTTTACCCAGGGATTAGGAAAGGTGGCGTAAGCATTTTCACTGGGAACATGTTGATCTTCTCCTAGTCGTACTTTGATGGTTTGTCCACCCACTTTTATAGAGACTATTTTGTAAGTCCCAAGATCTTCAGTGTGCAAGATCTGGCAAGGTAATGATTCTTGATGCTCAACAGTCGATAACTGAATAAACTCTGGGCGTATTCCTA
>JBALXS010000173.1:0-8145 GCA_036960485.1 Oceanospirillaceae bacterium
AGTCTAGAAGCTAAAACAAAATTTCTTGTAAAAGAAAAGAAAAAGCCTCGATACTTAACGGTATTGAGGCTTTTTTGTTATTGATTATCTGGGGGGGAGGACTTCAGAATAAGTTTACTCTGATCCTGAGGGATCCTTATCAATAGAGACAGATCGAACCAACAAGTTACGATTTTTCAGCTTGCCATTCACTTATGGCTCAGAGTTATGGCGTCAAGTATCACTGACTTTCTTGAAAAGAGCTGAAAGAGTAGCACCACCGGATGAACCTGATTTTGGAGAAGATTCCTTATGGGTAGCTGACAACGTAGATAAGAGTATCAGTATTTGTATTAGAGCAACCGTAAATTGATCTATATTAAGACCTCATTTGTCATTACAGATCTTGTAAAGAGGCAGAGCCTTTAACTAATAACCCTGCTTCGATATAAAGAGTCAATGAGCTGGCTTCCGATAGCCTTGGGTTTTATCCTGTATAGAATATCCGAATAAAGCGCAGAACTCCGGAGCTCGGCCTGTTGCAGGTAGGCTTCTTTCACTGCTTGGGCCAATGCCTCTTCATCTTCCGGCGGCACCAACCAGACACCTTTATCTGTATTATTTAATAACTCTGCAATTGCGGGGGAGTCACGAGTGATTATCGGTTTGCCAGCTGCAATGATCTGAAACGCCTTATTTGGGATAACCATTGCACTTTTTTCAGTGTTTCCAAAGATACCCAGGCAAACATCTGCTTCCTGAATCTTTCGGCCAAGTTGTTCATAGGGTACCCATTTGATCCACTCTAGATTGGAAATATGGCCGGAATCTAACTCCGCCTGGATTTTGGATTCCTCTTGCCCCTTACCGATAATAGTCCAGTTAGCCATTTCACTCGGGACCAAGCGGCAAGCTCTAATAATAGTGCTGATGCCGTGCAGTGGTATGAAGGTGCCGTAAAAAAGCACCTCAATCGGGCCATCAACTTTAGCATTGTCCTTGATATTGGGCGAACTTAGAAAAAAATGAGCCTCTGCACCGACAAAAGTATAATGAACTTTGTTGTGTTCAAGATGATAACTTCTGCGAAAATAATCAGCATGTTCATTAGTATCGAGCAAAACCGCATCAGCCATTCGGCAAGCGAGCCACTCCCAAGCATAGAGTACCAGACTAACAGGATGGCGCTTGCCAAACATCTTACGATCTTCAACAACCGTATTATAAAGAGAAATAAAAGCATCCCAAACAATAGGAATGCCTCTGATCCGTGCAAAAGGCCAGAGAACAAATATATCTAGGTGACCCAAGTAACCTATTATAATAAAATCACTTTTCTTGAGTTTAAATAATCTCATCACCAGTCTTGGATAGGCCACTAGATAACTACATGCAATTGAAAGCCAGCGACTTAATTCCTTAATCTGGCTCTTATCATTATTAACGGTCCAAATATTCTCATGGCACGTTATAACATTGCACCCCGCTTGTTCCAGACTGTCATGCAAGATAGGATTACGAGGCTTGCTGAGATCGTAGGTTCCCCAATAAATAATGCTAAGCTGATCATTACTCTGTGGTGAATCAGACCATATATTTGTGACCTTTCTATGCTTCAAAATCAGCCTGCCGATAAGGAATGTTAATAGATCGCCAGACATTTGGGCGATTCGGGAAAAGCTGGCTACACCGACAGCACATAATTCGCCATAGATCGGCGTTAATAATAAAATCAGCATAAACTCTCTCACACCAATACCCGCAGGTGCTCCTGGTGTAAGGAATCCAGCTACAAACGAAATCGTGAAAATACCACTAACGATCAAGATATTATTAAATTTCACATTGAAAATGCTCTCCGCCAAATAGTTAGTCGAAAGACCTAAAAGCATATAGCACACCCAAAACAAGGCTAGGCAAAGGGCAAAAATCCTTATTGGTGGCATTTTCGGAATGTTCAGGATATCCGGCTGTCCCAAACGCGCTGATAATTTAGGAGAGAAGAAAATGATTAAGGTAGCAATGGTAATACAAAACAGACCAATTGTCAGAAGTTGAATCAGGCTAGGTATATGTCCAGAAAACTGGCTGAGATCCGAATAGTAAATAGTAATTGCAGCGAAAATTGTTGCTGACAAGACTAGTAGAATGAGTTCGAAGGCTAGTGTATATAAAACACTGGTCGGCCTGATACCGATGGACTTAGCGTTCACTACGCGACCAATTAAATGGACGATATTGCCAGGGATATATTTACCAATCTGGGACACAAAAAATATCTGCGTAGTGGTCGAAAAATGATGCGGCTCATCGACGCCCGTTAGTAACAGAGACCAGATACAAGCGCCTATAAAATTAATCGCCAAATAGACAAGCGCAACAACAAACAAAGGAGCAAAGTAGGAGGCCTCCCATCGAAAGTGTTCGAGTTGTTGTTGTGCAAAGTAGCAGAAAAATAAAATTGTAAATACAACAAAAATTTTTGCAGCTAATCCGGATAACGACTTCAAATTTTGAAATTTAATTTAGGAGCCTCCCACTGCTATCAGCCTGACTTTTTAGCCAAGACTATAAATCCATTTCCGTAGCCAAACTTGGAAAAAATGGTTTGTATTTTACAGAAGAATAACATTAAGGCGCGTCCCCAAATACTGGCTTGAACACCGTAAAAACCTGCTTCCTTGGAGCGGTCAACGCCACTGCGATCTGTGCCTTGCTGACTTCCTCGGGAGAGTTTTTGGACTTCCCTCGCATATAAAATATTTCTTATAAAGTTGGTGACATATGAGAGAGGGTATCCGTAGGCTTCAAAGTGTAAACTTTCAAGACCATTATTATTGAGTAGTGCTATAAATTCATCTTTCTCGTAGCGTCGATAATGCCCCGCCCATAAATCTGCGGGTCCCCACATAGACTTTAACGCCGGAACCGACAACAAAAGGTAGCCTCCCGGCTTTACCCAACCTGTCCACTCCTTTAAGGCCGCATCGTCAAACTCGATATGCTCTAACACTTCAAATGACATAAGCACATCGAATTCTTCTTTCCATTCGGCCGCACTAGCGTGAATTTTTACTGGAGAACTTGCCCTTGCGAGAATTTTACCTGCAATGGCTCTAGCATGAGGAGATGTTTCAAGTGCTTCGCAGTTAAATCCCATTTGCGTTGCATCGAAGGTGATACCGCCAGCACCACAGCCCACTTCGAGTACTCGGCCAGGCTTCAATTCTCTGAGTATCTTGAGCACCCTCGAGCGGCGTAGAAGATATCTTGGGGCTGGCACCCAACTTTTGTCTCTGAGAAATACACCATAGTCTGGATGAATATCCACTTCGCTAGTATTGGTCATTTTTTTCCTGTTTAACTCGATCGTCATTAGGTTGAATTTCCTATCTAGGAGCATTAATGATGCAGCTAATCACTAATTACTGGCATTGACCAAGTGATATTGGGTCATTGAATTACTGCCTAAGGTCCGTAATCTAAGTCGATTGACAACCGCTGGGTATCGATGTTGCCATCGAATCGATAGCTTACAATACAATCTTCTTTATAATAGCAACCGGTGACTCAGTTGTGGTCAAGTAATGTTGGCCACAGTCTGTCATGATAACCAGTTAGAACCATCTTCGATGGATCCATAAATACACATCTTAGCGTTCTAATAGTCGGGTATAATTTTAATTGGCATAGTTATCCAAGTTGAATATGATAAGGCTTGTTTGTGGGAATCGGGGACGATACTGTTGAATATACCGAAACATTATGATTTACCCTCGCTGCTATCACCTTTGTTGGATGGTCTTAAGTTGTTCATTTTTTCATCCATCCTCTCCATTTTATGAAGCATTTTCTCAGTCAGTTTTCGATTGAAATTGATGAGGTCCGCAATGAGACCGACCAGAAAAGTGACTAACCCTAAAGTCATCAAAGTACTACCTAAGATCAATGACTGCATATGGCCGTCACCGGTTCCCTGCATATAAAAATGAAGGAAACGAATAATCGGTAATATGCCTATTAACATGGCGAATATCCCTAAAGAGAAAAATACTCGTAATGGGCGATACATAGTGTACATGCGCAGTAATGTCGTAACTGAGAAATACAGAAATTGTGGAATGGACTTAAACAAGCGTGATTCGCGTTTCTTTGGGTTGGTACGAATTGGTACCGACTTGATACTCAGGCGTTTTGCACTCGCCTGAACCAGCATCTCTATGGTATAGCTAAACTCAGAGACTATGTTGATCTGCTGCGCCGCATTTCTCGATATAGCCCTGAAACCACTCACGGCATCCTTGATGTCCAGCCCCAATATTGTTCTGATAACAAAGCTGCCAAATACTTGGAGACAGCGTTTAAAAAAGGAAAAGTGTGGGTTATTGTACCCTCCGCGATCACCGACTATGATGTCGCCTTTTTCATCAATAAGAGGAGCGACTAATAAGGGGATATCATCCCCTCTATATTGATTATCACCATCGATATTGACTATGATATCGGCCCCTAGCTTAAGGCATTCTTCGATACCCATATGAAATGAACGGGCAAGTCCCTTGTTTGAAGTGTTGGACATGATGTGATGAGCTCCGGCTCGAGCCGCAATCGCGAGCGTGTCATCTGTAGAGCCATCATCGATGACTAAAACCTCGATAATGTCGAGCCCTGCAATCTTCTTTGGGATCGCATTGATGACATCTTCTAAATTTTCAGCTTCGTTGTAACATGGAATTTGAACGATTAGTTTCATTTCTTATTACCTTCCATTGGTAGAAGAGCGCACTTAATAGTTAAAAACCGGTAAAAATAGCATTATCGTCCGGTTGGTAAGTAGGTCGGTAAAGAGTCTTTCCCCAGCGTAAAGTATATTCGCTACCTGAAGCATCAGATTCAATGAGATGCTCTCCTGAAGCTAAATATAGTAAACTTCCCGGAGGTTGTGGGAGACCGTCAATAACGGCTTCAAATTTACTTTCCAATGTATAAACTCCCGGAATAACAATTGAAAATTCAAGTCTCGTTTCAGGTAAGTATAGTTGCTTACCGGCGACATATAGTTCACCCCAGTGATGAATGTAGTTCTCTTTTAAAGTAGATAGATCGTTCTCAATAATGGCGTACTGTTTCATGAAGGGAATTGGTGTTTGACGGCTAAAATCCAGAGACCCAACATTGGCGATAAAAAATGGTGGGGTGTCGTTAAGAATTGCACTTCTCAAAACCGGTAGGTTATTGTTTGTATAGTTCTCGACTCCCCAAGTACTCATGAAAAAGCCGACTTGCGGGTAGGAAGCTATCATGGAGCAACGATCAAAATAGGGGGTGGGTTCGGGGAACGCCTTATGGACCACCTCTAATAATTTGTGCTGTCTATCTAAGTTTTGTTTGTGAGGTACCACAAAACCATGGTAAGCGATGCTTAAGCCCATCAATAAGAGCACACAAGAGGCAATGCCAAAGGATTCTTTTAATTTATGTTGATCCCACCGAAGAGCATTCCACGCAACGCCACAGATAATACTCGCAGGCGCCAGCATAAACGAATAGAAATAGGGAAACGCATTGCGATAGAAGAATACTGAACAAAGCGGCAAGATAAGGCATGCCAATATTAGGGAAGATTGTCGGTCTAACGACTGAGGGTTATAGAGGTTCAAACAAAGAGTCTTGAAGCCATACAAGAGTACCAGCCAATAAAAAATATCGAATTTGAAAGAGTGAAAAAGATAACGCTCTCTGGGTAAAAACTCATAATGTTTGATCGTTTTATTGAAGCTCTCGGATAGTGTGTTGATTGCTTTAGTCGAATCCACTACGGAAATACTGCTTTTATGATAAAAATAAAGAAGTAAGAAAGTGACAAATGTAGAGCCGATAACAGTTAATATGTGACGTTTATCCAGTTTATCTCTTTCAGGCATTAATCCAAGCGCCAAAGCAATTAAAGCAAATGTTGGTAGGTAAAGTGATGACTTTATCGTTACCATTAGTGATAACGCAATTAAAGCTCCCGATAGCAGGGACCTCTTAAAGTCTAATACTTTCGTGAGTATAAGGTCTAAACTTGCCATCAAACAGAACGTCGCAAATGGATCTGCACGAAAGCTGGCGCCCATTCTTATGTTATATGAAACGCTAAAGTAAGAGAGAACGGCAAATAGTGCGGCAGGCTGATTGAGATAACGACGACTGATCCGATAGATGAAAAACCCTGTCGCTAATTGTAGCGACAACATGATTAATCTTGCTGTGATGATTTGATTCACTTCATTGGCAGATATCCATTTTAACCAAGTAAAAAAGTGAACATGAAAAGTCTGCAAACTATCATAAAGAGTGTGATTTGTGTATTTGTAGATGAAGGAAAGATAGAAAAATTCATCCCAGTTTATCTCATAACGATATGCAACATAGATACGAGCAGTAAGGGCCAATATAAGAAAGGCTGAAAGCACTTTTTTTTGGCTAAGTACAATACTGTTATCTTCGTGCAGAATAGTTAATGCTTGGCCATTTCCATATTCGTTCACCGTTGGTTTCCTTGCCAAGTGATTAACGCCCATTTTTTATATGATTTCTAACTATAACATTAGTACAAATTCAGGTGTATTGTTGTATTTATTGATAATAACAGTTAAATAAGTATGATTATTAGATTGAAGTGGCATAGTTAATTAGGCCACCTAGTTAGAGGTTGATACCACAGGGTCAGATCGTGAACGTTATTTGAGCAGTTTCAGAAAAATATTTACCTGATCAAATGCTTGTGATCTTATACTCTTTTTTAAGGAGTCTCATTATGAATATCGAATCATTTAAAGAACATTTTGGCGCGATTGACGACCACCGCCAAAGTGCGAAAATCACCTATCCATTGTTCGATATACTATTCGGTTCTCTTTGCACTGTTATTGCAGGTTCGAATGGTTGGTTCGATATCTGAGAATACATTCTTGGTCATCACCATTGGTTCAAAAGGAATACAGAAAAATCCGTCGTGATCATACCTTCAGTTATAACAACACCATGTACTTGATCGACTCTCCTTTATGGTATTCAATCTTGAACCATAAAGTTGAAATACGGAAGCAGTTAGATGGTAATTTCACCGCTTATTTTGCAGGTCGTAAGCTCTATATCGCTGAAATAAAGGAATCGTGCAAACTCACGAAATATGGAGAAGAGGTTCAGAAAAAACTTGATGCCATCAAGCTTGCAGAAGAGCTAGGTAACTTATCTGAAGCGGCACGGATCAGTGGTTGCTCAAGGGAAAGTATCTACAACAATCGACGTCTGCTTGAGACTTAGGGCCCTCTGGCGCTAAAACGGATGTATGGTATCCCTCGTCATACCAATCGTATAGACTAGGATACTGAGGATAAAGTCATTGCCTTAACATTAGAAAAGCCTTCGATTACCCAAATCTTTATAAGTAGTGAAATGATGAAAAGGCACAAGATATCAATCAGTCACTCGACAATTAGGAACATCTGGGTAAGATAAAAACTGAATACTAAGGTGCTACGAATCGAGCGTTCAGAGGCATTAGCAAATACACCGTAGTATAAGTGATATGGATGGACTAAACTTTATAGTGAAAAACGACAAAGTCTCAGGGTAATGACTCAGTCATACTCCCTCGGTAATCACAGGTAGCAACGAGACGTTCCAAATCCAATCTGCAAAACCTTGCTTTTTTCCAAATCAATTTTGGCAACGCAATGGTACGGTAACAATGGTTAGCAATTCAGGTGAATTACTCAATCAAATATACTGCGGGTATAATCAGGGGTATGCTAATTACGGTTTGACATTAAGATTTATAAAATCAACAGCTTGATTCCCAGTGGGCTGCATGATGTAATCTAGCTTGTCTAAATCGGTGATAACTGCGTTGCTTCACTACTCACTTATGTGATTGATAAAAGCTAAACGTCGTGGTAAAACGCCTTGTTCTGACCCGATTTATCCTGCGCTATATTGCTTGTCGTTCTAAAGCCTAAAAGCTTAGCGCTAAATATTGAAAGCCTCGATACCTAACGGTATTGAGGCTTTTTTAGGTGGACTTCAGAATAAGTTTACTCTGACCCCATTAATTCCATCTAATTCCATCTATTATAATGGTAAGCTGTTGTTTAAGTTCAATTTGCTGCATTCATTTAC
>JBALXS010000174.1:0-8104 GCA_036960485.1 Oceanospirillaceae bacterium
TTCGTCAGCGCGGTGCTATAGATCCTGTCTTTGTTGAGCGAGATGAAGATATAGGGCTCAAATAAACATACTGTTGCGACTGCTTGATTGCTATATAAGGAAGGTTTTATTCAGGATTAAGCAGCAACTCCTTAGTTTTTTGAATTTGGCGGCGGCTACGTTTATCAGGCTTATGCCCTGGCGTTAAATCACCCGCGTTTAAGATTTTACGTTGGATAGCATCATCTTCACGTTTTTTTATACTTTGCGCGGTTTCGGCGTATAATAGTACCGCCTCTGATGCTCCTCTGCGCTGCTCTGATAAAGCGATCACTTCAACCACGCGTTCATCCCAACCTTGTCTGATTTTAATAAAGCCTCCTATTTCCACTACTTTGCTGCACTTGCTGCGCTGCCCATCGTAGTGCACTTTTCCGCCTTCCAGCGCTTTCTTAGCCAATGCTCTGGTTTTAAAAAAACGCGCCGCCCACAGCCACTTATCTAATCGTATTCTGGTTTCAGTACTCATGCTGTAGTATTCCTTTTTGAACTAAATACTGCTGTAGTTGGGTGTTTAAATCAGAAAAACAAGCTATTCCTATATACCCGCTAGTGACCTCTCTTTGTATTTGCGTGTTAGGCTGTAATATGTGCCTTAAATGCTTAATTCCATATTGTTGCGCTGCACTTAAAATATCTGCGGTATCATCAATGAATAATGATCGGTTAGGATTGAAAGGTTGCTGTTGTTGCATATCAACCCAAAAAGCTTGCTCCTCTTTAGCCACTGCAAAATCATGAGAAACCACAATGGCATCTAAATAGTCACCCAAATTAGTTAGGCTTAACTTTAATTCTAAACTCGATCGGTGATCATTGGTTACTAGCACCACTTTCTTACCTGCTTTTTGTAAAGCTTGCAGGAATTGTTCTGCAAAAGGTCTAAATGCAATATTATGAGCAACTTCTGCTTTTAAGGCGGCAATATCAACCTGCAATTGGGCGCTCCAATAATCTACACAATACCAGTCAATGGTGCCCTTTTTCTTACTCAAAGTATCAATCAGAAAATCACGACTTTGTAAGAAGTCCCACCCCTTTATTTGTGCATAGCGAATGGGCAGGTGTTGCAGCCAAAAATAACTGTCAAAATGAAGGTCTAATAACGTACCATCCATATCTAACAATACAGTATCTATTTGCGACCAATCTAACCTCATATAACTGCTCCTTTTAGCAAGTGCGTACGGTTATGATTCAAATATTTACAGCAATTGTTGTTTAGGTATTTAAGTTGTGACAAAGTAAACTATCTCATTATTTTAAACTGCTATACAACTAGCTATAGCAAAGAACTTTTTAGGAATACGCAGTATGCCAATTAAACCTGAAGTTTTGAAGGTCAAGCAGAGCGCAAGAAGCCGTTTGTTTTTGGTTGAAGAGCTAAAGTTAAAATTTAGTAATGGCGTTGAACGCACCTATGAGCGTTTGGCCAGTCGTGGTAATGGTGCTGTTATGATGATTGCCATCGACAGTGACAATAACTTACTGTTAGTGCGTGAATACGCAGGAGGTATAGAAGACTACACTTTATCGTTACCTAAAGGCGCGGTAGATGCAGGCGAAACAATCTTTCAAGCAGCTGATCGAGAGCTAAAAGAAGAGGTCGGCTTTGGCGCAAACCGCATTGATTTCCTAAAAGAAATGACCACAGCTCCAAACTACATGGGCCACAAACTACAGGCAGTTATTGCCCGTGATTTATACCCTTGCAAATTGGAAGGTGACGAGCCTGAGCCTTTAGAAGTGGTTAAATGGCCATTATCTGATATTGACAACTTAGCATTAAACCCTGAATTCACCGAAGGCAGAGCTATCGCAGGGCTTTATATGGCCAAGTATTTTATCGAAAATTTGAAAGATTAAAGTATATAACTTTTGAGTAGTTAACGGCTTATAATCGGCATTTCACGCCAGGCGCGTTGGTGCAACATTTCACAGCCATTTTCAGTGATCACAATATTCTCTTCATGAACCATCATCTTATTGGCAGCGAACGTCATGCCAGGCTCTAAGGTGAGGATCATGCCTGGTTCAAGTACCACATCTCCTCCTTCTACGTTGGATGGCCACTCTGTTAGCTGCATGCCCAAACCATGGCCCATACGGCCAACATCATTTCCTAGTGCACCCGCTTTTTCCATTACTGTCCACATCGCTTGCCAAACATCACCAGTGGTACGCCCAGGCGCTGCAATATTAAGCCCAGCCTCTGTCGATTGATAAACAGCATCGTAAGCGGCAACACTTTGCGCAGTGGTGCTTGCAAAGGCGTAATTGCGATCATAATCACTGAAATAGCCATCAAAACAAGCGCCGGTATCAATAATGAGGATATCCCCTTCGCTCAGCACTCTATCAGTTGGACCCATAATGATATTATCGTAGCCGCCTCGTCCTGATGCTGAGATAAGATAAGGACAGCTATCTGCACCTAAACGCAGCATTTCAATATGCATTAATTTGCACGCTTCGCGCTCTGTCATTCCAATGCGTAAATGATCTTTTAAATACTCAAATCCAGCCGCTGTTACTTCACAACTAAAGCGTGTTTTAGCAATTTCAGCTGCAGATTTAACACTACGTATCAACCGCATATCTAAAGAGATATCAACTGTTTCACAGCCTTTTAACATAGTGCACAGCTGTTGATAATTATTCGCTGGCATGCGCAAATGTGTTTCAGGACCAAGCATTGCGCCAATGCGTTTATGCTTAACGCTACACTCATTCAATGTTTGTGCTAACTGAGAAATACCATCATCTTCAGGCCTAGGTGATGGCCAGCTGCGCACATCTTCAATCCAGGTTTCATCAAAGCCTGCCACGCCAATTTCCGGTACTACTGCAATAGGTACACCGCTACTGGGTACCACTAAAAACCAAGGCCTTGTGGGGCTTTCCCAAAACTGTGATTTAAAGCCACTGAAATAACGAAACTCAGGTTCAGTGCAAAAAAACACTGCATCTATGTTTTTTTCCAGCATCGCGCGCTGTAACTTTTCAGTACGCTGCGCAAACTCTTCACGATCAAAGCCACGGCTCGGTGCGACAAGGTTCGACATAACTAATCCTCTGATATTAAGCGGGTTATTCGCTTAAAATATTTTGTGTCAACTGTACCCAGTACTGCGCACCTGACGTTAAAATTTCGTCGTTAAAATCATATTTTGGATTATGCAAAGCACAACCACCGACTGAATCAACGCCATTACCCAGTAAACCGTAGCAACCTGGTTTTACTCTTAACATACTGGAAAAATCTTCAGAGATAGTAAAAGGCTCACAACTGGCATTAACATTTTCAACGCCTAATACTTGTTGTGCAGCTTTTACAACATGCACTGTTTCATCGGCTGAATTCACCAGTGGATAAAACGCATGACCAAAGGTGAATTTATGTTCAGCACCCGCAGCTTGGCAAACACCAGCAACTATCTGAGACATGCGTAATTCAAGTTTGGCGAGCGCTTGCTCACTAAAACAGCGGCAGTCTCCTTTAATCACAACTTGGGATGGAATAACATTTATCGTGCCATCGGTAATAAACTCAGTTGCAGAAATCACCGATGTTTCACTGATCGCACTCATGTTCCTAGAGGTGATAGTCTGCAGCGCTAATATAATTTGCGAACCAACCACGATAGGATCGACTCCCATGTGCGGCATTGCAGCGTGGCCACCTATACCGTTGATCTCAATTTCAAAACTACTTTCGCTAGCCATTAATGAGCCAGGCCTTACTGCAAAAGTACCCGCTGCTAATCCCGGAAGATTATGTAGCCCGTAAACACTATCCATCGGGAAGCGCTCAAACAGACCGTCATCTATCATCGCCTGTGCGCCCTCACCATGCTCTTCATCAGGCTGGAAAATAAAATACACGGTACCATTAAAGTTTTTGCTCTGTGCTAGGTAAGCGGCAGCTCCTAACAACATACTGCTGTGGCCATCATGACCACAGGCGTGCATTTTTCCGCTGTTTTTAGAACTATGTGAAAACTCATTTTGCTCTTGAATATGCAAAGCATCCATATCGGCGCGCAAACCAATACTTGCGCTGCCTATGCCACTTTTCAAAATGCCAACTAAACCTGTTTGGCCAATATTGCGTACCACTTCAATACCAAAGCTGGTTAACTTATCCGCAATAAAATCAGCGGTGTGATCAACATTAAAGCCACATTCTGGATACTGATGTAAATGCTGACGCCATTCTTGCATTTGCAGGCTTAATTGCTGAGATATTTCAATACTTTGGTTTTCCACCTTGTTCCCCTTAACTCTCTATTGCGCGATAAGCTGGCCGATCAACTAGCTTAAAGATTTATTTTCTGTTTTTTCTACCCTTACAAAACCTTGCTGGGTAAACCTTATACTAAGTGCTGTTTTTGCATTTAAGCTGACTAACTTCTATGCTGATCCAGTAGCTGACCAAAACTCTTGATGGGCCGCTTATAATTCACCAGCGCCAAACTGTGCCAAGCCAATACTTGGTTACTACTAAAAACAGGAATCGACAATTCTTTTTCTAATTGTTCAATAACACCGCTAGCGCGCAAGGCGGTACAAGATAAAAAAAGACCATCCACATTACTAGCACATATCTTCTTCGCAGCTTGTGCAATATCTTCGGCACTAATAAAGCTCATGGCAGTATCATCTTCAAAGCCAAAACCGGCAATATTCACCACTTCAATACCTGATTTAGCAAATGTGGCAGCCACTTCTACATTAACTTCACTGTCATAAGGCGTTAACACCGATATACGTTTAATATTGTGTGCTTTAAACGCTGCTAATGCGGCGCTAAAAGGATTTGTCACCGGAACATTAGGGCAGCTTTGATGAATGAGCTTTTCGACTTGCTCAACACCAATCGCCACAGCACCAGATGTGCAGCCAAAAATAACCGCATCTAATTTAGTACCCGGTAAAATGGTATCGGCTGTTTGCGCAATTGTGTCGCCCATACGCCGTAAATTATCGATACTTAGCGGGTTATAATTACGTATCCTGCTGGTAAAGATCTCAACACCTTCTGGAAGCATTCTACGTAAATCTTGCTCAATATTGATATCAGTGCTCAATGCAATAACGCCAATACGCCCAAGAGGCGCCACTTGTTGCAAAGCAAATTGATGCTCTAGTGTTTCTATTTTCATAATAATTCACTGCCTTTAACATTTCGATCAATGCTTCTTTCAACACACAACTTAGCTATTATTTAACTGCTATCTAGCTATAGATTTTAGCTAGAAGTTAACTAGCTATACATTAACTACGAACAAGCTAATTTCAATAACGTTTTGACCAGTACTTTAAACTTTGACAAATGGCATGATAAGCTTTTAACGAGCAGAAATTACGCGTAATCATACAAATTAGTGAAGGTATTCCGCATTTAGCAGCTATTTTTAAATAATTCATAACGCATACAGACACTATAAGAACCGCTACTATTCCAGCCCCCTGAACTGCTATCAAAGCTGCTAGCGAGCTGAAAGCCAAATAGTGCTCTTTTTCCTGCTATTTGACTATAATAGCGCAGCCCAAATAAGCTAGTATTGCATATTTTTTTGAGGATGCTCCATGTCAGAACTCAGCAAAATGCGTGCAGGTGTCCCGTATAATTGCCTTGATGGGACGCTGCAGGATATGCGCGATTTAACCTTTGCTAACTACCAGCGCTTTAATACTGAGCCATCTCGAGAAAAGCGCCAGCAAATACTCACTGATATGGGCGTGACACTAGCTGATAACTGTATGATAAATCCGCCATTAGAAATTACTTATGGCTGTCATTTAAGTTTAGGTGATAAAAGCTTTATCAACAGTGGCGCCATGATATTAGATAACGGCAAAGTCACTATCGGCAAGCAAGTAATGCTGGGGCCACGTGTACAAATTTATACCGCCGCGCACTCTTTAGATATTGAATTAAGAGCCGCTGGCGAAGAAACAGCTAAGCCCGTGGTCATTGCTGACAAGGTATGGATAGGCGGCGGTGCGATTATACTACCGGGTGTCACTATCGGTGAAGGCGCTGTCGTAGGCGCAGGCTCTGTTGTCACTAAAGATGTCGAACCGGCAGATAGAGTCGCTGGTAATCCCGCTAGATCTATCCTTAAAAACGTATAGCTATTCATTAAGGTATTTTTTTTATATATTGCATTACACAAATTTATGAAATACTTTACTGAAAAGAGTATTTAGCAGAGCAATTAATACCAAGATTAACACATCTCTTAACATAGTATTTAACAAAAAAATAAAAGGTTTTTAATGACAAATCGCCAATCGAACATAATTTTTTATGGCATCATATTTTCTGTTATTAGCGCCATGTTAATAAACTTTTACCAGCCAGAATTTTTCACCAACTTCACCAAGAGCAAAGAAGAGTTTTTAGTAAAAGAAGCGATGAAAAATGGCGAGTATAATAAAGCGCTAGCCAATTATAAAACCCTGCTAGAAAGAAACCTCAAAGCCAATAGTGACAGCGGTGATAGCAACACCATTGAAACCGCCATTATGTACGAAGATATTGCCAATATTTACTTTTTATTAGGCAATACACAAAAAGAAACTGATTATTACTTAAAAGCTCTGGATACCAAAAATCAGCTCAAAAGAGTTAGCGTGCATAGCATTGCAAACACTTACCATAAATTAGGATCGCTGGCGCAAGAAAAGAAAAAATACCAGCAAGCACAAGCGTATTTTGAAAGCTCATTACAGGCAAGATTACAAGATACGCAAGAAGTTAGCGAAGAAGACCAAAGCATGTTTGTCGGCATGCAGCAAACAAGGCTCAGACACTTAAGATTAAATCATGCAGGTACCATCGCCACCTTTAAAAGTTTAGGAGCGATACATAGTCATAACAAAGAATACGCCATCGCAAAAGATTATTATGAAAGAGCTTTAGCTAGTAGCAAAATAACTTTTGGGGAGGAAGATGCTAAAACGTTACAAATAATGGATTTAATAAAGCAGCTAGCACCGTAAAAGTGTTCATACCTTACCTATAGGAGGCTCTCCGAGAACAGACTGATCTACTACGATCTAGTTTATTTGGCCAAATTTATCGCTCATCGCTATTCTCGGGCAGGCTCCTAGCGTTACAATCAACTAATCACTCGCACAAAGCCCTGCTATTTCTGCTTTAGTTAAACTGCGCCATTGGCCTGCTTCTATATCCAGCTCTAAGTTACCGATTTGCTGGCGATGTAGTGATTTCACCCGATTACCGATGGTTGCAAACATACGCTTTACCTGATGAAAACGACCTTCAGTTAAAGTTAACAAAACGTTATGCGGATCAATAATCTCTAGCTTTGCCGGCAAGGTTATTTTTGATTCGCCTGGCAGATAAATCCCCTCTAAAAAGCGTTGCGTAGCGTCCGCTGAAATAGCGCGAGACAATACTACTTTGTATAGTTTTTCGCATTTTTTCTGAGGCGATGTAAGGTTAAAAGACCAATGTCCGTCATCGGTAATTAATATCAAGCCTGTAGTATCCGCATCCAAACGCCCTGCAATGTGCAGCTCGCTCACTCTATCGATATCAAGCAAATTAAATACTGATGGATATTGATCATCAACGTTAGAACAAACCATATCGACAGGTTTGTGTAGCAGTAAGTATCGAAAATCTCTGAGTGTTAATATTTGGTCATTAAGTGCCACAACATTGTTTTTATGTACCTGATGAGTGGCCAGCGTTGTAATAACACCATTAACCGCAACACTCTTGCTTTCAATTAACGCAGTTGCATCGGGCAAAGCATATTCGGTACTTTTACAAATATATTTATCTAAACGCATATCATCAGTTAACAGCCAGGGAAGTAGCGTGATTTTACGCTAATTACTTTAAATTCTACTAACTTTATAAGTGCTTCTAACCTTATAGATTTATGTTTTGGAAATAACGCTGAAACTAATACTTTAATAGAACCCATAGTAGAAAATCTAGAAACACTTTTTGTAGCTCTAGATATCATGAGCGATACCATACTGCGTGCTAAAGGTTTTTCAGTTCAAGGGAAGCACCTTTATG
>JBALXS010000175.1:0-8083 GCA_036960485.1 Oceanospirillaceae bacterium
TTTTGATGAAGGGAGTTCAAAAATGTTACTTGAAGAAGAGTGGCTTAGTATGGAACATCATCAGGTCTATAGAAAACATATTCAAAGCAATGATATATTAGGTGAGATAGCGACATGCTTAGTGTCAGCCCCTGTTATTAAATAATTACAAAAAATAAGATGTTTAAACGGGAAAATATTAATAACGAGCGTTTAACAAATATCTTAAACGGACGTGAAGTACTTGGCTTTACTCGTTCTTCGCAAGTATAGCCAATACTTTTAAGTCGTTTAGCGAAGCGTTAATAATGCCTGTTTTTTCTGCCCCCTCCATAATCTATAAGGTTTTGAGACAAGCAGTTTCAAAATTATATCTTACTGAATAAAGCTGGCTTATTTGGATTCTCGCAATGGGTTTTGAGCCATTTTAGTAGTTAATGTAGAGTGGTTGCTCTCTTTCATATAAATGATGAAATCACTCCAAGGTAGGGGTTTTGAAAAGTGATAGCCTTGTAACATATCACAGCCTAACTCTTTCAAAAGCTTGTATTGCTGAAATGTCTCTACACCCTCAGCGATGGTTTGCAATTCGTATGATTGAGCAATTGAAATAATAGCTTTAACCATGGCTATGTAAGAGGAGTTATCGGAACACAAGTAATCTACGAACGATTTATCTATTTTAAGGCAGTCTACAGGATAGTTAATTAATTGATTAAACGCTGTATAGCCTGTGCCAAAGTCATCAAGTGCTAACCTAACTCCCATTGCCTTTATATCTTCAAGAATTTGAATACTTCGATCATCTATTTCGATCAAACTTGTTTCTGTGATCTCTAACTCAATAAATTGAGGGTCAATTTGATATTTTTTTAATAAATCGTGCAGTGTGTTAGTGAAATCTAAATTGCGCAACTCAGCTGCAGAGATATTTATACAAAAAACTAAAGCTAGATCTGAAATATAGCTTTGAGCTGCATTAATCTGTTTAAAAACAGCCTCAATGACCCAGAAGTCAATTTGTTCAATTAAATTATATTCCTCGGCAATAGGGATAAATACATCGGGACCTATGCCATTCATTGGCTTTGACTGGCATCTTAATAAAACCTCAACATGTCGGGTAACGAGATCATGGGATGAAACTATAGGCATATAATTCAACGTGAAATCATTATTCTCAATCGCTATTTTTATCTTTTCCACAACTGATTTACGAAAGAAAATTTCATCGGCGACATTATCATCAAAAATCTTATATTGATAATTTCCTCTATTTTTAGCGTAATTCATAGCTGAATCAGCTCGTAATAAAATTGACTCAAACGTGGTCATCTCGTTACTTATTCCGACAGCACCTATACAGATATTTAAATATATTTTATGCTTTCCTAACAATACAGGCGCTTGGTAATCCTTTAGTAATAGCTCAATCAATTTTTCTACTTCTACTAAATTAACCATTGACAACAAAATCGCAAACTCACCACCTGAAAGGTTACCCAATTTATATTGGGTTTTATGTTGTTTGCTTAGTAATTCACACACTCTATTAGCAAATACTACTATGAGTTCATCGCCGACTACATGGCCAAAAGTAGCAATGACTTTTTTAAAGTTATCAATATCAATATAAATGAAATGAATATCTGAACTATCATTTACAGGTAGCACATCACGTTCAATATGTTTTTGAACACCTCTTCTATTCAGGCTTCCAGTTAATGTATCTGTAAATGACAGTCGTGAGTGTATATTTTTTTGCCTGAACACTAATAAAATTGCACTTATTAACCATAGCAATAACATCAATTTGAATAAATGTATTTCAGAAATAAGCTCTCCATGTAAAGTTAACTCACTGATGGTTATCTTATAATTACCAGCTAGGGGAAGATCTTGTGCAATAATTTCTACAGAGCTAATATTGCTCATATCACGATAACTATTAGCAAAGTTGACCTGATATTGATTAATCCACCAGTTTTCTACCTGGAAAGCACTTAGAGGTACAATGATCTGATCTGGGTAGTCCACAGGCTTAAAGGTAATGGTATTAAATTTAAGAGAGACAAAATCTTTTTCATTTGCATATTTTTCATTAAAATTTCTAAACGAAACTTTAAGTTTTGGTTTTTCGTGTGGAGATTGAAAGTTAATTTTTAGCGCTACTTGATCATAAATTGATAAATCAACGCCATTTCGGATGTGCTCAGTAAGTCTATAACTAAGTCCACACAAGCTAAATTCTTGAATGCCAGTGATCATACAATTTACGGTAGAAATTTTTTTTTGCTGTTCTAATTTTGCAGTAGTATCACCCATAGAAAAAACTACAATTTCATGATGATTTTGAGGTTCAGTAAGCTTCAAGGACACATCTAGTAAGCCGATACGGTGTGAGAAAAATGTAAGCAGAGAAATAACAATGAGAAACAGGATGGCCTTAATATTAAAATCAGCAAACACAGAGTTACTCCATATTCCAATGAATAAAGTGGTTATAATAATTAAAAAAACGGTTCGTTGAAGAAACTGATCATATTACAAAAAAATATTATAAACAGTTTATCTTCGCTAGTCCTCTGTCATAATTTCAGCTTATTGTGTAGTAATATATTTTTTATATCTATATTGGTAGATAGTAATGAACTGAACTATTTTATTATGAAATACGCAGCGATACGTGATGCTTCGGTTTCATCTGTAACAAATCCCATCGATTACCATACAAATCTTCAAATACCGCCACGGTGCCGTAATCAGCTTCGCTGGGTTCTCGTACAAACTTAACTCCTTTATCTGAGTACAGTTTATAATCGCGCCAAAAATCATCAGTGTTTAAAAAAAACGAGACTCTGCCACCGGTTTGGTTGCCGATAAAATTGTGCTGCTCATCATTAGAAGCTCTGGCTAATAAAATACTGACACCTTTAGAGTTTTTTGGCGCAATTAATACCCATCTTTTATCTTGCTCTGGTTGGTAAGAATCTTCGAGTAATTCAAATCCTAAAGTGTTCACATAAAAATCAATAGCTTCATCATAATCGTTGACGACAATTGAGAAGTGGATTATTTCCTGAATCATTGGTGGTTCCTATTATGAAATTATTTGTGAAATACTTTACTCTCTTGTGGCTTCAGGGTTTATTATAGCGCCCTGTTTTTTAGAGATATAGTGACGTGAAAAAAATACCGCAAACCCCGCCAGCTCCATCGATCAATGCTTGGTGGTTGTTATGCCTCACCTGGTTTATTGTACTGGTTGCATCATTGGGCGCTATATTTATTGGTGAAATACTAGGAAAGATGCCGTGTACTCTATGTTGGTATCAACGTATTAGCATGTTTCCACTAGTTATTATTCTCGGCATTGGTTGTTATAAATCAGATTACAAAGCTGCTTCATACGCACTGCCGCTGGCGTTAATTGGTATGACGTTCGCGCTTTACCACTCCTTGTTATATGCCGGGGTGATTACCCTTAAGATAGTCCCTTGTGCTAGTGATATTCCCTGTGGGGGTAGTGGTATGACGCTGTATGATGTGATTGCACTGCCTTACCTGTCGCTGTTTTGTTTTACCGTTATTTCAATAACACTTACTATCTTTATGAGGAAAAATGTTTCATGAACCGCAAAAATATAATGATTTTATCCGGCGTGTTTGCAATTGTGATTTTTGCAATATCAAGCTTTGCATGGTTGCAGTCTAGCCCGTCTAACCAAAGCATGCAGCCTAAGGTTGCTGCCACACTACTTGAGCGGGATTATTCTCCAAGTTTTGGGCCTGCAGATGCTAAAGTGACCATCGTCGAATTTTTTGATCCGGCATGTGAAGCTTGTAGAGCTTTTTATCCGGTAGTGAAAGAAATATTAGAGAAAAAACCTCAGGATGTAAGGGTAGTTTTACGTTATACCACTTTTCATAAAGGCTCAGATCAAGTAGTGAGAATATTGGAGGCGTCACGTTTACAAAACTTATTTAAACCCGTATTAGAAGCAATTTTAACAAGACAGCCAGAGTGGGCAATTCATGGACAACCGAATATTGATAAAGCTTGGCAGATAGCGGCATCGGTCGGTTTAAATTTATCAAGAGCAAAAATTGATATTCAAGACCCAAAGTTTACAGCATTGCTTAAACAAGAAGCATTAGATGTGCAAAGTGCAGGTGTCAAAAAAACACCGACCTTTTTTGTTAATGGTAAAAGTTTACCAAGTTTTGGTGCTCAACAGTTATTTGACTTAGTAATGAGAGAAGTGAAGGCTGATTGATATTTAATTGATAACAGATAGATAAAAAGTGCTGTCGGTAGCGTCGGCAGTACTCCCTAGATATTAATCTCTAATGGGCTGTTTTTTCTTACGCGCTAGTTCTTTTTCTGCCTCACGAAATAATTGCTGCTCTAGGGCACGTTCGGTATTTATTTGGCGCTCGATTTTAGATGAGAAAAAGTACCTTATAAAAAACAGCAGCGGTATAAGAGGCGTAGCCAATGCAAATATAAATGGGATAGGCATGCCATAAGTACGATATTCCTTAGTGATAGTCGCGAGTAAAAACCACAACAACATGACTATACTAATACCTGCACTAAAGAACAAAAGGTCTATATTAGATTGGTTCTGAGCTGTTTCGAAATACGAAGGGATTATCGATATTAACGGTACTGCCACCACACAGAAAAATAACAATAGACCCAGAAAGCTAACTAATCTGTAGATAAATTCCCTTGTTGAAATAACACCAAAAGGCGAAAGGTATTCAAAAAAAGAGTTTGCTCTTGGTTTGTTTGTTTTATTGGTGCTGTTTTGGCTCATAATATTTAAACTTTTAAATTAATTTGTTAATTATCAATTATTGGCAATGCTAATAGCCAGCATTAAAAAGTAACCGAAAATAGCTGGGTAGGTAAACTGCGGATTCAACCGGATGGCTTTTATACCAGAGAAGTATTCTTATATCGATGGTTATTTTACTAATACAATGAGTACTTTATAGCGCTGGATGTAAAAAGCACCGTTATTGAATAAAGCTTTCTTATACAACGATAAAATATACTCGGTTACATTTTCGCAGCAGCGGTCGACATCCAGAACACTTCACATTACAGTGGCTTTTTTGATACAACAAAAGGTCATTATCAATGGATATTCAACGTAGTGGTTCAACTGATCGCTCTAGTAAAATTGTTAAGCACAACCATACCGTCTATTTGTGTGGGCAAGTGGCAAGTGATCCCTCGCAAGGGATTGGCGAGCAAACCCAAAGCTGCCTTGATAAAGTCGATGCACTATTAGCAGAGGCGGGCAGCGCAAAAGAGCAGCTGTTGTCAGTGACTATTTATCTGCGTGATATGAAAGATTTTGCAGCGATGAATGTAGTATGGAATGCCTGGTTAGTTGATAGCCCAAAACCAGCTCGTGCCTGTGTAGAAGCGCATATGGCTCGCCAAGAATTACTGGTTGAGCTAACAGTTGTTGCAGCTTACTAAACTCGCATAAGCGATCATCAATAGGGTGACAGCGGTTAAGCTTGTCACCTAGTTTTAGTAATTCGCTTAGTCATGTATTTAATATTATACCCACACATCGTTTTGTGCAGTGAGTTTGCTATTTGCATCTCCAGTATTAATGACCCCTTTAGGTTCAATAATCATAATTTTACATTCACAAACTGCACTAGGTTTGTGCTCAACTCCTTTAGGAATGACTAGCATTTCACCTGTTGTTAGGGTTTTGGTGCCATCTCGAAATTCGATGTTTAAAGAGCCTTCTATCACGATAAACACTTCGTCAGTATCAGGATGTTCGTGCCATACGAACTCACCTGCAACTTTCACTAACTTAAATTGATAATCATTCATTTGTGCAATCACCCGAGGGGACCAATGCTCAGTAAATTGGCTGAATTTATTTTCTAAATTAATAATATCAGATTTCATATGCGCTCCGTTTTAGTGGTTAGTTGTAGGTTGAATGTCGTGAAGTTTGCCGCTGGAAAAACAACCTTAATGTAAAATTAATTATATGTAATTGACGCTATTAACTTGACTCTGAATTGTGTATAAACACCTTGTAATTCAGATGTTTTTTAAATATGTAATTTACTATTAAAGTAAATTTTAAATATTTTTTGATGCTAGGAATTTGACGTACTCCTAACATTTAGTAATAGTGAGGACACCTTTTGAAAAGTAATACTAATACACAGCCCTTCAGTTTGTTTCACGCTATTTTAGCGATCATTTTACTAGGTAGTCTATTAAATACTGTTAACCAATTTAATAGCCTTTTCGGTGAAAGTAACGTTAATTGGCCGTTATCTATAATAAATTTCGCTATTTCAGCTTTAGTTGTTTGGTGGGTATGCACAAAGCAGAGAGAGAATACAGATGAGCTGGCAACTAGCACCAGTGAGCTCAAGCCTGAGCATCAGTTTAGTGAAAGCGTCGATAGCTTGCACACACTTTCGCAGCAAGTATTAACCAATGCAAGTCGTGTTAATGGTGCCTCAAAAGAGCGCTTAACTTTTTTTGAAGAGCTCACACAATCTATCCATTGCTCTATTGTTGAGTTGAGAACGATTGTTGAAACATTAGATCAAGATAAACATGCTCTTCAGCAACTACAGTTAAATCTGGGTAGTATATGTAGCGAAACTTCATCTTTAAGTAACGAAATTAGAAGTTTCGCGCAATTTTCGGGTGAACTAAACCAAGAGCTAGATATATTCCTACGTTCCTTTGACGATATTGCTAGCTTAGCTAGTGCCATCTCTTCTACTTCTGACCAAACTAATCTGCTGGCATTAAACGCCGCAATCGAAGCTGCGAGAGCGGGTGAGGCTGGTCGTGGTTTTGCTGTGGTAGCAGACGAAGTAAAAAGCTTGGCCGCCAGCTCGCAAACCAATGCTAAGCACATTAATGATAATTTATTGAGTTTACGTAAAAACGAAGTTGTTTTAAAAGATGAAATTGAAAAGATGTCGGTAGCTATAAACTCAGCCATGTCATCCGTTTCGAAGGATAGTCGATCGAGTATGGAAAATACCACAGATGAAGCTTACGAGCGTATTGAGAAGTTATTTCACGGTATCGAAAATATTCATCAAAGGGCAAATGATGAGCTCAGTCAGTTCATGGAAATATCGGTGAAGTTTGAACGCGTGATTGAAGATGCAGAAAAAGCCATTCAAGGTTCAGCGGCAAACATCGGCATCGGTGAGAAAATGGTTAAGTTGAGCAAGCAAACATATAATGGCTTAACAGAAGCGAATTTGTAGGTATGAATTTAGATATAAGTGTAGATATCAGTGCCGGTATAGCGTTTATTTCGGTAAAAAAAATAAAATCGAAAACATAAACGCACAAAGGGTAATTATTTATACTATAGCCCTTTTTTGTGTTGCGCTAATCCCATTGATTGCTGGCCAATGTATGCAGAAGGTCTGATATCCTTTTCATAGTCTAAGCAGTAATATCAACACGGGGGCAGTAGATTATTGCTCCGCTTGGTGTGAAAATGAGCGGAGCATGGCTATAGCAGCAGTAATTTAGCGCCCTTCGCTGAACCAAACTTCATTGATATATAGGGATAATTGTTTGGTTTCCTGATGCTGTTCTATCGCGCGTCTAGCAGCAAACATGCGTTTTGATTTTTTATCCTTTTTAGAGTTAGTTTGATTATCGTCATATCCTACAATGGCATTAAATACATCAATTTGGATATTGTTATTCTCGAAGTTATTTTGGGTTAACATTATCTAATCTCCATAAACTTAGCAGTTAAAATAGTCAAATTTCTTACAGGAAATCGTTGTTGGGTATAACGTTAACCCATGAACAACGGCACTGATTTACAATAACTGCTATATGTTACTGATATATGACATTTTGAAGATAAACTATAGAAGTAAGATTTGAGGTGTAAAATAACGGCAAGCGCACTGAGATTTGTGTATAAAAACAGTGGAATAAAGGCTGAATAAGCAGGGGGAGTAAGTAAAAGGCTGAATTATTCAGCCCAGGGAATAGCAGGTAGTTAATCTAATAACCAGAAGTTATCGAGATTATCAGAAAGCTGTTTTTTTTCTTGATGCC
>JBALXS010000176.1:0-8036 GCA_036960485.1 Oceanospirillaceae bacterium
GCTATGACTATTATATGTACATTTCTTCAGCTGGATTTAATTCAAAAGTGTTGGATGAAATTGAAAGTTTCGGCTTATTTATTGAGGAATTATCACATTCTATTAATGCGCCTAAGTATGAGTTTTCAGTGACTTCTGGAAGAAAAGACCAAGAATTTTTTGATAATGAATATCCTTTAATAAATATCACTTGTGATAAAATTAGATCGAGTTTAGGCTTCTCTAATGAACACCCGTGTAATCATTACTACGAAATAACTAAGAGCAATTGTTCAATATTCGAAGAGCAAATTGATTTTAATTTCGATATATATAATTACTTTTTGGATTGCGAAGAAATTTGAATTAAGTATTCAATTAATGGTTGGTTCAAATCTAACAAGCAGCTCAAACGGACAAAATATGTCAAATGCAGACTAAACCATGAATGAAACAAATTTACCTCAGGGTTATCGGATCTTAGATGAGGATCAGGATTTATTTAACGTAGAATTCTTAATTGGGGCTCACTTTGGAGATCTTGGTGAAATTAATGTTCCAAAGCCTCTGTGGTCAAAATTCTGTTCAGATAGCTCATGGCGTGAAATAGTTATGGGTAAGTGCTCAAAAGTTATTTACCTTGGGACTTTCAAGGGGCAAATGGAAACTCCAGAATAAGAAAAAAAGAAAACTGGAGTTATCCCATTAAACGAAATATGAATACATATAACCAAACCAGCCAACATTGCCCAGCAAAAACACGCTGTGCTGGACTCACTTCGTTCGCCGTTGCTGGTAGGCGTTATATGTCCTCCGCCCCTATTTCTCTAGATTACCAGCTCATAACAATACGCCCGCGGCGACCTTTTTCTTGTAAACGAGACAGGGCATTTATATAGTCGGTGAAATTAAACTCTTTATCGATCACCGCTTTCAATTTTCCCTCTGATACCCAACTCGCAATACGGGTAAGCTTTTCATAATCTCCTTGCATCACCATTAAATAACCTACCTGTGGATCTTCCGATTCTCCACCATTTTCAGCATTTGGCTCAGCAGGAATAAAGACACCATTAGGTGTCAGAACTTTTTTCATTTTATCGAGCTTTTTCTGATTGGTTAAATCCAAAATGACATCAAAAGTATCTTCAATATTTTCAACGTTAATTTGGTTGTAGTCATACACAACATCAGCTCCAAAGGATTGTAAATATTCAGTTTGGGAGCTTCCCGCAATAACGCTAACATGAGCACCTAGCAGCTTGGCAATTTGAGTGCCTTGTAAACCTAAGCCTCCTGCTGCGCCAATGATTAATACTTTCATGCCGCTTTGAAGTTGTCCTAAATCCTGTAAGGCAACCAAGGTCGTTAAGGCGCCTAAAGGAATCGCTGCGGCCTGAGGAAATGTTAGATTCTGCGGCATTAAAGCGATAGCATCTTCGCCGATGGCAAGATACTCGGCGTGACTTTTCCAGCCTGTGATCATGTTGACATAACCAAACACTTTATCGCCGCGTTTAAAGATAGTGCCGTCAGATACCACGGTGCCCGAGAACTCTAAGCCCGATTGTACTTCTTTATCCACGCCATAGTCTGCAAAGTACTCATCAAACCGTCCTTCGGCACTTTCTGCATCATAGGGATTAACCGATGCGCTGTGAACCTTCACCAATACTTCATCTTGCCCAGGAATAGGGTGAATTAAACTATCTTTAAGAACAAAGTTCTTTTGGTTATTAACTACTAGGCCTTTCATATATAACTCCACAATAAATTAGGTCGGTCGACCTAGATTAATATAGGTCAATTGACCTATTGCGTCAATACCTATATATTGTTTTTATTGAAAATGATGATAGAGCGAGAGAATGATGGGCCCGAAAGGTAAACACATACTGAGTTGTGCGATGAACATATTGAAAGCCTCTGGTGACCAAGGCTTAAGTATGAGAAAAGTTGCCGAAGCTGCAGATATGCGGCTGAGTAATGTTCAGTACTATTTCAAAACAAAAGAGTTGTTATTGGCAGCGCTGCTGGAAGGGTTTTTATTGGAATACGCAGAATCAATGCAAGTTCTCACATTACCTGAACAGCCCAGTCCAGAAAAGAAATTAAGTCACTTAATACTGCATATTTTAAAAGATATTGAAAAGAGCGATTGTGCTGTTGTCTTCAAAGAAATCTGGGCAATTTCAGAACGCAACAGTGCTGTAAAGAAAGCAGTTGACGAATATTATGGCCAGTTCCATACCATGCTTTCTGATGAACTGAAGAAAATCGCCCCTGAAGGCTGTAAAAAAACTACGTTGAACAATGCAGTTGCCATTTTGCTGCCCTTCATTGAAGGTTATTGCATTACATCTTCTAATCTTAAAGTATCTGCTAGTGAGCTCTCTGAGCAACTAGCATTGGTGCTATATAAACTATTATTTTAATATCACCTTTAGTATGAAATTTGCGATGGTTCACCATGGCGTTTTTGATAATTAAATGGATTCCTTTACCAGTATTATCGAGTGTATCTATTATAAGGCGAGCCGTCATTCGGGCCTGGGGCGATACAGGTATGTTCACCGCTGGGTGCAAAGTGAAACAAAATAAATAGAGCCAGGCTAATTAACTTCATTGTCGCTAAAGCGCATAACAAGACAATTAAACGGAACAAAAACAGTTGGCTTTGTTTCGTTCCTCAATAAGTGTAGCCAACAATCTTTGTCCGCTTATTGCGGCGTTAAGTTTAAGTCGGAAATATCGTGTATCTAACCGAAATTGAAAAATATAGAAAGGACGGGACAACCGATGAATGGTATATATCGAAGTTGATTGATCGATCCATATTGGCTTTGGATCCAGGCTCGCTATTTACCGAAATTGGTTTGGTTGTAGAGCGCACTCTAAATGAGAAAGAAAGTGATATTTTTCTAAATCATTGTCAGTACATAATGAAACTAGCTCGTAGGATTAACACAACTGAAATGCCTGAACAGCTCGCGCAAAATACCTCAGTTTTTAAGGCTAGAGTAACTGAGCTGGATGTAGTAAGTCATGGGGAGGTTCGAGATCTATATGCATGGTATAGAATCAAAACTTAACAAGCGCATTAAATCTGATTCCGTAAATCTGTCGGCTTTTTTGCAAAAGCCGCAAAAAAGTCGCCAGATATACTCCACAGCTTATGCGGGCGTTAACTGCATATGAGAATCAGAGATAATACAGTTCCTCCACTAATGGAAGAAATCATAAATTCTGGAGAGTTATTCAGAAAGATAGGCTCATGGAATCTTAAGTCTAATATTGATAGTTACGGTAATATTCTTGAAACAGAATTTAGTTCTCTACTATCCACAGAACAAGAAATATTAGATGCTACAATTCAATTATCTAAAGATTTTGTTGCTGATGGAGATTATGGGGCAGAGACAGATGACAATTACCCTGGCTCCATACCAGATATAATAGATTTTTCTAAAGTTGTCTGCTTTGGATTTTCTGGTGATGGTTCACCATTCTGTTTCGACTTTAGAGATTCAAGTAATGAGCCATCCATAATTTGGCGGGATGATATTTATTGGCGTAAACTGTCTCCCAATTTAAATAGTTTCTTGTTGCTACTAGAGACAAGCAGTTAACAAGTTGCTGCACCGGACTCCGTAAGCTGTCACGATTTTTGCGGAGCAAAAATACGTGCCAACTTACTACGCAGGTGAGCAAAGCGTTATACCTCACTCAAATAAGGAGCCCATATGATAAGCACAGAATTTTTAATTACCTCCCTCATAGTTGTTTTACTTCCAGGTACAGGTGTTATTTATACAATTTCAGTAGGCCTTTTTCAGAATGCTCGTGCAAGTGTATTTGCAGCGCTAGGGTGTACAGCTGGCATCATTCCGTCACTATTGGCCTGTATCTTGGGATTGGCGGCCGTGATCCATACCAGTGCATTATTATTCCAAATCATAAAGTTTGTAGGTGTTGCGTATTTACTCTATCTCGCGTGGGGGATGTGGAAAGAAACTGGCGGCTTAGTTCTAGACGATAACGGTGAGAGAGCAAGTATGCTCGCGATTGGCACCAAAGGGTTCCTTATCAACATTCTAAACCCTAAACTGTCAGTTTTTTTCTTGGCCTTTCTTCCCCAGTTTGTCCCTGCACAAGCCGCATCGCCTTTAATAAACATGTTCGTTCTAGGTGTCGTTTTCATGGCTATGACGTTGTTCGTTTTCATTTTTTATGGCTTGTTAGCTAACAGTGTCAGTACATATGTTGTAGGTTATCCCAAGATAATGAAATACGTACAACGTACTTTTTCAGTTACATTTGTCATGTTAGGTGCAAAGCTAGCCTTTGCTGAGCGTTAAGTCGTGGTCAAAAGGCATAACAAGCGCAGGCTGGCAGAGCGCCTTTTCGTTCCTTCGTCACTACAATTCGCCCGCAGCTGCGGGCGTTATATCGCATAAGGAGCATTGCGTTGAATCTTAGGTTATTAGCTATTTTATTTCTATTTTTAAGTTCCTCTGTATTCGCAGATAAATGCAAAATAGAATACTTAGATGAGCTTGAATATACAGATATTGAGTGTCAATTCTATATGGGAACAACAGCTTATAGAAATAAGGTTTATGAAGTTGCTGCTGCTCATTGGAATTACGTTATTGAAGCGCCGTTAAAATATGAAGGTGAAGAGCAATTTCAAGCTATGGCACTTAGTAACGTAACTTTTCTAACTTACCAAGGTCTAGGGATAATACAAGATAGGAACCTTGCAGTTAAAAACTGGAAAGATGCAGTGGCAAAAGGTGACTTTGAAGCTAGAAGACATCTAGGTATGGCATACTCTGACAATGATTATCGAAAAGTAAACTTGATTCAAGCCTTAGGTTGGTATGAATCTATATTTATCATCCAGCCAGATTTTGATGCTTTGGACGAGTCAGATCAAAGTGTATTTCAAGATGCAGTAGATGGTGCAAAAAGTCTTAAACTTAAGCTATCTGCTAAAGAAATTCAGAAAGCAATGGTGTTTGCTAAATCTACATTGTAAAGCGATATAACAAGCTGTTAAATAAAGACAAAAAACAGTTGGTTTTTGCTCCTTTGTCGTTGATTTTAACTAGGCTCTTCTCTGCTTTGTTGAGTGTGATTAATCTTATGTATAAAACATTAATTGATCATCTGGTAACGATGATTGGCGTATCTTCAGCTTGAAGTATTGTGTATCCCTAATTCCCCTGGCTCGCTTGCGGATCATACCAATCCTGACATTTCCTGCCTCTATCTTAGCGCTGGTTAACTTGTGTTTCGCATAATTGCAGATCCCCACCTGATGTCGTCTCAGCGATTTGGCAAACTTTTTAAGATAGAGCATTTTTGATTCATCACTCTTCTAGCCTTGTTTGCATTTCCTCATACGTTTCAGGCTTCCATAAATCTTGAAGCTGTTCTTTCATGATATAGAGAGTATTCAAGTTAGCGTTTTTACTGAGGTATGGGGCAGGCACTTTTAAAAACTAACAGCACTTATTTACTTAATTCTTTTAACTATTATTAACAAGCTATAAAACCATAAACACTATAAAGCAAAAATTTAAGCTACGGAGCCATAAAAGGATTTATGGATGTCCATATTATTAAACGAACTGATTACCTCGGTTCTAAACTCTTCTACTACAGTCATTTTCCTATGTATAGGATGGCTTTCTTCATTCAATATTAATAAAGGGCAGACGCTTTTTTGAGTTATTTATAACGATTAAAGGCAGCTTTAATCTTGAGTGAATCGCTAGATTCAGTAGAGAACTTCATGTTTTTATAAAAAAACATGATTTTTTAGTGTTTTCGCTCAAAAATAGCTCCAAAACCTATAACTAGTTACAGTATCTTATGTTGTTGTTTTTACATAAAATTATCTCTTTGATTTGTTTTGAAATTGTAAATTAATTGTTGATGAAAATTAACGGTTATGAGACTGGCAGATTAATGAGAGATGGGAAGAGCAAAGTAGTTTATACAGGACAGCGATTTTTTAAATTTTGAAAGCTTTGTGGATTTCAATTTATTCTGAGGCTATCGATTTTTCTGATCTTTCGATTTCAAGTTTGCATAACTCTAATGTTTTGAATGTAGTATTAAGCGAAAATTAACTTGATTCATATCAATAAAAACAGAGGTTTGTTTATTGAACAGCTAAGTCAAACTGTCACTGTTTGGTTAGGAATTGTGAGAAACATAACAAGCATGTAGCTAATAACAGTCAGTTAACTGTTGTTGACTATGAGGTATTAATTTAAAAGGCAAAAATTGCATTTTAGCGTGCACTTTCATGAAAATCACTAGGGCGAAACTATTTACGGGTTAGTGTACGGTAGCATGTTGTTATTTATAGATTTTCATTGTCGATAAAGGATTCTCGAATGAAATTAAATCAAGTTTTATCCATCGTAAATCAAGTAGAAAAATCTAAATTCATTACCAGCTTAGATAAACTCTGCCTTGATGCTGCAAAAAATAATAAGAAATTGGCGAAGACTATAGATGGCATTGACGGGCAAATAAAAAATGCGTCAGGCAGCGAAATTACTCGGCTGTATTTTGCTGTAAGGGATTTTTATAAGGTAGCTGTAAAAGAACAGCTACTCATGAATTCAGCACAAATAAATTTGCTGGTGAATATCCTAAGCAGAGATGGTAATTGTGTTGCGCGTATAAGCTGGATCGAGAGCTTATACGCTAAAGAGTGGAGTGCCTTACAAACCCTCTCTAAGCAGCTACACGCTGAAATTAAAGATAATAAAAGCAGCGCGGCTACAGACAGAGGAAAAGCGCTATCTATTTATCATGCTTGTATGACAGAGGCCTATGAGAATGATACGCGGGTTAATCGCGACGCAAAGGTAACTGATGATGAGCGTAGCATTTTGAACGTACTGAGTTTGCAATTGGGGTTAACCACCGATGAATGTGCAGCAATAGAGCATTTAGTGGCTACAACGCCAAAAGATGGAGTACTTGAAGCACTCAATATATTAAGAGAAATGGGTGTGGTATTTATCAGTAAAAAAAGACAAGAAGTGTTTGTACCTGATGAAATCGTAGAGTTGCTCAACGAAATACAAGGTAAAGATTTAGCGGATAAACATAGATTAAGACTGCTACGCACCTTCTCGGATGCCGAATTATCGAATGTACTTAAAGCCCACGGTAGAAAAACCAGAGGCATTTCTAGAACAGATAAAATCCACACAATTATCCATGCTGGCGTAAACGCACAAGATCTACTGGCCACTGATATTTACTTACCCGATGAAAACCAGAACCAACGCAAAGAGCGCTTGAAGCAATTAATAGCAGATCTTGAAATCGATACCGATAAGCTTGGCACCACTCTGGATGAGCGAATTCAGTTAATACTCTCTTCTTTAGCCAGCGCTACAGATAAAGAGTTTGATTCGTTAAGTACCAGTGGTTTCAAAGAGTTATTGAAAACGCTGGAAGCGCATTTCCCGACAATAATTAAGGTCATTAAAACTCAGTTTGAATTAGAAGAAAGCGAAGTAGTAAACACCGACAAACTAAGGGCACTTAGCATAACCCCCTTCGATATCTTATACCTGCTATCAAACGAAGAGATTCGAACCGTTCGCGATAGCATGTCATTGTCTAAAAGAGGCAACCCTAGGTTTGCGATACTGGAATGTTTTGCTAATGCGACCGAAAAGCTAATAGATAATTACGATCTGTTAGAACTACGTGATGTGAATGGATTACGTGAAGCAGGTGCCGAGGTTGCTGAAGCTGATATAGGCGTTAAATTCGAAGAAGTTACCAAGGCAATCTTTGAATTACTCGATTTGAATATAGACGAAGATGTGCGTAAAGAGATCAATACCAGTAAAGATAAGACCGACATTATTATCTCCCTCAGCGATGATGACATTATTATCGGCGAAGCTAAAACCTGCAAAAGCGGTGACTTTGCTAAATACTCTACGACATCAAGGCAAGTAAAAGCTTATGTCAATCGAGCTGAAAGTATAGGCAAACGCGTGGCTCAAGTGTTG
>JBALXS010000177.1:0-7905 GCA_036960485.1 Oceanospirillaceae bacterium
TAGTGACGGTGATATCGACCCACAGATTAAAACAGAAACAATTCGCCAAAAAATTAGAGATGAATTTATACGAACAGCAAGTGTTACGGTTGTATTGATTGGCTCAGAAACATGGAAAAGAAAGCACGTAGATTGGGAAATATCCTCAAGCATCCGCGATACCCAGTTAAATTCAAGAACAGGCCTAATCGGTATCATACTACCGACTTACCCTCGGTCTGATACAAATAAATACAACAAGGGAACTATCCCGCCAAGACTACAAGATAACTTAGATTGTGAATTCGCTAAGATTCATAATTGGTCTAATGATCCATATGATATTCAACAATGGATTCATGAAGCATTTAATCGCCGAAAACAAGTTAACCCAGATAATTCTCGTGATATGTTCGGAAAAAATCGTTCAACTTCTAGTTGGTCCTAACTATGAAATGGGGAAAATGGCTAGAAAACTGGGATATGACTTCCCTCAAAATCAAAGCTCCATTTCTCGAAATGGAGTGGAATCCACAGGATGAGGACAAAGCAGCTGCATGGGAGCTTTATATTGAGCTACTAACAAGAATTACTACTCAGAAACTGGATGACAACCATGGTGATGAAAAAACAGCTCTAACGAGTATATTTTCAATATTTTCTATCACCCGCGATGTTATGAAGAATAACGGCCGTCATTGCATTGAATTTACTAAAATTGCCATTATTGTCCTGAACCAAATAGTCAGACCTTTTACGGCTAAGTGGCACGGTTTATCAGTAAACGGAGCATTTAATGATCCATCCAAATGTGAAGAGTTTAGGCAAGAACTAGTTGAGCTTCAGAGGGTATTAAAACTGTATACAAAAATGTTAGCAGATATGGCTGGGGTCGAAGATCTTACCGAGCTTGAGAGTGACGAAATTTAACAAGGCCAAGCAATTTGACTCCGCAATCTATCACTCAAATTGCGGGGCAATTTAATCGCCAGCTTGCTTCGCAGTTGTTGGCGGCGTTATGTGCTCTGAGAGTAAATTTGGACAAATATGAATGGATTAGAAAAAATAAAATTCTTAGATGATATTGGCGCTGAACTACAGTCTAGGATGACATTTTCGGATATTGATACTTACTTTCGAGGGCATGGTGTTCCTACGCAAGATGATTATCCCCACAATAGTAAAAGATCTTACGCGAAGGATATGCTCGCTAGTATCGATGAGGAATTACTTCTCACAATTGCAGGTGAGCTGGAACTTGTTGATGTGCCGAGCGGAGCTGAAGTGGTTAGGGAAATAGGTTTCTGGAAGGCAGGGCATTTTCGGTTGTTTCTGAGCCATTTGGCTTCCTTCAAGATTCAAACATCACACCTCCAAACAGCCTTAAGAAAATATGCCATATCGAGCTTTGTCGCCCATGAAGATATTGAGCCAACAAAAGAATGGCAGAATGAAATCGAAGCTGGACTAAAAACTATGGATGCCCTAGCAGCTATTCTTATGCCAGGCTTTCAAGAAAGTAAATGGTGTGATCAGGAAGTTGGGGTAGCTGTTGGCCGTGATATTTTAATTATACCAATCCGTAGGGGGCTAGATCCTTACGGATTTATTGGAAAGTATCAGGGGATTCAGGCGCAAGAAAAGAACATTGGTGAGGTAGCTAAAGCGATATTTGAGACACTGGTAAAGTCTACTAAAACCAAAAATAGAATATTAATTTCGCTTTCGGGTGCCCTGTCAAATGCAACTACGAGCGAGGAGGCTATCGAAAAAGTATCGATATTCAAATCTATAGAAGGGGTGCCTTCAGACATTCTGGAAAATCTTAAGTTGCAAGTAACTGATAATGCGCGACTTACTGAATCTAAAGAATTTCTAGACAGCCTTAACTCAATGCTTAGTAAGTTTAATGTACAGAAAATAATAATAAGTAAGGCAGAGCAGGAGAAAGAGTGGGATGACACTCCATTTTAGGTTGGCACATAACAAGGGTAGTCACAGTGATGGCTTTTTCGTTACGGCTTTTCCTTCACTACAAAGCCACGCGTGCTGCGGGCGTTATATTTTTCACCACCAATGTAGCAAGGAACTCAAATGGAATTGATATTAGGCTGGCTGGCAAACATGCTCACATTCGGATGGAAGAAGAGAAGAGAGGCTGATATTGCGCTTTTCAAGGAGCTATATTCTAAACTTATGTTCAACAGTGACTCTGCAGTTCTTTTGAGAGATCATAACTTTTCACACTCATTCCCTTTAGAATATCTAATTCCTCTAAATCATATATCAGAGGATTGGACTTACCCAGACGCAAAACTACATTCATGGTTTGTAGAAAGGAAAAAGAAAGTATTTATTTCTGATCTATCTGCTTTTCTTGAAGAGCTAGAGCTCCATACAAGGATGGAAGACAATGGACAGATATCTATTGGGATGCATGAAAAAGACAAAAGGACTAAATCTGATAAAAAGGCTATTGCTAAAATGCTGAACAAGCTAAGCAAAAAAGCTTATCGATCTTATGAAAAACTGTTCAAGAAATATAAAAGCGAATTAATGTCGTAAAAATCAATAGGGTCAGAGTAACTCGATAATCAATTTGATCTGATCTGACCTTGATTGATGAATAACTATCCTTGTGCCTAAGAGACTATGAAATTGATATATTAGATAAAAATGTTAGTTTTAGTGTATTAATTACTTACAACTAATTGATTATTAATGTATTATTTGCAGCGGCTCCAATCCAAAATGTCTGAAGTTGTTACTGCTTCGGATTAGGAACTCAAGGTAGCAAACGCTCCGGTTAGCTCTTTACTGTTTAGTTTATCGCTTCCAGTTTTACTGTTAAGTGGCTCAAGGTGATTGGATTGGAGCTTCTTAATAGCAGAGTGTCTCACAGCTGGTAACTTTTACATGTTTTCTTTTTTTGATATGTCTTCATTTGAACCGAATAGAATAAACCACGGTAGAACATTTTTCTGGAAAAATCCTAAACTCCTGCCTGAGTTGACAAGAGACTTAGAGGAGGTCAAAGAAAAATTTGTTGGGTTGAAAACAAGTAATGATGTTGCTGATTTATTAGAAATACCAGTCGGTGTTTTTCTCCATATTTTATACCACGAAAAGCCAAACTATAACTCGTTTACAGTCAAAAAGAAGTCTGGACAGTTGAGAAGTATAGATGCTCCTAAAGCATCGATTAAGATTTTGCAAAACAAAGTCAAGCCTTTAATAGAAGCTCACTACAGAGTGAAAAAGCCAGTGCATGGTTTTGTTGGGAATGGAAAAGGAATCGTTTCTAATGCCGAGCAACATAAAAAAAAGAAGTTTGTTTTAAATATAGATTTATCGGATTTCTTTCATTCTGTGAATTTTGGAAGAGTTAGAGGTATCTTTCTAAATACCCCATTTAATATGGGAGGGGCCGCAGCAACAGTTTTAGCACAATTATGCACTCATAATCAGAGGCTTCCGCAAGGGGCGAGCACTTCCCCAGTTCTATCTAACTTGGCGTCGGCATATTTGGATAAAAAACTGGTCCAAATAGCTCGAAAATATTATTTCACATATACTCGATATGCAGATGATATAACATTTTCAAGTAATCAAGCTTTTCCTTATATTATTGTTCAGAAAGAACTAACAGAAGATGGCAGCTATAAATATAAAGTAGGTCGAGTACTTGAGCAAATAATTAAGGATTCAGGGTTTGAAGTTAATCACAAAAAAACTAGATTACAGCATAAATCACAAAGACAAGAGGTAACTGGCTTAGTTGTAAATGAAGGGGTAAATGTAAATAGAAAATTCATCCGTAAAACTAGAGCTATGATTAATGAATGGAAGAAAAATCTTCTAGAAGCAGAAAGGCGATTTATAAAAATTAGATATCATGCTACAGATTCTAGTATTAATTTTGGAAATTTAAATGGCTCGATTTATAAACGAGCAGTGTATGGTCATCTAAGCTTTATTAAAATGATAAAAGGGGAGGATCATTCTCCATATTTAAACTTATGCAGGCAAGTATTAGAATTAGATTCTAACCCACCTGATGCTATTAAGAAGTTAAAGGAAGTGCTTGATATGAATGATATATTTATTTGCCATGCTAGTGAGGATAAAGTTGATGTAGCGTTACCCTTATATGAAAAATTAATAGAGCGCAAAATCAATACATTCATTGACTGTTTTTCAATAAGTTGGGGTGATTCTCTAGTATCAAAGATTAATACAGCACTTCAAAAATCTAAGTTTGTTATAGCGATTATATCTGAAAACTCTATAAAAAAATCATGGCCAATGAAAGAGCTGAATGCGGTCTTAACTTCTGAAATTTCTTCAGGTAAAACTAAACTGCTTCCACTTATAGTAGGCGATAGCGATGCTTTAATTCAACAAGTTCCGCTATTAGCTGATAAGCTTTTTGTGAATTATGATAATAACCTCGAAGAAATTGTAACTAAGATAGAAGAGCTGTTAGTTAAATAATCAAAGAGATTAGAACAACTAAACGATCAACGTTATTTTACCTCATCAATTTTATCGAATTAAAGTGATTAAAAATAGATGCTCACTTTATATACTTAATGCAGGCAAGGAAGATTATTTGTGAAAAAAAAGTTCGATTTTGGTCTTTTACGTTTAAACATAGTAGATGCAGAAGATTTGTTTTTATCGGATACTTCTCAGCTCCTAAGAGGAGATAAGGATATCACTGCAACTATAGAAGAAGCTTGTACAGCAGGGTTTGATAAAGTACAAGAAACTAGAGGCGCAAAATATAAGTGGAGTTTGAGGTATTTTAATCAGTATTCAGGCTTTCTTCCTGAGCGCGAACTTCTTTCAGTTGTACTCGCTAGATCTGTTTTAGAAAAAGATGGATTAATCGTTACAGATGATGGTATTTCTTCTGGCTCATCGTCATCCTACCCACCTCTTGCTTCCACAATGATTATTTTCTTTGATATGAAAAGGCATCTTGTGGTTGTTGAACGTTCAGGTGAGTTGTCTAAAGTCGCCTGGAAGGATCATTTAGAAAAAATTCTTGAAGATGCGGCCCTGTCTCAAGGAAAAGCATCAACAATAGAGCTGGAACCAGTGCCTGAAAAGCATGAAATAGTAAAACTGTTTAAAAGTTTTGATAGAATAACTAGGATCAAAGCTACACTTAGAATTCCAAACCCTGAATTAACTAGGTATACAAAAAGCCTCTTTGAAGATTTGCGGGCAAGTGACGTTAGGCAGTATACTCAGGATATGAAAAACCCTAATGGCATATCAAAAAGTGAAGAAGCTAGGCCTTTTGCGACGGTGGTTTTGGCTCAACAAGGGTATAAAACTGGAGATGTTTTAATAGAGGGGTTTAGGAATGATAATTTTGAAAAAGTGGTTTCTGGTTCGTCGGCTGCAAGGGGGTCAATAAAATCATTAAAAGATTTTATTAGAGGGCTTACAGCAATTGCACGAACAAAAGAAACGAAGAATGCTTTAGTTGAAATTACTAAAGAGATTGATAGAATTCATCCACCGGAACCTCCGGAGAATAATGACTAAGCTAAAAACTATTTTATGGGCTTATGTATCTGAGTTAGTACTAAGTACTTTACTTTTCACTTTGCTTTTAATCTGTTTTGAAGTGTCAGAAATAGTGAGAGTATTTAAGTCTATGTCTTCAGATATAGCGACATATTTCTCAAGTATCATGCTTGCGGCTTCTTTCGCTTTTATTTGGGCGTTTTACTCTAAATCAGATACTCCATTTTTTAAGTGGCTCTATAAAAAAAGAGCTTTTCATGTCTATTTATCCGCTTATGTTGTAGCTCTAGTAGTATATTTGTCTCTTTTAATTCTGCTTATTGTAACTTCAAAAGTTGATTACATTCCTCTCTCTTTATTATCTGTATGGATGTTTATTTATGGAGTTATTAATGTATATACATTTATGAGTAATGTTTTAGGTCAGCTAAAATTGAATATGGAATATAATCGCATTAATGATGAATAGCTTGACTTGATGGTATTTTGAGAGCTGCATACAAGGAAGAGATAGAGCATAAGGAATGATTATATTTATTTTTTAAAATATATTTAGCAGTAATCCAAACAAATAAAGTTAAAGAATATTGAGGCTTGCTACCACCTCAACCCATCTAATCTCGTCATGACCAGCATCATAGTTCCTGGTCATTTTCTCTGATGCATGGCCTGCTAACTGCTGCGGGTCAATTCCAGCATCTTTATACAACTTAATCCCCAACGCTCTAATTTCATGAAAAGTAGGGCGCTGAGCTTCTTTGGTATTACTGAATATTTCTAACTCATCAGTAATGGCTTTAAACTGTCTACTCACCATTTCGGGTTTGATCTGCGTCCAATGCTTCATGTCTGGTCTTTTAAGCTTCCTAGCAGGGTTTCTGTGGATGATATAAGGGCTTACACTTTACCTTTGCAACGGTTGATGACTTCTGCAAGCGCGTCAGTTAGTTATACTTTTAAATAGCAGGTATCAAACTTTTGAGTTTTCTGTTGAATAATATATAAGTGGCCATCTTTTATATCACCGAATTTCATGAGTACTATACAGTTCTGCACGTGCGTCGATGCTGGAAGGTTGGCGCTATTACATGGGCCGCTGCAAAATTATCGCCAGTAAATTTGCCAGCATGATCATTGGTTTAGTATTTGAAGAGTTGATGCACAGTAAACAGATCACTCTACCTCGTGGGGCTACGCGCGGCTTTTATGAAGCCAAAGGTGCGTGGTTAAACGCCAGTTGGATTGGTGCCGGTCGCATGGCCATAGATGGTTTGAAAGAAGTTAAAGAATCATTGATGCGTATTGAAGGGGGGTTAAGTACTTATGAAAAGGAATTGGCTTTGTTAGGTGAAGATTACCAGGAGACTTTTGCGCAGCAGGTTAGGGAAATGCAAGAGCGTAAAGAGGCTGGGTTGCCGATGGCTAGTTGGGTGCAGTTAGGAGGTCTAGGGGAAAATAATCAACAACCTAGTGTGTAAACTTATCGGTTATTAAAGTTGAACAAATCTATTTTAGTATCTACAATGGATATACATTACAAAATTGAGAGGGCAACGTAATGGCTATCAGTGAAAATCTACAAAGAACACCAAAAGCACAGCGTTGGGGTAACAGCCTGGCAGTGCGTCTGCCTGCAGGCTTATTAGCAAATTCACACATTAGTGAAGGCACTGCGCTTGAAATCAGCCAAAAAGATGATGGGTTATTCATTCGTGCAATTCCCGAAAAGAATAAAACGGTTAAATATGCCAATCCTTATTCTGAAGCTTTGATTCTTGAAGGGCTAACGGCTGAAACTGCACATGCTGATGAAGTCTTTGCGCCTTTGTCTTCTGAAATTGATAATTGATAAATAGGAATAGAATGGCAAAACGTACACCCGCTTACGTGCCTGAGCGCAATGATATTGTGTTTGTTGATTTTGAGCCAACCAAAGGCAAGGAGATAGGCAAGTTAAGACCTGCATTAGTTTTATCGACTAAAAATTATAATAAGCAAACAGGCTTAATGATTTGTTGCCCTATCAGTACATCTATACGAGGCTCTTCAGCGGAAGTCACGATTGATAATCTAGATAAGCCTAGTGTTGTGTGCTCCAATTTAGTGACGACATTAGATTGGCGAGAGCAAAAAGCAGAATTTAAAGTAAAAGCATCTATCAAAGTAGCAGATGAAACTTTATTGAAATTGATTGCATTATTACCCGTTGAAGAAGTGATGGGGCGATTAGAAGCAGAATAATTACTTATGCAAAAAACTGAAACCTGCCATCGAGTAGGTTTTTTTTCGCCCTAATTTAACCCAACCGATAACAACCCCAATAATCCTGTTTATATTTCAGGGCGTATCAGCAGTACTGACAAAGGCCAGCATCAAGGTTTTAGC
>JBALXS010000178.1:0-7854 GCA_036960485.1 Oceanospirillaceae bacterium
CGAGGCCAGCCTTGCCGACTCGCCTCCAGCCTATGCTTCATATGATGTTTTTACTCATCAAATCGCTTGGGTTGCCACAGCGGGGTTAGCGGCTTCCTACGAATCCAGCCTCACAATCAAGCCCTTACCATTCGCTAGTAGTTCTCGTTTAATAACAGTATGTTAAATAAATGATCATTTTCCTAAAAAGGGCTTTCACCTTATTAGTTCATGCCCATTTTGGCAGTACACAAGCACGTGAAAGGCGATGTATTTCCTACTCCTTCGCCGTCCTGCAATATGCGCTGTGCTTTTTAGCATCCAAGTTAGTTATGTACATATTCCACAAGGATTAATATTTTGCCAGTAATCACTATCCAGCTAGCTGCAGGTGGTAGTAAAGAACAGAAACAGTGACTGATTAAACGAATCACGCAAGCATTTGAGCTCCCCTGTGAAGCAGTTACAGTATTTTTCCAAAATTTCGATGATAAACATTGGGGTAAAGCCGGTAAATTACATTGCGATAGAAAGTAATATATTTTATTACTCAAAATATCAACCAAACATAACAAGCGGCTGCAATCTGACTTTGCACTTGGCTGGGCTTTACAGAACAAGAGATATACACTGTTCCTGCGCAACTACCTACAACTGTAACAAAATATGCTCTAATTAAAGATAAGCTTGCTTAGAGGAAATTGATTTAAAAGAGCTTGATTTAAATAGCCGCTTAAGCCATTTAAATCAACCCCCTTATTTCTATGTTTAATATGCCCTCTTTTTTGTGCTGCCTTTCTATCCAAATGGCACTGAGCTTTATTAAAAGTTTTGGCAAATTTCGCCACTATATTGCGCCTTTTAACTAAAGGCGCTGATGCAGCAGATGAATGGGGTTTTTCAATCTTTTTAGCTTTACGCATAGTATCTCCGTAATAATGTAGTTAAATAGATATTTCATTAACGAATGTAGCTTAAATGATTAGCCTTTAGAAATACAGATCCCGCTATCAAGTAGAGCTTAAATTTTGAAGAGATCTTCAGCCTTTAATAATTGTAAGGATGGAGCTATTTGATAAGCGATATCTTTCACAATAGCGCTAGTAGGGACAAGATCGGGAATTTGAATAACAGAAATAGCGGCCGCATGAGCGGCAAGTACACCATTTTCCGAATCTTCAAAAGCAACGCATTCATGCACCCCTAGATTATGCTTTTGAGCGGCATTTAAATAAATCTGTGGATGCGGTTTACTTTTCAGCACTTGATCCCCGCCAATCACAAAATCAAAGTAATCAAGCAAACCCGCATTTTCTAATTTAACTTTTGCAGTGCTATAAGCTGTTGACGTTGCTACTCCCATCGGCACGCCTAATGCAGAAAGCTCTTTTAAAAACGCTTTGACCCCCGCCTTTAACGGTACCAACTGATTGAATGCCCTATCAGCATACAAAGCATCCCAACGTTGACAAATTTGTGCGTAAGGCATATCTCTGTGACCATCGATCAACAACTGCTTTGTCCGCTGCTTGTTTGAACCAATACAACTAATATAAACGTCTTTATCAGCAACGAACCCTACATCCTCACAAGCGGTTAAAAAGCACTGCATGCAAATTTTTTCAGAATCTAGTAACAAACCATCCATATCAAAAATCGCAGCTTTAAAGTGCATTGAATTCAACCTCAATAATGGGAATTTACAAAATATTGTTGTTTATGGCTAATAGAGAGCGATCAAGAACACAATACAAATTTATGTACCGCAAAAAGTTGTGTAACAGCCAAACTCTTTAGGTGCTGGTTCACTGTAAATTAGTAATTCTGCCTTTTCAACAAACGGCTCTTTGAGTACCGCTAACAATTGCTTAAACGGTACAAAATTATTTTCACGCTCTGCCGCTTGTAAAGCTTCTTCAACTTTGTGATTACGAGGAATATAGATTGGATTGGTTTGCTCCATATGAGTAACAATCTCAGCAACTGGCTGCCCTTCATCCATCAAGCACTGCACCCAGCGAACATGCCACTCTTGTAGGGATTGCATCGCATTTGAATTGCTGTGAATAGCGAGCACTTTAAAGCAACCTGTTAAATCCGTGTGCATAAATCCATCTTTGATTCTGCTTATAGTAGCTGATAACGAGCGAAATAATTGAGTAAAATCAAACTTATACTCAGCCATAATCGAAAGCAAATCATTGACTAATGCCCGATTTAATTGGCCGGTATTAATTAAGGCCAGTTTTTGGTACATCCCTTCTAGCCAATACGCTTGGAATTTTTCGTCAAATTTTTCAACAGCTTCAGTTGCCAACTGCACCGCTTTATCTTCGTCTTCGTCGATTAAAGGCAACAGTGTTTCTGCAAAGCGTGCCAAATTCCATTTACCAATACTAGGCTGATTTGCATAAGCATAGCGCCCTTGTCTATCAATAGAGCTAAATACTTGGCTTGGGTTATATTCATCTAAAAAAGCACAGGGGCCGTAATCAATAGTTTCACCTGATATCGTGCTGTTGTCAGTGTTCATAACGCCGTGAACAAAACCAACATTCATCCATTTTGCTATTAACGACGCTTGTTGATCAGCAACCTTTTCAATCAAAGCAAAATAAGGCTGTGGGTGAGATTGTAGTTCTGGATAATGGCGCGCAATACTATAATCCGCTAATATTTTTACTTTTTCGGTTTCACCACGCGCTGCACAATACTGAAAAGTACCCACGCGGATATGACTTGTCGCCACTCTTGCAAGTACTGCACCTGGCAATGCTTTATCACGCATCACTTTTTCGCCAGTGATAGTGGCCGCTAACGCTCTAGTCGTGGGTACATTGAGGTGATGCATTGCCTCTGCTAACAAATACTCTCGCAGCACTGGTGCTAGCGCAGCTTTGCCATCCCCACCACGCGAAAATATAGTGCGCCCAGAACCCTTTAGATGGATATCAAAACGCTGCCCTGCGCTATTTAAAACCTCACCTAATAATAATGCTCGCCCATCACCTAACTGTGGACTAAACCCACCAAACTGATGCCCTGCATAAGCTTGTGAAAGCGAAGTTGCTCCTAGGATCTGCGTACCGCCGGATAGCATAGCTGCAAGATCATTCTCAGATAGAGATTCAGCATCAAGCCCTAATGTCTCAGCAAGTTGTTGGTTAAACTGAATCAGTTGCGGATTTGGTGCTTTATCACCTTGAAAAGATACATATAATCCTGCTAATTGCTCAGCATAACTATTATCAAAGTTTAACCCTGAATCAATTGGTTGCTCGCTCATTTGGCTATCCGTTTAATGTTGGTGTGGAGGTATGAGTGTGTAGATGTAACTGCAGTGGCGATGCAGATACTGGTCTAGATGTGATTTCAGGTGTAGCCAAATATATCGCTAAATTTTATGCCAAGTATGCTAAAAAACCAGTGCAAGCCCAAAAGCTTACACTGAATTTACTAGCCTTTTGGCAAAACCCAGTCTTGACGCGGGAAATGGCAAGTATAGCCTTCTGGAAAGCTTTGAAGGTAATCTTGATGCTCAATTTCTGCTTCCCAAAATGCGCTTACGGCCTCTACTTGTGTGACAACAGCTGCTGGCCATAATTTCGATTCATTAACATCTTTAATAGTATTAAATGCTTCACTTTGCTGCTCCGCGCTATGATAGAAAATAGCAGAACGATAAGCGCTTCCCACATCATTCCCCTGGCGCATATCAGTGCTAGGATCGTGTATTTGGAAAAAATATTCCAGTATTTTACGATAGCTAACTAACTCATTATCAAAAGTAATTTCAATCGCTTCTGCATGAGATCCGTGATTGCGATAGGTTGCGTTTTCAACGTCGCCGCCGCTATAGCCTACTCGTGTAACGTTAACGCCTGGGAGTTTGCGAATTAAATCTTGCATACCCCAAAAACAACCGCCCGCTAATGTTGCTATTTCTTGTGCCATTATGATTCTCTCTCAACTTGGTTAATATAATCCCCATAACCCTGCACTTGCATTTGATCTAGGGCTATAAACTTCAAAGAAGCAGAATTAATACAGTAGCGTAAACCGCCACTTTCTTGCGGTCCATCTGGGAATACATGCCCTAAATGGCTATCGCCAAACTTTGAACGCACTTCGGTGCGTATCATTCCATGCGTAACATCCCGTATTTCCTCGACATACTCAGCAATTATTGGCTTAGTAAAACTTGGCCAGCCGCAGCCGGAATCAAATTTTGCTGAAGAGGCAAACAAAGGCTCTCCCGATACAACATCAACATATATACCTACTTCAGTGGTATTTAACAACGCACCAGTACCTGGTCGTTCCGTGCCACTTTGCTGAGTGACTCTAAACTCTTCAGGGCTCAGACCTGCGATCGCAGATGCTGATTTTTCATATTTTTTCATAAAAACCTCGGGCAAGAAAGCAAATTAGTCAACCGTTGATGTCAGTTGATAACACTGTAAAGACTGTTCATTTTAATACTTATGCTAAGTGACACAGAGTAATCACAAAAGTTTTCACATTAGAAATACTATGACAATAAAAATGCTCAAAGATCCTGCTTTTTACAACATAAAGCGAAGTTTACATCACGATAACCCTCAAGATGATTATATATGTGAATTGTTTTACCGGTGAATAAGCAATAATGCTATTAGCTTAGTTTTTTACTAATCAAGGAAGTGAACTAATGTCAGAGGAAAATAAGGGTTTTATCCAAACACAAACAATAAAACCTTTGCACTAGTACTTTAACAGCACTAAATACGAAGGTTTTATACACGCTTTAAGCTTAGTTTAAAGCGCTTTTTGCAAGGTTAGCAGCGGATGCTTTAGGATATTTTTCGAGTAATTGCTGCCAAATAAGCTGAGCTTTAGATTGCTCTCCCATACGCTGGTATGATCGACCTAACTTATACATAGCATCGGGGATTTTAGCTGATTTTGGGTGCTTGCTCATTAAACTTTGAAAATAGCCACTAGCTTCTGGTAATTTTCCCTGCGCCAAATTAACTTCCCCTAACCAATAAACCGCGTTAGATACACGTTTAGCTTTAGGATATCGTTTGATATATGCCTGAAAAGCGCTTTCAGCTTTTTGTAATTCTTGGGACTTAACAAAAGAAAATGCTGCACTATAATCTTGCTGTTCATCGCCTGACAAAGTCGTTGTCGATGTAGCCTCAGTGTTGGAGTTAGTAGCAGTCCCTGTATTTTGCTGGTAACTACTACCACCCAAACGTGTATCTAGATCAGTATACATTTCGTTTTGCTGCTGCTTCAGATTATTCAGCTCATACTGTTGCGATTCAACTAACCCACGCAACTGTCTAACTTCAGCCTGAAGTTGCTGTACAACTAATACAAGATCGTAGCGCTGATTTGAAGCACCAGCGCCCTCTGTCACTTGAATCACTTCAATTTGATTAGCTGCATAACAAGTGTTCGCCAACAGTGCTGCAACACAAAATACTTTAAACACTTTCACCAAGAATTACCTATAAATTACTTTTTATTTAGCAGTATATTCGATTTCTACACGACGACTTTTGCTAGCTAAGCCTGAGATATCTGGCTTTTCTTCACCGTAAGAAATTGTTTCCATTTGGCTAGAAGATACACCACGTCCTGCAAAAAACTGCTCAATTGATTGTGCACGTCTTTCACCTAATGCGATGTTATATTCACGTGTGCCTTGTTCGTCTGCATGGCCTTCTAATCTTACCGCTGCGCCAGAGTTTTCAGCTAAAAACTGTGCGTGTAGAGATAGATCATTTAGTGCTTCAGAGCGAATGACTGACTGGTCAAAATCAAAATAGTAAACACTTTGTAAATCGCCAACATTATTGCTGTTTACACCAGTAATAGATGATCCGGTCGTTGTTCCTGTTGTGGTCACTGTTGACCCGCTATCAGTGTCGCCGTTATCTTTTATAGTGCCTGATGAGCTACAACCTACTACTAACAATGCAGCTAGCGTTAAACTGGCAAATTTTGAAACGGTTTTAAGCTTAGTTGTTGTTATCTCTTTCATGGAACTCTCCAGTTATATGATGGCATCTTGCCATCTTTTTAAGCAATAAATGTTAAGTAAGTACAACTTACTTAACAGAGTATTTAGAGATCACTGCACAATAACGGTTATCATATCATGCAAAGATTTTGTTTAGTTTAAGAACGGTGACCACGCAGGTTCACGCACATCTCCGCTAGAGTTGGGCATGGTAAATTTTATTTTACCGTCTAGGGAAACACCAGCTAGAACACCTCTACGACCCGCTTTAGTTGCATACATAATAACAACGCCGTTAGGTGAAATGGTTGGTGACTCATCATCTTTTGAATTTGTTAAAATATCTAACCTACCAGTATTTAAATCTTGCACAGCGATGTGATATCCCAAATCATCCTGGTGTACCATTGTTAAAAAGCGACCATCTTGAGTAATGCGACCACGGCTATTATAGCGTCCTTTAAATGTCAGTCTCTTAATATCGCCGCTGGCTACATTAACACGATAAATTTGTGGTCGACCTGCACGATCTGAAGTAAAGATGATCGATTTTCCATCAGGTGTCCAAGTTGGCTCTGTATCAATACCATAATGTCGTGTAATACGCTCTAACCCACCTGTTTGTAGGTTTAATACATATATTTCAGGATTGCCATCTTTAGAAAGTACTATCGCTAATTTGTTACCCGTTGGATCCCAAGCGGGCGCGCCATTTAAACCTTTAAACGATTGGATCTTTTGACGCTTACCACTAGCCAAGTGCTGAATATAAATGGCAGGTCGATCTGTTTCAAAAGAAACATAAGCCAGCTTTTTACCATCACGGGACCAAGTAGGTGACAAAATAGGTTCATTGGAGGCAAGTATTGTTTGTACTCTAGCCCCATCTGTATCTGCCATCTGTAATTTGAATTTTCTGGCAGGTCCATAACCTTGCGCCGTGACGTACACAATTTTGGTCGAGAAAGCACCACGAATACCGGTTATTTTTTGAAAAACTTCATCGGCAATATAATGCGCGATATCGCGAAGATCAGAGCCGGCACTATCAATGGTTTGCGACCAAAGTTTCTTTTCTGTCAAAATATCAAACAGCTCTACCGTGGCTGTCACTCCGTTTGCAGTCGGCTTTACACTACCTATTAGCATAAAGTCGTTACCAGAAATTCTCCAATCTCGAAAGAAAATTTGTGATTCTGCTTCAGGCGAACTAAGCATATCGCCTTCTTCCATTAACTTAAACATACCACTGCGGCTTAAATCATTAGCGACGATGGCAGAGATATCTTCAGATAATGCGTTTGCTCCATCCCAACCAAAAGGGACTACCGCAATATGTGTGGGCTCTTCTATGCCGCCATCTACCACTATTTGCAATTCCGCCTGTGCCGTAACGCTGTATAATATGCATAACATTGCACTAAAAAATTTAATTCTATTAATTACCATCTAAGTTCTTCCGGTTTAAATGTGATAATGAATGTTCGCAATTCACGGTTAAAATAACGCGGTGATGCAGATGCGATTTCTGCAACTCTTGGAAAGCTTTCGCTGCGCCAAACAGCTTGCTCTGCCGCTTTGTCAAAAGCAGAATTACCACTACTATCTATCAACTCTACGCCAACAATTTTACCAGATGGCAATAGTTTAATTCTGACCATTGCTTTTATACCATTACGGGCAGTAGAAGGTATACGTAAATTACTACTCAATATCCTTTTAATATAAACATCTATACCTGTTGCCATCTCGTGCGCTATTTGATCTGCCGCGAACTGTTCTTCGTCTGCAATTTGCTTTTGCAGCGCTTTTATGCGAACTTTTTCGTCTTGTTTGCGCTTCTTATCTTGTTTTTTCTTTTT
>JBALXS010000179.1:0-7811 GCA_036960485.1 Oceanospirillaceae bacterium
GAGAAATATAAACTTAATCGTGGCTCTGATAAATCTAAATATTCAAAGGCGCATTATAAATCACATGTTGAAATACGTAATTTTCAAGATAAGTTTGATTATGAAGATATCATCATGGTGGATGCTCGCAAGCATCGAGTTATTTATTCAGTCAAAAAGAACATCGATTTTGGTGTTGATTTAAGCAAGGGCCCAATGGCCGAAACGCCTTTAGCTAAAATATATCAAAAGGCATTAAAAGCGGGCCGCAAAGAAGCTTATTTAAGCTCTGACTTTGAAATTTACTATCCTTCAGTTAACTCACCGCAAATGTTTATCGCAGCACCTATGCGCCATTATGGCGGTGTAATAGGGGTGGTGATATTTCAAATCAACATCCAAAAGTTAAACCTAGTAATGAGTGAGCGGACAGGGCTTGGAAAAACGGGCGAAACTTATTTAGTCGGTAGTGACTTTAAAATGCGTTCTGACTCTAGTTCAGGTGGTAATCGTACCGTATTGGCTTCGTTGTCTAATAAAAAAAATTCAACCGCTAACTCAACTGCAATAGAGAATGCACTCAATGATATAACGGGTGCGGGTATCATTACTAATTACCTTGATAAACCAGTTTTATCTGCCTGGGTACCATTGGTCGTTGGTGGCAATAAATGGGCTTTGCTGGCAGAAATAGCTGTTGCTGAAGCGCTCAGCCCAGTGGATGAAGCGGGTAATGCTTTTTACCAAAACTACGCATCTCAATACGGCTACCCTGACCTTTATCTAATCAACCCCAATGGGTACGTCTATTACACCGTATCTCAAGGAGCAGATTTAGAAACTAATTTATTAACCGGAAAATTTAAAACCAGCAGTTTAGGTAATCTCGTTAAAACAGTGAAAGAAACTAAAAAGTTTGCCTTTGCTGATTTTGCTAAGTACTCGGGGAATAACAACGAAGCGAGTGCCTTCATCGCGGCACCGCTAGTATCACTCTCTGGCCAGCTTGAACTTATCATTGCGCTTAAGCTTCCCTTAAAAGGGATTAATGATATTACGGCTATCAGAGAAGGAATGGGCAATAGCGGTGAGTCTTATTTAGTGGGGCCTGATTTTAGAATGCGTTCAGATTCCTACCAAGATCCAGAAAACAGATCGGTAGCTGCTTCTTTTGCCGGCAATATCGAGCAAAACGGCATAAAAACTGAAGCTGTTATTGAGGCATTGGCAGGCAATTCAGGTACCAAAGTTATTACCAATGCTTTAGGTGTAAAAGTATTATCTGCCTATTCGCCTATCGATGTGGCAGGGGTAACTTGGGTGTTAATGGCTGAGATTAATGAAGCGGAAGCATTCGAAACTTCTGAAAATTTAAAATGGATTACATTGATGATTTTACTGGTATCAATTGTGTTTATTGTTGCTTTCGGAGTGTTTATGGCATCGAGAATAAGCAAGCCACTAGTGAATGCATCGTTCTTGGCCCAGCAAGTGGCATCGGGGAATTTATCGACAGATATTAAAGTTGAGCGCAAAGATGAAATTGGTCAATTACAAGGGTCGCTTAAAGAGATGAATGATGGCTTGAAAGTGATGGTTTCAAGAATCAGTGATTCAGCAGAGCAACAAGCTTCAGCAGCTGAAAGATTATCTTTTATTACTGATCAAACGCGCACTCACGTAAGAGAACAAAATGAAGGGACTGAGCAAGTAGAGCTGGCAATTAATGCTATGAGCACCACCTTCGAGGAAGTAAATGTTAGTACCAATGAAGTGTCTGATGCAGCTATTCAAGCAAACCAAGAGGCACAGCTAGGCTCAATTGAGGTTGAGAACACGATAACTTCAATACATAGTTTTTCCACTGAAGTTGATCATATGGCTGAGACGTTATCTGAGGTAGAAAAAGGAGCTAATGACATCGGTGGAATTGTTGATGTGATAAATGGGATTGCGGATCAAACTAACTTATTAGCGTTGAATGCGTCTATAGAGGCGGCTCGTGCTGGAGATCAAGGTAGAGGGTTTGCGGTTGTTGCTGATGAAGTGCGTTCTCTTGCCAAGAGCACACAGGGCTCAACACTACAAATTGAAAAGATGGTCATCAAACTACAAAAAGATGCAAAAACCTCCGCTAATGCGATGAACCGCAGTAAAGAACAACTAGTTAACGTTGTTAACCAAGCTGAAAACACCGGTTCTGCGTTAGTGCGTATTACCGATGCGATCAGCCAAATTAAGCAAATAACTGAAAAGATTATGTCTGCGAATCAGCAGCAATCTGTGGTAACCGAAGATGTAAATGCCAACATTAAGCACATTAGTGAGTTATCTAAACAGACAGGGGAAGATTCGGATAAGATCCTGGAAGCAAGTGAAGAGCTAGCGCGATTAGCAGCTAGCTTACAAGAGGAAACTCACAGATTTAAAATTTAGTAGATAGCTATTACAGACAATTACGAGCTGTGGTTAACTTAATGAGAGTTGATTACATAAACAACTATTAAGTGTTTATTTGGTCAGCTCCCTAAGGTATTGCCATTAAGGGAGCTTTTCTATTTTGATAGCAATTGAGAGCAGCTAAGCTACTACTATCTTTTACAGTCTAAAAGTTAACGCCAGCGCAATAAACGCCGCTCAATAGGTATGATCAATTTATATTGTTTCATTTAATGTTAACCATTGGTACGCCTATAAAGTAGTTCGCAAGACAATTGCATTACTTGATATCCACAGGTGATAACGATACAGGCAAATGCTAATAGGGTGGTTTATTCCTTTAAAACCCGCTGGCAGATGTTGCTTTAAAACAGCATTCTTGACGAATTAACATCAATATCTGTGTTAATTATAATTGGATAATTGAGCAAATATGCTCTAGTTGTGTCGTTACTACAAACTGGCTAGAACTATTTAATTAAAGGGCTGTAGGGATTGTGTATTGACATTTTTTGATGTAGTTATTAAATTGATCGCTTTCTCATAACAAGAAACCTTACGATGAATCTTATTGAAATTAAACACCTTTGGTCTCAACAAATTGATGATGCCAAGCTCAATGTGCCAGCAAAGCAAGATAATTATAATACGCTTACAGTCACCATCCACAATGCAAGTTGGTGCCCAGATTGTGAGCGCGAAATTTCACAATTACTAGCGCTAGATGCGCAAGCAGAGCAAGGTTTTGATGCAATCACAGTACACAGTTATGAAGATATAGCTGATTACAAAAAACGCAAAATAGCTGGGGAATTAGCCATTTCATGTTTGCCCACTATAATTGTTTATCGACAAGGCCTTGAAGTGCTACGTATTGAGGAAGATTCAGCAGGGCAGCTTAGCTCACAACTGCAGCAACTACAAAAACCAGCGCTAGCTCGGTAGTAGTATTTGCACGCCATTTTTACAATATCGATTTGTCGCATGTAAAAATAATACTTCAAAAAGCCCTATTAAAGGGCTTTTGTTAATATAGGGTAAAGATTAGCTTGTCGAATAGATTGATTAGATAATTGTAAAATGTCAATTAAAATGCACTTTTATAGATATCAAAAAATGTATGAAATTTTGATTAATCCTTAGTGCTCTTCTTACTTTGGAAGACCCCCTTGAAGCCTTTTTTATATAGAGTCATGGCTATGCTTGCTTGCAGTGTGACTAGAAAAATAATAGCGAAAAAACAAATATTTCAAATATTTCAAATAATTCATTTATTTCAATGATGATTTTAGTATTAATATCAGATAGTTATAATATATTGTTACTTATAAAAGAGCATCGCCAAAATCATTTATTAAAAGATCGCGCTAAGCACTATTTGTAAAATTAACTAATCCCCAGCTTGGAAGTGAAATTAGTTCTACTGAACTGTATATGTCGCTGACCTCTCCATAAAATCTTAATTTTAGTGACTAAATGAAGGTTAGTACCAATCAAAAAGAACAGTCAACTCCTTGTTTTAGCCTTGTTTGTTAAGCTAAGAGTAACAATGTCTTATTAACGGGTATGATTCCAATTTAATTTAAGCTAGTATTAATGTTTAGTAGGAAAAATTCTTAGTTTGGGGGTTTCATATGCTTAACAATATCTCATTTAAAATCAAGTTAATCATGATATCAGTACTGCCTTTGGTGCTTTTAGGGTCTATGTCGCTGATGTTGCTATTGGAATGGAAAAGCGCTTCATCTGGTGTAGATAGAATTTATGTCGATAGAGTGGTTCCCTTAGAGGGGTTAAAAGTTATTGCTGATGATTATGCTGTGATGGTGATTGATGCAGTAAATAAAGCCAATGCAGGATTAGCAACCGTTGAAGAAACCTCGAAAGTAATCGAAACCTCCGAGAAAAATATTGCTAAAAAGTGGAAAGAATATATAGCGACTGAATTGACTCCTGAAGAAGCGAAACTAGTAAAAGAAGCAGAGCTGCTATTTGTTAAAGCAGATAAAGCTATTGAGAAAACCCATCTCGCACTTCAAGCACTATCAGGCAATGTTGCGGGAAAGCTAAATCATTTAGATGGACCTTTGTATGCGGATATCGATCCTATAAGTGAAAAAATTACTGAATTAATTAACCTGCAGTTACGAGAAGCCAAAACAGAAAGGGATTTAATAAAGGATACTTACGAAGAGGATGTCGTGATACTTGTTCCGCTTACCATTGGTGTGATCTTATCTATTGCACTGCTGTGTTTCGTTGTATATAGGTCACTTATAGGACCTTTAGTTGCAATGAAGACTACGCTTGAAAAAATAGCAGAAAATTCAGATTTAACGCATGTTTTGGAAGTTAACGGTAATAATGAATTAAGCGATATAGCAGTTAGCTGTAATACACTATTGACGCAAATACGAGGGTTAATATCTCATATAACCGCATCAACTGTTAAGTTATCCACTTCGGCAAGTGAGATGAATGAAGTAAGCCTTAGTGCCACAAAAGGTATTAATGTTCAAAGAGAGGAAATAGAACAAGTAGCAACAGCAATGAACGAAATGGTCTCGACTGCCCAAGAGATTTCTCGTAATGCTGAGTCTGCTGATAGAAGTGCCAGAAGCACCAGCGAACAAGCAGAGCAAGGTAATATAATTGTTGATGGAGCTGTTCAAGCTACTAGTGCACTGGTCATAGATGTTGAGAAGGTATCTGATCAAATACAAGCCTTAGAAGCTGAAAGTAGTAGCATTGGCTCTATTGTTGATGTCATCAAAGGAATAGCCGAGCAGACAAATCTACTCGCCCTAAATGCTGCGATCGAAGCGGCTCGTGCTGGAGATCAAGGACGAGGATTTGCAGTAGTTGCTGATGAAGTACGTAGCTTAGCGCAAAGAACGCAGCAGTCTACTCAAGAGATACAAGATGCGATTGAAAAATTGCAAAAAGGTACCGGCAATGCCGTCGTGGCAATGAATGCAGGGCAAGAAAAAGCAGAGGGCGCAGGTGCTCAGTCGATTGAAGCGGGTAAGGCCTTGGAAGCGATATCGCTGGCTATCCAAGATATTACTGGCATGAATGGCTTGATCGCAACAGCCTCAGAAGAGCAAACCAGCGTTTCTGAAGAGATAAACAAATCTCTGGTTACTTTACTTGGCTCCTCAAACGAATCGAGTGTTGGGGTAGGTAAAATTGCAGAATCAAGTGGCGAATTATCTCTGCTAGCTGATGAGCTAAAAGAAGTTATTATTCAATATAAAGTTTGATGCAGGGGTAAGTAAGAGGTTATAAGCTTCTTACTTGGGTGCTGTCAGTAATTGATACTAAAGATCGTTTAGCCCTAGCGCTCAGCTAGGGCTCACTTAGTGGACTATCAATAAGGCAAACCGCCAATTACAGTTCTCTGTGAATAAGTGCATAGAATATTTTTAGCAAATGGCTACAGATGGCAGATTTAGTTTTTGAGTAATCTATTAATCTTCAATGTGTTAGATGTTTATTTTTTAGAGCATAAACAATAGTCAAATAGTAAGCCTTTCCCATGAAAGATTGTTCTGCGCTCAATAATTCCCTTTCCAGTTCGTCAGCCCCAAACCTGCTATACATACCCCTTTTGAGTGCAGCTTACGCTTACTATTCATATCAGTTAAAGTAAGTCTTATACTATTTAGTTGCCATCCTGAAACAGATACTTACTGCGAACACCTCACTGAATCAATCTGCACACACTAGACGTAGTCATTCGAAATAACCAAACGCCGATCTCTAGTCGTACTCATCTTTAATCATTGAGCCGCCCTCACTACGGTTTCGTTTTAGGAGAAAAACTAGTTACAGTAGAGATATAAATAATTAGTTTATTTTGGTGTTTTAGTGTGGAATATGCAGTAGTTGTGTTAAAAGCGATCTTTAGTCGATTAATTACGGTATAAAGCAGCTTTTATGCAGTTCTTTCTTCCTTATCAATCTACCGGCTTTAAGCCAGCCTAAATAGCTATCTTAAGCGAGTACTCAATATGCATATAAAAACTTTGAATACCATTGTCTACTGTCAAAACTGGCAAGCTTGTGTCGATTTTTATCAAAAAAAATTACTGCTGCCGGTGCTTTACGCCAATCAATGGTTTGTTGAATTTGAACTTAATAGTACCGCGCGATTAAGTGTTGCTGACGAATCTCGAGCGTCCATAAAAAGCAGCCACGGAGTAGGTATCACTATTACTCTTGAAGTTGACGACATTAACGACACGCACCGTTATTTGACGGCAGCGGATGTAAACCCAACAGCCATAAAACAGCATGCTTGGAACGCCAAAGTGATACATATTTTTGATCCAGAGGGGACTCGTATCGAGTTTTGGGCGAAAGACTAAGCTAATCATCATGACCTTTAATTCAGTACCGCGGACGGCATGTGAAATAGGTTAAATTACTCACTGCTAAAGTTATTGATATACATTAAGCATCCTATTGCTTAGCCCTTTATATAGAGATAACCAGGTTTATTACTGCAGGTGTGCTGTATCCACCTTGATTAAAGGCTTTAAGATATCTGTAATATTAGCTTTAGTTCTTTTCTTTGAAATCTAAATCCGCCGTTTGGTGCAGCTTCAGCTAAAAAACTAGTTGTATCCACTCGATATCTCGCCCAGTGCATCTTGAGGAGCCTGGTCAATGCAGCAAAATTAAGGCGGTGAACGTGCTAGAGCTTCCCTGCTTCAATGTTGATGCCAGTTCAATAAAGTAGTTTTTTTCGCTGTGGCTACCGGGCGAAAATAAGCCGGGTCGCGTCTGCAAATACAGCATAAGGGTGTGTTCGCATGATTAACTATTCAACCACGACTCAATAGCCTCTCTTTTTGGGATAGACCCGCTGTGGACATTTACTTCATTAACAATGACCGCTGGGGTGCTCATTACCCCATACTCCATAATCACTTGTGGATCAGTTTCTTTCTTGATTTGGATCTCTATATTGAGTTCATTTGCTATTTTAGAAATTATCTCAACTGTCTTTGTACATTTAGCACAGCCAGTACCTAGGACTTTGATTGCTTTCATAAGATGCTCCTTAAATAAAAGGGGTTAGAAAATTAAAGATCCAACCAATTAGTGTGAATGCTGTCAGTAGTAGTGCGAAAAGTACCGCTTATAACCGCCACTGCATTACTTGTTTTAATAAAATAAACTCAGGAATACCTGCTGACGTAAAACCTAAAAACACAGGAATACTTGAACAGGAACAAAAAGGGGTTATTGCGCCAAAACTAGAGCCTAATATGTAACCGACACCTTTATGTTTACCTGCTAAATAATCGCGAACACGTTCTACATTCATTGATGCTCTTAACAACGCAATGGCGTAAATCATCACTAATAATAAAAAGAAAATCTTG
>JBALXS010000180.1:0-7730 GCA_036960485.1 Oceanospirillaceae bacterium
TAGCAATTTCTGAGATAAGATAATCGATCGCCATCTTACGTTCCGCACCAAAGTGGCTCGTATTTGAGTGACGTTCAAACGGATCCTGTGTGCCTACCGAAGCGATTAAAAGTGATAAAAATCTCAGAGGATCGTTGTCTTTATTATCAATGCTTAGCCAATTACATTTATAACCTTTTTCTGTTAAAACATCTGAGCTCTGGGCTAGTAAGATAGACTTACCATAGCCAGCAGGTGCTACTACTAGGGCTGCTCTTATATCTTTCATAATCTTATCAGAAAAAGTTGTAACAAGTTCTCGATTGATAAGGCTTTCAGATAGCTTAGGTTTAAGGAGTTTTCCGCGCATTACAGTGGTCTGATGCAGCGTTTTTTCTTTTTCTGCTTTATTTATCATCGACTATAATTCATTATTTTTGAAAACATATTTAAGACTATAGTGTAAAAGTAACTTACAGCACAAGCCGTATTCACTTTCGCTTCGTTTGACTATTAATAGTCTAATACCTAATTGATCAATAACGTAGGTATCGGGTAGCTAAAATTGCTTATTTCAAACCAACAAAGGTTGCAGCTTCTCTAAGTCTTTTTTTGACTAATAGAAACCACAACCCATTATTTTGACTGCATAAGATTAAACAGAGACCATTAGTGGTCGTGTCTCAGCACTTAATGCATCCTTTTCTTTTGTCGCATCACCCGTCAACGCAAATCCAAGCAACTTGCCTTCTGATGTAATAAATCTTGCGAGTACATTACAACTGTCAACTGTTACATGCCACTCCCCTTCTGCATCCCTCGGTGGCGGCGATACCACCACCGGACACAGGGTCGTTTTTATCATCACCGGCATCACACCATAATGTACTTCAGCTTGCTGACCACTGAGCACCTTGCCTAACACTCTGGCACTTTCCATTAACGGAGCAACATAAAATAATAAGTTGCCATCTACCTCTGCACAATCGCCTAGCGCATAGATGTTTTGAGCACTGGTTTGCAATGAACGATCGGTTAGGATACCTCTATTTGTATCCAATTTGGTAAGACTAGCTAGTGTTAAGTCAGGGCGAACGCCAATAGCGGACAACACTGCATCTGCTTCAATAACAGTACCATTAGCCAACGTCGCCTGAATTCCATTTCCAAATTTATCCACCTTCTCAACTACAGTACCAAAGTGATATTGTACTCCTGCCCGTTCAAGGCTTTCCTGAACCGCAAGTGAGGCCTGTTCCGGCAATAACGTCCCGAGTACACTAGGCATAGGCTCAACAACCTCAATAATGAAGCCAGACTGGATCATATCATTGGCATACTCTGAACCAATTAAACCTGCCCCAATAATTAATATCTTTTTCTTGCCAACCAATGAGGTACGGAATCGGGTGTAATCTAATAAATCATTAACACTGTAAACTCGACTCAAGCCATCTCCCGTTAGTGGTGCTTCAGTACACTTAGCACCGGAAGCGAATACAAGCTTTCCATACTCAATAGTGTCTTCACCCACCTTTAAGAGCTGTAAATCAGCATCGATTTCCGTCACTTTACTAAATATTCGTATATCTGCCTGTAACTCCTCAGCCATATCAGCCGCCGTAGCATTGGCAAGTTGATCAGGTTGTTTGGCTTTGGCAAAAGCTGTGGAGATCATCGGTTTAGAATAGAAACGACCATCATCAGCGGTTAGCATTATCAGTGGTGTTTCTCTGTCTTGTTTTCTAAACTCACGCGCCAAATGATAACCCGCCAACCCTGTACCAATAATAACAACGGGTCTACGATTCCAGTCAATTTTAGGAACTGCCGACATAGCCGCTATGGCTGGTGCTGATTCAATCGCAACCTCAGCAACCTTTTCTTTTACGGCGACAGCAATGCGGCTTATAGCCACCATTTCAAAATCTTCCTTTCCTACACCACAATCTGGACATTTCCAATCATCAGGCACATCTTGCCAACGGGTTCCTGCAGGTATTCCTTCTTTTGGACTACCTTTGCCCTCATCATAGATAAAACCACAGACCAAACATTCTAAAATTTTATAACTCATATTTCACCTCTGCAACAGTAACAGTACTCTGGAATAACGTTCATAATTTATTTAAAGCCTAGATTTTAAACATTTTCGTTTTTCGCTTATCCAGTCATTAAAGCATGTAATCAATATTTCACAGCCCCCTGCTATTCTCCCAGCGACTGTTCATTAAAAAATTATGGCCAACTATAGAGAATCAAACAACAAACTTTCGTTGGGTTTAACTAAAGATAAACCATTGGATGAACTTTCAGGAATCTAGCTATGGCCAAAAAAAAGGGCTGTCAATTAAAACAGCCCTGAAAGGGATTATTATATATAAAAAATCAGTGACTCGAAAATAGAATGGAGATTAACAGTGCCATAAATAACGATGACAAATATCACCACGCTGACGCTACCTTCGGCTACCCCATACGAACGACAGGTTTGATACTTTGTCCACTCTCCTGCGCTTTTATCGCTTGGTTTAGCGATTCAAAAGGGAAGAAGTCAATTAGGCGATCAAAAGGGAAACGTCCTTCTTTGTAATATTGAATGAGCTGAGGAATAAACGTTCTCGGTTCAGCGTCTCCTTCCACTATGCCAACGATCTTTTTTCCTGTAACAAGCATTTCCATGATATTAATGCTTATTTCAGCATCGGCGGGTGCTGCACCAACGAGTGCACAAGTGCCTAATGGCTTAAGGACATCAACGCATTGTTTGGCGACTGCTGGAATTCCCGTCATTTCCAGGCTAAAGTCGACACCACCAACTAATTGTTTTATCTCTTCAACAACATTTCCCACAGCAAATGGGTCAATGACATGATCGGCTCCAAGCTCTAGCGCCAAAGCTCTTCTGTCTGCTAAAGGCTCGACCAAAATAAGAGGAGCAGCACCTATTAACTTCGCAGCCATCAGTGCACTGAGACCAACAGCCCCTCCGCCGAATATAGCTAGCGAATGCTTTTCGGTCACTGGCAACGAGTTCAAAACAGTCCCTGCACCGGTCTGTATGCCACAGCCCAATGGAGCAAGCATTTCGAGCGGCAGCTCTTTGCTAACTTTCACCGTATTTCTAACGTTGGCAATGGCCATTGTGGCAAAAGAGGATTGGCCGAAGAAATTAGCGTTCACCGCTTCACCATTTTGTTCCATAGTGCCGGTACCATCGCTACGACTTCCGCTGAAGTTATTCGCCATGAAATGGTAACAGTAGGAAGGCAATTTGCTATCACAAGAAGGACATTGACCGCAAGAATTGAACGATAAAACAACATGGTCACCCGGTGCTAGATCTTGCACTGCGCTGCCTATCTCAACAACAATCCCTGCGCCTTCGTGTCCTAGCACTATAGGAAGTGGCACAGGTAATTCCTGATGAAGGCAAACCAGATCCGTATGGCATATCCCAGAAGCAACAATTTTAATCAGTACTTCATCTGCTCTGGGTGATTGCAACGTGACTTGTTCAAAAGTTAAGGGGTCAGAAGATCCCCGGGCAATTGCGGCTGTCGCTTCATGTCTTATATCATCATTAGTCATTGTTATCACACCTATAGTTTGACTCAAAATGGCTTGAGCGTTTATTGAGGGGGCGGCTATCATCCTGACGGCGACCGTTCACAATAAAACTATGCCCAACCATAAAGACTGAAACAACAAACTTTCGTTGGTTTTGATTAAGAACAGTATTGTTACGAGTGAAAAACCAAATAAAAAAGGCTGTAGTGTAACGGCGATACAGCCTTTGCAGTTTCTCTTACAAGGCAATTATCGCTTCGCCCACTAAGGTTTGAGTACCATCACGCTTGGCTGCAACAATTTCTAATCGAGCACGTCTCTCGCCCTTTTCTTCGAATATTTCAACTACCTTACCACTACAGGTAATCATATCTTGTAGTTGTGTCATCGACGCAAAACGATTGCTGAACTTGCGCAGCTGTGACTGAGGCTTCCAGTCGGTAAGCATACGTCCCAAATAAGCCATAGATAACATGCCGTGCGCGAACACATCTGGCATACCCGCTTTCTTGGCAAAGTCACTGTCTATATGTATTGGGTTATGATCTCCCGAAGCACCCGCATAAAGTGCTAGCGTAGCACGAGAAATCGGCGGTAAATTCAATGATGGGATTTCAGTTCCTACGGTAATATCAGACATTTTTATATTCCTCTAAATCAGGGTTACAGTCAGTGGCTACGGTAGACTAGCGTATTAACAGCCTTAGAAACCAGCTCACCATGTTGATTTGTATACGAGCTTTCCATCACAATAAACTCAAGGGCGCCACCCTTTTTATCAAACATATCTTTCAGTATCGAGGTTACTGTAATGGTATCGCCCGCATAAATCATGCCTAGGTATTCAAATTCCTGAGAGCCGTGCAGAACCCGAGCAATATCCATATCCAACAAATCCAGCACAGGCCAAAATTCAGGCCCTTCCAAATCCAGTACGAAAGGAAACGTTGGTGGCGCAGGAATATTATTATAACCCCCATCAAGTGCTGCTGATTTGTCGCTATATAGTGAATTTTTTTCACCAATTGCCTTGGCGAAAAATTTCAGTCTTCCTTTTTCAACATTTGTACTAAAGGAAGAAAATTCATGACCTACTTTGCTACGGTCTAACATTTTATAATCCTTCTTAATTACATCAATGAGAAGAAATGCATAATAATTACTGTGCACTTCGCCTCATCCTTAGTTGTTGCTCAAATCTATTGATATAACAATCAGAGCCCTTTTATACTTTCCGATACATGGTCACAACAGCTGCACCACCCAGTCCTATGTTGTGCTGTAATGCCACACGTGCCCCCTGAACCTGACGGTCACCTGCATCACCACGAAGATGCCAAACTAACTCGGCGCATTGTGCTAAACCAGTCGCACCAATAGGGTGCCCTTTCGACATTAAACCGCCAGATGGATTAACCACAATTTGACCTCCATGGGTATTATCACCGTCACAAATAAATTTTTCAGCACCACCTTCAGGACATAAACCTAATCCTTCATAGCTGATTACTTCATTTGGAGTGAAACAATCATGTAGTTCAACAACATCAACATCCTGTGGACTCATACTTGCTTGTTCATAAACCTCCTTCGCGGCTTTAGCGGTCATTTTTGCACCGACCAAATCAATGGGATTGTCCCAAGTATTGGCCAAATCGGTTGCCATTGACTGGCCAATAATTTCAACATCGGCATTAATATTGTGTTTTTTAGCAAAGGCTTCGCTACAAACGACTACTGCGGCTGCGCCACACGTAGGTGGACAGGCCATAAAACGGGTTAAGTACGGTGGGAAAATTGAGGGCGAATCCATCACGTCTTGTACGCTAAGTGCCTTGGTAAATAATGAATACGGGTTTTTAATCGCATGGCTACGGGTTTTCGATGAAACCTTAGCGAAAATATTTGGATTAGCATCATACTTATCAATATAAGCAGTACCTGCTTGACCAAACGTTCTTAGCGCTACTGGACCTTGCGGTGTTTCTGGTGCCACTTTCTCCAGTGCACCTAACATACTTGAAAACGGGTCTTCACGGTCTTCCCAAGCTGAGCCTAGTGCGCCCGGTTGCATTTCCTCGAAACCAAAAGCCAGTGCACATTCAACGGCGCCAGAAGCAACAGCCTGACGTGCCAAATAAAGTGCAGTTGAGCCTGATGCGCAGTTATTGTTAACATTAATGACAGGAATTCCTGTCATGCCAACATCATAAAGCGCATGTTGGCCACAGGTACTGTCACCGTATATGTAACTAGCATACGCTTGTTGTATCAGGTTATAGTTAATACCAGCGTCACTCAATGCTAGTTTAATGGCCTTAGAGGCCATTACACGATAAGGTTCTTGTTGTCCTGGCTTGGTGAACTTAATCATTCCAACCCCAGCGATACGTGCTGTAGTCATTATTGTATTCCTATTAAAAATTGAGAGATTTACGTTTATTTTTTGGCGTTTAATAGATCGATACCGACCATTTTACCCACGGCATCAAAAGTACTAATAACACTTTCTGCAGGTCCTGAGTTTTCAAAATCACAAATGATGTCCCATTTACTCGCAACATCTTCAGCAGTTACCGGGTTATCAATACCAAAAGCATAACCTTCAGTACGCTCTATTCGGGTTTTAGCAAACCAGCTTGCCCCTACTTCAATCACAGAGCCGTTTTCAGTGTTATCTTCTGCGCACAGTTTTACCACCAAAGGCACAACAAAATCAGGGCTGGTGGCCTTTAATATCTCTTCTGGCCAAATCGTTTCCGTCATCCTAGAACCAGCAATAGGCGCGATCACGTTGGAAAGTATATTTTTACGGCCACCTTCAATCGCCAGTGTACGACCCAACCCTATCAATGCAGATTTAGCGGAGCTGTAATTCGCCTGACCAAAGTTGCCATAAAGACCTGCTGCAGAAGTGGTAAATATGATGCGACCAAAGCCTTGTTTCAACATATACGGCCAGGCGGCGCGGGTTACTTTATAGGCGCCATCTACGTGAACCTTGTAGATCAGTTCCCAGTCTTTATCCTGCATTTTAGCAAAGCTGGAATCGCGTAAAATACCGGCATTATTGATGACGATATCTACACGACCATAGTGTTCAATGGCTGTTTGTACTATCTTTTCACCATCTTCCACTGAGTCATAGTTAGCGACGGCATCGCCACCAAGTGCTTTGATCTCATTAACCACTTTTTCTGCCGCTGAAGCGCTTGTGCCCTCACCTGTGCCACTACTGCCTAAATCATTAACAACAACGCGGGCGCCGCGCTTAGAAAACTCCAGCGCATAGGCACGACCCAAGCCGCCGCCAGCACCGGTTATTATTACGACCTTTCCATCAAAACGGATATCATTCACTTTCATTCTTCCTTTTCTAGCTAACTGGGTTATTCGTTTTTAAAAGCGATACCATTTCAATAGTCCATTGAAACTCCAACCTTAACCAATACTTAAACAAGATAAGCCATTGGAATTCACCTTTTAAAAACACTAAAACATCTATTGAGCAAACAGCTCTGACAGAAATTTCTTTAGACAAAAGGTTGCCCAATTCAAATCTTTCAAACAACAAACTTTCGTTGGTTTTCTAAAAAATTAAATTTATAACAACATTTACTTTGCCCTAAGTTGCAGAGCTAATCATTTTCATTTCCCCAACTTTGGTTGGCTAGCCAATATAAATTTATCTTCTAGGATGAATATGGTGTTCAGGAGTACACAATTACTAAGTATTGAATAAGGAATAAATCCCGTACAAAAGTCTCTTTAGGATTACAGGTTAATAAAATTGTCTATGTAGTCGATGTATGAGCAGATTTGAAAACGGCATATAAATAAGTTTTATAGTCTAAACGGGAATAATAGCTAACTAAAAAGTTTCGTCGTTCAATCAAACGACATAATAAAAATATAATAAAAATATAATAAAGCCGGAGATAATTATGAAAGATTACAATGGAGCAATCGCTAAATTACATTTCAAAAAGACAACGCTAAGCCAATTGATAGGACCGTCAGTACTAGCTAGCTCTTTACTAGCGCTAACAGTCAACCAGGCACATGCTGTGAGCTGGGATTTTGAAAAAGGGATAACCGTCGATCTGGATACCAGCTTGACCTATGATGCCCAATGGCGTGTGGAAGACCGTGATAATACGATTATCACGGCAGGTGGTGGT
>JBALXS010000181.1:0-7685 GCA_036960485.1 Oceanospirillaceae bacterium
CTATGACATCGATTGTGAAGAACACATCACTAATGATGATTTAGCCACGATTGAAAAGCGCATTACACAACTCATCAAGACTGATTATGATGTTGTAAAAAAGATGACGCCAATTGCAGAAGCGCGCGCATTATTTGCACAGAGAAATGAGCCGTATAAACTTGAGCTCATTGACGGGCTAGATGAAAGCATTACAGAAGTAGGCTTATACCACCACGAAGAATATGTCGACATGTGTCGCGGACCGCACGTTCCCAATACACGCTTATTGCGCTCATTCAAACTTATGCATTTAGCGGGTGCTTACTGGCGCGGCAATTCTGACAACAAAATGCTGCAACGCGTTTATGGTACTGCCTGGGCTGATAAAAAAGCACTTAAAGCTTACCTAAAGCGTTTAGAAGAAGCAGAGAAGCGCGATCACCGTAAGCTTGGTAAAACACTCGACTTATTCCACATGCAAGAAGAAGCTCCCGGTATGGTCTTTTGGCACCCGAACGGCTGGGCGCTATATCAACAAGTTGAGCAGTACATGCGCAACATGCAAAATGCGCATAATTATCATGAGATAAAAACACCGCAAATTGTTGATCGCTCACTGTGGGAAAAATCAGGACACTGGGACAAATTCGCTAGCGGCATGTTCACAACCGGTTCTGAAAGCCGCGATTACGCCATAAAGCCGATGAACTGCCCTTGCCATGTTCAAGTATTCAATCAAGGCCTACGCTCTTACCGTGATTTACCGTACAGACTCGCCGAGTTCGGATCTTGCCACCGTAACGAGCCTTCAGGTGCGTTACACGGCATAATGCGTGTACGCGGCTTTGTACAAGACGACGGGCATATATTCTGTGCCGAAAAAGACATACAAACAGAAGTTGCTGAATTTATTACTCTTCTTCACGAAGTTTATAGTGACTTTGGTTTTACCGATATCATCTACAAACTTTCTACACGCCCTGAAAATCGTGTCGGTTCTGATGAAATTTGGGACAAATCTGAAAAAGCATTAGGTGACGCACTGGATGCTGCTAATTTAGATTGGAGCATACTACCAGGCGAAGGCGCCTTCTACGGACCAAAAATCGAGTTTTCTTTGAAAGATTGCCTTGGTCGTGTATGGCAATGTGGTACTATCCAAGCAGATTTTTCAATGCCTAAACGCCTAGATGCTCAATTCGTAAATGAAGAAGGCAATAGAGAAACACCAGTGATGTTACACCGTGCTGTAATCGGTTCTTTTGAGCGCTTCCTTGGCATCTTAATTGAACATCATGCTGGAGTCCTTCCTGCTTGGTTAGCACCAAAACAACTCGCAATAATGAACATAACAGACAAACAAGCTGATTATTGTCAAGATATTGCAAGTAAATTGGAAAAAGATGGCTTTAGAGTCATTCAGGACTTGAGAAATGAGAAGATCGGCTTTAAAATCCGCGAGCGCACTCTACAAAAAGTACCCTACCTTTTAGTGGTAGGCGATAACGAGGTTGAAAATGGCACTGTTGCAGTAAGAACTCGCAGTGGCGAAGACCTCGGTGCCATGACATTAGACGCTTTCGCCGAATACTTAAACGGCGAAGTAGAGCGTAAAGGTCGCAAAGACAATGATTAGGAGAAATCAAGATTAGACGCGATAACAAAAGAGGAGCCCGTACAGAAAGCGCTCCGATTAACGAAAACATCCGAGCTCAAGAAGTTCGCCTTATAGATGCAGATGGCGAGCAAGTTGGAGTCGTAACGATCAAAGATGCTCTTGAGCGTGCTCAAGTTGCAGAACTTGATTTGGTTAAAATTTCTGATTCTGATCCCGTAGTATGTAAGTTGATGGACTACGGTAAATTTCAGTATGAACAGAAAAAAGCAGCGAATGAAGCAAAGAAAAAGCAGCATCGCACCCAAATCAAGGAAATAAAATTTCGTCCTGGAACGGAAGATGGGGATTATCAGGTAAAACTACGCAACCTGACACGTTTCCTAGAAGCAGGAGATAAAGCTAAGATAACATTACGTTATCGCGGCCGCGAGATGGCTCACCAACAACTGGGTATGCAACTGATGAATCGAGTAGAGGAAGACTTGAAAGAGATCGGAGTTGTAGAACAACGCCCTAAGATGGAAGGTCGTCAAATGGTCATGGTTATAGCTCCGAAGAAGAAGAAGTAACTACCCAATGGAAGTAACCTACTCTATTGCAAAATAGCGTAGGTTTGTTGTTTCTTTTGAGAGTGAAAATTCATTATTGCACAGCACTTTAGTGGATGTGTTATAAAAAAAATTAACGAATGCGTGGAGTATTTAAAATGCCAAAAATGAAAACTCACAGTGGAGCATCTAAACGCTTCAAAAAAACTGCGAACGGCTTTAAGCACAAGCAAGCCTTCAAAAGTCACATTCTGACCAAGAAAAGTACTAAGCGTAAGCGTCAGCTTCGCCCGATGCTTCAGGTACACGCAGCGGACAAGAAACTTGTTCAACGCATGTTACCGTTCATCTAGACCACTTTTTTTTTAACATTAACAGAATTGAATTATAGGAAGGTAAAGAATGGCTCGTGTAAAACGTGGTGTTCAGGCTCGTCGCCGTCACAAGAAAGTACTAAAGCAAGCTAAAGGTTATTATGGAGCACGTAGCCGTGTTTTCCGTGTTGCTAAACAAGCTGTTATTAAAGCTGGTCAATATGCATACCGTGACCGTCGTCAAAGGAAACGTCAATTCCGCGCACTGTGGATTGCTCGTATCAATGCTGCGGCACGTATCAATGGCATGTCTTACAGCCGTTTCATTGCAGGTCTTAAAAAGGCAAGCATTGAAATCGATCGTAAGATACTAGCTGACCTAGCGGTACATGAAAAATTAGCATTTACTGCTGTTGTCGAGAAAGCGAAAGCTGCTCTCGTATAACACACTTTAGGCGCTTTTTTACGTAGTGAAACAGTGCTTATAAAATGCTAAATTTAAGATAGGGAAAGGGTGCAAGCCCTCTCCCTATTTTTTTTGCATATTCGAACAACAAAAAAACGATCTCCCAGAGTAAAATCACTCTGTTTAACATTTTGCTATAAAAAGTATTAAACAGAGTCACTTTATCAGCCGAGCCAAAGCGCTGTCATCTGCGAATCATTGGAGTAATAGATGGAAAATATTGAAGAACTTTTAGCCCAGGCTTGCAGCGCTGTGGATGCAGCCACAAGTATTACTGAGCTAGAACAAGCTAGAGTTGAATACCTTGGTAAAAAAGGCCCTTTAACCGCATTGTTAAAAGGTTTAGGTAAGCTAAGCGCAGAAGAGCGCCCTGCTGCGGGTGCACGTATCAATGAAGCAAAACAAGTGGTTGCCGAGAAGATCAATCAAAACCGTAAAAATATCGAAACAGCTGCGCTGGCGATTAAACTTGCCAGCGAAAAAATCGATATCAGCCAACCTGGGCGCGGTGAACAATTGGGTAGCTTGCACCCTGTTACCAAAACCCTTGAGCGTATTGAACAGTTCTTCGGCTCAATTGGTTACAGCGTTGCTGAAGGCCCTGAAATTGAAGATGAATACCACAACTTCGAAGCGTTAAACATTCCGGCACACCACCCTGCACCCGCCATGCACGACACTTTCTATTTTGACGCTAACCGCCTGTTACGTACTCATACATCTGGTGTGCAAGTGCGCACTATGGAAACTAGTGAGCCGCCAATACGCATCATCTGCCCAGGCAGAGTTTACCGTTGCGATTACGACCAAACTCACACCCCTATGTTCCATCAAGTAGAAGGCTTGTTAGTTGATAAAGATGTCAGCTTTGCCGACCTTAAAGGTACGTTAGAGCAGTTTTTACGTGAATTCTTTGAAGACGATGTGAAAGTGCGTTTTCGCCCTTCTTACTTCCCTTTCACGGAACCATCAATAGAAGTTGATATTGATCGTGGTGATGGTAAGTGGCTTGAAGTATTAGGTTGCGGCATGGTCCACCCAAAAGTTTTTAACTACTCAAACATAGATCCTGAAGTATTCACTGGATTTGCATTTGGCATGGGTGTGGAAAGATTAGCAATGCTGCGCTACGGCGTAGACGACCTACGTTTATTTTTTGAAAACGACTTGCGCTTTTTAGAGCAATTTAGCTGATAAACAAGTTAATAATCAGTCAATTTATACGTTTTTAAATCATAGCTTTGTAATTAGGTGAAATATGAAATTTAGTGAAAAGTGGTTACGCGAATTAGTTAACCCAGCAATCAGCACCCAAGAATTAGTCGACCAGATTACCATGGCAGGCTTAGAAGTTGATGAAGTTGAATCTGTAGCCAATGATTTCAGCAAGGTCATTGTCGCCAAGATATTAACTGCTGAGCAACACCCCAATGCAGATAAACTGCAAGTATGCACAGTAACTGATGGCAGTGAAGAATATCAAGTGGTATGCGGCGCTCCCAATGCCCGCGCTGGTCTAATAACAGGCTATGCACAAATCGGCGCAGAACTATTCGACGCCGCTGGAAAATCTTTCAAAATAAAGAAAGCGAAACTGCGCCAAGTTGAATCTTTTGGCATGCTTTGCGCTGACGCTGAACTCGGTCTTTCTGAAGAGAGCGACGGCATCATGGAGCTGGCAGCTGATGCTCCGTTAGGCGTTGATTTACGTGAATATTTATCTCTAAACGATAAAATAATCGATGTTGATCTTACGCCTAACCGCGGTGATTGCTTAAGCATATCAGGGTTGGCACGTGAAGTCGGTGTGCTTAACAAAACAGCCGTGCAATATCCAGAATTTGCAGCGGCGCCTGTCACCTTAGCAGAGCGTTTATCTATCAAGCTTGAAGCACCTAGCGATTGCCCTAAATACTTAGGCAGAATCATTCGCAATGTGAATGTAAATGCTAAAACACCCGCTTGGATGATAGAAAAACTGAGCCGCTCGGGTATTCGCTCAATCGACCCTGTGGTTGATGTTACCAACTATGTATTGCTAGAACTCGGTCAACCGCTACACGCATTTGATTTAGATAAACTATCAGGCGGTATCGTCGTTCGTAAAGCGCATGAAGATGAACAGCTCACCTTATTAGATGGCAATCAAATCACTGTTAACACCGATACACTGGTAATAGCAGACGACAGCGGCGCTATTGCACTTGCTGGCGTATTTGGTGGCGAAAAGACTGGTGTGACATCATCCACAACTAACATCTTCTTAGAGTGCGCCTACTTCAACCCTATCGCCATTGCCGGCAAAGCTAGAAACTACGGCTTGCACACCGATGCATCCCACAGATACGAACGTGGTGTTGATTGGCAACTACAGCAGCATGGCATTGAAAGAGCCACGCAGCTACTTATAGATATTGCAGGTGGTGAAGCAGCCCCTATTAACGATGCTAACAACGAAGATTACTTACCTAGCTTAAATCACATTACTTTGCGCCATGCTAAAGTTAATTCGATGCTAGCATTTGAAATGCCCGCTGCTGAAATCGAAGAAATCATCACCCGCTTAGGCATAACTATCAGCAGTAAGAAAGCCGATACTTGGTCATTGATAGCGCCTTCTTACCGCTTTGATATCACTATTGAAGTTGACGTAATAGAAGAACTTGCCCGAGTTTATGGCTACAACAACCTACCGGTTAAAATGCCCTCGGCCGCGTTAGATTTCACACCTAGATCAGAAGCACAAGTGAGCATTCACAACATTCGTCGCACGTTGGTTGCCCGTGGTTATCAAGAAGCGATTACCTATAGCTTTATTGAGAAACAACTACAGCGCCAGTTTGATGATAAGCACCAAGGCATAGCACTAGCGAACCCTATTTCTGCTGAAATGGCAGTGATGCGCACTAGCATCTGGCCAGCGTTAGTTAAAACGGTACAGTACAATCAAAACAGACAACAAAATCGCGTACGTTTATTTGAAGTTGGCCAGTGCTTCATCAGCGCAGGCGATGACATTTTGCAAGAAAATGTCGTCAGTGGCGCCATTGTTGGCAAACGTCAACCTGAAGGTTGGAGCAGCGACAACCAAAGTGTCGATTTCTTTGACTTAAAAGGCGATTTAGAAGCGCTATTAAACCTCAGTGGTTGCGCGGATGAATTTAGCTTCGTAAGTGATCAACATACAGCATTGCACCCAGGACAAACTGCCAAGATAATCCGCAATAATGAAACCGTGGGTTACATTGGTGCATTACATCCTTCGTTAGCCAAAGAATTCGGCATTAATGGCAATTTGTATTTATTTGAAATAAATCAACAAAGTTTACAAACAGGTAAAATTGTTGAATTTAACAGCCTATCTAAGTTCCCAGAAAGCAAAAGAGACATTGCCGTTGTTGTAGATGAGCAATCTGTATTTGATGATCTCAAACTGATTATTAAACGTACAGCAGGCGATTTTTTGAAGAATGTGACTCTTTTTGACGTCTATCAGGGGCAAGGTGTTGAAAAAGGACGAAAAAGTCTCGCTATAAACTTGACGTGGCAGCATCCATCACGCACTCTTAATGAAGAAGAAGTAAATTCTTCAATTCAACTGGTCGTATCTGCCTTAGCCGAACAGGCAGAAGCAGTGCTAAGGGATTAATTTTAAAACAACCTCTAATCGTTTTTTTAGAACAATACGATCTAAAGCTGATTAGAGGTAATCAAAATAGAAACAATGGATTGGGTCTATAAATGGTTTTAGTTTAAAGCATACGGGGATATTTTATGAGTTCTTTGACGAAAGCAGATATGGCAGAACGTCTCAATGAAGAGTTGGGATTAAACAAACGCGAAGCGAAAGATATAGTTGAAAGCTTTTTCAATGAAATCCGCCACAGCTTAGCAAATAACGAACAAGTTAAATTATCCGGTTTTGGCAATTTTGATTTACGTGATAAAAGCCAAAGACCAGGGCGTAACCCTAAAACTGGTGAAGAAGTGCCTATTTCAGCCAGAAGAGTTGTTACTTTTCGCCCAGGTCAAAAATTGAAGGATCGCGTAGATAACTATGCCGCAAGCCGCTCTTAGCCCTCAAGAATTACCAGGCATACCTCCAAAGCGCTACTTCACAATAGGTGAAGTTGCCCAGCTTTGTGAGGTGAAAACGCACGTTCTTAGATATTGGGAACAAGAGTTTTCGCAAATCAAGCCTGTTAAGCGCAGCAACCGACGCTACTATCAGCGCCAAGACATACTTATCATACGCCAGGTCAAGAGTTTACTACACGAGCAGGGCTACACCATAAGTGGTGCAAAACAATGGCTCAGCGGTGATCAAGGCGCTCAAGAAAGTGATAGGTATAAACAAGTTATACGCCAAACTATCAATGAACTTGAAGATTTACTAGTCTCCTTAAAAAAGCCTATTTAACCTTTCCCAAAGAATTACCATCAGGCTATAGACGTTTTGTTTTAAAAAGCATTTATCACATCGGGGTATAGCGCAGTCTGGTAGCGCACTTGTCTGGGGGACAAGGGGTCGCAGGTTCAAATCCTGCTACTCCGACCATTTTATTTATAATAATCAATTAGTTATGGTGTGAATTAACTGGTTGTTTTTTGTACTTGCAAAACTATTGCAAAACCCTTCTCTCTAAACTTTCCAATTTCTGTTTAAAATATGCCAATTTCCGAGTAATTCTGCGCCATCTAATCATCGATATTTATTATCTCATACAGTAATTTTTTACCATCCTTATCGAAAATTT
>JBALXS010000182.1:0-7626 GCA_036960485.1 Oceanospirillaceae bacterium
GGCCGAAGCCTAGCACTGTGTTGAAATGACTAATCTGTGACCTCAGGGATGAGGCTAATCTAATAACTAATAAGCATGGCACCTAAGATTACTACTGGTCGGTGCTATTTGCCGCCATTCATGGTGCTCATCCTCTGGGCCAGCTAAAGCAAATTAAATTCATTGCCGACGATGTAACAATTTTGACAGATGCATTTTTATCAAAATACGCCAGTCAGGTTTCATTGGCAGGTCCTAGAAGGTTTGTCGACTTGCCCATACAAATAAACGAACTGCCTTCAATAGATATCGTGATTGTTTCACATAACCATTGTGATCACTTAGATCGGAACATAGTTAAATAATTGAAATATATATAAACTCTTTGGTAAAACTGGTTAAAACTTCTTTTGAAGAGTCGCCTTACGCAAATCAGATAATCTTTGACTGCCGGTTAAAAACATTGCCCATCGTAACTGTTCTTCAACGATAGAAATTTTTTCAATAACAGCTTCTGTTGATATCAAGGCTGGAGCCAGAAATGGTTGAGCTAAAGCTGTCATCTTTGCTCCTAATCGAATACAGAGCGCTATATGCAGGCCATTACGCACTCCACCTGAACCAATGAAATTTAAGCTTGGGCACGCTGCATGCACTGCTGGCAGTATTTCAGCCGTGTCCATGCCCCAGTCAAGAAAAGGACTCGCTATTTCTCGTTCCCGTTCAGATCCGTTTCGACTTAATTCAATACTTGCCCAGTTAGTACCGCCGCGCCCAGCAATTTCAATCCATTTAATACCAGCATCCATTAACTTTTTAACGCTATTAGGACCCATACCTGCACCCACTTCTTTAACGATGACAGGTACGCTAAGTTTGTCAGCACAGTGTTGAATCGCTTCTAATATCTTATTCCAATCCCGATCACCATCTGGCTGTATTAGTTCCTGAAGAGGGTTGAGGTGGATAACTAGCCCATTAGCGTCGACCGAGTCCACTGCACGTTTAGCTAAGTCTAAGCCATGTTGCAGCAATTGAGTGGCACCTAAATTGCCTATCACAATAGCTGAAGGAGCCCATCGCCTAACATTTTGTGGTAAACCGCGTTCCAAAGCGGCTCTTTGAGAGCCGAGTGACATTGGAATGTTACAAGCCTGAGCAGCTTCGGCGAGATGTTGGTTAATAATCTCACCATTGTCGCAACCACCTGTCATTGCGCCAATAATAAATGGCGCCGCCACGGGTCTGTCTAAAAAGTAGCTGTTGAACTCGACATCTTGGAGAGATATTTGGGGGAGTGGATTTGGTTCAAATCGTATACGATCAAAACCAGCACCCTGGCTAGCCTGATGTGAAGACTGTAATGCAAGTGCAATATGGTCTGCTTTGCGGGTACGAATATCCGTCATAGTAGTCTTCCTCTAATGTAATATTTCCTATCAGCGTAATCGACAAGTAGCATGTGGGGTAAGGTGAGTGCTGCCAGACCTATAAAGGTAACCTTTAATAATGTAAAGGAAGAAGGTTCTTGATAAGAGTAAAAAATAAATCCTGCTGCTAGCCAAGACATTCCGGTATATATTGCCGCCTCAACTGCACTGCGGCGTCGCTCAGTTACGTCTAAACTATGCCACAGCCGAAGTATATGGCCTTTGCTATGCCAGAGGCAAAAGTATAACGAGAAACTAATTAATGGTGGAAGTATAAAAACTAACCCTACTAGCACCAAGAGGTCAATTAACGATTTACGATATTGAACTTGCCAATAAGCGAAGAAACAATAACCAATTAGGCTAAGTAACCAAGGAAAAAATAAGCTGGTGATGCAGTTCATCAACAGGCTAGCATTATCCGCACCAACCAGAATGGTAAAAATAGGCTCAACCAATGTTGGTTGAAGGCTGGGAATAACAATACCAACTAAACCACCATGAGCTGTCCAAGGCAGTAAATCGGTGCCTATATCAACAATATCACTAGCACCAAAGTGCAGTGCTGATATTAATAAGAATACGGCGAGACTGGCCAGCGGGAATAACCACCAAATCAGGGTAACTAAAGCGGCTAAAACAATGTAAGTAAAGTGAAAAAGAAACCATGATTGAATACTTGATGACCAACCAATACGACGCGCAACAGCTCCATCTAGCCCGCCATGGGGTACACCAAATAGTAAAACAGCGCAAATAGCGATCATGTCCCAGCTTGTCATTGACGAAACATCTGTTTTAAAAATGATAATTTTGGCATTGCTAATATGACTTTAGCCCAATCAATTAATGTCGCGGAACCGAGCATAAAGCGCGCAAAACCATTAGCATCTAACGCTTTTGCCGTGCGCATCATAATAGTAACGCCGAGCTCAGGGTGTGCCGTCAATACTCCATTAAATATCTTATCCATGTGGTTTAAAAATGGGTGGATCGGTACAGGAACTGAAAAATCTCCACCACGGATCCCCTCAGCTAGTTTACTGATTTGTGCCTGAATAATGGCAAATGCATAACCTGAGGAAAGCCTAACTGCTCCACTTGCAGCACCAATCGCTCCAGATTTTATATCTAATGGGTTTATTGATTGCATAGGAATAATACCCGTTTCCTCGGCTAATGTTTCCTCTATTTCAATTTCTCGATCCTTAAGCCATTGGTAAATCGCTTGGCGATACCACTCTTTGTCTTCCAATTTTGTAGATATCATAGTCGACTCAATTAACAAGCGTCGGTCTGAAAAAGGCAATACATATATGAAGTGGAGCCCGCGGGATTGGTCTACGCGAAAATCCATTAAAGTTGCAATTTGAGGATCACTGATTGGGGCTTTTGTGCGAATTTCCCAGCCTAAAAAATGCTGCTTTAAACTGTCTTCAGAAACCTTTAGTGGTCGGCTATCATACATTTTTTCAGCTTTGAATTGCTGGCCGCCAGCGCTAAATGAGCCACCTATACCCTCAGCAAGAATATTTTCTGCTGCAGCACGAATTAAATCAACGCCTTCGGCTAAATTTTTCTCGCACTGCTCCATATATTTAGCCGAACTCAGGCTAATATAATGAAACTGGTCACTACTGTGGAGAACCTCAGTGTGGTGATCCGTCACTCGCCACTGTTGCCAGCTGCCTTTAATAGCGGTTTTAAATTCTTTTATCTGGGCGCAGTTAGCCCATAAGGCCCAGCTACAATCTCGCTCAATCGGCGTTCTGGGCTCTATAACAACCGCAGAGACATTGTTCAGCTTGGCAGCAAGAGTTATGCCTGCACTACCGCCACCAATAATGGCGATATCAAGTTTGGTTATTTTATTCAAATTATTATGAAGAAGCGACACCTGACAACCCCTTTAAATGTCGATGCAATTGCTTGTTATGAGCCGGCACTTTTATGGGTCTTAAATCTACAATACTGCGTAAACTTAATAAGGCTTTCTTTGGCGTTGCAACATAAACTCTACCATGCCACCAACAATAGTTACGATGCCTTAGTGATACACCAATTTGTCGATAAACGCGTAAGGCGATAGTGATAGAAAAACGCGACCGAAAGGGCAGCAGTTGGATGCCAAGTAGAGCACTTTCATAGTAGTCCTCTGCAAGGTCAAGCATACGCTTAATGGCTAAAGCGACGGGCTCATGACATGTGGCATTCATATTAGCAATCTCAGAAGCCGTTAAGTTTACCCAGCTCGCCGGCAGGTAGCGCCTTTCCATCTGAGCATCTTCTAAGACGTCTCGGGCAATATTGGTCAACTGCATAGCAATACCAAGGTCTATAGCAAAGCTTTCTGCACGTTGTTCTTTACAGTTTAGCACTCGGCACATCATAATCCCAACGGTCCCTGCAACGGCATAACAATAGCGCAGTAATTCTGCTTCACTCTCAAAAGCGGTTGGCGTTTGATCACTCAACATACCATCGAGTAATTCAGTTGCCGCAGTAAGAGGGATATTATGCTTGGCGGCCAGATTTAAAAAAGCGTCTATTTCAGAACTTGCAGGTTGATTATGGCCATTAAGGCAGGCGCGAATGTTCTCTAGTAATGCTTGACGGTCTGGAATATCTCCATCTGCTAAGTCGTCAACAAAGCGGCAAAATTTGTAAAGTTGCGCAGCACTGCTAGCTAAGTTAGAACCAAGAAATAGGCTGGCCCAATAAAATGATTTGCCGTGACGAGCCATTAATTTTTTTGATGATATATTATCTGACTGCGAATTATCCATCATCTATCCGCCCGATCCAACTTCAACGCCTGTCAGTAATTCTTCAACTACTTTCGCAGAGCTTATAACACCGGGAAGACCTGCACCTGGGTGAGTACCGGCACCGACAAAGTAAAGATTAGAAATAGCGCTATCGCGGTTATGAAATCGGAACCAAGCTGATTGGGTAAGTCGTGGTTCAATAGAAAAACCTGCACCATGCATAGAACGATAGTCCTTAGCAAAATCCTCTGGAGTCATCCAAAATACTTCCTCAATTACAGATGAGAGCTCAGGTAATATTGTCTCTTCTAGTGCCTTAACAATACGATCGCGCAATACTTCTGCTTGGGTGATCCAATCTACGTTACCTTGTAAATTAGGTACCGGACATAAGACATAAAAAGATTCACATCCCTCTGGCGCAAAACTTTTATCTGTGGCAGTAGGGCGATGTACATACAAACTAAAATCTTCACTCATCTTTTTATCATCGAAAATTTCGGAGAGTAACTCTTTAAAACGAGGACCCATCCAAATGCTGTGATGAGCTACATCTGGATATAATTTTTTAGTACCAAAATAGAGCACATAAAGCCCCATACTATACTGCTTCTTAATTTTGGGCAGGCTAAGTTTACTTTTAGGTAATAGATGTCGATAGCAAGTCTCGGGATCGCCACCAAAAACCACTAAGTCAGCATTAATTGTCTGGTTATTACTTAGCCGAACTCCAGTAGCAGTATGGTTGGTAACAATAATTTCATCCACATCAGCGTTGAGTAAAATATTGATACCATGGCGAACCATAAGTGCACCTAATTCATCAACCAACTTTCCGGTGCCACCCATACAAAAAAATACTCCCCAGCGGCGTTCTAGATAATGAATCAAGGAGTATATAGCCGTAGTTTTAAACGGATTTCCACCCACCAATAGAGGATGTATTGAAAATGCTTGGCGTATCAACGGATGCTTTAAATGACTATTTACCATCTGCGAAACCGTTTTATAACATCTTAATATCAGTAGAGCAGGGATTTGTTTAACCATATCCCAAACACGCGTAAAAGGCCTATGGACAAGTTTTTTGAACGCTACGTCATAGACTTTTTTAGATTTATCTAGAAGCTTTAAATAGCCATCTGCATCTTCGGGACTAAAGCGTCTTATCTCAGTTAGCGTATCCTCGATACTAGCGCAATAGTCAAATTGGCTGCCGTCGGCAAAATGAAAGCGATAAAAAGGATCCAAAGGAACAAATTCTAAGTGTTCCTCAATATTTTCATCAAAAAGAGCAAATAACTCATCAAATAAAAAAGGTGCTGTTATAACCGTTGGACCCGCATCATGGCGATACCCACCACGTTCAAATACCTGAGCTCTACCACCTAAACTATTGAGGCGTTCAAGTAATGTTACCTGATACCCTAGAGCTCTTAGCCTTAACGCTGTAGCTATGCCAGCGAAACCAGCACCAATCACTACTGCTGTTTTATCGGTTACCTTCATTTTTGAATTCAACCGGACACCCCCTGATATTTAATCACTATTTTTTGTTTTACTGATGCAACCAATCCACAAGCCACTGGCTGAAGTTGGGTGGGCAACCGATTAACAAGCTGCTCTGCCTTTACTAACCAGTAATCAACAAATTCATTAGCATGTAGAATCGCGTCACTCGAGGCGATACGCCGTTGCCAATGAGTTAATAACAAATTATCGCTGGACATGTACCAGGCATTAAAATTATCTCGTCCTATAGCTTCTTGAGCGAATAAGCTAATAACCAAGTTGGGTTTCCGTCCGTCTAAATCACTTGAACGATGGCTTGAGGGCACAATATCATCGATGTCGTTTCGGCCTTGATAAGCAAGACCACAGAAACCCACCAGCGTTTCTAGAGATTGTAAACTGTCTAGATTGCTACTTAAGCCTGCAGCTAGAGCAGCACCCTTAATTGGAGCAATTAGAAGTGGTGCTGTTTTACCTTTGGCAATTCGTTGCCACTCGTCTAATTCAGCACACCGGCGCTGAGTGATATCTGATATTTGACCACTACATGTTTCCTGCATAGATTGAGCAAGTAGTCCAACCAGTAGACCGCCGTAACAACTATTTCTAGCTGCTAACTCAAAAGATTTAGCGACCATCCAATCACCCAAACATAAAGCTATATCAGAGCCAAAATGCTTATGAATGCTTTCTTGACCGCGCCGATGAGTACTAGAGTCACTAATATCATCGTGTATTAGTGATGCGTTGTGCAACAGTTCGCAAGCTGCTGCCCAATGTAAATTGTCGTGCTCGTTTAGACCTAGTGCTGCACCACTTGATAATGCAAGCTGCGCTCGAAAAGATTTCCCTGGATTTTTAAAATGATATTTAGCGGCCTCATTTAGGCGACTGTTTGAATTTGGCATTTCACCCTTATAAAAGGCATCCAAGATTTTCAATGTTAGAGCATTATTTGTGTTTGTTGGGAACATTATTAGTACCCTTAAAATACGTAACCTATAAATGGTTACTTTATTATTTTTACTTTTAAAAAAGGAGAGTCAGAAATCAACTCTCCCGGTCTTTTAGTCTATCTAGCTTGTTTTAGTCGATGAGGCTTGTTTTGAGTCTGTGTCAGCGACTGCCGCTGCCCAGATAACAACACCAAAAGCTATCTTGTTCCAGAAGTCGGCTACGTTATAAATAATATTCATAGTGCCGGCGTCTGCGCCATTAGTGAAATAACCTACAAAATAACCTAGTGGATAAATAGCCCAACCAACGGTGACTAGAAGCGTCATTGTTTTATATGCTTTTTGTACATGAAGATTTGCTAATCCAGCATTAATCCGGCTTGCTTCGCCTTTGAAGATTTCCCAGATTATGAAACCCCAAGCTGCCATTGATGGCCAGAATGCTATTTTCGCACTCATTATTCCGGTTTCACCAGCGTAACCGAAGCCCAGCATAACAATAGAACCAATAAGTAAACGCCAGAAAACACCAGCAGGAACTTTAGCTACTGCAGACAGAATCAAATAAAACTCTACCATTAGTAGTGGTACGGTCAACAGCCAGTCAATATATCGAAATGCTGTTGGTGATTCACCTGTGGATACCCAAACATCGCGCATGTAAAAATAGTGGACTGCTGCAATTAGCGTAACAAGCCCTGAAACTGTCAGGGATGTTTTCCATTTACCTGCCACGCGGTCGCGCTCAACAAAGAAAAATGCTGTGGCAGCAACAAGTGCCATAGATATTAGCCAAAAAGACATACCGACTGTATCGCCGGAAGATAAGTTGTTTGTCATTTAAAACCTCTGTATATAAAGCGTAATTATTATTTTTAGTGTCAAAACATCCAATACAAGATGAAATAGAACACTTGTTTTTTACCTGTTTCAGAATCTATCTTTTCAGATAAAAACTAAATATTTGACCTATAATTTCAT
>JBALXS010000183.1:0-7603 GCA_036960485.1 Oceanospirillaceae bacterium
GGATCAGTTGATCAGAATTACTATTATCTTGAGGATAAATAGTTACCCCGATACTCGCTGATACCTGAATTGCTTTATTGCCGATAAAAGTTATTTTTGAAATTGACTCAAGCATCTTTGTTAAAAATGAGATGCAGTCATTGGGGGCTGTCAATTCGTCAAGTATTATCACGAATTCATCTCCACCAAAACGCGCTAAAGTGTCGCACTCTCTCATCGAGTGTTTGAGTTGCTCAGAAATGTGGCACAGTAATTCATCACCAAAACTATGACCGTACAGATCATTAATTTCTTTAAATCCATCTAAATCTAAAAATGCTATGGCAATCGATTGGTGGTGACGATCATTGCGAACGATACTTTGTTGCATTCGATCTGCTAACAGGTTTCGATTGGGTAAACCGGTAAGGGCGTCATAATTTGCGTTATATTTTAATTGTGTGTTTAGCAGTGCTAGGTCTGCAATTGATTTTTCTAGTTTGCGTTGTATATTTTTTTGCTCGCTAATATCCTGAAAAATACCGGCTAGCTTAATAACTTTGCCATCTTTCTTGGTCACTACACAGGTTGTTCTAACATCGATTTTACGATTTTTCGTAGTGTAAGTTTCTAATTCTAAATCATAAGGTTTACCTTGATTAATAGCAGCATTTAAAGCTTTTGTAATCAGGCGCTTGGATTCAGGTAAAAAATAATTTACCCCTGCATCAACAGTGGGGTTGAATTCTTCAGGCGAGGTGTCATGAACTCGATAGGTTTCAGCAGTCCAAAATAACTCTCCTGACAGGAGGTCTAATTGCCAACCACCTACTTTAGCTATCTTTTGAGATTCATCTAAAAGATGACTAGTGGTTGTTATTGTCTGTTCATCTTGTTTGCGTTGGGTAACGTCCAGATGAGTACCTATCATCCGTTTTGGCAAGCCATCTGCATACCATTCAACGGTTTTTCCGGTGGCTAGCACCCAAACATAATGGCCTTGTTTGTGATGCATTCTAAACTTTATTTCATAAAGAGAGATCCTATCTTGCCAATGATTTTCTAATAATCCATTGGCTTTAGTAAAATCGTCAGGATGAATACAATTAACCCAAGTTTCAAAATTGATTGGTTGTAAATCTTCTAAGCAGTAGCCAATAATTTCTGCCCAGCGTTCATTGAAAAATAATTCCCCTGTTTGAACTTGCCAATCCCAAATGCCTATTTTAGTGGCATCTACAACTAGCTCAAGTTGTTCTAGGTATGAATTTTCAGATTTTTGTATAGACAAATAGCAACCTATAATATCGTATGAGTATTTAATGCATCGAGTACAACTAGCTCTTTACTAATTAATATCATGAAGAAATAATCAATACAAGTAATGACCTAGGTTGCACATAAACTCCAGGTAATCAAGAGTAGCTAAAGCGAAGGCAGTTAAAGGCGCAAGGTATAAAATTTTATCGTTTGCTGGCTATTTAAGCATACACAGCGGTATAGGAGCAGTATGGGGATAGAATATATTACTTGACGTTTATAAAGCATTAATGCCATTTATTGTATGAGTATATATCTTTACCAATCATTTCGAGAAACCATTATTGCGCTTACAAAACGTGGTATGTTATTGGTCTAAAAGGGCTTTGCCAAAATCCCCTTAAGTTATAGTTCTTAACTGATTTAGAGGGCAGTGGTACTTAGATGAGTACCACTTAATTTTTTATACTGCTAAATAGCCACCATCGATCGGTAGAATGGTCGCCGTAATATAAGAGGCAATAGGGGAGGCTAGAAATAGTACTGCCCCAGTGATGTCTTGTGGTTTACCCCAGCGCTTTAATGCCGTTCTATCAATTATACTTTGATTGCGCTCGCTATCATCGCGCAAGTTTTGAGTTAATGGTGTTTCTATCCAACCAGGCGCTATCGCATTCACTCTGATACCATCACTGGCATAAGCTATCGCCAAAGATTTAGTTAACTGCGCGATACCGCCTTTTGAAGCTGAGTAGGCGGGTACCAAGCCACCACCGAAAAAAGATAACATTGATGCAGTATTAATAATTGAGCCAGCTGATTGAGCTAACTTGTGTCTCGCGGCAGCGCAGACTCTCATGGTGCCGTTTAAATTTATATCGATGACATCATCAAATACACAAGGGTCTAGCTCAGCTTGTCTTCTAATCACTCCTGCACAATTGACTAAGACATCAAGTTGGTTAAATGAATTGATTAGCTCAACAACAGCACTGTTATCTCGCACATCTAAAATACTGGCACTGGCTTTGGCTAATCGCTCTTTAGAGGCAGTAATCTCTGCAAGCGTAGCGCCTGTGTAACTGACATTAGCTCCTTCTTCTACAAAAGCTGCCGCGATGGCAGCGCCTATCCCTGAACTACCACCGATAATCAGTACTGTCTGATTTTTAAAACAATCTATTGGCCAAATTGACATTTTTTTTACCTGTAAAAACATGAGAAGGATTTTTTGTGTATTGATTGCTAGCAATAAAAAATTGGTGCTATATTTATTTGTATCATATTGTGGAATTAAATCCATTTAATGATAAATAATAGAATATTACTTTGCTTGCGTCAAAGATGCAATACGGTATCAATCAACCGTTTGCAAATACTCTTATTTTAGTTAATGCGCAGAGTGTCGAGTTAGGCTGATCTTAACGCGTTCACATCCTAAGGGAGGTCATTAGTGTCCGATTAAGCATTTAGTAACTCTAAATTCAGTTGTTTCACGCTCTTTTTGTTGGGCTTTAGCCATATAGAGCCTGGATTTAGCAACTTATAGCTTATTGTAAAGCTCAATAATAGGCTTCACTTTAGCGTAGTGGTTAAACTCATGATTTACGCGTTATCTAAATTATAAACCTCCACCTCTTGCTATTTAATTGATCCAGTCTGTCTATGCTGATAAATCGGAATATATTAATAACTGATTCAGTTCTATTCTTGATATTGTAAAACTACGCAGTATATTGCTGAAATTTAAAACTAACCGGATAAAGTAGTTGTTTAATAAATTTACTATGAGTGGTGTTTTTAAGCTAAAAAGTAACATAAATATTTATAAAACAATTCAAAAGTTTAACAAGTTTTTTTGAATAGATATAAGAATTTATCCTATTATTAGTACAAAGCGTAATATAGGGATGTAAGTAATATACTGAGGAGTGCATAGGTTATTTATTAACAACTAAACGGGAAAAACTATTAATAAAATAAAAAGCCCAAGTTTAAACAACGAATCTTATTTAAATAAGATATGATTTAATAATGTAATAAGATATAGAGTATTAAAAGTTAGTTTATTGTGAGTTTTTATTATTCAGTTTGTTTTAATAAGCAGTTGATTAATAATAATTATTGCTCTGGGGTAATACTTTTTAAGCTATAGCAGGGAATCATAAATTAATAAATTAGAGAACTTGCGCTATTTAACCGGACAACGATGACCTGGGTAATTTTAAATTTCCCTATTTTATGTAATTCATAGAATTTAAGCTTTAATTAAGGATGAAACTAGCGTTTTAAATTAAACGAACTCGCCTGCGAAAATAATTATATGTCAATTGACATCTGTTGGTATATGACATCTAATCAGCACAAATTTAATTACTAACCCATATGATTTTATGTTTATGCTGTAATGCACCAGCTTTGATAGAGTTTAAGTTGGCATACGGAAATCATAAAGCACTAGGCTAAATATATAAACACCACATATTAAATAACAAAGTTATTAACCAGGACTGCGAATAATTACTATGCGAATACTCAATTCATTTAAAATAAAGAATTTATTAATTCTACTTTGCTCTATTTCATTAACTTCCTTGCTTTTGATTATTTTTAGTACAGTTTTTCAATTATTATTAATTAAAAAAGAATTAATCAATGTAGCCGAAAAGGACATTCCCTTAACTGCTATAGTGACTGAAATAGCGCTAAAGCAACTAGAGCAATCAATTGAATTTGAAAGAATACTGCATTATGGAGTTTTAAAGCAGATAGAGAAAGAATCTGACCAAGCAAGTAGTAAATATGAAAATGCTAAGCAACGCTTTTTGAAATTATCTGCACAAGTTAATAATACCTTCAAACAGTCTGAAACATTAATACACGAAATCAATCAATCTTTTACAGACTCTAAAGATCACCAAGAACTGCTTAAGTTTGAAGAGCAACTTGAGACGTTAGATAAATCTCATGCAAGTTATGAGGAACATGCTCGCGAAGTTATTGCGGTATTAAACCATAATGATATAAACGAAGCTGAAGTACTTGCAACTTCTGTTGAAAAAGAAGAAGAAAATCTAAATCACTCGATTGAAACTTTACTAAGACAATTAGAAGCGTTTACAGAAGCTGCAGGGTTGAGGGCTGAAGAACATGAAAAATCGGCCATTGAATTTGTGGTGGTTATTGGTAGTTTAGCCGCTTTTTTGATTATCTTGTTTAGTATCTTAATTTCAAAAACCATTATCAGTCAAATTACTAGTACTCGAAGAGTTATTTCGCAGATTGTGCAAAACTTAGACTTAACATTGCGTTTGAATGATGTGGGGAAGAATGAGTTTACTTATTTGGCCCGCGATCTTAATTCTTTGTTTCAAGCACTCAATGATGCTATCGGCAGTGTAATTGTCAGCTCCAATCAATTAGCATCTGCTTCAGAAGAGCTATCTGCTATTTCCGTACAAAACGCAGCGGCTGTTATTGAACAATATAAAGAAATAGATCAAGTGAGTGTTTCCATTGACGAGCTTTCAGCAACTGCTAACGATGTCGCCACTGTGACCAATAATGCTGCTACTATGGTTGTTGATACTGAGCTTGTCGTCAATAAAGGTTCGCATGTAGTTACGCAAAACCTTATTTCTATGGGTGATCTTGAAAAGAATATCAATACTACGAATACCGTTGTAGAACAGTTGAATTCCTATTCAAACGGAATATCAATCGTACTAGATACTATCCAATCAGTAGCAGAGCAAACCAATTTACTTGCTTTAAACGCTGCGATAGAAGCTGCGCGTGCAGGTGAAGCAGGAAGAGGGTTTGCCGTAGTCGCCGATGAAGTGCGAAATCTCGCTAGCAGCACTCAGGCATTAACTGATCAGATCAGGGAGCAGATTGGCAATTTGCAAAACGGTTCTCAGCAAGCTATCAATATGGTGAGAAGCAGCCAGCAAAGTGCAAATATAGTGCTAAGTATGACAACAGATGCAGATAGTGCGCTGCAAAAAATATCTCTGGCGATTCATGCTATTAGCGACTCCAACACCCAAATATCATCAGCAGCAGAGCAGCAAAGTGCTGTGACACAAAGTATCAGTCAAAATATGGCTAATATTCGTAACATAGCACAAGAAAATTCTGTTTCATCAGAGCAAACTACTCAATCTAGTGAAGAGCTAGCAACCTTAGCTTCAATGCTCTATAGAAGCTGTATTCAATTCAAAGTGAGTTAACTAACATAAGTGTCTTAACGAGAGTGAAGGCTGGTTAGGGCTGGTTAGTGAATATTAACACTTTGAAAAATAGGTGTTAATTATCTATTTTGCTTAGAAGGGCTCATGCATTATTTCAATAACCGGATATACTTTTCAGAGTCTAAAATAGTAACCCAGCCCAAGCCAATGCATTCTGGTGAAAAGTAACGTTAACGCAAATGTTTAAATTAAATGCCTAATAAGATTATAATGTTGTCATCGGCAATAATTAACCTTCATGTGACTATCAAATTTTCTGCATCATTCTAAAGCTAATAATCTCTATCTTCACTTTAGTGCTTCCATCCAAAACCTCCGTTGACGTAATAAACTCTTGTGCTATATATTTTAGTTAAGCTTTCGCGTCGTGAGTTTTAAACGCGCTTATAGTTATAATGATAAGCTTTTATAAAAATCATCGAATTTGTTAATGCAGTTATGTAGGTTTTACCAGTATAAGTTATTAGTTTTCTATTCTTTAGCGCTTTAATCAAGGTTAGCCCACAGGTCTTTGTACTGCGTAAACATCTCTGGACAAGTAAGTCGATTGTAGATCTGTAATCTAGCTATTAAAAACTGTTAGTTTTGGCATCTCTGGTTTAACTGGAGTCAATGCTGATCAACCTACCGCTATTGGTGAAGTTTAATTGGTTACCAAACATTTAAAAATACCATGAGCGTGAATGACGCTAAATTGCCATGTTTGTCAGCGAAGATGAAAACTTTACCAAGTAACACATACATTATTTAGAAGGCGCGCTTGTTATCCTTGCTTTCATTAAGCAACGTAGTAAGTGCGTTCAAGTTTATATAGGGAAGAAGGCCTAAGTTTGATGTTAAGCAAGTTGAGAACCTGCTTTGGTTAGCAATTAAAGGTTTAATAACGGTAAGCGTGAGCTTATGGAAGGGGGATAGTAACAGAGTCGCTTAAAGGGTATGGAATAGAAAACTTGCATTGAAAAGTAAAACAAACAATTGAAGAATAATGAAGATAATTGTCTAATAAACGCGACCTCAAGATTGTTTCTTGTTGTATACCAGTGTAAAGCGGAAGTCGGAGGTGTTAATTCTTTCGTTGATGTTTGTTGAATCCCCAAAACTGTTAAAAATTATAGACGGTAGCTGCTAAGCAGAACCACATTTTCTTGATAACCAAGCAAAGCATTCCAACATCTGTATTATTTTTCGTAGCAATTTAAATAGTTATAATATAACATAATATAATTACTTTAGTTCAAGATACCACAATGACTTTAATTACCGATACCTCAATAAGTGCGTTTAAAGTGCGCCTGCATTACTGTTTGATAACAGTGCTGTTGCTTGTCGGTTTGTTAGTCGTTGAGCATGATTCAGCAGTTAATCAGCATTCGCATCATCAGCACGAATGCAGTGCATATAGCGCTTGTGCTGTTACGCTATTTTCAGATGTTATTACTGTTGTTGTATTCCTTCCTATGCAGCTATTGCTGGCAGCCTGTAGTGTTAATAAGCCGTTTTTTAGGCAAGCTTATGCCTTTCGCGCTCGCGGTCCACCTTTGCATTCGTTCTAGATTAGTAAAATTTAGTCTCTATCTAATTACTTACGTGAAACGACGACATTTATTTATTTACAGAATGTTGCTAAAGCGTCTTCACGTCTAAAGAAGAGATTTCATCATCATTTCTATTACAAATTTTTGGAGAACGTATGCCAACACATTATTGGTTAAAGCACACTAGTATGCTTTTTTTAGCTTCGCTCACTATCAACCCAGCACATGCAAACAGTGATGCAGATAAACACTCAACCCAAGATCATGACACAAAAACTGAGTCTCACGGGGCACATCAGCATGGGGTTGCACAGATGAATATAGTGCAAGAGGGACAAGCAGTACTGATTGAAACGCGCATTTCGGGAGCAGACATTGTTGGCTTTGAACATATAGCCAGTAGTGCACAAGAAAAGCAAAAAACCATCGCAGCACAGCAAATAATGAATAGCCCTGCTCGGTTATTTAAGTTTTCAGAGCAAGCCGCTTGTGAATTTTTGACATCTTCTGTCACTACTGACAATGAAGAACATGAAGAACATGAAGAGCATGAAGAACATGAAGAGCATGAAGAAC
>JBALXS010000184.1:0-7573 GCA_036960485.1 Oceanospirillaceae bacterium
TAACGAGGCCCGATCTAATTTGAGACTTGTTATATTTGCGATTTCTCATCACATTAGGGCAAATAAAATGAAGAGTCGCCAAGAAGTTAAAGTGCGCGGACTCATTTGATGAGCTTTCTCTGATTATTTAATTGCGGACGTATTTTGTAATTAAACAAGTTAAGTAGTTTTTAGGGTTTTTTAATTGATGTCATCGTTTAACTTATGCGATATGACATTATGTAAAATAGTCGAGACATTGTTGTTATAATTGTTCCAAGGTAAGCTGCAACAAAAAGTAATTGAACCTGTAGCAAAAACACTGCCTCCACCAGGCACATCAAAATAAATCATATCTGCGCGTAATAAATCAGATTTTGCCATTAGCGGCAGTCTACCCAGTATACTTCAGGAGTTAGACAAGCTTACTCAGAGATTACGACAGAACCTATTCACGGCTTTACTAACGTTCAAATTAAGGATTTGAAATCAGAAAAGTTAGAGTTTCGATTTTTTACAGGGCCCTGTAACCATCTAGGTATTTCAAGTGTCAACGTACATAACGATCCCTTTGTTGCGGTATTATATAAAAATCATCCTCTGGCGAAGAACCCCCACGTTACTTTAGAAGAATTATCTAATGATTCATTTATTCTTGGTAGTTCCGATGGTTGGCACATTTATCTTGAACATTTATTGCGTATTTGCGAAAAAGCCGGCTTTACTCCTAACATTGTTCAACAAGCATTTAATTCGGATGGTATTTTTGGATTAATTGCCTGCGAAATGGGAATAACTATACATTCAGGGACAACCTTTGCTTACAGAAAGGAAGACTTAGTGGTTGTACCGATAAAAATGTTGATGAAACATTACCTACCTTAGCTACTTAGAAAAGTGAAAATAACTCACAAGTAAGGCAGGTGTCTATAGATTTTTTACATAAAAAGTTTAATGAAATCTGATAGATACCAGCAACACGGCAAACTAATGCAAACCTGTAAGTTAGAGATATAGTATATTTTGTATTGCCCTTTACTTAGTGACAGACCTTATCTTATTGAATAGTTAAAGCTAGGCTAACTTTTTCTAATAAGAAGTGAGCGCGTACTATAACTCCAATGGCACCCAGATTATGTCACTTTTAAATGTGCACCGATGGTCTTTCTTGAGATGCTTAATGATTTAGTTGCTTCTGACACAAGATGATTAAGAGTGATGTCGCTATTAATATGGAGCCACCATTGTCTCAAATTTGGGTGGTTTCGTCGCTACTGACCCAAAGTTGGATATTTTAAGCTTTAGACTTTAGATTTTAGATTTTATATGCTCAATTGTTTGCTGACATAAAAGGGCTGGTTTTTTAAATAATATGATTGTAGCGAGATGAAAATCTCTTATCACTATTGTGTAAATTTAGATTTATTGCTGTTTAAAAAAGAATTAAATTAAATTAAATACTGAGAAGCTATGAGAGTAAATCTTGCTAATAAACGCATTGACATTGGATTTATATTTTTAGTTTAGTCTCGACAAAAAATACTTATAAACCCAAACGAAATATTTGTTGATTGCCGAGTGTAAGTCCCATTATTTTTTACTTTAAAACTGCCTAACCAATGCCGCAACAACGATGCCCGCAGCAATTGCAATTAATGGTTTTTTTAGCACTAACATGGTGATTGCTGTGGCGAGTAAGGCAAGTTTTGCTCCCACGTCGCCGTTAATGGCTAAGGGGGTTAATAATGCAATTAAGACCGAGCCTGACATAGCGTTGATAAATTGTTGTACCCGGTCATTAATTGGAACAAAGTCCATTATAAAAATCCCGCCCCAACGAGTTGCTAAGGTGACGATTGCCATTACGCCAATAATAATCAAGGCACCAGCACCAGCTGTATCAATGCTCATGCTTTTTTCCCCATCCAAATAGCACCAAAGGTACCTCCGGCCAAGGCACCGACAATTACGTGGCTGTTAGTCGGTAGGTACCAATAAGCTAATAACGAGCTCAATGCGGCTACAACCCAAATAGCAAACACTCTTAAATCTTTTTTGCCATCGACGACCATGGCCAATAAAAAACAAGCCATCACCATGTCCAGCCCAAGGCTAAAGGGGTCTTTAATCGCACTGCCAAAATAAAGGCCTAACAAAGTGCCCAGCACCCAAAACAACCAAAGGGCAATTCCACCCCCGATTAATAATCCTAAGCCTTGATTGCCTTTATTAATGGCCTGTAAGCTCATGGCCCAATTAGCATCGGATACCAGTAGCAAAGCGCCATAACGTTTTGCTTTTGAAAGATGGGCTAGGTGAGGATAAAGGGATGCGCCCATTAATAAGTGACGAGCATTGATTGCAAACACAGTAATAATTACGGGGACTAATGACATCTGCGCACTCCAAAGCTCAAGAGTTGCGAACTGTGAAGCACCGGCAAACACCGACGCGCTCATGGCTAGAGCAGAGTTGTTGTCTAAACCTGATTGAGAGGCGGCTAAACCAAAAGCAAGACCGAACACGATAACAAAAACTGATAGTGGAAGTAGACGTTTAAACCCAGAGTAAATAATCTGGGGGGTAATTTTTTGTTGTGGGTTTGACATTAATATAGAGTCTCTATTTTAAAAATGAATCATGATTTGGTAGATAAACAATTAGATATTAAGCTTGTTATGAGAATAAAGCTTTAGCTGCTAATTCATAGATTTTTAGAGTGGCATAAAGCACTTATTAATTGAAAACGTGTAGTAGCCAAGGCTCGATCTGAAAGTCCCCCGTTTTTGACAAGGTCTTTGCTAGTTTAAGCTTGAGCTAAACACTTTTCAACTCAAACTGTTTTACCGTTCATTAGTATTAGCATTTGCATGAAGATACTTACGCAGCAATTTTTTGCTTGATATATTCGCTCACTATTAAAATAAGTTATACATTAATCAAAATATTTTGTAGTTGCTTAATTTTCTCATAAAGCTTCGTCTTAAAAGTGATCGGATAAAACTCATTCAGAATAATTTTATGGAAGCGCTCAAAGATGCCATTTGCCTGAGTTAACATTGCCATCGTCATCATATTTTTGTTAATTGAGGATTCAATACTTCCGGTTTAAAAAGTTGTTGATAACGAGATAAAGTAGGACAGTCTCGATTAAAACTAATAAGTAGTTAACAGTAATGAATACTAAATTGTAACAATTATCTTTTTTCCGCTTCAGGTAAAAAGTGACTAGCGTTGCAATTTTGAGTGTTAGTCGCCACAAATATGAGACGGTTATTCAATCTTGGATTCAAGTAATAGTTAAACTAAATTATTATAAACAATAACCATAGCAATGACTGTAGCGATATAGCGACAGCATTAGAACTAAAAACAGAAAAGGTGTTTTTGTGACTGTAGACTTCGAAACCGATCGCAGAGCAAACTTGATAGGTAGCTTCTGGATGGTTGCTGCGATGGCAGCTTTTGCTGTCGAAGACGTATTTATCAAGGCAGTCTCAGCAAAGCTGCCTGTCGCACAAATTCTGATAATTTTTGGTCTTGGTGGAGCATTCTTTTTTGCTTGCCTAGCTATATTCAAGAGAGAACGCCTGTTCAGTGCAGCTGCTGTATCCGTTCCGATGCGGTTTCGTGTGCTCTTTGAGGTTCTTGGCCGCTTGTTTTATGTACTTGCCATTACGCTGACTCCGTTGTCATCGGCAACGGTCATTCTTCAGGCGACACCGATTGTTGTCGTTGCTGGTGCTGCATTGATCTTTCGCGAAAAAGTAGGGTGTCGAAGGTGGGCAGCAATATTTATTGGTCTGGTGGGGGTTGTTGTTATCATTCGCCCAGGATCTGACAGTTTTTCAATGCTATCGGTTCTGGCAATCCTTGGGATGCTTGGTCTTGCGGGCCGCGATTTGGCAAGCCGTGCTGCGCCGTCCTCACTCAGCACATCGATTTTAGGCTTGTACGGATTTCTTTCAGTTGTCCTCGCTGGTGCTCTATTTTCAGCATGGGAGGCAGTTCCGTTCATTTATCTTGAAGTTGAAACCTCGCTCTACCTATTGGCGGCGGTGCTGTGCGGTGTTGTAGCTTATTCCAGCTTGATGAAAGCGATGCGTACCGGAGAGGTTTCAGCCGTGACCCCATTTAGATATTCGCGGTTGCTATTTGGTATTGCCTTCGGAGTTTTACTATTTGATGAACAGCTAGGCACTTCGATGCTGATTGGATGCGGCCTGATTGTTGTATCGGGTCTATTCATTCTTTGGCGAGGTAAACAAAGCGTAACCTTGAAATAGCGCCGTTGATGTGGGGGTTATTAATGCCCGCTTTTTTGTGAAATATCAAACGCTTACTGGCTGCTTCTGGCACATTTGAGACCTTACACTCTGGTACACAAGAACTATTTTTCGTCCGTTATCAATAGAAAAGCAGTCACAGTCGGTCGTCTTTCTGCAGTTAACGTTGATTGTAAAACTCCTGAAAATATAGCCTGAAATAAACTGGTGATAACACAGTGGTACGAGTGATGTTTAAGATTATTTTAACGTCGTAAAAATAGTCGAGCCCTATAATGGCTGTTATTGGTCACAAGTTTTCGGGTTTGCCGAAGCCCAGTGGGCTTTAGACTAAAAAATTGGGCAAAAAATCTCTTTTATCACTGTCAGCCGACCCTGACACCCTTTAAAAATTATTAATGTGTCGATTTGTAGCCTATGCGAAATCCGCCCCATTGCTTGTCATTAATGTAAATCGGCACCGATAAATCGTGAACAATTTCACCCGTATCGCGTTTGTAGGTTTGTATTAAAAAGTTTTTATCGTGATTGCCACATCTTGAACCTGTTGGGTCGTCAAAGATGCGTTTTGTTCTATTCTTAACAATGTCGGTGTCGTAGTTGCCCGTTAACGGCTGTGAAAAGCATTTGTTATGAGTGGGAAAATAACCGTTATTGTCGACCGCGCCTGCATACAAAATACATTCTTCACTGAGAATGGGCTCTTGAATATCAGGTAACACTTTATCGGTAAATACATCAAAGCGAGTGCTGTGTTTAAGCGGGTCGGTATTGGGTATTGGTACATAATTTCTATCAAATAAATCTGCTTCTGTAATAGCATTAGTTTTAATCGATTCTTCAAAGCATGCCTCGATAGACTCAACAGCAGCTTGTGCTTTCTGAAGCACTATGGCATGTTCGCCATTTAGTACATCCTCACCGAGTAGCTCATAAATATATTCTGCACGGCTAGATAAACTACTCGATTGCCCAAGAACCGCATCAACATCTTCGCCGGTGGAATTTAGCTCGGCCATTAGCTCGCTAAATTTATTGGCAATGGCGGATTGATGCTCACTATTTTGCTGCGCGTGATCGCGAGCTTTTATGGCTTGAAGATCTACTTTTTCTGATTGAACATTAATCTCTTGAAGAGATATATCGACGTTATTCGTTTTTTCTTTGGTCTCACGAACCACATTAATTAAATCGGTCATCGCAGTGCTAACCTTAGCGATTTCTTGATTAATATTTTTTGCCATACCACTAATTTCATCGGTAGACGATTTGGTTCTATTGGCAAGATTGCGCACTTCATCAGCAACCACCGCAAACCCACGTCCATGTTCGCCCGCTCTAGCGGCTTCAATCGAGGCGTTCAATGCGAGTAAGTTGGTTTGTTCTGCAATGCTATTAATTTCGTTAGTGATAGTAAATATCTGAGATGTTTGAGTATCGAGTTCGTTAACTAATGATGCAACAGCCTCAACTTGATTGACTGTTTTCCCCATATCTGCCGTCGTTGTCTCAATGGCGCTCCGGCCCTCTAGGCTTGCTTTACTCGTCAGTGCTGAGAGCTCACCTAAACGATTGCTGTCATCGAGGGCATGTTGTATGTTTTCGGTAACAATAGCTGAGGTGCTATTGAGTGCCTCGATACTTTTGATTTGATGACTAACGCGTTTTTTTAGTGTGTCGCAAGCAAACGAAACCTCTGCACCCGCAATAGCAACGCTCGAGCAGGTATCGGCAATGCTGGTTGCAGTTTCATAAGAATTCTTGAGACGCTCATCAAGGGCCGAAAGTATTTCTAATGGGGTATTTACACGGCTTTTGTCGCTAAAATATGTCTCTTTTAATAACTTAAGATGACGATTTAGCGGTTTAATTGCTATCCAGTAAAGCACCACAATAACAAATAAAGCCGAGCCTAAGCTAACAACAATCGCAGCCATAAAGCCAAAGAACATGCTCCCAAGAGCGGTAATGCAGGTGATACCAACAGCTAATATCATTGATAGCTGTAGTAAGTGCAGCGGAATTTTTTTCATTATTTGTATGTTCCGTTATAAGTATTATTGAAGATACAAGTCTTGTACATAACTATAGTAAAAAAAAAGTTTTTTTCCAGAATAATTAATATTTCTCAATATAGGTGCGGTGGCCTGTGAGAGGCACCTGCATATTGAGCTTAAAAAACTCCAGTCATAGCACTTAAGCTAGCTCTTAAAATACCACATCGAGTAATTTCTAAGGCTGGTTTGAGATGAGCGGCGATAAGCCTATTGCCGAATGATCTCTGCCTTGGCCTTTAGCTCGATGACTCCATCGTTTATAGCTGCCTTCGCTTTTAGGGATGCTCCGTTGATAGCGGTCTTTCAATATTAATAATGGCTGTCAGCGCTCGTCTCGATAATAGTCTATCTTGATGAACGTGGGCATTTATATAAAATTAGTCGTGCCCAAGTGCATTTGCGATAGACTTGAAGGGCAAATTATTATTGCTTGTTATCGATGGTATTGTTTGCGATTTTTCACCAAAAAGATATAAGCCTTTAGATGAAGAGATGGTAAGCGTTAATTCAGCAGGGCTATGGTCGACGCCGGTACTCGCCAGCATAACCTCGGTATGCGTTAGGCCTACCTCAGCACCGGGGTTTTTTATAGCTAACTACCTGGTTAATACAGTGCTCAGCAGTTCTTACCACTTAGTCTATTTCAATAGATCGCGTGTGTTATTAGTGAGTCTCTAATGCCATATATCGTTGATGTAGCGACAAAAAACGTGTTGATGCCAAGCAAAACGCGTCGAGGTGCGGGTAAAACTGACGCCAGTTACCGTCTTATCAGATCATTTATAGTACTCGGGATAAAATTATAATACTGTTAACCTTTAAGTATAAGTCAATAGACATTAGCAAAGATTTCACTCTAGCCGAGAAAAGATAGAGTTTCAGGTAATTGCGCTCTGTGTTTATATAAAAGTTTTTCTTTATATCAATGGCCTTCTCGGTAGTTGTGATTTACGATTATCGCCCAGAACTAATGGCCGATTTTTAAGCGTGTGATTATCAAAAAATGTTAATATTACGGGTATTTAAATTCTCTGTATTATTTGTCGATAAAGCGATTGCCAAAGGTAATCACTTCAGGTGTTTTGGGGATACCCTTTAAACTATTCACCCGCACCCGCTTATGTTGGGGCAAAATTTTAGTGGTATTGTGACTCTTAGCCGCGGTGCTAAGTTACTTAATAGTATGCAATTTAAGGCCAAAATTAGGCGATTACAGACAAGTGCAACTGCGGCTGGCGATAACCACACCGC
>JBALXS010000185.1:0-7568 GCA_036960485.1 Oceanospirillaceae bacterium
CTAGTTCTTTTACTCCATAAAATATAAGCTCAGCTTTAGTAGCCAATGAAACAATCTTAGTTAATGAAGATTGTTTCATTGGCTACTAAAGCCCCTTTTCTTTCACTCTTGTTTAAATTCCATAGCTTTTCAAGCAAATTTACTCAGCTAAGGTTTGTTATCGTGCTAATGAGGCTTCCTCATCTGAGTTGAAATTAGCTCAGCTATCCAGAGTGTCTTTAGATGCGAGTATTCGTGCACACTATCTAAGTGGTGCTGTAATAGGTCAAAATTATCACACCACGCTTAAGTTTTAGGTTTATAACGCTAGCAGCTGAATATCTATTTGAGGTGACAGCTACATATATTTACACGATTATCGGCTAATGCACGGATAGAAAAAAGCAGACAGTTTCATAAGTACTTAGCCTAGGCATAAAATTTAACCCACAAGGCTTGCTGTAACATCCATAAAATTATGAATAACCCGTAGCGATGCCTTATTTTTTAAACAAAATACGGAGTAAGTATGTTTCTCGGAAAGTTCTTTAATGGGTATTGCGACGGTGGCCTGATATGTTGTTGACGCATGCTCTAGAGCTATAGCAATACCAAGTCCATGCGCGACCGCTTCAAACATCATTTCGTAGGTATTGGTCGTTAATATATTGTTGGGTGCAACGCCTAGTTGTTTGAATAGCTTATCAGTGCAAAAACGAGTGTAGCTAGATTCACACGATAAAATAATAGTTTCTGCAAGCAAATCATAAAGCGTTAACTCTTTGCACCTACTTAGGGGATGCTGACTAGGTAATATTGCCATGAATGATCTCTCTTCAATATCCTGGCAGTAAAGAGTTGACGTCTTTTCTTTAGGTTTAATGGCTATAGCGACGTCTACTTTTCTTATCTGCACTAGTTTAAGTGCGTCTCGCCAAGGTGCTACCGTCAAATCGATATTAATACCCGGAAACTGTTTTTTGAATGCAGCGATAATACCCATAGCCGGTCGCGACGTACTGATGCACAGCGAAATATGCCCTTCCTTTAGATTTATATATTGATGTGCTTTCTCAAATAACTGCTCTTCAAGCACATGAATTTGATCGGCAAGAGAAAATAGTTCACGTCCTACAAACGTTAGCTGAACACCCGTGCGACTTCTAAAAAATAACTGAGAACCTATGGCTTCCTCAAAGGCGGCTATATGTTGCGTTATCGCACTTTGTCCAATATTAAGACGCCTCGCTGCTTTGGAGAACCCGCCTTCTCGGGCAACAGTGGCAAAGGCAATGATCTGGTGGCGGCTGATTTTCATAGTGATATCTTTTATAGCGAATGTCGGCCTATGTAATCACAGTATTAGTGAGACTAATATTACAGCACAAAAGATTCACAAAACCTTCATCAAAGCGAAACACCTCCCGTCTAAAGTTAGCCTATCCAATTATTCTCTGAATGCTTAAAAGAAAGCATCAGGTATAACCAAAGAGTAGGTCAATGGCTCATCTTAAACTTGAAAAAATTTACAAAAATTTTGGTGACACACAAATTATAAAAGCACTGAATCTATCGATTATTGACGGAGAATTCTTAACGCTTGTGGGCCCATCGGGCTGTGGCAAATCGACACTCTTAAGAATTATTGCCGGACTAGAGCAGCAATCAAGCGGTCATGTGTTTATCGCAGATATACCTGTAGATACACAAAAGCCAAGCAAGCGTGATCTATCGATGGTATTTCAATCCTATGCTCTATACCCACATTTAAGCGTATTCGATAATATAGCTGTACCACTGCGAATGCGGCTACTTAACTTTTGGCAGCGCTTGCCGATTATCCGCAAATGTATTTCTGGTACTCGCCAACAAGATAAAAATATTTATAATCAGGTAACCGAAGTAGCAGAAACACTAGGCTTAACAAATCTTCTAGATCGAAAGCCCGGCAAGTTATCTGGTGGTCAACGTCAAAGAGTGGCTGTGGGCAGAGCCATCGTGCGTCAACCCCAAGCTTTTCTTTTTGACGAACCACTATCTAATTTAGATGCAAAACTACGCGTTCACATGCGTGCTGAAATCACTCGATTGCATCAGCAATTAAAGACCACCTTTATTTATGTTACTCATGATCAAGCTGAAGCGATGACTATGTCAGACAGGATTGCGGTGATGATGGAGGGCGAAATAGTACAAATAGGCACTCCCGCGGAAGTCTATCGCAACCCCTGCGATATCAGAGTCGCTCAGTTTATTGGCTCACCCGAAATCAATATATTAGAAGGACAAATACTAGATACAGACCTCATTAGTTTGTGGGATCAATTGATCGATATTAGTTTAGCCTGCGCTAAAACAAACACCCAATCAAAAGACAGTGACATCTCTATTGGCGTTAGACCAGAAAATATATTTTTGGTCTCCTCTAGTACCAACCACTCTAAGCCAAAGATTATAATCCAAGGAAAAATCACACTAATCGAAAACCTTGGCGCTGAAGTTTTTGCTTACATATCTATCGATGAAAAGGGTTGCTCCAAGGAAATAATGATACGGCTGTCTCATGAAGCCGCCATCGACATTCATGCTAATCAACTTATTGATATTGGCTTTCTAGTAGAGTCACTGCTTATTTTTGACGCAGTAGGTAAGCGTATTTATAGCAGTCCAAGCAACCGCAATAAAAAACAGCCTTGTGCTAATCATAAAGTTAGTCGCCGTGCGGACATGGTTGATGTCTTATCGAGTCAGATCAGTGTTTAAGCAAACGGTCGACTATCCACACCAAGGCGCCGCCGTTTTTATGGTGTTCCCAGCCATTACTCTAATGATAATTATTTTACTGATTCCAGTGCTAGTGGCTCTGGTATTTTCTTTTAGTTCATACAGTTTAGGCAGCAATCACTTTGAATGGGTAGGCTTAGATAACTATCAACGTTTATTTTCACGATCGAATTATCAAAAAATGTTTAGTGCAACATTTACCTATGTTGCCATTGTTGTGCCCTTTTCGGTTGTTTTGGGTTTAGGCGCTGCACTGCTTATTCACTCGTTACGATTTGCTCAGGATTTATATAAGACCATCTACTTTTTACCAGTGATGGCCTCGCTATTAGCAATGGCCATTGTCTGGGAGTTTACCTTGCATCCGACCATAGGTTTAATCAACGACACACTTGCATCAGGCTGTGACATCTCTTGGTTATATTACCTGTTAACTGGCAGCTGGTATGGAGTTGACCCCACTAACAGCTGGTACGGCAATGGCTGCATGCGAGGCTTTCCACTATGGCTTGGTAATAAAAATTATGCATTATGGACGGTGGCTTTTATCAGTATTTGGCAGGCTTTCGGCTTTAATATGGTGCTGTATTTGGCGGGCTTATCTTCAATCTCACGTGATTTATACAATGCCGCCGACATGGATGGTGCGTCGTCATCATGGTCAAGTTTCTGGTTAGTAACATGGCCGATGCTGGGTCCTACAACAGTGTTTGTTGTCACGATTACAATGATTCGTTCATTCCAAGTGTTTGACACTATCGAGGTGTTAACAAAGGGTGGGCCCGTTAAAAGTACTTACGTGATGATGTATGCGATTTACGAAAAGGCGATCCAACAAAATCTCGTCGGTATGGGTTCGGCCATTACTATTTTATTTCTGGCATTTGTAATGGTGTTAACAATAGTTCAGCGCTGGCTAGTTGAGCGCAAGGTGCATTACTCATGAGTCATTATTCTCCAATAGCTGAAACTTGCAAACACCTGATATTAATTATTGGCGCGCTCATTGTCTTTTTACCATTCTATGTGATGGTGAGTTATTCTTTAAAATCACCGAAGGAAATAGAAACAAATACCGGAGGGTTTTGGGGAGCACAGGCACCCATGGTGAATGAATATTGCGTTAAGTTAGGTAACCCTGTCGATCAATGTACCACCACGCCTATTGTTTTCAATTACACTTCCGCTTTTACTAAGGCACCGTTACTGCGTTACTTATTAAATGGTGTCATCGTCACCTTATCCATTTTTATTATTCAAGTCATTATCAGTATGCCCGCGGCTTACGCACTGTCGAAGTTACGTTGGCGGGGGCGAGAAGCGGTCTTCAATCTTATATTATTTTCTCTATTAATCCCTGTTCACGCTATCGCCTTACCTTTGTATCTAATGCTATCAAAAGCTGGCCTAGTTAATACTTATGCCGCACTGGTTATTCCCTGGACAATATCTGTTTTTGGTATTTTTCTTATGCGGCAATTTTTCAAAACCGTTCCAGATGATCTTATCGATGCAGCCAGATTGGATGGCATGTCAGAATTTTCTATTGTTTGGCGAGTCATGCTTCCGACCGCTGTACCCGCATTAATTGCCTTTGCAATTTTTTCTGTAGTCGCACACTGGAATGATTATTTTTGGCCACGAATTGTGATTACCGGCAACCAGAATTTATTTACGCCGCCGTTAGGATTGCGAGAGTTCAGAGGTGGAGCCGATGGCTCTGATTGGGGGCCCATGATGGCGACAGCTACGGTCATTGTGATACCGCTCATCGTCGCCTTTTTAATGGCACAAAAGAAATTTATTGGAGGCATCACACTGACAGGAATGAAATAGTTTTCACGCACATTTAATTATTAATATTTTTATAAATACCACCCAAAAAAACAGTCATTATAAATATCACATTATTAGGAGTCACCCATGAGAAAAATACTTTCCGCTATTGCTATAGCTGTTTGTGCATCGACACCGGTCCACGCAGTCGACATTGAAGTAGGATACCCATACTCACATCTATTTGATGTGACCTTTGAAAAGATAATGAAAGATTTCAAACAACAACACCCTGATATCAATGTTAAATTCCGAGCAGTCTACGAAGGCTATGAAGAAGGAACCAACATTATTCTTCGCGAGGCCATCTCCGGCAACCTACCCGACATAACAATGCAAGGTTTAAATCGCCAGGCCATCTTAGTAGAAAAAGGTATTGCGAGATCACTTGAGCCTTTTATCGCCAAAGAAGCCAATTTCACTAAAGAAGGTTATCACCAAGCGATGCTTGAATTAGGTAGTTTTAACAATGAAGTGTATGGCTTACCATTTTCGATTTCATTACCTGTTGGTTATTACAATATGGATATGATGAAAAAGGCGGGGATTGAAAAATTGCCTGAGAATTGGAGCGAAGTGATTGCTGCTTGTCAAAAATTACGTGCAAGTGGTGTTAAGAACCCAGTATTTTGGGGGTGGAATATTACTGGAAACTGGTTTATGCAATCACTCTTGTGGACCCAAGATACGCCTATTATAAAAGACGGAAAATTTAATATTGATAATCAAGAAGGCTTAATTGCGTTAAATACAATGAAAGATATTTTTCGTGGCTGTGAAATGAAAAATTTAGCCTGGAAAGAAGCCCTTTCCTCATTTGCGGCTGGCGAAGTTGCGATGATGTATTGGTCAACTTCTGCCTTAGGTTCGGTTGAACGTGCTAAAGGTGATTTTGAAATGAAAACCCATGAATTTCCTGGTATTAATGGCAAACCGAAAGGACTTCCAGCCGGCGGTAACGCGGCACTATTAGTATCTTCATCTAATGACCCCGAACGCCTTCAAGCGGCTTGGACTTTTCTTAAATTCATTACCTCTGGAGTGGGTGCCGCAGCGGTTGCTGAAACAACGGGCTACATGCCGCCAAATAAAGCTGCCAACGAAATTATTCTTAAAGATTTTTACACACAAAATCCTAATAAAGAAACTGCTGTGCGCCAGCTTCCTCTATTGCGTGAGTGGATGGCTTATCCGGGAGACAAAGGCTTGGCGGTTACTCAGGTTATTTATGACGGCATGGAGCGCATTGTTGTAGACGAACAAAATGATATGAAAGCACTTCAGAAAGAGTTAGCTGAAGAAGTGGGTGAGCTACTACCTCAATAGTATCTCATTGCGTTAATTTCGGTATCGCTTTAATTGATGCCGAAATTAACATGCCATCACTGACATGTTACAAGGCTTTATTTATGAAACTGATTCATCTAACCGACCCACATCTAACCATACCTGGTGATATGCTTTATGGTCTAGATCCCCTAGAGCGCTTTAATGCAGCTATAGATAGTATCAATACATTGCATGCTGATGCAGATTTATGTGTGATTACCGGTGACCTTGCACATACCGCAGAAAGTATTGCTTATGAAGCTCTAGCGACCGCACTAGAGCGCTTAATCCCACCTTGTCATTTTATTATGGGCAATCACGATGATAGAGATAAACTCAAACAAAGATTTCCCCATTTGCCATTAGATAAGCATGGTTTTGTACAGACGGCTTTGCCAACACCTGCAGGGCAATTTTTGTTGCTGGACACTATTCAACAAGGTTCGCATCGAGGTGCCTACTGCCAAAAAAGACAACAGTGGCTTCGCGAACAACTAGAAATCAGTAAAGGCATCGATACCTTTTTATTCACTCATCACCCGCCATTTAATGTCGGTATTCCAACAATGGACGCCATCGGTATTAAAAAAGATGACGCTAAAGCCTTAGCTACATTATTAGAGGACTTTGACCACGTGAGACATTTGTTTTTTGGGCACTTGCATCGTCCCCTGAGCGGCACATGGCAAGGTATTGGCTTTAGTACTTTGCGCTCCACCTGCCATCAAGTATGGTTAGACTTTATAGAAACTGAAGTCATCCCCGGTAGCCACGAACCACCGGCTTATGCGGTAGTTCTCATTGAGAAAGATCAGCTAGTGGTGCACACACACGACTTTCTTGACGCATCCGAGAAGTATCAACTTGGTAGCTGGCGCTGGGAGGATCGGCACAAAAAGTCATCTAGCAGAAGTGTTGAGTGAACTCCAACTTTAGTAAAACAGAGGGGTTCGTACCTCGGTGCAGGCTTTCGTTGAGTTTCATACTTTAGAGGTGCCCTTTATTCGACAGCAGTGTATTTTGCGTAGCTTGTCGGTCGACTTTAACAAAGTAATCTTTAAGAAAATCTAATAATAGCCGTAACTTTTTTGAAGCCGCACTGCCAGGTGGAAATACGCCATAAATATCAATATTTTTTAGCTGATAATCGTCAAGAACTGATTCTAGTAGACCTGCTTCTAGTTTTGACCGTGCATTATAAAGCGGAATGCGTCCCAAGCCGTGACCACCTTCTACGAAGGCTGTGCGGGCAGCTGCGTTATTGGTGCGAATACTACCCTTAATAGCAACACTATATGAGCGTCCGCCTTTGCTTAACTCAATGGCGCCTGAAGTCAATTTATAAATAACCCAGTCGTGCTGTGCTAGCTCGGCAGGTGTGGTGGGACGTCCATATTTTTTAAAATAGAGGGGAGAGCCGCATAAGCAGGTGGGTAGTGTCGATAACTTAGTCGCCTGTAATCCAGAGTCAGGCATTGGTGCACCGCGTATTGCGAGGTCGATACCCTCCTGCATAATGTTGACCACCTCATCGGTTAGCATCACATCTAATTCAATTTTAGGATAAAGACGACGAAAATCGTTAAGTGCAGGCACTAGCATGTCTAAGCCTGCGTTGACTGGGCAGGTAATTTTTAATA
>JBALXS010000186.1:0-7490 GCA_036960485.1 Oceanospirillaceae bacterium
TTAATATTCACAAGCTAATAAACCCATAGCTCAGCTGGTTAGAGCACTACCCTCTCTTAGTTAACGGCGGCGGTAGGGGTCGGTATTCATGTGGTAAAGCGAAGTCCACTCGGATGTACCATTTCTTGCTTTAATCCCTCGTTTTAAAAGCCTTTCCCCATTACCAAATTCACTACATTAAAATATATCTGTGCCAAATCGCATTAACCTCGTGCCAACCAGTCATTTTTCGTGTCTATAAGTCATACAATTTCATTCTTGTTAAAATCAGTCTATAAAATAAATAAAACTCACAACAATAGACAAAAACACCAAAAAGGCTTTTTGTGCCCATTTTGTACCAAACATGTTGGCACAAGTGATTTTTGAACCTCAAAAGTATGACCACTATACTTGCTGGCCCGAAGGATGAATTTATACCGAAAAATCTAATTTACGTTGATGATATGTTCAATTAATAGGATTAAACAATTATGTTTTGAGCTACTGACTTTCTTAAATCTCGTGATATGTTATCTGTGTATTGTATCGTTTAATCTGCTTAACTTAATGACCAATGCTAGCTTAAACTCAAACTAGAACCATGTTTATTTAGTAACTCCAATCTTCATACGCTAATGGCAAGCTGTTCAATAAGCTGCGCCTTTCTCTCCAATTAGGAAGATGCTTATCCATTATCCCTTTGAACCGCTCATTATGATGACGTTCAATGAAATGCACCAATTCATCGACCAGAACAAACTCTATGCATTCCACTGGTTTTTTGGCTAACTCCAAATTAATCCATAGGCTTTTTGCTTCAATATTGCAGCTGCCCCATTTGGTTTTCATTTTCTTAATGCCTACTGACGACGATTCAACATTAAGCCTCTCTTGCCAATAAGGTAGCAACTTGAAAATGGTCTTTTGTACTTGCTGACGATATAAACCATTCAATAACTTTAACCGGTTATCTGCAGTTGTATTATCAGGTACTTGTAACTAATTGATGTTATTGTCTTTAATAGATACTTTGTGTTTACCAGAGGTTTTCACTATATCTAGGCGATGTTGTTTACCCCATAGATAATGGCTTTCGCCACTCACCATTTCGCGAATAGATTATCGACGCTGCGCCTCAAAAATCAGCTTGCTGCTTCTTAATCCACGCCAATTTATTAATAACCGCAAGACGAACGGCTTGTTCACTGGCACTCATTGGGACAGACATTCTTACTCGTCCATTGGGTGGCAATACGCTTAAATGCAAATTTTTAATCGGCTTACGATTTACTTGAACTTCAATGCCAACAATATGAATGACCCTAGTAGATGACATTAATAGTATTCCTTTTGTGCCTTAATAAGTGCCATAACCGTTTCTATTATCTACATCATCACCAGCAGTTTCTTGTCTAACCGCATTAGCGATTTCTCGTTCTTTAAATCTATCGCCTAACCATTCTGCTTTTTTGTCTCGCGCACAGCGCGTATCAATTTTGGCGGTAAGCGTTTCATCATTACCAAAATTAACATAAAGCGCATGTTTCGCAGCAGAATCAACCGAACTTGGATTCGTTGAACTTCTGTTATTACACGGGTTAACCACTTTTTGGCTTATAGGTATCTAGTGCGAGTACTTGTTGGGATCAATGTTAATTATCGCGCCATTAGCCGAGCTGATATCGATTTTTTCAACCAATGGATTATCTAATAATCTATTAACCGCCTTTTCGATATAGCTGGCATTTTTGGCTTTGGCCATGCCAACTGAAGCAAAGCCTTGAGTGTAAATGACCGTTTTAAAGTCACTAATATCAATGTTGATGAGTACGGTTACGCTTAGCATGAAGCTTAACCCTGACAAGGTATCTAATAGCAGTTGATAGCTGATATGAAACGTATCGATAAGCCTTACTTTACCACCCAGCACTTTGGATAATCGTTTTATTCATTTAGTTGCAGTAATTTCAAAAAGAAAAAACTGCAATGGTTAACTGAGATTGACTATATTTGCATATTGAAATGGATAACTTTACTCCAAGAACACTTTTTAAATAAATAACGTAAACACGACAGCCAAAGACCTCATAGAGAGGTAATAATGTTATTCATCATTACGGCCATAATGATTTTGCAGACTTTGCTCATGTTCAAGATTGAAAGGCACTGTGGGATCAAACGTGGGTGCATCTTTCACTTGCTGCTGTGTCATATCAACATAAATTTTAGAGGTAGGCCAACTCACCTCTTTAATCCATTTGGGCGCAATCAAAACCAGATGACCCAACCACCAATTACTGGTGTTAACAATCAAATAACGAATAGCCCAAGTGTCGGTATCTATCAACATACCTTGCAAGTGGCCCAATTCACCGTCTATGGCATCAAGGTGATAATCCGTCACGGCATCACTGCTGCGAAGATGATGATCATTATCCCGTGATAGTGCAGCCTCGACGTCTGCGGACATCTCTGAGTTATCTATGTTATCTGGTTTTGGCGCGACACTATAATAACCAGGTGACATCATGTTAGGACTGGGCTCACTATGATCTACCTCATGCTGCCTAGAGACTGGTTTTTCACTATCGATGTCAGGGCTGTTTTTTACCTGTTCTCTTGAGATTTTGACAGTAAGCGTCTTATGCTCCTGATTAAACTCTTTGATTGATATGGGTGAAAGCAATATTTTTTTGCTTGATAACCAAGACCCCGTTTCGACCACCAAATATCGGATCACCCAATGCTTGTCATCAAAATAAAAATCTTTGGTTAATCCAATATCGCCATCAGAGGCGTGAATGGCTAAACTTTTTAAATCATCCAGTGTATGTAACATGATGTATGTACTCCAGATTAAAGATGGCAAACAATAAATCATTGCTTTGCTAATAGAATGAATATCTATCAGCTTGCACCAAATTTCCTATTCAATCTGTTCGGTGTCGCACCGAAGGAGCATGAATACTAGCCTAATCTAGATCTATCTATAAATTTTTAAGGTGAACTAGCATGACTGACATAGAAAAAATAGAGTTAGCGGCCCATCGCAGCGATATCATTGAAGACGTCAACAATTTGATTGAAAAATATCGCGCTATTTTTGGATGGGATGTGCCCGATATCGATGAAGACTTGGCAAACAGATTAATTTTGAATGAAGTTCGTCAGGCGCTTGATGATATTCAAAATAAATAAATGGCAAATATCAGCCAAAGCATCTCAACATGTGAGTTTAGGTAGACGAAAAGGTTAGATGCTAAGTACACCTTGCATCAGACTGCACATAAACTTAAAGCACATAAACTTAACTAACTCCGGCGGCAAAGGCCGAATGTATAGCCACTAGAAAAATGGCTCTTGCAATCACTTTGCTGCTCAGCCTCTTTATGCCATTCATCTTCACAAAACAGCAGCCTTAGTAGCTGACTTACTGCCTAAAAGTAATCGCTGTAGGGTATTGTTTAATCTCTTTCCTATGAGCAAAACGAAGCTTTGCAAAAACCTATTTTTCTATCTCCCCTCAACTAAACATCCTATCGATGTGCAATAGATACAACTCAACATGCAATACCTTTTAAACGAAAAATAATGGTTCCACTCTCCTGCTAATAACGCTAATGACGCTAATGACGCTGAGCAAGGCAATTTAACACGCTCGATTCAACAAACTCTGTTATATTAATAACAATATTACTTAAGCATTACGTAATATTGAATAAAAGCAATAACATAGGAAAGTTCATAGCTAGTGGTGAATCATTCACTTTACTATATAAAAAGGTTATCAATGATTGACCCAAATGAGAACGCATTACTTAAAGCATTACCTGAAGCGACAAAAAAGAGCTTATTTCCGCAATTAAAGATAATAAAACTGCCCTTAGGTAAAGTTATTTATGAAGCTGGTCAAAACCTTGAAAATGTCTATTTCCCTATTGACAGTATTGTCTCTTTACTGAACGTTCTCGAAGATGGGGCATCGGCAGAAATATCTGTTGTCGGCAATGAAGGTTTAGTGGGCATTGCCGTGTTTATGGGCGGAGAAAGCACCATAAATCGCGCCATAGTGCAAAGCGCAGGCCGAGCCTATAAATTGTCCGCATCGGTATTGTTCGATGAATTTAACGACAATCAAAGCCTTCGCGAACTGTTGTTACGTTACACTCAAGCACTGATGGCCCAAATGGCGCAGACGGCAATATGTAACAGGCACCATTCTATCGATCAGCAACTTTGTCGTTGGCTGCTGCTATCACTTGATAGACTGGCTAGCAACAATCTCACTATGACCCAAGAGTTGATCGCCAACATGTTAGGCGTTAGACGAGAAGGCGTAACTGAAGCCGCTGGTAAACTGCAAAGTCTTGGGGTAATAAACTATAAACGCGGCCACATTACCGTGACCAACAGACAAAAACTCGAAACACTGTGCTGCGAATGTTATGCCGTGGTAAAAACTGAAACCGATAGACTAGAAACCTATTAACTAAAATATCTATACCAAGTATCACTCATTGGCGTCTTGACAGATAGGCGACTATCTTGTGATTTAACATAAATCATTCCAGCCATTATAGAATATCGTCATGCCGTTTCGATATCCGCCCAAGCAAGATTAACCGGCTTCACAGCTAGACGCTTAAGATGAAATGAATTGATTTCATTCAAACTCAGTGTTGTGAAGCCATGATATTGTGAAACCATAGCATTGTGAAACCACAGCCACCTAACCCATTGATTTAGTTTAGTGCACGATAGCTATGTCGCTATCTTAGGTGACTACGCTCGTTCGCCATGTTATGCCATTTCCATATAGAGTATTGCTTGTGAAATATTAATTTTATCAGTTTGCTAGCCCCTAGCTGTGCAACTGTTACACCGGTGCTGCCATCGAAATTGTGCGAATCAGCTTCTTATTAACGAACTGCTGAATGCCCATTTCGCCGAGTTCGCGGCCATAACCGGAATCTTTGACGCCGCCGAACGGAAGCGCGGTATCGGTCCAATCAATATTGTTGATGAACATCATACCAGTATCAATCTGACTGGCGACGCGTTTGCCACAAGCTTCATCTTCGGTAAACACGGACCCACCATGTCAGAAGTCAGAATCGTTGGCAAGCGCTATGGCCGCTGCCTCGTCCTTGACCCGAAAAATCAACGCGACTAGGCCTAAGAACTCAGTGCGATAAGCAGGTTGCATGGCGCAATGTTGGTTAGTATCGTGGTCTGCATGAACGAGCCCGGGCAGTCGATACGCTTGCCGCCCATTAACACCCTAGCACCATGGGCTACTGCATCATCGACCTACTTCAAAATATTAACCATAGCGGCTTCTTGCGACATCGGTCCCTTGGTCGTTATTTCGTCCATCGGTTCGCCAGGTTGCTGAAGTTCAAGCGCGGTTTGAAACTTTTCGATGAATTTGTCAGCAATCGAATCAAGCACAATAAAGCGTTTAGCAGCAGGTTTGTCCCTGGTTGTACATACGCCCCCAAACAGCCCAGGGTATAGTGTTGTCGAGGTCAGCGTCATCAAGCACGATAAAGGCATCACTGCCACCGAGCTCCATCGACGAGGGTTTGAGGTTTTGCCCTGCTCGGGCGGCAACGCTTCTGCCAGCTGCACCCCCCCCGTCAGTGCCACGCCCTTGACTCGCGGGTCGTCGATAAGCTGGTTAGACTGTTGGTGCGAAACCAGCAGATTTGTGTACAGGCCTTCTGGTGCGCCCGCATCAATCAGCAACTGTTCAAAGGAGATAGCACATTGCTGGCATGTTTCACCACCAAAACATTGCCCGCCATCAGTTGCGGGCCTGCGAAACTGTTGCGCATGCAGTTCCTCAAAATGCGAGAGGTGTACTGGCCCGACGCCAGCACCAAGGCCAGCAGTGTCATGGAGAAGGTGATCCCCATTACAGTCATCATCGAACCAGCCAAGGTGGACAACATCTGGCGAGCGCCTTCTGCACCGACCCCAAACAGCCGTGGCCATTGAATTAACTTAATCATCTGGCCACTCCTAATTTGAATTTTCAACATGTATCGTCGTGTTTAAGGAACTAGGCTTTCTTCTTAACCAAACTAATTATGAATAACAAAATAACAGCGCCTATAGTAGCCATAATGATAGAGCCTAATAAACCGCCTGTTGATATGCCGAGTAAGCTAAATATAAAACCACCTACTACAGCACCAACAACTCCTACAATAATATTGCCTATGACACCAAATCCTCCTCCCTTTATTATGTTGCCTGCAAGCCACCCGGCCAAGGCGCCTATTCCCAAAAATATGAGTAAACTAATAATGTCCATGTTGCACTCCTGTGCTAATTTATAGTGCGCCTATTTGGCGCAATGACCATGCTGTTATTTGAATCTGGAGGTAGCCGACTTCAGCGAATTGCCAAGGGAGTTCCACGCACTATCCATACCGGCCTTAAGCTCCTCCCATGCATCGTCACTGGATGCCTTAAGTTCGGCAAGTTTGCTGTTGGCCGATTTTTGCATCGTTCGCAGTTCCTCGATTTGTTTGTAGTACTCAATTTGTGCATCGGCCTCCGCGTTATCAGCTTTTGCCTTAAGCTTATCGATCTCTGCGCTCCACTGGTCTAATTGTGCCTGTAGTTTTTTTTGGTAAGCTTCTTTCTTGTTCATGGTTAAACTCCTTTGTCGATGTGAGACCTATTAGGGCCGATGTTGATGTTATGACACTTTGAGTGTCGCTCATCCTTTCTGGATAGAGCTAAGATCAATCAAGAGATGATCAGATCAAAAACCACAAAATAAGCAATAAAACGATACATAAAACCACGGAATCTAGAATCTGCGGCGCTTTAATTAGATACAAGATGTCATCGATTTTCGATAACAATTTAATCCATCTAGGTCGATATTGATCCAATACGTTAACTCGTTTATCTATCGCTTTGGCCGCTCTTCTACCACTTTCAACAGCACCTTCAATACTCCAGACTTGAGCCTGAGTCTTAGTGTGGGCTCCGGCCAAGAATAGATTAAACACTGGCGTTTTTTGAGATGGCATAAATGCTTGAGTGTTGGTGGTGTTTACCCACTTTGGCTGTAGCGGCGTTATTCCATCACGGGAAAAGTGCCATTCATGCCACACTTCAACTTTTTCAATTGTAAAATCTTTCAACTCTTTGCCGTCATTCGCTTGTTTAATCAATTGATTTAGTGCACCGCAACTCAAGATTTGAGCCTTCACTTCTTCAATAAATTCTTCTTTGGTGCAGAGACTGACGGGCTTATGGAATATCCTCCCAGGGAAGCCGCCAATACAAGACGTGCCAGTCCAAAGAGATTTGATGTTTTGCCCCAAATCCACATCCTTGTCCCAAACTTGTTCTTCGGCGAACACGGTCAAATTAAATTCAGAATCACTGATCACCGCTGCAGTCCGCTTTCGTGGTAGTTTGATTTCGTCTGAATGTAATGGTCTAATGAAACTGTAGAGATTTATAGCTTAAAATAAGCAAAATCT
>JBALXS010000187.1:0-7354 GCA_036960485.1 Oceanospirillaceae bacterium
CCATATCGATGGCACACCGATCAAGGATATGGTGCGCACAGCACGCAGGCTGACTGATGAAGGCTTTCAGGTTATGCCTCACTTTCCCGCTCGTCTCATTAAAGATAGGGCCGAGCTGTCGGAGTGGATTAATCAATATCAGGGCGAGGCTGGCGTAGAGCAAGGACTGCTATTGGGCGGAGGAGTTACAACACCGGTGGGTGGCTTTGAAGACTCTATGCAGATGATCGAGACAGGGCTTTTCGACGGCTTCAAGCATCTACATTTTGCCGGCCACCCTGAAAGCAACCGTGATATCGACCCCGATGGTTCCGACCGCATGGCGCTGCAATCTTTGCGCTGGAAACAGGCTTTTTCTGAGCGCACAGATGCTTGTGTAGCTATCACCACTCAGTTTTGTTTCGAGGCCGCTCCGGTCATCGCCTGGGCTGATCGACTAGCCACCGAAGGTATTAATCTACCCATACATATCGGCCTGGCCGGCCCGGCTAAGCTGCACACGTTGATCAAATACTCCTTATCTTGTGGGGTAGGCCCCAGTATGCGTGTGCTGCAGCGTAGGGCAAAGGATGTTACTAAACTGCTGCTCCCCTATGAACCTACCGACTTATTGACCGAGCTTGCCGCTCATAAGGCACGGCATCCCAATTTTGGCATCGAGCAAGCGCATTTTTTTCCGCTAGGTGGAATTCAAGCCAGCGCAAATTGGGTCACGGAAAACGGAGGTGATGCAGGTAAGCCCGCATCCGCCGACTAAGGTAGGGTAATCACTTACCGTACGCGAACCCAGAACACCCATGCTTTTATGCAGCTTGTCAAACTTCCTAGCGTTGCAGAGTTAGGTTTCAAATTAACAAAACACGCCTCCAAACAAGATCAGCTTGTTCGGGGCTTGTGGGCGAAGGCGAATAGCAGATGAGTGCACAAATTATCGACGGTAAGGCACTCGCAGCCACACTGCGTGAAAGGATCGCCGAGCATATCTCTAGCATCAAGCAGGCACATGGAATTACTCCTGGTCTCGCGGTGGTGTTAGTGGGTGAGGATCCAGCATCACAGGTCTATGTGCGCTCGAAGGGTAAGCAAACCGTTGCCGTAGGTATGAACTCTTACGAGCATAAGTTATCTACAGATACCACGGAGGCCGAACTATTAGCGCTGATTACTCAGCTCAACACTGATCCCGCAGTGCACGGCATACTGGTTCAGCTGCCTTTGCCCGAGCATATCGACGCGGCATTAGTGATCAATGCGATAGCTTCTACTAAGGACGTGGACGGGTTTCATATCTCCAATGTCGGTCTGCTGGCGACGGGGCAGAAGGCTATGGTGCCCTGTACGCCGTTGGGGTGTCTGATGATGCTTCGCAAGCACTACGGCAGCCTGTCGGGCCTAAATGCCGTCGTTATTGGACGTTCTAATATCGTTGGTAAACCCATGGCGCAGTTGTTGCTCAGAGATAGCTGCACCGTCACCGTGGTGCATTCGCGGACGCACAATTTGCCCGCGATCGTGAGCACTGCAGATATTATTGTCGCTGCTTTGGGACTGCCACTGTTTCTGCAGGGCAAATGGATAAAACCCGGTGCGACGGTGATTGACGTGGGTATCAATCGCATTGATCGCGGCGACGGCACCACCGTTCTTGTTGGCGATGTGGATTACGACGCAGTCAAAGAAATTGCAGGAGCGATCACGCCGGTTCCCGGTGGCGTTGGCCCCATGACCATTGCCTGCCTACTGGCGAATACGGTGACGGCCTGTTGTCGTACACACAGCCTTGATGAACCCAATGGCCTCACTGCCTGACATCTGCTTAAGTACGGTTATGGATGCCCTTTTTTAAGGCATTAATATTTGTCAGCAATTAGGCCGATGCTCAGCTTCAGTCCAAATGGGCTAAAGAGGGAAAAAAACAAGTCTGATTATCCAACTTCGGGTCTTTATTTAGGCCTTTCTCACTGCAAATTCCTCATATCATTTATTGGTTCAAAACTTTTGAGTAAAGCAGGCTTTGTTGCACTCGGAAAAAATTTTGACGTCGAAACGGCTAGCGTAAAAACAACGGCTAGCGCCGTCGCAAACTCTTTTATGATTCCCATAATTTCTTTTGGCGACTTGATTCTTAAGCTCAACCTTTGGAAAAACAATGGTATTCAAGAGTAAATAGGCAGCGACGTAAGAGTGTATTGCTGGATAGGAGCTTGATTGTGGGCAGTGCGGTTAAGCCTGAGTTTGTCAGCGGCAAATTGGGAAACGAGCACCCATGATGGGTTTTTTACAGTGTCAATTTGGCAAATAATAATATTAAAGGACCCGTAGAATGAATACAAATACAATAGCCTATATTCTTACCGGAAGCTCTCCAACCAAATTGGGTGTGCTCGATCTGATCACTAACAGTCTGTATCGAAGCGAGTGTTATGTCTACGAGATGCACACTTTTGATGATGCTGACACAGAACAGTTTTTCTTTCGTATGGAGTTCAATTACAGAGGTACTGGTGAATTCTCTGAAGAGAGTTTGCGTCATCAGCTTACCGAAAGGGCTAGCTCCTTTGAAGTCGAATGGGAGCTGCGCGATCTGGGAACTCCAGTAAAAGTGGTCATTCTGGTATCCAAGTACGATCACTGCCTGCAAGATTTACTGCATCGCTATAGTACTGGAGCACTTAATATTGAGGTTCCGGCGATCATCTCTAATCACCCCGATCTGCAAAAACAGGCTGGCTGGTACAATATTCCGTATTATCACCTGCCGGTTACTCCAGAAACTAAGGTAGAGCAAGAAGCAAAGATGTGGGATATTATTCAGCAATCCGAGGCTGACCTTGTGGTGCTAGCGCGCTATATGCAAGTACTATCTGAGGATATGTGTAAAAAGCTGCATGGCCAAGCCATCAATATTCACCACTCACTGCTGCCTGGTTTTAAAGGCGCCAAGCCTTACCATCAAGCCTATGACAAAGGTGTGAAGTTGGTAGGGGCCACCGCACATTATGTCAGCCAAGATCTGGACGAAGGTCCAATCATAAGTCAAGGTGTGGAGCCGGTGGATCACACCTACACCCCTGAACGTCTGATAGCAAAAGGACGTGACACCGAACGCGTTACCTTGGCAAGGGCGGTTAAATTACATGTTGAGAAACGCTGTTTTCTTAACGGTAATAAAACGGTTGTTTTTCCGGGTCACTAAAAACCGTTGTAGTGGGCTTTACTACAAATATTGCCTGAGAGATGTGGGCCGCATTTTGACTAGGTTAACAGTATTAGTCACAGCTATGGTTTAAGCGATAGTCCAACGCCACGAGTCAAAGCTACTGATTGTCGATCCCTGTGCGCTTATGGAGCTTTGATCTAGGGCAGGTTAGCAAATGCCAGTTTTAATTTTCTCTAGCAGAAGATTAAGACTGAGATCGAGGCTGAAGGTAAATCGACATACTCTTGTCATAATCGCGCCACTGTCTTGTCATCATCTTACCAATCTGTTGCCTTGCTGTTATAAACCAAGATGCTGTGGCCGCGGCCCACAACAGAACCCATACCAAGCGCTTAACTCCAGTAATACTGAGCATCTGCTGAAGACATTATTTGTGATCTACAAGACAGATAAATATATTTTTAACAGCATGGAGACGCTCTGATGATCAAATCGATGCGTAATAGATAGAGCCACTAAAAATACCATCAACCCCTGTTGGCAAATTTCCTCAGTAAACTGACCCGTGACTCATCGTAACCGTCTGAAAGTGGGCATTCACAAGTAAAGCTAGCCAACATTTTTTGAGCGATTGGACTTAAAAGTTTATCGCGTCTGTATAAAGGCTTGATAACCCTGTGCCCAACACGACGAAAAACGCACAAATAACAGCTTTTTGTGTCGTTTTTAGAAAGTCTAACCGCGTCCTTGAGGATTAAAATTCGGGCTTAGGCATTGAAGTGTACGGTAAAAAAATGAAAAATTTCGTAGTAGACACAGTGGATATCCGAATTTTGAGTGCTGTTCAGCAGCACGGACAAATAAGCAAAAGTAAGCTTTCAGAATTGGTTAACCTCTCGCCGACACCATGCTGGATTCGACTCGATAAACTAAAAAAAGCCGGTTTCGTAACGGGTTACCGGGGCGAAATTGCCGTTAGTAAAATTCTCGATCTAACTAAGGTTATTGTTACTGTTTCACTGAAGACACACAGTAAAGTAGGTTTTGATCGGTTTGAAAAATGCATTCAGAGCTATGATGAGATCGTAGAATGCAGCGCCACGGGTGGTGGTACCGACTACGTGATAAAAATAGTTACAAATAGTTTGCTAGACTTTCAAGTTTTAATCGAACAACTACTCAGTGAAGAGTTGGGTATCGATCGCTACATTATCTATGTTGTCACAAGAGAGGTGAAGTCAATGCCACCTAGCTTGTCGAAACTCTGGGGCAAGAAAAAATAAATGCCTAAAGGATGATAAGCTGGAACTGGAGCTAGAATTAGCCCCAAAATCAAAAAAATGAGTGAACGCTCTGGCCACATATCCGCAACTAGCTGAATGCATTAACCGTTGCACTCAAGGTTTTATGGTAGATGTGGCAATGGGGTTTAATTGATGACGTAAACTTCGATAAAGAAGTACACAGTAATGCCGCAGCTCGCTAAGATAACAAAGTACCTTACATACTGCTGAGGTATGCGTTTAGAAATATGAGCGGTCATGAAACCACCCATCATCGTTCCAACGAGCACAATAAAACCCTCGTACCAAGCAATCGCACCACTGTAGATAAAAAAAGCTATCGCTGTTACTGACACAGCTGCAGAAATAAGCAGCTTAATCCCGTTCATCGCACTGATGTTTGTGTGTCCAGCCAAGGCCAGATAACTCAGAATAATAATCCCCAGCGCAGCATTGAAGAAGCCACCATAAATACACACAGCTAGTAACATTATCAGCAACAAAAAATACCCAACACTTGAAGCATGTCGGTGAGTTGAAGTGAGTCGTTTTAAAATACTATTTAATTTTCCGCCAAAGATAAATAAAACAGTGGCGAATAACAGCAGCCAAGGTATGGCTTCACGAAACACTGACTCTGGCGTCTGTAGTAACAACCAAGCACCTAAGGCCCCACCGATTAAGCTGACAATTATTAAGCGTGGCAATTCTTTTTTGTGTGCATACAAGTCTTCTCGAAATGCATAAGTGCCACTAAGATAACCCGCAAATGAAGCGAAGGTATTGGTTGCGTTCGCGCTAATTGGAGGAACACCAACAAAAAGTAACGCTGGGAAGGTAATAAAACTTCCTCCACCTGCGACAGAGTTAACAACACCACCAAAAAAACCAGCACCAAAAAGAAATAGTAATTCAAAAAACATGTTTAATGGGCATCCCGATAATTTCTTATTTTATTTTTATTGTCTATTGCTAAAAAAGCAGATGTGAGCAACACGCCACTGTAAATGGTTGGCGGAGTAACGAGTAAACTGTCCTATGAAACCAGTGCTTTTTGTAGCTGAAATACATTGGCTAGGCATGTTATAAATTTTTATTTTTATCCTTTATCGCAACGACCAAGCCAACGATAAGCAATACCACAAATAAGGCTAATAACGGCAACAGCACTATATCAAGATAACCCACTAATGGCGCTAAGCCCGCGACACTTAACCCCCAAACTAGAAAAGGCGTAAAGCAGCATATAGAAGTGACTATTGTGCCATTTATGCCTATTTTAAGTAATTTATTTGTCATCATTTAACAACACGATTTATTTAATTGTATCGGTGGACACTTTTCGGTGCCGTACGAACAAAATACACAGCAGTCACCTTTAAAGGGCTTTAGTAAAGCATGACATTTTTTACACTCATAAAAAAACATACAGGCGTTCTCTGGCATAACTTCTTGCTTTTTATGTCTACATTTTGGGCAAGTAATTTCTGATTCTAAAACAACATCACGCATTACTTAAACTCCTAAACTATCATGCGATGGTACTGACCAAATGAGGTCAGCAATAGATACAGTGAGCACCAAAATTAGTGCGCTGTAGAAAATAGACACGCTCCAACCGTATTGCCATAATGGATATAATGTTGCCAGTATGACTAACGGACCGATTACAGATAGTAGGCCTCGCCAATGAACTTGATTTTTGTACCAGCCGTAGCAATTAACAACTAGAACAAAGATGGTGAAGAGTGGCAGTAACGCATTAATTATCGTCCCCTCGAACTGCCCTAAGAAGCCAAGGCCAAGAGCCGCAGCCAAAGCACCCAACGCAGGGAAGCAAGCTGTGCAGCCTAATGCTGCAATAACAACGCCTCCACTACCAAGTTTATCTAGAACTCTTTCAATACCTATCATCGACAATTGTCTCCTGTTGACATGCTATCGTTTTTAAGAGTATAAAACCTGTAGTAACTACAGGGTCAAGTAAAAATGAAAACTAAAGATCAGCACTTCTCTAGAGGTCAAATTGCTAAGTATACAAATATTAAGGCTGAGACGATTAGATATTATGAGACTTGTGGCTTGCTTCACTCGCCGGCCAGAAGCGCAGGCGGCCACAGAATATATACTGAAGATCATGCCAAAAGACTAACGTTCATCCGCAGAAGCCGTGAACTAGGCTTTACCGTTAATCAAATTACTGGTCTGATTGAGTTATCGGAAGAGCACCATAAGAGCTGCTCTCGAGTTCGTGATGTCACAGCCACGCATTTGGCAGAGGTGAAGGGCAAGATTAAGGACTTAAAAAAGATGGAGCGAACACTCAATCAAATGGTTAGCCAGTGCGATGAAACGAGTTCGCCTGAATGCCCGATAATTGAAAGACTTTTTTGTTGATGACTAGGTCGGTAATATCTTTTAAGGGATAACTTGCGACTAATACTCGAGATCACAACCTCAATCGCTGTTTGCCAAAAGCAGTCTTAGACACAAATTATCAATATTTGCCTACTGGGCTTTACCGTTGAACTTTGATCGCATTATCTAGTGCGACATCAAACAGGTGATAACGATTTTTACCGGCTTTTTTTGCGACATACATGGCTTGGTCGGCATGACGCATGAGTTGCTCTGCGCCTGCACCGTCTTGCGGATAAAAGGTAACCCCAATACTCGCTGAAATATTTAGTACGGTGTCACCTAGGGTGACAAAGTCGGCAGCTGCCTCTAGGAGCCGCTCTAATAAAGGCTGACAATCCTCGACTCTATTCAAATCAACCATGACAGCGATAAATTCATCGCCGCCAATACGTGCCAAGGTATCACCTTCACGCAAAGCCTCGTTCATGCGTTTTGATAGTGCAACGATCAGTTGATCTCCGACATTATGGCCGTGAGTGTCATTGACCAC
>JBALXS010000188.1:0-7322 GCA_036960485.1 Oceanospirillaceae bacterium
AAGTTGCCTTTCCGTTTGAAGATCAAATTGCCGATGATTTCCTTATTTACTACTCATTCTTATTTTTCTCAATGCATCGCTTTGGAAAATTTGTAGTCGGCCCAGGCTTTAATAGCTCTAAAGTAGAAAAACTGTGCGCCCACCTAAGCAATAGCTTTATTCGCAATCTTGGTAAATTCCCTTTTTCGTTACAACGTTTAAAAAACACCATCAACATCACCCAAGAGATGCACAAACATTACGATGTATTGTTATGCCCAACACTGGCAACGTCTGCCCCTAAAATTAACCACATAAGCAATCAAGCCTTGCCCGCTAGTGCAATCGTTAGAAACATGACCGAGTTTGCACCCTTCGCAGCCCTGCAAAATATTACCGGCGAACCGGCTATCTCATTACCCATGGGCACAAGTGATAACGGCCTACCAATTGGTATGCAGTTCTCCGCAGGTTATGGCGAAGATAAAACATTACTCGAACTTGCGTACGAACTAGAAGAAGCAAAAGCCTGGAAACACATCCACGAAATGGTCACGAAAAAGAAAACCAGAAAAACAACAAAAAAATCGATTGCTTAAGACTACTTAATCAAAAATCAAAGTAGAAAGAATCAAGTAAAAAGACAGGTATTGGATAATGAAAAAACTCGGCGCACGCAGCAGTACAAACGATGTATTACAAGGCAAAGACCTAACAGGAAGAACCGTTGTAATTACAGGTTCAAACTGTGGCATTGGTTTTGAAGCCGCACAAGCATTGGCGGGCGCAGGGGCTAAAATTATTTTTGCCTGCCGCAATATAGAAAAAGGCGAAGACGCAGTTCGTCGCTGTAAAGCTTTACACCCTGAAAGTGAGTTGGCCTTTTTTCCACTAGATCTCTCGTCTGCAGATAGCATTAAAAATTTCTGTGCTGAAGTAAAAGGCGAGGCTATAGATACACTGATTTGCAACGCAGGCTTAATGCCGACAAATTACCAAGAAACAAAAGAAGGTTTAGAAATGACCGTGGGCGTATGTCACTTCGGGCATTTCCTACTCACCAAACTTCTGCTACCTCAACTATTAGAAGCCAAGCTTTTAAACGGAAAATCACCGCGTATCGTCATGGTTTCTAGTGAATCCCACAGAATGCCTGCGAAGCTAAACTTCAATAAATTCCCATTAAAGAAAACCGATCGATTCTCTGCACTTACCGCTTATGGGCAAGCCAAATTGTGCAATGCACTTTTTGCTAACGAACTACAACGCCGCTTTGGAAACAAAGGCCTCACCGCTTGCTCGCTACACCCAGGTGCATTAATCACAACCAGCTTTGGACGCGACTCAGGGTTTCTGTCTTTATTCTTTAAACTGGTAAGCCCGTTAACTAAAAATCCAAACCAAGGCGCAGCAACGACGGTGTATTGTGCGAGTCATGAAAATACTGAGGAGCTAGCAGGGAAATACTTCTCTCATTGCAATCCATCACGTAGCACCAAAGAAGCCAACAACCCTGAGACTGCAAGAAAGCTATGGGAAGTGAGTGAGGAGTGGATGAAGTCTTGGAATAACTCAACGAGCGATATTCAATCGAAGAGTATTCATCACATGAATTCTTTGGTTCTCTAAAACCCCAGCTTCAATCATACGCTCGCTGATATTCAATACGGCATGCTTAACTTGATCAAATATTTCAGGTAACTGTTTAACAAGTACCGTCGAATGAGAAACCGCCGACTCAAAATCACTGTAAGCAAAGTCGTCTCTTTTGCCATTAATAGTAAGTTGATGGCGCTCTACCCAAGGCGACCCTGGCTTGTAGCTATAAGCGATATCAAAAGCTGGAGACAGTGCCCACTTACCCTCGTTATAAATAAATCCGAAGTTCTTAGTGTGATCATCGTGGTTTCTTGCCAGCACATTAAAAATCATTCGACGAATTAACTGTAACGCGTCAGAGAGAGGAAGCTTCAAAGTTCTCATCACTGAAAGCATTTGCTCATAACTGTAACTACCCGCATTTTTAAAATCAGCATGATCCATTGCGCATAAACTTTGGTAATGAATTTTATGACCGTCAATACGGTCAAAGCGTTTTGTCATGAAGTGGGCTCGTCCATTTTCCTCTAGCAGCTCGCAAGGCATCATATCAATTCCGGCATCAACAGCCGTTAAATAATAGGCATATTCAAGTCGCCCGTATCCTTGAGGATCGCCAAAAACTTCTGAACGACTTGAACGCTCTTTTACACCATCGAACTTAATAAGATAGTGTTCAAATCCTTTAGGAAGCTTTCTTTGGCCAGAAATAATGGTATCTCTGCTCTCATTAATACCAATAACGGCCTTTGCTCTGGCTCCACCTGCTGAAGTACCTACCAATAGAATTTCAGCTAAGCCTTCATCAGAAACATCAGCCTTCATATTGTTTCTAATATCCAAAACGCTTTGAGCTAAATTAACCAACTCATCAAGCTCAATATTGTCAGGCCCAGATTCTTTAATTAGGGCAGGCTTATACTCCAATGCTCCCATACCTCTTGAGCCCGTATACATAAGTCTTTCCAGTGAAGAAAACTCATGGGATTGACGGCCATTACGTGCAAGCCAGGCACCGATAATTGAATTACCAAAATCATCAGGCAACGTGTCGGCTAATGCGCTGGGCAAACCCTTGAACGTTTCCCAAGGTAAGTGAGGGAAAGAGAATATCTGATCGGTTAATGGAAGTTTTAAAGGCGAAATAGAAAATCCATTTTTTAGCCATTCAGGAGCATATTCAAAAGAGGTCACTTTTGTCTCAGAGTCATACAGAACCGCCCCAACAAGTTGACCGTCTAAATGCACCGTTCCGAAATTAGTGGGTTCTACCATTCGAGTTCATCCTTATCAGTATTGTTGGCATTACTGGCAAAAGCTGAAGTTCTAACCCTCTTGCGAGACTTACCCTTGGTGCTGACAATTTGCATGGGACTTAGTTTTTGTTCAGGAACAGCCGCAACAATGCTATCTAAGAGATCTAAGGCTTCAAAGATTGAAAATAAGGCCCCAGCACCAACACCTTCTTTGCCAGCAACAATTCGAAGATAGGTAGATTTAGAAATCCCAGCCTCGTGAACTAATTCGTCTTGCTGAATACCCTTTGAAATCCTTATGGATTCAATCCTGCTACCCAAGGTGAGTAGAGCTTGTTCAACAGTATGTGCTGTCATAATCGTAGAGCCTTAATTGTCATATCTGACGATTTAGCCATATTAAAGGCGATAACTAATCATATATGATGATTAATGAAACTTCTAGACTACTGGATAATTTTTGTGATTATTACTCGTCATATTTGAAATATTAACGTAATTTACAAGCACAAAGTGTCAGATATGACAAATTAACTGTTGTTTTAGTAAGTGTATGAGTGCAGCACTAAAGAAGCAAACAACCCAGAGACTGCAAGAAAGTTCTGGGTAGTGACTGAGGAATAAATGAAGAGCTCTTAATTATTAATGCCCTATTCACTCTTCCTCTTCGCACTCCTCAGTATCTTCTTCGACAACTTCGCCCACTATTACACTACGGGCATATTCAGTCAGTTGTTCGAAGGTGAATTTCTGAGCAGCTCTTTTTAGCAGTCGAGTATTCGGCAAAAGACTTTGACTTATCAACGGTTGTGATTTTTCGCTGAGCTTAATTGAGACTTCTTCCAATGCCAATTCATCTTGATCAAATAGTGCTTTTAGTTTGTCACTGTCGTTTATATTTTCAAAATTTATTTCCTGATGACGAAGAGGGAATGGTGTGTTCATAAGGAAATACTTGAGCAGTGCATAGCTCCTTTTGTTGAGACCTTGTTGCTTCAATATGTCGATGGCCGGTATTGAATTGTGATAAAAGTGCTTGTTGTTCTCCTCAGCAATCGCCTCTAAATATATATCAAAATAATCATCGTCTATGCCGATCAACGGTTCGATTAATTCCAATAAGAAAGACGATTGATAATGACCAACGATATCTTGATGTGAGTTTTTCATCGGTTTTGGCATCTTGCTATAAATGGTTTTTCCTTTAACTTGCAAGTAGCTCTGCAGTCGTTTTATCTGCGTTTTAATAGCAGAGCTGCAATTAGGGTACTTAGCAGCACGCTGTAATGTCTCAGGCAACAGCCAACTTGTCTCAGCCATATATATCTGCACAAGTGCATAGCAGCTCGATTTTTTTGTTTGACTAAATATTTTATCAAATTCAGTAATCATATTTTCCGCTAAGCCATCTAATACCTCAAGGTATGTTGATTCAGAGGGGGCTTGTTCTGATCGGTAGTCTAGGCAAGTTAAGCGACTATGACCGCAATAAACCCTTATATCACAGAGCGTCAGCTCAACGATTAAATCAGTAATATAACTTTGATATAAAATAGGCTGATTAATAATACTCGCAATAGCGGTGACATCGACTGTAGAGCCGGTGCCTGAAAAATAATCGCTAATTAGCTCGATACTACTGGCAAGATATTTGTCGATCTCTTTCGGCTGGTCTGTAAAATATTGTGAGATCTCATCTTCGATACCTTCAAGACCGTACTGCCCTTCAATCAAGATCGCACGCGCAGCAATGAGATAATACGTTTCAGCAATATAGCCCCAGTGGGATATGATGTTGTCGATCCATTCTGTATGGCTGACTTCATGGCTTAGGTCACAGCTATTGAGCAAGCTTACAAAAGGTTTTATAAAGTTTTTGTTTTGCATCGCAAGTGCGCCAGCGGCATAAATAGCCATGCCGTTTTGATCATCAATCCAGACCTGCCAATGTTCATGTTGATAGGCCGTTACGGCATCAATATAATTAACTAAGGCGTGCTGTAGCCCTTTATCAGTTTTAAATAGATCTTGTATTTGATCGAAGAAAGCCTCTTCTAATAATGGCTCTTGACCTGTTTGCAGTATCGTAATGTCGACTTGGTGGATTTTGTCATTCGCCAAAGCTTTGGTTAAATGGAACGGTAAGCAAGTAGTTATCTGTTCAATTAACTTCGTTACGTTTTTCAGCTGTTGTGGTTTGCTGTCCTGACTCAAAGAATGACCTGGGTAAGTAAATAACAATTGAGCGATCGAATTATCATCGCAGAGATTGATATTCACTAGTTCAGAGCTGGATTGGCTATGCTGTAATATTTCAGCCAATTCAACTTTTAATGTCGCCGCTAGCTCAGCCGATAATTCTTCTTGCTGCTTTTTGGCTAACCCTAGTTCTTCTTTCTCCTTTTGAATTTCGATATTAGCTGGCGGTGACAAGTATATACCGAGTGGGGTAATTACTTGTGTTTTGCTTATGCTCACTTCATCTTGGCTGAAGTTATAACGCTTAGGTTGCTGTGGGCAGAGGTGAAGTTTAATATTTAATGAGCTTTCTAATTGCTCTATGTCCGCTTGAGTTTGGGTGTTAAGTTCTGCGCACTTGGCAATACGACTGGCTTTCAAAAAGAACTGGCTGGTTAAAATGACGCTAACATCATTTTCTTCAACCTTGGCAGGTATCATTAAACTGAGTAAATAATCTTGTCTATCTTCTGTTTTCTCGCTTTCTTCTTGATTATAAGATTCGAATAGCTTTATTTTTTCTTGTAAACGATTAACTTGTTCAGTTATTTCTGCATTCAAACCCTTACAAATATCGATATAAAATTGATCATCTTGCTGCAACAAAAGACTTTGAGGATGTATGTTCTTAGCATCTAATGAGGTCGTAGGGTTAATTAATAAGAAGAATTTCTTATCATCTTTTGGCTGAATGAATAAATCAACACCTAATTTCTTAGTAGTGCGAAAATCTGAAAAAATACTCTGTAGTGAAAAACAAGCTTGAGTGAACTGATGTTGGATAAATGCCGATGTTTGTTGCTCATCAATAAATTCTACCGGTGTGACCTCTATTAATGATTCGCTAAATAACTGCTGAGAACATTCCTTATTGATATCGGCTTGTACCATTTGTTTTAGCAAGGCAATAACAAAATCATGATCGGCTCTAATTTTATTATGCAGTGGTTCTAGTAGCCAGTCTAAGTTAGCGTCTTTAATTTTTCCGGAGGTGAGAAATATTGATATGAGGGTAATAAGGTCGTATTTTTCTAATTTTTCGCCGCGCAGCATCCAAAACTTAATGACCTTGTTGATACAGGAGAATATCCAAGAGCTAGAGTTGGCATCAATCGCGGCATAATATCGAGTAAACGTGCGCAGATGATCGTAATCTTTACAGGCATAACCAGAGGCTATATCGAGGAACGCTGGCAGGCCTTTGAAATCAACAATCGGTTGTGTTTTTTGGTGTGTGATTAACTTGTCAAATAATGGGGTTAGCTTTTCGGCATTACCGTGTCTGATCATATTAAGTAAGTAGCCATAACCATCAATGGTTTGATCAGCACTTTTAATCTGTATTTCAAATCGACTGTTTTTATTATTCAGATCATTGATTTGATTGCATAATACGTTGGCTATAATTCTGATTAGATAGTTTTGATTATGATTACCATGAAATGCTGTTTCTAGATTTTCATTATTTATTAATAGCTCGCTTAATTCTATTGAATAATAAATATTCTCACAGAACGGTTCTGTATTTTCGAGTAAGTAAATTTTAATACTGTCGGAAATATATTTTACGCTTTCATTTTCAGCAATTTGCTTACTGAGTATTTTTTCTGACATCTCATCATTAAGGCAATAATGATTTATTGCGGGATGGCTAGTATCAACCAACATCAGATAGTCCATGTAGCTTTCAACAAGATCGTTATCTTCAAGGGTCTCAGGGTACTTGCTGAACAATGCTCGCATCGGTGCTAAAACAGCAGGAATGCGGTGTTTTGTGCAATCAGGGTCTAGCTCAGGTCGAGTGATATAATCATGACTATAAACCCAATGAGGAGAGTCGATTGATTGCCCTTGATGATTCCAATAGCTTATCAGTTTTTCGAGGCTTTCTTTCGGGTATTGGCCATCGTTTAATTTGTTAATAAATTCATACTGAGGTTGCTTTCCCTGGCTAATATTTATGTAAACATCTTCTTCTCTTCTTGAAGATGAAGAAGGCAAGTCATATAGGAACTTATCAACAAGCTGATCAAAACTATTAGAGTAATAATCTGGATTTTTTAACTCAACACTCTCTGCTATTTGAAAAGGCGAAAGACTGTGCTCTTTGGATAGCTTCCTTACTGTATCCTCAAGCCAAGGCCCGATAAATTTCTGGTCCAGTGAGGCGTAGTATATTGCCCAATTTAATTCATTGAGATCAAATTCTCTTTTTGATTTATATTTTTCAAATAATACGTCAACTATCGT
>JBALXS010000011.1:0-70193 GCA_036960485.1 Oceanospirillaceae bacterium
GCTACATGAGTGTTTCATGTTGCTATAGTACAACGTCACCTTCGAAAGCTTTGCCCCATACTAGGAGTTTATAGTCACGCAGATCAGGGGCATAATAGGGATCATTTTTAATAAGTTCTTCTGCATTACTAAAAGATTCAACTTCCATGATCCATAAGCCTCCAACAAATTTACCGTTTAGCTCTGGTCGCAAACCACCTGCTATGAGAATATTCTTTTGGTTAGCTTGTAGATACGCGATATGAGCAGGCTCATACTGTAAGCGATGGGCTAGCATTCCTTCTTTGTCTGTGAAATAGGCGATTAATCTCATTGTAAACCCTCGATAATAAAAAATTGCATGGTATTTAATGTATCTCTGAATTTTTATAAATTAAAAATAGAGAGGGATGGTAAGCTACTGCCAAATAGAAATTTCTTCTTTTCTTAAAACGGCTTGAACTGCTGGTCGCTGCTCCATTCGCGCTGCGTGCAGCGTCCAATTTTTATACCTTCGCATATCTAATCCCAAACGATTACCCCACCTAAAAAGTACCAATAAATAGGGATCAGCTATCGAGTATTTGTCAGCAACAGCCCATTTTTTATGAGCTAGTTTGATATCGATCTGGTGATATGTTGCCTGTAGATTGAGCATCCCTTTATCTTTAATCGCCGCATAAGCGCTCACCTCATCAGTAAATCTCTCAGTCCTCCAACTTTGTGCAATGATAGAAGCATGAATGCCAGACAACCAGTTCATCCACTCAATAGTGCGTGCGATACCTATGGGGTTACTTGGCAATATATCGCTATCAGAATACTGCAAAGCTAAATATATCATGATGGCCGCTGCTTCAGTTATTATTTCGCCGTCCACATCGAGTACAGGAATGCGACCTTTAGGGTTTATTTTCAAATGCTCTGCGCTTCTTGTTGAGCCATCCGTCGTTGATATCAACAACGTTTCATAGGGAACATTTAGCTCTTCTAACACGATGTGTGGCGCTAATGAACAAGACCCAGGTGAGTAATATAAATTCATGGTGTAAGTTTCTCGTAAAATTTTTGTAGGTGCTCATCTAAACAGTACAGATACGTCTCGCAATGTTTAACCGAGTAAGGGATTCATAACAAAATCTAATGCATGATTGTTTAATAACAATATAACTAGATATAATAACGAGGAAAAACAATATAATATGATGTGTGGATAAGTTTATATTATGGCTAAAAACAATGTTTCACTGAATGGCTTAAGAGCCTTTGAAGTGGCTGCTCGACAGCTAAGCTTTACTAGCGCAGCAAAAGAATTGAATATCACTCAAGCTGCTGTTAGCCAACAAATTCGCCGGTTAGAAGAGCAAATTGGCGCTGAATTATTTCTGCGCAAACCCCGTGGCTTATCTCTATCCCCTGCTGGGCATAAATTAGCGGCAACAACGCGGGTCGCAATCGGCAGCATTGAGCAAACTATTGAGCAAATTTCAGATCGCGCAGCGAAAGGCCCATTGACAGTCTCGATGCTTGCGTCTTTTGCATCTCGCTGGCTAATTCCACGCTTATCTCGATTTCAAGAACTGCATCCCGGTATAGAAGTCCATATCCATACCTCTGATCTAAAGGCTGATTTTACGCACAGCGGAATAAATGCAGCCATCAGATTCATTGATAATAACAAATCGTCACTAGAGCCCATCGAAGCAGCTATATGCTGTGAATTTATGATGCCTGATGCGCTGTGTTTGGTTTCCACCCCTCTATTAGCAAGATCGATTGATGAATCTATCGATAATTTATACCAGCAGAAACTGATTATCGATGGCAGCCGCATTGATGGCCCTGAACCTCATGATTTTACGGCTCTAGCAACGCAAGATGCTCTAACTACTTTGAAAATTGATAGATCGAAAATTGATATTATCAAGTTTGACCAAAGTGACAGTGTCATGATTGCCGTCCTCGCAGGACAAGGTACTGCATTCACTCGGTTATCTCTGTGTGCTGGAGATTTAGAAGCGGGAAGATTACAGATATTATTTAATTATTGTGAACCAATGAAATATGGGTATTCATTGGTGTATCCAAGTCATAGTTCTGATGACATCAAATTGAATACCTTTAAGCGATGGTTGCACTCAGAGACAGTCGTATTCAGAGAGCTATTATCAGAGGTTAACTCAATATAGCCCTCTCCCCTAAGTCAATTCGTCCATGAATTCATAAACTATAAATCAACCTCTTCAGCTTAACTGCGCTTTTTGCTAGTGTAAACCAATGATCACTATGTTATTTTTATCGAGGTAGAGAGTAGGAGAATGGCATGACATATGATGAATTCAATCAATTCTGCGCAGCGTTAAAAGAGACCACTCATGTTGTGCAATGGGGAAACTCTGATGTGTGGAAAGTAGGCGGTAAAGTATTTGCAGTCGCAGGTTGGGCAAAGGATAAGCAACCGGCATATACTTTTAAAACCTCAGACCAAAATTTTGATTTTTTAGGTGAGTGCGATGGTTACCGGCCTGCACCTTACTTGGCGAGCCGTGGGCTGAAATGGATTCAGCAAACGGATGGCTGTGTAGAAAAGAATGAAGCATTGCAATATTATATCACTGAATCCTATCGTATTGTTTCCCTTGGTTTAACCAAGAAGAAGCAAAAAGAGCTAGGTTTGAATCAGCAGTAAACCGTTAAAAGTTTTGAGCTAAAAGCTCAAGCATCATCAGAACACAGTAGAGGTTATCAATGACGGAGTCCGTCGAGTTTATTGCAAAGAGTCGATTTTCATTTAAAACACTGATTGCTATATTGGTTTTATTAGCAGTACTTGAGTATTACTTACAAATGTCATCACTGGGTAAAAATGTTGGTAATGTGCTACTTGTCGGTATCAGCATTAGTTACTTTTTTTATCGCTACAACCTCTTAAAAGTGATTATTACACCACAACAAATTAGCTATGGTTATCGCAAAAGTGCGATGCAAGTGATTGACAGAGAAGGCTGTCTATTTGAGCTAGAAAGTAGCAAAGATACCAAAGATGCGAGCTATATCACTGCCATTACCAGTGCTGAATCTCGCTATAAAATCCCATTGCGCGGCTTTAACAGCCTACAAAAAGCTAATATTATTAATAGCCTACAGTGATGGTAGGGTTTCAAAAAACTACAAGCGACAAGTTTCATCCATTTAAACGAATAAATAAATGGGTTATTCTACTTCATCTATAGAAAGCATTTCACCATCAGCTAGATCAGTAAAGACACCCTTGTAAGCTTTTTCAAGAGAGCTTTTCCATGCGGAAAAACGGCTAAAAAGAGTTTTTTTCTACGAGCACTCTTTTAACAGACTGGACATTTATTGACAAGATTTTCAGGCCATCGCTTTTAAACAAACCTTCTTTTCTAATAGAAGCTAGAGCTCCTGTAATCAGCGTTTCTCTAGCTTTTTAAGCTTATTTTGAAATTCTTCGATACAACCAAATTATTGAGTGCCTAGTGATCTTTTATTTCAATTATTTTTGTAAACTATTAATATGCATCACTTTTACTTACTAATATAATTTTTAGAAATATAAATCACACCCAAGGAGAACGTTTTGCCCGATATTAACTTTAGTGTTGTTGGTTATTCACAATCAGCAACTCAAATGGCCGTAAAGGCACGTGATTTTACTATGATAATTGATGAGCCACCGGCATTGGGAGGCGCAGATACAGGGCCTAATCCTGTCGAGTACGTGTTGAGTGCCATCGTCGGTTGCCTCAATGTAACTGGTCATATAGTGGCTAAAGAAATGGGGTTAACGATTAACAGTTTAGAAATAACAGCGAATGGCGATATTAATCCCGAATTATTATTTGGCAAATCAGAAAAAGATCGAGCAGGCTTTAAAGGCATTAATATAGAATTTCGGGTCGATGCACAAGCGGATCAAGAAACCTTAGATAGCTGGTTAAGCCAAGTAAAAATTCGCTGCCCAGTTTCAGATAATTTAGCTAATACTACGCCACTCTCGATCGCCCTTAATATCGTTGAACCGGCTTAGGAATACACGTAGATGACTATTTCAGGTTAACAAGTGTTAGCTCTTTAGCTTATCGATGGGTGGTTATCTGCTGTGAATAAGAAGTGACTTGCCAGCAAGCAATAGCTACTGGCAAGGTAACGTCAATCAGTTAAAGGGCAATAACTAAATCACAGCGCCATGATCTTATATATTACGATTTTTCAGTCAATGGCGGGATTTGGTATTTATCGGGTCATGACGCAGTTCTGTTAGTTACAGTTGAAGACATGGAGCGTGGTTTAATTGATGCGAACCAAGGGGGCCATGTTTTTAAAAAGCGCGTTGGGCTTGCTGGAAAAGGCAAAAGGAAAGACTTAGCTCACGAGCCACTTAAGGCTGTTGGCGCGTTGCTGTGATTACAACATCACGAATGTTAATGTTTTGCGCTTGTGAATACATAAATACAGCTGTTCTTGCAATATCATCAGCGACTAGTACACCGCCCATTGCCTCTTTCCAACCTTGGTATCCATCAATAATTTCCTGTGAAGTAGTATGGCCCAGCAATTCTGTTTCTACGGCTCCCGGACAGATTGTCATCACGCGTACATTACTGTCGGCAACTTCTTCACGTACGTTTTCACTGATTGCAGAAACAGCAAACTTGGTTCCCACATATGCGGCGTGATTGGCAAAAGATTTTTTACCTGCGATGGAGCTAACATTAATGATAGTACCGCCTTGGCGGGCTTTCATCGCAGGCAATACTGCTTGCATGCCATTTAACAAAGCCAGCACGTTAAGATCGTACATGTTTTGCCATTGGGCAGGATCTTGCTGATCAATCTGACCCAACTGCATTAAACCGGCGTTATTGATCAAGCAATCAGTCGGCCCATATTGCGCTTGGGCCTCACTGATTGCCGCTTTCAATGCGAGTGTATCTGTGACATCGACAGCGCGGCATAGAGTGTTATCCAGATTAAGTGCGAGCATTTTATCGAGTCTTCTCGCGATTAATAATAACGGATGCCCTTCTTTTGAAAAATGCTGCGCTAATGACGCACCAATGCCTGAACTTGCGCCTGTAATTACGATTAATTTTTTCATTATGTGCCTCTATTAGTAAGTTTCAATGGGTTATTTACCTGATGAATTAAATGATAAAGCTAATTGATTTGATGATATATAGCGCTTAATTCACATCTTTGTTGTCTAATAGTTACCAATGGTGCTTGGCTGGCGATTCGTGTTAAATGGCTCTGGTTGCTGGTTAATAAATAATGGGGTAAGAGAGAATCATGAAAAAACAAATCAACCTTGCTGACATAAGGACCTTTGTTGTTTTAGCTGAACAGGGGAGCTTTACGAAAGCCGCTGAGAAATTAATGTGTTCACGATCTCATATTTCTAAACAGCTGGCGCAATTAGAAGCGCGATTAGGTGTTAGTTTACTCATTAGAACCACTCGAACACAGCATTTAACACCTCAAGGTGAAGTGTTTTTTGAGCGCTGTGAACGTTCACTAAAAGGCATAAATCATGCAGTAGAAAGTGTTTTAGAAGATGCAGACGTGCTGTCAGGTAGTATTAAAATCAACTGTGTTGGAGGGCAGCTAGGAGAAGAAGTGATCGCTAAACTGGTGAACGATTTCATGCTCGAATATCCAGATATCGATATTGAATTAGATTTTTCAAGTAGGCGTGTTGATCTTATCGCTGGTGAATTTGATTTTGTTTTTCGTATGGGCGCCTTACCAGATTCGTCCTTAATGGCGAGAAAGCTAACGGATATAAAAATTGGCATCTATGCTAGCCCTACTTATCTCGCTAAACATGGCGAACTTAAAGAGCCCAAAGATTTATTACAACATAAGTGCATAGCGGGCAGTATGCGACACTGGCATTTTTTACAAAATAAATCGGACAAGAAATACGATCTTTTAGTTAACGCTAATCTTACTTGTAAAAATGGCAGAGTGATGATTATGTCAGCATCATTAGGCAATGGCATTATTAGGGTACCAGAGTTTTATTGCCGACAAGCGATTAAGGAAGGCAAGTTAGTAGCACTCTTTGATGATTGGGCAATCGAATCCACGCCGCTTTATTTAGTTTATGTGCAAGACAAGCACTGCGCTATGCGCTTGCGCGTTTTCAAGGAGTTTGTGATGGCGAATTTCTGTGAGTATATGTAGCTTAAGTTGTAAGGTTATCCTATAGCTCACGATCAATTTACTCTGACCCATCGATCGCGATCAATTCACTGTGACCCCATATCAAAATCAAAAGATATTATCGTGCTGTAGATTCATCATATTCTTCTTTAATAGCGAGTATTGCTGGCAACACTTCATTAAATATCGATACAAGCTTAGGATCAAAGTGGCTACCTGAACCTTCATTAATAAATTTTACAGCATCCTCAACCGACCAAGCTTTTTTATAAGGCCTTTGCGTAGTCAATGCATCAAACACATCTGCTATCATTATGACACGAGCTGAAATAGGAATATCTTCTCCTTTTAGGTTTTGTGGGTAACCTGAACCATCCCATTTCTCGTGATGAGCCAAAGCGATTTCTTTAGCTGTCATCAAAATTTCAGAATCATTTTTACCTATTATCTCGACACCAAACTCAGGATGCTTACGCATGATCTCCCACTCTTCATCTGTAAGCTTTCCAGGTTTTAATAAGATATGATCAGGTATGCCTATTTTACCAATGTCGTGCATCGGTGCCGCATTAAAAATCAAATCTACCCAAGCATCACCATAACCTAATTTTTCGGCAATTAGGCGAGAGTAGTGACTCATACGAATTACATGTAATCCAGTTTCATTATCTTTGAATTCAGCTGCACGACCTAACCTGCGCACAATTTGCAAGCGAGTTTCTAGTAATTCTTTCGTGCGTATTTTAACCTTATGCTCTAGCGCTAAGTTTTGATCATATAGAGCAAGGTGAGTATGAACTCTGGCCTCCACAATAGCAGGACTGAAAGGCTTAGTAATATAATCTACTGCTCCTAGTTCAAGCCCCACTTTTTCATCTTCAGTTTGGTTTTTAGCGGTGATGAATATGACAGGAATATTGGATGTTAAGGGATTTTTTTTCAACTGACGGCAAACTTCATAACCGTCAATACCAGGCATCATGATATCCAAAAGTATCATAGATGGACGGGGTTCCGATTGAGCTATTTTAAGGGCTTTTTCACCATTAAGCGCTGCCTTCACCTTATATTCAGACCTCAAAACACCACTCAATATATCGATATTTTCAGGGGTATCATCAACAACTAATATTGTTTTTTTCATACTATTCATATACTCCTCATTATATCAGGTAATTGATCTTTCAAGCTCGAACAGTATTTCAAGCCCTTCATCGAAGTCATAACCATCAATCGCTTTTGTCAACTTTTTGAGTAATACAGCATGTTTTGTAATACCAGGAAGCTCATTCAATTCATCAATAACAAAAGTTGCTTCAGCATTATTCTCTTCTACTAAAACCCTTAACCTTTGTAAAATTATGTTGACCAAAGATATATCTAATATTTCCTCTACCGATTTCATCGTTAATTTATCTAGAGTGAATTCTGATAAGCCCTCAAGAACCGGCACCAACGCGATACTAACAGCATTTTCCAATACTGTTATTTCAGACACATTAGCACAATGATAACAAGCTAACTCTAAAGCTGCGGCAGCCTTTTCAACTTCTTTCGCACCAATCGTCCCTGCCATCCCTTTTAAAGTATGCGCCAAGCGCATAGGAGCTTGTTTATCATCGCTACTTAAAGCTTGCATGAATGATGCAGAAAAACCAATATTGCTTTCATAGAATTTTAGGAGAAGCTTATGGTACAGCTTTCGGTTACCCTGAGTAGAATTCAACCCTATATGAGTGTCGAGTTCCATGAAACTGGGCAGTTCTATAATACTTTCACTAGCAATACCTGTTTGAGTAATAGTATGTTTGGGCAGTGCTTTAGGGGTTATCCATTTAGCAATTTTGGCAAACATGTCGTTAACATTGATAGGCTTTGCAATATGGTCATTCATTCCTCCAGCCAGCACTTTTTCTTTATCTCCTGTCATCGCATTAGCCGTCATCGCAATAATAACTAAATCTTTGTACTTCGACTGTTTCCGTATTCTTCGCGTTGCTTCAAAACCGTCCATGATTGGCATTTGCAAGTCCATAAGCACTCCATCAAAACTTGACGATTCTAGGCGCTCTAAAGCTTGCACACCGTTATTGGCTACTTCAACAGACACGCCATTACCTTCGAGTAACGCTATGGCCAACTCCTGATTGAGTTCATTATCTTCTACTAGTAAAATTTTAGCGCCTGCTATTTTCTCGATACAAGCGGTTGATTCAGCTTTAAAGCTATCTCTGCGTGTGTTGATTGCCACTTCCTTTCCCATTGCCAGTAACATCGCATCCAATAAACTGGACGCTGTTACTGGCTTGGTAAGAAAACCCCGAATATCAATATCAGACACAGCCCCAATGACATCATCACGTCCGTAAGCGGTCACCATAATAATCGCTGGCACTTCACTTAAGGTGCTATCACGCTGAATAGCTCTACTCGTTTCTACACCATTCATATTTGGCATTTTCCAGTCCATCAGGACTAGCTTATAAGGATTTAATAAACAAGCTTTGCGAATAAGAGATAAAGCTTTTTTACCACTTTCGCAGGTATCTACCTGCAAACCAAAACTCTCTATAATAGAAGATAATATCTCCCGAGCTGATGCGTTATCGTCAACCACTAGCACTTTTATAGCATCTAAATTATCAGCCTTGCCACGAGTTTTTGAAATTTTACCCGTTTGTTTTATAAATCGTGCTGTAAAGTGAAATGAGCTTCCTTGGCCTGCTTCACTTTCTACCCATATATTACCATCCATTAATTTTGCTAACTTTTTACTAATAACTAACCCCAAGCCTGTTCCTCCATATTTTCGACTGGTAGAAGTATCAGCTTGAGAAAAAGATTGGAATAATTTTTGCTGTTGCTCAGGTGTCATGCCGATACCTGAATCACAAACAGAAAACTGCAGTAACAAATCGATATTAGTCTCTTCTTTAATGCTAACATTGATTCTAATTTCCCCTCCTACTTCAGTAAATTTTACCGCGTTATTGCCTAAGTTAACGAGAATCTGTCCTAGCCTTAAAGGATCTCCCACTAAGGAAGTAGGCAAGTCATTGGGAAGATCAAACAAGAGTTCCAAACCTTTATCTTCTGCTTTGAGCCCCACAAGGTTGGATAAATCATCAAACACATCTTCCAGCCTAAAATCGACTGTTTCTATATCCAACTTGCCCGCTTCAATCTTAGAGAAATCTAGGATATCATTAATAATACCTAGCAAGCTTTCACCGGATCGATGTACCTTTTCAATATAATTACGCTCCTTTCTACCAAGGTCTCCCTTTAAAGCTAGGTAAGACATGCCGATAATGGCATTCATTGGAGTCCGGATTTCATGAGACATGTTAGCGAGGAAATCACTTTTAGCTTGGTTAGCAGATTCAGATTTTTTTGTAGCGGCTCGCAATTCTTCCATCAACTCTTCTCTGCTAAATTGATGGATCTTACGCCTAATCATTTCTAGAAATTCATCACCGGGATTAAAAGAAGCAGAATTGTGTATTGATTTCACCGCTCTGATATTCAACTTTCCCTGTTTATCGGGCTCTATTAATAGTTCATCAAATACTGAGTGATACAGTTCTAAATCTACATCGCAATGCTCGCCTTTAAACAGCAGAGCTAAAAAAAATTCATTGTGTATTTCTTCCAAACTGACATCGATAGTTACATGTTTATTGTTTTTAAGTAACAGCCAACAAAGTTCTGAAACAATTGTAGATATTCGTGTCGCTTCTATGGAGTTAAAGCCTAAATCTATCGAAATGCAGCGAACTTTACTGCAAGAATGAATAATAGAGCTTTCGCTCTTTATCGAAATAGTACCGATAATGATCATTTTAGTAAGACCAAATTAGCAATATTAAAAAGAATAGCTTACTATTTTTCAGTGTATCGTATAACGGCACAAGTAGCGTCATCATTGTTTTTCCCAAATGTGTCAAGCAGTGTATTTGAAATCTTCTCAGCATCATCCAAAAATATATTTGGATAGTCTGTCTCGTTAAACCGACTTGATATGCCGTCAGTATGAAAAACCAAAATATCTCCTTTTTTTATAGATATACATTTCTCTTTTGGCGTCCGTATTTGGTAGCCAATTACCCCGCCTTGGGTGATTTCACGTTTAGACTGATAACCAAATACTCTAAGAAAAATATTGCCTATTCCAACATAATAGAGCTTTCTCGTTTTTATATTGAGCTTTCCAATAATGGCGACTGCTCCATGTGTACCTTGTAACTCTTTGTGTAGTCCGTTCATTAAACTCGGCAAACTCAAATGTTGATTCTTTTGGATATAATCAGTACCAGTACGCGCAATTCTATGAGCTCCTTCCCCATGACCTGCACCATCGAATATACAAATAAATAGATATTCACCTTCATCCTTAATAAAAACGGCATCTCCATTCACTGTTTCAAGTGCACGTTCAGCAACAAAACACTCCAATTCACCAATATTGATTAAAGCCATTTTACAACCGTAATCATAGTTCCTTTCCCTAGGTAAGTTTTTATTTCAAACTCATCCATCAATCTTTTGGTACCTGGAAGCCCTACACCCATAGTTCCCCCCGTACTGAAATTATCTTTCAAGGCTTGCTCAACATCTATAATACCGGGCCCTTCATCATCAGCGATTATTTGGATACCTTTTCTTAATTCTTTTTCTTGTATTTTTAACAAGATAGTGCCTTTTTTTGCATAAACATAGATGTTACGAGCTAACTCGCTAACTGCTGTAGATATCATAAATTGCGATGTAATATTAAACCCTATAATCTTCGCATATTCTCTTGCTCCTAAAGCAGCGTATGCAACATCCACTTCATCATCAATCTGAAAGGTTATTACTTTCTGATACTCAATAGTCATGTATTTCCTAGTTATAAACGTTTATTACACGAAACAAATATTAACTAATTAGATATACGTCCAATATTTTGATGAATCGTTTTCCCTTCTTTTAGCATATATCATTATGTAGCCCTTAATATTTCTAACGCATCTTGTATCGTCAAGGCCGTTTTTGTTGTAGTAAGGTCTAGATTCAAATCAACAATAGATGCAACTACACCTGGGCTTAAGCCAGTCATCACTGTGCGAAATCCCAGCATATTAACCATAACTGATGTGTTTGATAATATTTTCCAAAACACACTATCAATTATATCTATTCCAGAGAGATCAATTACGACACCTAGATATTCTTTTGCATACACTTTCTCGAGCAAAACCGTTTGAATATCCATAGCTGTTTCTTTAGAAAGCCCTACCTGTACAGGAAAGACTAAGCAACCTTGCGTCGCATATGTCATAACGTTAGATGACTCATTAGTCGCTTCTAATTTATTCTCTGATGGCCTATTCATCACATTAGACATCTGTACTACCCAATTTAAGCCCCATTTCTTTGAGTGACATACTAACGCCATCTTTAAGATTGGATTGAGTCAAAATATCTCCCAAATCGATTCCTAAATTAACTAGAGCTTGTGATATTTGCGGAGATATTCCGGTAACGATACACCGACAGCCCATTAGTTTTGTTGCTTGTGTTACTTTAATAAGATAATTGGCAACCGCACTATCAATCGCCGGGACACCTTGAATATCTAATATAAGAAATTTTGCTTGATAATCCGAGATATTTTGAAGGGCAGCTTCCATGATAGTCTGAACACGCTTAGAATCTACTAAGCCAATAATGGGCAGTAATAAAACATTATCCCAAAGTCTCATCACCGGCGTCGAAATATCCATAATCAACGCAGCCTGCTTCGCACTTTCACTTTCACGCAATTTTTTATCAGTAACATCAGATGCAATTTTAAGAACTTTGATCGGCTTATTGTTCAAATTTAAAATTGGATTATAAGTCGCTTGAATATAGACATCCCGACCATTTTTTCTAATTCGTCGGTACTCACCAGATTCAAATATTCCATTATTCATTTTTTGCCAAAACTCGTCATACCCGTCACTACTGGCGTAAGACTCTTCACAAAATATCCGGTGATGCTTTCCGATAATTTCTTCTAAAGAATATCCGATCATATTAAGAAATTTATCATTAGCGGTAATTACCGTACCATCCATATTGAACTCTATCGTGCTTAAAGACTTGTCAATTGCATTTAGTTTTCCTTCAAACTCAACGTCTCTTAATTTTCGTTCAGTAACATCAGTAACAAATTTAAATACTTTAGTTGGTTTATTATTTAAATCAAAAATGGGGTTATAAGTCGCTTGAATATATATATCATTTCCGTTTTTTCCAATTCGCTTATATTCAGCTGAATCAAATTCACCTCGATTCAGCTTTTCCCAAAACTCATTATATTCGTGACTATTTACATAAGATTCATCACATAATATTCTATGATGCTTCCCTTTGATTTCATCGAATTTATATCCAAAAATATCTAATAAGATCTGGTTGCAACTAATAATTATGCCATCCATACCTAGCTCTATAAAACCTTGAGATCTATTAATCGCCTTAAAAAGCTCGTCGTTATTGATTGCTTCATTATTTACTGATGTCATAATATATGTCCTTATTTAATTATATGTATAATTAAGTCTAAGTTTTTTAAAACACGCCATCACCTATTTTCATTCTAGTTCAAACAGTATGCATATTTCACTTCAAAAATATCGCTGCGAGTGAAGTAATTATTAGAGCCGCCATAACTATATTAATTGCTTATGGAAGCAGTGATTAGGTACTAAAAATTCTCCATGTATATTTTTGCTAGCACGTTTTGATGTTATATACAGTTTTACCACATAATATAGCTGCTAATTCAAACTATTTAAGACCGTTCACCCCCTGTTTGACAGAACTGTCCTAAGGCTTTATTAACTAATCCCATCTGTAAATATTTACCAAAGTGAACAAAACGGATAATTTATTATCGTTTTTAGCGAGACCTCGATAACGAGCTTTTTAACCCAAACTGACATTTTATTATCCTAAAAGGATGCTCAACGAAAACTTGTACACTCGCCTTCTAATATTCAATTTTTATCGCTACCTTATTGCTTCGAGAATGCTCCCTAAATTTTTTACCTTATTGCGCTGTCCAACAATAAAAAATCATGACTTAAGTTTTAAAGCTTGTCTCGCTTTAGCGTTCCTCTATATCCAAAATCCGCAAAAAAATGTTTCTCTTAACTGTGTAAAAATTCATGAGCTTGATTAAGATTATGCACGTTGACTGCTGCTGATGCTGTGGTAAATATATGAGTTAGCTCTGTTTTAACATCGACACCAACATGGCCCTTCATACCAAAGTACCATTGATTGCCCTTCTTTGTAAGGTGCGTCTGAGTATCGTGTTGATTCCATATCAATGGGGTCACATATTAATGAGGGCAGAGTAATTTGATTTTTTCATCCTCCAACCATGTTTCATTTTCTTAACTTATTTATGTTTTAGTTTACTATAAATCAATGACTTATAAACCTGTAACTAGTTATAGGTTTTTGGGTTTTTTTTCCTGAAATAGGGCGAAATTGGCCTATTTTTAGTCAAATCGATTTAAATCAATTTTTAAACCTAGAGAAAGAATGTTTGTTGACTGAATTCAGTACTGGCTGGTTTTCTAGAATTACTACTGTTGATTGCGGTAATTCATATTAAGTGGAACCACGAGAAAAAATATGGAGAAAAGGTTAGAGGTTTGAGCTTAAAGGGTTTTATCAAAGAATGAAAATTCAAAATAATTTAACTTATTTATTTTTTAAGCTTTAAATTCAAACGATTTGGGGCAGTTTCGACTGCGTCGAGTACATTTATTTTTGCGATAAAAGAAACGGAACCAAAGAAAAATCGCCCAACGAGCACCGAAAACTCCTTTGCAGAAGGCTAAATGACCGGCCGCTGATCAGCGCTATCCATGGCGCATTCGCTCTACGCAACATCCTGTTGCTCCGCTTCAATCATTTAACTGATCGCATCCGGCGGTGCTCTGAAGGGGTTGTGCAGCTTCGTAGTTAAGATGGGGTTGATCTGCTCTCAGGATCAGTTTGTGCTGATTTTTTTGATAAAATTACGATCAATTTACTATGAATCCATCGATCTTAATATTGACTAAAAATACTTTGTAACCAATCCTGTTTTAGTTTTATCACACTACAACTCAAACGATTGCAAAATTTTCAACTATTCTATATCTGACCATATTATTTACTGCACCCTCAATAAAATGAGTGAATATTCACTGAGTATAACTTTTAATAATATCTGACATTTTCCCTGATGCTACTATTTTATTAATACTCATATTTATACGCTGGTAAATTTCTTTGGACACCGACTTCTTTGAAAAAATAACATAGCGTTTAAAGCTCTCAAGTTGTGCTGAGTTTTTTATCAATTGGTCTGATTTATTAATTTTTTTAAGTGCATATAAAACTGTTATTTCTGGGGCTAGCAAAGCATCAGACCTATTATTAAGTACTAATTTCACGCCTTGATCAACTGACATCACCGTAAAGGATAACTGACTGTGCGCTAATACTTTAGGTTTAAGCTTTCCTAAATACCAATTTTTCAAATACATTAAGCTTTTCTTCTGTGCAAACAAGTCTTCAATATTTTTAATCTTATTTAACGTTGGTTTTGTATAGAGGTAAAAGGCAAATTCACCCACTCCCTCTTCTGCATAACGAGTAAATTTTTCTCTTTGAATATTGTGAAATGCCAGCGTCATATCTACTGTGCCTTTATCTAACTCATGAAGAACACGCTTCCAAGGCTTTATTTGAAAGGATATTTTACAGCCTGAATCAGCTGAAATTAATTTAAATAAATCAACTGTGATCCCTTTGTAGCGCTTATTTTCCTGCCATAGAAAAGGCTCTGATGATCCACTGGCAAATACCAGTTCGCAAGCGCCTACGGCTTGGAAAATTGTCAATGTTATTAAAACGGCTGTTAACAACAATTTATTAATACTCACAACTTTAGTCTCTTTTTGGATCATAATACATTACCAACACACGATTATCACAATTGTGAAATAGCTAAAAAAGGTTGCCCATTACACAAAGTAAACTATAAAGGACCGTTTATTTTTCTATTACATAGCGGCTTCTTACAAATAGCAAACAATAGACTTCAAGTGCTGCACAACTCAACTAACGCTTCATTAATTTTTGTTTTCAATAGTTTACCGGCTGCTGACAATGGGCGGCTGTTGACGCTAATGAGTTTAATAGGCTCATAAATTTGTGGCTCAAAAGGTTTATATATAATGTCTTTGCGCGACTCTATCGTGCGGATATGTTGCAAGTTGATCGCATCTATTAAAGTGACGCCGCACTGTTGTTCAACAAAAGCCAATGCATTTAGGCTGCCATTGACTTCAATACGCGGGTTAAAGGCTTGGCCAATATCGTTATACTGTGCTTTTTGCGTCTGATAGAGATCAGCATTTGGGCTGAATGTAATCCACTCTTCACTGGCAAAATCTTCTGCTGATACAACTGGCAATTGCGCTGCTTGGTGGTTAATGTGGACTGCGCAAAAGCAAGGTAAGTTAAAGGCAATTTCATCGTAATGGCCTTTGGCGTAATCTTTATCTATTAAGCCGATTTCAAACTGGCCAGAGGCCACTCCTTCACAAATATCACTAGAACCCAAAACTTGTAAACTCAATGCCAGCTCTGGGAATTGCTTAACAAAAGTACTGGTTAGCGTAGGTAGCAAACTATGTGCAGCAGAGAAAATACTAGCAATTTTCAGCTTACCCAATTGACCGTGTTTAGCTTTTTCAAAACTGTGCTCTAATCGAGTCATACTTTGCAATACGGTTAAGGTCTCGCGATGCAAATAGATAGCTTCAGGGGTTGGGTTTAAACGCCCTTTTGAGCGAAAAAAAAGCTGATAGCCAATCAAGTGCTCCAATGCCAGCAACATTTTACTCGCCGCGGGTTGACTAAAGCTCAGCCTCTGCGCTGCTTGTGATATTTTCCCAGTAATCATGATTTCATGAAATAATTTTAACTGCTTGATATTCATATTTAACTCTAGCTGGTAGTGATTTTATATCGACAATCCACGCTAAACTTAAACGCGGCGTCAATCTTACCTTAAACCCATAACCTGAAGTTATAAAGTATTAACAATTATTCGCTTTTTTATATTTTTATTTTATTTATACTCAAAGGGTTATTTGCACCTATCTCGTTAAACCATTCACCGATGAGACAATATTTTTATGAACTCACAAGCTACTTTTTCAAACACTCCTTTTTGGCATGATGATGTTGATTTATCTGTCACTACCACTCCCTTAGAGGCACTAAAAGACACGTTAGACATTGTTATTGTCGGCTCCGGTTTTACTGGGTTATCTGCTGCTTTAACACTCGCCCGTGCCGGTAAGTCAGTGACAATAATTGAAAAAAACAATATTGCCAGTGGAGCAAGCTCACGCAATGGTGGATTGCTGGGGCCAAGTTTTCACAAATTGGGCATCCAAGGCTTAGTTAATGCGTTTGGTAACGAGACGGCGAATAATTTACTGAAAGAAAGTTTGCTCGGCTATGATTGGTTACTCAACTTCATTAAAGATGAGCAGATTGATTGTGACTTAAGACAATGCGGCCGTTTTCGCGGGGCCTTACAACCTGCACATTTCAAGCCGTTGGCAGAGCAAGCTGAGTCCTTTGCAAGTAAGCTTGATTATCCTGTCACTATTGTCGAAAAATCACAGCAGCATAGCGAAGTCGGCTCTGATCTTTATCATGGTGGGGTCGTATATGAAAAAGATGCGGCATTAAATCCTGCAAAGCTAGTGAAAGGTTTAATTCAACGCTGCCAAGCGGCGGGTGTCACCTTTGTAGAGCAAACACAGGTCAGTGAGATTACGCAAAACTCCACAGGCTTTAGCTTAATCGCCAATACTCGTCTACTTAAAGCATCGACATTGCTGATCGCCACCAATGGCTATACCGGCGCGGTTACACAGCAGCTGAAACGTAGGATTTTGCCGATCCGCTCATCTATGATTGCCACTGAGCCACTATCTGCAAGCTTAATCAACAGCATATCTCCGCGCCAACGTACCCATGGAGGAACCGATCGCCTAGTGTTTTACTACCGCACATCACCGGATGGCAAGCGCTTACTATTTGGTGGTAGAGCGTTGTCTTATAAAGATAAACCTCAAGAGTATTATGCTTTTTTACAGCATAATATGCGCACTTTATTCCCGCAGTTGCAAGAGGCTAAAATATCACATGCATGGTCGGGGTTAGTCGCTTATAGTTTTGACCATATTCCTCATTTAGGTGTACAAGATGGTATGTATTACGCGATGGGTTATTGTGGATCAGGGGTTGCTCGCGCTAATTATTTAGGTCACAAAATAGCTTTGCAAATGCTTGGTAAAGAGGGCGCAACAGCTTTTGATAACTTTGATTTTCCCAGCAAAGCACTCTATTCAGGTAATCCTTGGTTTATGCCATTTTTACTGCGCTGGCATAGTTTAGCCGATAAATGGGGCATGTGATTCGACCTACAACCACCCGGTTTCTGCAGTGCTCGTCATTTTAGCACGGGTGGCATTTAACTCGGCATAAGTCATAAGTCATGGGTGATGGGTGATGGGTGATCAGCAAATAATTTAACTGATTTCTTTTTTACCTACAAGCACCCTCCTATCGTCGATTAATTCCACCGCAATACAAAGGGTTATGCGGCTGTGTAGTGGATGAATGAGCCGTATTAAGATTTGCTTTACAAGCAATAAGCTATTCGGTTTACATTTATTATTAGACAGTAATATTGAATATAAAGGTATTATGATTTTAATAAGTGGGTGTGTCTTGGCAGCAAATCTGCTGAGATCGAGCGCAAGTCATAGGGCCTTTCTCATTAGAAATGCTCACTATGATCGTTGTATGGTTAACGCAAAAGGCTACTCTGCTCTGAATTTTAGTTCAATATAACAAGTGTCCTATATTGCCACTGCTATATTGCTGCGATAATTTTAGAACTCGCTGCATAATTGCATGTAAGATTTAATGCTTTGCGATATTGGTAAATTTTGTAACACAACACCGTTAGTGAGGCGTATCTTGTGAGTTATAGATATCAATCCAATCGATCTGCCCGTATTTATCAAGTATTTCCTGAAGCTCTCCACTTTTACGCATCAAGGGGATAGTTTTATTGATCTGATCAATAAAACTATCTGTACGTGCATTATCGCCGCAGGCGAAATACATCCCTACTAAAGGTTTAACCTCGCCAACGTTTTTGACTTTATTCAAGGATACTCCCATTGATTTTAACTGGCCCCGCATTATTAACGGGCAAGATACGACAGTTTCAATGCGTTTATGGAATAACATTTTCATTTGTTGGGTCATCGCATGTTTGCCATGGGACAAAACGATCATCTTTGATTTGTGTTTCAAATAATCATCTAAAGGTCCATTATCATATCCCATACCTGCGATGGCGCCTAAAGTGATTGACACAAGCTGCTCTATATTTTGGTATTGAAACTTAGATTCCGGTAAGGCGAATAATGTTGCTGCATGATATCCCCAGGGCTGATCAGGGAAAGAGAGGTAATTATGAGTATTAATTTTTGCGTTAACTACGCAGTCGATTTGACCCATCTTAGCTTGCTTTACGGCACGTGGGCGAGGCCCCATACTGTAAGTGACTGTGTGGCCGTATTTACTGAAAACTGCCTGAGCGATTTCTATCATAAATCCAGGAGAGGCGTCATCCGGATTACCATTGAGCGGTGGGTGATACTCCCCCATCACTTTAATATTGTCCGCTGCTGCGGTGCCGACAAACAAAAGACAAAACATTAATGAAATAATACAGTATAAGCGCCGTGTTGAATTGATTAGACTCATGATGACTAGCTCCTGAATAAGTTCTCAACATCCATCTTTATATAATTTAGAATTACACTCGTTTTATTCTAATCTAATTTAGTAATATAAACTAGATTCGAAAATTCACGCTCTTATTGAATCAAAAATCCCAGCTAGGGATTGCGTTGCATGGTATTGCCTAAATATGAGTGTTCTGGGTTTAATGCAAACGTTGCAACACAACCTCGCTTGCACTTTCCGATACCGTCTTCTAGGTACGTGGCTATTGTTCTTTTTTATCTAATTCATTAGCTATTTGCGACGCTAACCAGCTCATGAATTGCTCACTGGCAGGTTTTCTTTTAATACTTGGCTGTATCGCGTAATAACCAGCGTTCGAAGCCAACTTAAATTCTTTTAGCGCAACAAGCATACCCCTTTCAACCATTTCATCAACTAAACCATCCCAACCTAGGCCGACTCCTTGACCTGCTATAGCAGACTGTACTAATAAAGTGTAATTATTAAACGCCATCACTGAGTCGATCGGCTTAACTTTGCTGCGCCTACCAGCAAAAAACCTTTCCCAATCTAGCCACTTTGAATTAGCCCGATCTGTGAGCTTGAGTAGTGGTAATCCAGCCAGAATTTTATGGCTTTTGATAGCCCCTACTTTTGCATAAAAGCTGGGGCTACAAACAGGGTATACCTGTTCTTTAAACAGCAACATCGCATTCACAGGAAGACTATCGGCAAAAAAGATAGCAATATCTATATCAGCGTTGACATCCACCGTCACTTCTTGCTCGCTAATCACCCTTACCTCTACGTCTGGGTGGAGTGCTCGGTAGTCATCTAAGCGAGGTAGTAGCCAATAAGCCGCAAAAGCATAATCCATAGCGACATTTAGCACAGGTTTTTTTTGCGCTAGCTGCAACTTTTCAATGCTATTTGCAATGTCATTTAAGTTCAGCTGCACTATTGATAGTAGCTGTTTACCTGCCGTTGTTAGCTCAATTCCCCGATGAACTCGCTCAAATAGCGTCAATGCTAAATTCTGCTCTAAGTTGCGCATTAGCTGACTAACAGCTGACTGAGTCGAACCTAATTCTTTTGCAGCAGCGGTAAAACCCAATAACCGACCTGCGGATTCAAACACAATTAAACTTTGGTTTGAAGGTAATCTATCTCGAAGTAACATTAGTTCAACTTATGTAATTGATTAGTTTTTAGCTAGTTTACAAAGCTTTATAAAATAGGCAATTTAATCTTTAAATATTTGCAGGTTTATCTGTTGAGCAGCATATGCTGCTTGACAAATTAATAAGGAAAACACGATGTCCCCCAAACAACCAAACATTTTATTTATCATGGCAGATCAGCTCGCCGCGCCTGTTTTAAAGGCTTATGGCGGAAAAATAGCTAAAACGCCTCACTTAGACAAGCTCAGCAAAGGCGGGGTTACTTTTGAAAGTGCCTATTGCAACAGCCCGCTTTGTGCTCCAAGTCGCTACGTATTAATGACCGGCCAACTACCCAGTAAAATAGGCGCTTGGGATAACGCGGCCGAATTGCCAGCTGACATTCCAACTTATGCACACTACCTGCGCCATGCCGGTTATAAAACAGCATTATCGGGAAAAATGCACTTTTGCGGTCCCGACCAATTGCACGGTTTTGAGCAGCGCTTAACAACTGATATTTATCCAGCGGATTACGGCTGGTTCCCCGATTGGAAAGATCCACAATCGCGCCCAACTTGGTATCACAATATGTCGTCAGTGACGCAAGCAGGCCCAACCTTGCGTACCAATCAACTCGACTTTGATGACGAAGTTGTTTTTCATGCAAAACGTTACTTGTTCGATCGCGCTAGAGAAGCAAATAACGATGAGGCACGCCCTTTTTGCTTAACAGTATCTATGACTCACCCACATGACCCTTATGCTATTCCTAAAGAATATTGGGATCGCTATGAAGATGATGAAATCGAATTGCCTTCATTTGAAATTGCTGATGAAGATCAAGATCCACATTCAAAACGTCTTTTAGATGTCTATCAAATGGATAGAAGTGAAATCAGTGATCAACAGATTCGTAATGCACGTCGTGCCTACTATGGTGCCATAAGCTATGTAGATGATCGTATCGGTGAAATGTTACAGGTACTTGAAGATTCAGGACTGGATGAAAACACTATCGTGGTTTTCTCAGGAGATCATGGCGATATGTTAGGCGAGCGCGGTCTTTGGTACAAAATGAGCTATTTCGAGTGGTCTGCTAGAGTTCCAATGCTGGTTTATGCGCCCAAGTTATTCAAAGCTGGACGTGTTTCTCAAAGCGTATCGACTATGGATTTACTACCTACTTTTGCAGAGTTGGCCAACCAGGGAAAGGCGCCAGATTATGCGATGCCTATCGACGGTCGCTCACTCATTCCCCATCTCAAAGGCCAACCCACCCATGATGAGGTAATCGGTGAATACATGGGAGAAGGTGCGATTGCGCCGCTATTTATGATTCGTCGCGCCCAGTACAAGTATATTTGCTCAGCACCAGACCCAGATCAATTATTCGATTTAAGCCAAGATCCACAAGAGCGAAACAACCTTACAAATAGCACTGAACACACTCAGCTTTTAGCCGCATTTAGAAGTGAAGCAGAGCAGCGTTGGGACAGTGAAGAAATCACTGAGCAAGTTATTATCAGTCAACAGCGACGACGCTTAATTGCCCAAGCACATAAATTAGGAGAAACACCGCATTGGGATCATCAACCTATTTTTGATGCTAGCCAAATGTATATGCGAAACCACATTGACCTTGATGATTTAGAGGCTAATGCGCGTTATCCACGCGTCAAAAAATAGCAATAACAACAGAGATGAATCATGAAAAAAATACTCCATGAATCTAAACTAGTTAGAGTCATAACACCAATCATATTACTCACAGCTCTTGCCAACAGTGCCCAAGCTGCTGAGAATACTTGCCAAACCGTGCACTTTACTGACCCTGGGTGGACTGATATAAGTTCTACAAACGCCTTAGCCAGTGTTGTGCTAGAGGGCTTAGGCTATACAAGCAAGATCAGCACTCTTGCTGTACCTATAGGCTTTGAAGGCATGAAAAACAATGAAGTAGATGTCTTTTTAGGAAACTGGATGCCCGCTCAGCAAACGTTTATTGAGCAGTACAGTAAAGATGACGCCATTGATGTTATTGGGGCTAATCTAACAGGTGCGAAATTCACTTTAGCGGTTCCAAAATACCTTTATGATGCCGGAATTACTGATTTTTCTGATTTAATATCCGCACCAAAGAAATTCAAAAAACGCATCTACGGTATTGAAGCTGGCGCACCCGCGAATCAACTGTTGCAGAAAATGATAGATAGCGGCGACTTTGGCCTCAAGCAATGGAGCTTAGTTGAATCTGGCGAGCAGGGCGTTCTCAGCCAAGTGAAGCGTGCTATAAAGCGCAAAGAGCACATAGCATTTCTCGCATGGGAACCGCACCCAATGAATAGTAATTTCGAACTCTCGTATTTAACAGGGGGTGATAAGTACTTTGGCGCTAATTTTGGCGGAGCTACTATTCAAACAGTGACTCGCAGAGATTATCAAACCACTTGCCCGAATGTAGGTAAGCTTTTGAACAATTTAAAATTCACTTTGAAAATGGAAAATCAAATGATGAGTTATATTCTCGATGATGCAATGTCTCCCGACCAAGCCGCACGCAAATGGCTCACAGCTAACCCAAGTGTATTACCTAACTGGCTAAAGGGTGTACAGACTATTGATAATAAGGATGGCTTAAAGTCGGTAAATTCCAACTTGGGACTTAAATAAATCAAGTTATGCCGCCAAGCTTATTTGGTTACTGGATAATATCTAGGTTTCTAGGATTAGCTTTAAAGGTACTTATTATCCCAAAGAGATGATGCGAAAAGTAGCTATCCAGTGTTATGAAATAGTGATGTATTCGGCAAATACTTAAAATATTTAAAATATTTAAAATATTTAAAATATTTAAAATAAATGCAATCAAAAGTACTGCTGTTTCGTTAGTGTTATGAACAGCAGTACTTTTGGTTTATCTGTTCGCCGTTTAAACATGTGAGCAAGCCCCTAATCTAATCTGAGGGGACTTGTGATAAACATTACTTTTTTAATGAGTTTTGCAGACCAAAAATAGCTTTTACATTCGTTATAAAAAGAGTTTATTATAAGACAGGTAGGTTACGGGTTTGCTCACATGTTACCCATTTTCAAACTAAGCTTAACTGGCTAGTTTTCATTTTGTATTATTAGGTTGTTGTTAAACTACTGTTATGTTTGAAACATTCTGGCCCAGCCACAAAGTTACTTTCGATGAAACGTTGTTAAACGACCTATATCGCTACGCCCTTTCTCTTACACATGAAGAACACCAAGCATATGATTTATTACAAAGCTGCTGCGAAAAAGCTTTAACTAAAAAAATTGATCAGCAAAGCTTAAAACCTTACATGTTTCGCATCATACGCAACCAGTTTATCGATCAATACCGGCGCAATAAGCTAGAACTGGTGGTAGATAGTGACTTTAGTGCGCAAGAGAAAATTAATGAGCAAACCACTCTGCAAGATCTCGAACAAATAGCTATAGATAAGCAACATGTCGCATTGATTTTAAACAAACTAGATTACCAAGATAGAGAACTACTCTACCTTTGGGCAGTTGAAGGCATCACCATGCAAGAATTGGCTGAGCGTACCAACACCCCAAGAGGCACTTTATTAGCGCGTTTAAGTAGGTTAAAAAAACGTTTGAAAAAACAATACTCGCACTTAATCGATCAGGTTTCATAGTATGAAAAATAACACTGAAGCTAAAAGTTTGAAAAAACAACTTCAATCTCATTACGTGCAGCAGCACTTAACTAGTGAGCAGTTATTAAGATTGCAACGCTTACAAGAAACCTCGCCTATTACTGCCCCTAAAACACATGCTCCTATCAAAGTAATCAGCGCAATTGCCGCCAGTGCGGTGTTAGCAGTAGTTGGCTATTTATTTTTTTTAACCGGCCAAGATTACAGTGCAATATCGAAACAAATTGCCTATAACCATAACAGTAAAATGCAAATGGAAGTATTCAGTCCAGAGTTGCAAACGGTTCAAGGGCACCTCAATAAACTGGGTTTTGATTTGATTTCTTCATCCAAAATAAATAAAGATACCTGGCAATTAATTGGCGGGCGATACTGTAATATAAATGGAAAAATTGCAGCTCAAATGAAATTAAGACACTCTGAAACTAAAGCCATTTATACTTTCTATCAAGCGAAAGTCGCCGGGAATGTTATCGATAACCTAAACGGTGATGAAACAGCAGTGGATGGGGTTAAAATTAAACTTTGGCGTGAAAAAGGCTTATTAATGGGCCTAGCCTTTTAAACTCTGCCTTGCCTTACAAAAGCTCTAGCTTTGGAGGTCGCTGCTGTATTATTAAAGAGAAAAGAAGCGCACTTGGCTTTGTATCAACCTCTGGCAATAACCACTGCAGCACCTATAATCCCTACTCCTAGAGACCTGCCAATAATATTGGCTATTTTCGATACATTGACATAATCAAACACTTTTTTCCCAATTAAGCCGTAAAAGTTCATCACAAAAAATAAGCACAACAGCTTGAGCCCACCGAAATATAAAATATCTTCTAAGAAATAATCAACCCGCGTAAAGTTTGGAAATAGCGCTAAGAAAAACAATAAGGCTTTAGGATTTGATAAAGAAGTAAACACCCCTTGTAGGTAAACTTTCCAATACTTTTTGGGCTTAGCACCAACCAATGCCTGTTGCTTACCAATGCCATAGCGGCAAATTTTATAGCCCATAAAGGCTAAATAGGCCGCTCCCAAATAGCGTAACGTTTCAAAAGCCGCAGGGGATTGTGTAATCAGTAAGCCCAAGCCTGTTGCTACTAAGCTAATCCAAATAAAATTAGCGCTGAGCAAGCCAAGAATTGCCGTTAACACATAGCGATAGCCAAAAGCAGATTGATAAAGCACGAACAACATAGCCGGCCCAGGTGTAAACTCCAACAACAGTGTTACCGCTAAAAATTGCAACGTTAGTTCCATTATTCATTTGCCCTTATCTGTAATTATTAAGTTAACGCGTTATAAACCTACCTATCCAGCTCGTATCTAATAACTTAGTTCGTAGCTCGCAATTCGCAGCTTTTAACTCGTAACTCGCCCCTTTCATCTACAAACCAACAACTGTACTGCGCCGCTCTAATAAAATCACATCACGCCATACACCTTGCATTTTTCCAAGTCCTTCCCTGCGCCCGATCACTTTAAAACCAACACTTTTATGTAGCGCGATACTCGCGCTATTTTCTGGAAAAATGGCCGCTTGTAATGTCCAAAAACCTAGTGTTTCTGAATGTTCTATCAATGCTTTAAAAAGCTTTTTACCCACACCGCGCCCTGTCGCGTCAGTGGCAACGTAGATACTAATTTCAGCTACACCACTATAAATATCACGCGATGAGATAGCAGACAACCCAGCCCAACCTAATAGCTGTGGCGTTGAACAAGTATTGTGCTGCGTGATAACTAAAGTGGTGTCTTCTATCATTGAGCTTTGCCACTGTAACCAGCTTTTTCGCTGTGCTTGAAATGTCGCGTTGCCCGTGGCAATTCCCTGCTGATAAATATCTTGTACTTGCTCGAAATCAGCTTCTGTAAAGCGGCGTATATCCATAATGTATCGGTAATTAGCTCTTTTGAGAGTCCAGCTTTATCATCGCGCCTGCATCTTTGCTGAACTGTGTTAGTTAATATAAATGTGCTTAACAGTATGCTTTTTCACTTAAGGTTTATACATTAAGACCTATACCTTAAGTTCTATCCCCTAAACTAGCCTTTTGATAACTATTTATAAAGCTGCGTTGTACATTCGTTTCAGGCCCAGCCGCTGCTAGAGCAACTTGTTCAGCAGCTATTATTTTCTCGATGCCTAGTTCATACAGTAAACAAATCGCTGCACAACCTGTTCGCCCAATCCCCGCGGCGCAATGTATCAAAATATTTTCGCCTTGCTTGAGGTACTTACTAAACTGGTACAGCACTTGTGCGTATTGTTGCTGATTACTAGGAGTTGAAAAATCTTCTATTTCATATATTTCGAGCCCGCAATTTAAGCTATCCTGCTCAATTGCAGCGGCGTAATCTGGCGATTTTACTAAAATCTCACTGATGGCGGTTAAGCACAATATATGCTGGATATTAAACTGTTCACTCGCCTCTTTAAAATCTAACCAACGCTCTTTGCGCCCAGGCATACTATGTAGGTAAATATTGCCTTTATGCATGGTCGTTATCTGTCTAAACACTAGCCTGCTTTCCTTAAAATCTATTATCAAAAACAAGCAGATGATAATATCACCGCTATCTTTTTTGTGTCAGTATTTAAGCATAATACTTTCACCAAAATATGCAAAAGCTGAGACAAAAAATGACTTTCAACTTCAACATTTTTAATAATTATTAATAACAACAAATAATAGCGGAATTATTTTTAAATATGGAAAATAAAATATGTGTGGTTGGCGCTGGTATTGTCGGCATATCTTGCGCCATAGCGTTACAAAGAGATGGTCATAAAGTTATACTCATTGATAAAACAGGACCCGCTGCGGGTGCTTCTTTTGGCAATGCTGGCGCTATTGTTAATGGTTCTTGCGTGCCTACAGCAACCCCTGGCATTATGCTAAATGCTTTAAAGATGTTAATCGCCAAAGGCCCGCTATCAATATCACCGCGACACATCGCTAGCTTAACTCCTTGGTTAATGCAGTTTACTCTACAAAGTAGCCAAAAAAATTATCAGCATAGCGCTACTCATTTACATGCGTTAACAACCCAAGCCTCAGCAAGTTGGCAGCAGCTATTGTCATCCACGGATTGCAGTGATTTATTTAAAAACACTGGCTGGCTAAAATTGTATGAAACAACTAAGTGCTTTAATCAAAACTTAGCCGCACGTGAGTTAATGACGCAAAAAGGTACGCCTTTTGAACAGCTAAATGCTGCTGAAATTCAAGATATTGAACCCAACTTAGCTCCCATTTTCAAACACGCAACTTTTCAAGATGATTGCCATTTCATCACCAATCCAGAGCGCATGTTGCAACAGCTAACAGCGCACTTTATTGCCAATGGTGGTGCTTTTAAAGCGATACAAGTGACTGATATTAATTTATCAAAACAACGCCCTAAAATCACCTCATTGCAAGGTGATTTTTATCCACAAAAAATAGTACTGGCTGCAGGTGCGTGGTCGACCCGTTTAACCAAAGGGTTAAACTATAAAGCGCCATTAGAGGCTGAACGCGGTTATCATTTAATGATGCCAGCAACGACAGATATTAAGCGCCCTATTGTGAATTGCGATCAAGGTTTTGTGATTTGCCCAATGGAAACTGGATTAAGATTAACCAGCCAGGTTGAATTAGCAACGGTTGACGCCCCTGCTGATTACACTAAAATACGGACATTCATGCCACAAGTTAAGCGCATGCTGCCTAGTGCACAATTACAAGAGCAGTCCTGCTGGATGGGAGCAAGACCTTCACTACCAGATTCTCTTCCTATTATTAGCCAGTGGTCTGAGCAGGTTTATTTTGCGTTTGGCCACCAGCATTTAGGCTTAACGCTCGGCCCTATTACCGGCGAATTAATCGCTGATTTAGTAGCGCAGCGCCCTACTAAAATTGATGTCGCCGCCTACAGACATGATAGGTTTTAAGCTGTCATACTAGGCACTGGCAGTTTTTATTTGAAGCTATAACGAAGCTGTCATTGCTATATATATTAGCTAGTGCTGAGGTCCCACTGGTAGATATTATCCCATTCTTGAATTTCAATTTGCTTAAAGCCTTGCTTGATATAAAAATTATTCGCAGGGCTTTCTTTTAAAGCACCAAGGCGCAAAGGTAACTGCTTTTGTTGCGCTTGCTGCTGTAGCTCCTTTATTATTTGTGCACCGATACCACCGCCTTGATGAGGAGTATCGATATACAAATGATCTACCCAGAGATGATCCCGCTTTTCAAGCAGCACATAAAAGCCAAGTAATTGCTGATTAGTAACTATTTTGTAGGTATAAGGTGCATTAAAGTTTTTCACAAAACGCTCACGAGCACGCACTGCGTCAAAACGACCTAGCACCTCAAGGCTTGGGCGCATAGCGCGAATTCTTAAGGCCACTAAATCTTCTAAATCACTGTCATCTACTAACAAAAACTGCATTCGCTCACCCATCTGCTTAATCGCTTTGTAACTTTCTAATTTGTAACTGTGTCATTTCTAATCCACACAGCTCTAATCCACATAGCTACCAGAACCCTGCAGATCTCGCACTCTGCTCCAATCTAAATAAGTCCAGCTCTAGAAGCTGCAAATCTAATTTTAGACTTAAGCGGTCAATGTATTGATAAACATGCTTATCTTTCTTAAGTTTGTTATCTTTCTCTTGATCCTTGTTACGCTGTAAGGAGCTTATTTCACTCTTGAGGCTACGTATTTCTGCTTTTTTATCATACAGCTTACGCCCCATTCGATAAGCTTCCAAAAACGGCCTGTCATCAAGCGTGCTACAAGTATTGCGATAATAATCTCCAGCCATGCCATAACGCCAACCTGATTGTGGGCTACAAAACTTTTTTATACCTTGTAACCAACCCTCTTTATACGCTTCAAAATCAGGCGTAATAGCATATTCTTGGCAAGCCTCGGTGTGCTCAGCAACAAAGCTAGATTTATTGCCATCCAGTGCATTATCAAAGCCTAAGTCGTACCAGTTAGCACTAATACACTGGGCTTGATTTAGGGTTGCACACCCAGCTAACACTAATAAAACCATACTTAAGATAATTTTAAACGTTAGATTTAGCATCTTTAAAATTTCCTCTTACGCACTCGCTTTGCTGGCCAATAATTTTTTCCCTACGACCACCAGTAATATCCCACCGAGTATTAAAATAGCCGACACCAATAAACGATTAGTCAGTGCTTCATTAACGAAGAGAACCCCTCCAAGCGCTGCGATAACTGGAACAAGTAATTGCAACACAGCCGCTTGCATGGTTTTTAATGAACGCAGTGCTATATACCAAATAGTGTAACCAACCCCAGAAGTAAGTGCACCCGAAGCCACCGCGAGCATTAAGCCTTGGGCTGAAAAATAGTATCCCTCATAATTGTAAAACGCTAACGCGAGTATAAAGGGCGTAGTGCGTAGAAAGTTAAAGCTAGTGTCACGCAGCGGGTCTTGGGTTTTCTTGCCTGCTAATGTGTAATATCCCCAGGCGACACCTGCAATAGTCATCAATACCAACCCTTGCATAGATGGCGCTGAAACTCCTGGTAGCATCAAATATGCAAAGCCTGCGAACGCTAATGCCACCCCAATCCATTCAGTATAATGTAGTTTATTACCGTTATAGATTGATACTCCAATCATAGTCATCTGCACTACACCAAATAATATAAGTGCTCCAGTGCCGGTTTCTAACGATATGTATGCATAAGAGAAGCCAGCGGCATATAAAAACAGCATGATCGCGGCAAACCAGCTTCCGTTTGATTTAACGCCACTTTCGTTGGGTGCTTTACCCGCTGTTTTTTGTATTAACGAGCGTATCCAAAAAATCAATAGCAAGGCAGCAATCCCTGAAGCTAAACGCACGATCGTAAAGCTGCCGGCATCAATTGCCGCGCCATCTACGCGCATCTCTAACGCTAGCCTGCAAAGCACTGAATTGGCGGCAAAAGCGGTGAGCGCTAGCAGTGTATAAAAAACAGTTTGTAATATATTGCTAGTTGATACACCAGTAGCAGTGTTGTTGGGCATAAGTAGATCTCTGTACAAAAGAAGGATTTGCGCAGGATTATCCTTGAGTTAGCTTATATATGCAAAATTGTGCGCTATTAAAATTGCCTGCTGGCACTTTCCAAGATCATTTTTAGCTGCATGATTTTCTTATATAAGGGTAAAAAGTAAGTCGCGCTAAACAAAACCGATCAGCACTAATAATTTAGCGTCTGAATCTCTATTTTAGGTAATTAATACTGGCATTAGTGCTGCTAGAAAAGGGGGTTTACTTAGTGGAAAATAATTATTTTTCGCTTAAAAAAAATAAACCTCAGCTGATTAATCAAATGAGGTTCAAATCAGCTTGATAATATAAACGAACCCCTCAAGTGAACAGCCGTACTGAAAATATTGATTTAAGCACCTTCGCAAACCACTCAACAAAAACCTTAGCTTATTTAGGAGCCTGTCCTCAAATAGCCTCCTAGCAGCCTATAATGGTAGCCATTAAATGGGCAAAGTAACGACGATATGAGTGCGATCGTAAAAGCCACCATTCATTGCTGAATGATACCCTCTTGTATCGGTAAAATAGACCGAACCATCTGCTGGAAGGTGTGTGCAATGATTGTTAACAACAAACAGTGAACCTGGATTACTGATGATTGGGATATGTAATCTCGGCTCTGGATCACGATGCCAATGATTACAACAGTGCTCCGCTTTGGAGAGGATCCTCATACGGCCGATCGGAAATAATTCACTTAACTTGTGATGCACATATTCAAAGTATGTGCCTGCAAATTCAGGTACAAACTCACTAAATGCAGCTTCATCAACGGGCTCTTCAACCTGCTCCTCGGTGTAACTATTATCAGCTCTTAACCAATATTGCCCTGATATATCATTACCTGACAGCTTTTGTATGCCAGGTCGTTGAGTCAGAGATATTGCACCAAACCCCTGATCAAGCTCCGCTCCCACATATTTCGCGCTGGCGGTAACTGTCTCAAGTGCCTCTTGTAATTTAACAATATCAAACTTTAGATCCAAACTTTGAATGCCCGGCCCAGAGACAAACCCAGCGACTTTATGGGTATCTGGAATCTGTGCAAGCCAGCTTTTCATTTTGCTTTTATCATCGATTTCTTGTTGTTGAGTATGATTCATTGCAGGATTATCCAATTAACGTTGTTAGTTTCAAATGAATCTGGAGATTACAACTATCATCATTTTTTCTAAAGCTATTTAAATTGATAACTTGATTATTTAATCTGATCAATATAAATTTATTTTGCTATAATTTACTACTTTAGATGCTTATTTATCAACTTTACTAATTAACTTCACTAATCAAGGGTATAAAATAGCTATGCGTAGAATGATCCCCTCAACCATGGCTTTACAATGCTTTGAAGCCGCTGCACGCAATGCAAGCTTTAATCAAGCAGCAAGAGAGATGTCACTAAGCCAAGGCGCAATAAGTCGCCAAATAAAATTACTTGAAGAGTATCTAGAACATGAGTTGTTCATACGTATTAAACAACGAGTCGTGTTAACCGAAGCTGGGCACCTTTATTTTGATGAAATATCGACATTGCTACAGTCTTTGGAAGCATCAACCATAAAAATAAAATCATTTAATCAATTAACAGGTAGTCTCAATGTTGGCTGCTATCCAACACTTGGCACGCGTTGGTTGTTGCCCTATTTACTTAGATTTGGGAACAGTAAATCCGCGTTTAGTGTTAATTCAATTACCTATCAAGATAACACCCAATTAGATGAAAACCTGATAGATATTGGCATCATTCACGGTGACCCACCTTTCAAAGGATTACATGCACAATGGTTAATGCCCGATGATATGGTCGCGGTTGCATCACCTTCACTCATTCCTTCCCCTCTAGAGGACCTTTTAGAACTATTTGAGCATCGCCATATTTTTCATGTAACTAGACCTCAGTCTTGGCGTATTTGGCTAGATGGACAAAATAGGCAAGATATCAAACTACAAGGCGGCGGATTATCGTTTCCGCAATTTGATATGGTGATTGAAGCAACAATTGCCGGCTACGGCATTGGGTTATTACCGCTTATTTTGATAGAGAAAGAACTAAAAAACGGTACTCTAATATTGGCCCATCCTCATATTTCAAGAACTGATAGCGCCTATTATCTAGTCACTCCAGTAAAAAAATCGGCAATACCTAAGATTAATATGTTTCGTGACTGGCTGATAAAAGAAGTTTCATCATAAGTTTAGAGTAGGGTTAAGTTTTCAACGTGAAAACTATTACCAGTAAAGATCAATTTTTCTATTGATACAAAAAGGAATTCCAGCTCAAACTGTGCATCCTTTCATCAACGAACCCAATTTTGTATTTAGCCCTCTTCTTGTTAATTTTACCTTTAAATCACCCCTTCAACATCATTTTTGCCAAGGTATGATTATCTTGAAAGGGATATACCTGAACAAGGTCAGCTTTACAGCTTTGTAGTTTTTCTGTTATTTGCGCTCTTGTCAGCGCTGTTTTATCTTGGCTAAGTTTGTGTTTTGCTTCCCATGAATCAATTTGCAGACTGTAACAGCGGATCGCCTTTAACATGCCTTGTTGCTGTTGATCATTAAGCTCAGAGAGGCTCCAAGCGGGAGTTAATCTACTCTCATAAAAATCAGCCATGTGCGCCATTGCAGCAAGCTTTTCTGCAGGTTCTACAACCTCGCTAACCTGCCCTTTTATATGCACAGCAGAGTAATTCCAAGTGGGCACTAATAATTTATCAGCCCAGTTTGGTGATATATAACCATGCGGACCATTAAAAACAACAGTTACAGGATGTTCAATTAATGCTTGGTTATGATCGTTCGCCGCCGCTAAGTGAAATACCAATTGATGCTGTGTTTCATCGTAAAGCACCGGAATATGGCTGATTTCTAGCCCTGCTTCACCCGTTACCGTTATTAGCTGTGCAAAACTATATTCTGCCATCAACTGTGTTGCACCTGCCCAATCGTCTTGTTTAAAATGCGCTGGAATATACATCTAATTTCTCCTCTTACAGCTTTACTGTTTTGTCTAAAAATTGATTATCGCTATTTTTTGGTATAGATTAAACAACCAAAAATTAAATAATAGATAGACCAAAATGCAGCAGCTATCCTTGCACATCCCCATTTCTAAAAAGCCTTTTTACTTACGCTTAGCTCAAGCTATCACTCTTAGCATTCAACAGGGCCAAGTCATCGCAGGAGAGAAGCTACCCACCGCAAGAGCACTGGCTGAGCAATTACAAGTAAATCGCCATACTATTATGCGCAGTTACGCTGAGCTTATTGCCCAAGGTTGGGTAGAAAACGTCGAGCGCAGCCATTACAGAGTTAGCCGCTTGCTACCTATTAGCAGCAGTGTGAATCTCACAAGCGAGAAAAGTAATCTAGATGGGCGCGCAGCTGACGATCTAAAAACAATTATTAGCGAAGACGATCCTTTCGTATGGTCTATCCAAAAAGAAGTGCCTGAATCAAACTTTATAAAATCTACCGCTGGCTTTACTTACAATTTTGCGGGGGGCAAACCTGATACTGATTTATTCCCCTTTGACGAGTATCGCTCGCATGTGAGTGATGCGCTTAAAAAGCCTTCTCCCACGTCATTGCACTACGGTGAAAACCAAGGCGACCGGGCTTTAATCGCCCAAGGGTTAATTTATTTAAGAAGAACCCGTAATGTGCGTAACAAATCGTTGATGATTACTAATGGCTCTCAAGAAGCGCTGTTTCTAGTTTCCCAGCTATTACTTAAAGCTGGAGATAAAGTGGCGGTTGAGCCTTTTGGCTACCCACCTGCTTGGTCAGCTTTTCAAGCGGCAGGTGCACAGCTAGTTTGCATTGAACAAGATGACCAAGGCCTAGTGCCTGCGCATCTAGAAGAGATGGCGATCCAGCACTGTGTGAAATGCATTTACTTAACCCCTTTACATCAATATCCAACCACTGTGACGTTAAACGCAGCAAGGCGCTTAGAAATTTATAGAATTGCTCGCCAATACCAGCTGTTTATTATTGAAGATGATTACGATCACGAGTTCCATTACAAATGTCAGCCTATCGCACCAATGGCTGCTACTGATCCTGATAATATAGTGATCTATTTAACTTCATTTTCAAAAATAATGTTTCCAGCAGCCCGCGCGGGCATGCTGGCAATCCCTAAAGCGATACTGCAACCACTAGTGAACTATCGCACTACTGTTAATCACAAACCTGCTGTGCTGTTACAAAGTGCTTTAGCCAGTTGGATGGCCAGTGGCGGATTTGAAAGACACATTAGGCGCTGTGCCAAGGCTTACCAACAGCGCTACCAAAATGCCCAATTACAATTACAAGCGGCCAATGCATTAGGTGCAAATTTGCAATGTAATATACCCGATGGTGGGATGGCGCTATGGGTTAAAACCACGATTGATACCCAACAGCTTGCTACATTGCTTGCCGAGCAAGGTATTTACATACAACACCAAGCTGAGTTTTGTTTGACTGCGTTTACTCAATCATCTAACGCTATTAAAAACCCAGCGTTAACCCCTGCACACAAAACCTCTGGTTACTTCAGATTAGGTTATGCAGGGCAAAGTATTGCGCTGTTCAATGCTGGTTTTAATAAAATCATTGATCTGGTGCTAACATTACAACGCCAACAAACACTTAAAATAGCAATTAATAACAGTAACTTAAAATAGTTCATAATCCTCAGCTTTCGCGTACTGAACAGCTATATTTACTGCTTAATTGTTTTTTTACAGAATTTAAACCTATAAATAAGCAATAATAAAGTATTTACAAAGATGATTTTTTTTCCTATTCTAAAGTGACTAACCAATAAGAAATAACAGCAATTACAGGATATCTATTATGTTAATCGGCGTACCTAAAGAAATTAAAAACCACGAATACCGCATCGGCATGACACCTGCAGGTGTAAGAGAAGTTATTGAAGCTGGCCATCAAGTGATGATGCAAAAAGATGGTGGTACTGCAATTGGTTTAACCGACGATATGTATATTGCCGCAGGCGCGACAATTATTGAAACTGCTGAAGAAATTTTTGCAACAGCAGAGATGATTATCAAAGTAAAAGAGCCACAGGCAAACGAATGTAAAATGCTAAGATCTGGCCAGATCTTGTTCACTTATCTACACCTTGCACCAGATCCTGAGCAAACTAAGCTGTTAGTTGACTCTGATTCAGTTGCAATTGCCTATGAAACGGTAACAGACAACAACAGAGGCCTACCTTTGCTAGCTCCAATGAGTGAAGTTGCTGGTCGTATGGCGATTCAAGCAGGCGCTCATGCACTTGAAAAAGCACAGGGCGGTTTAGGTACATTGCTTGGCGGCGTTCCAGGTGTTGCTCCTGCGAAAGTCGTTGTTATCGGTGGCGGAGTAGTCGGCGTTAACGCTGCACGTATCGCACTAGGTATGGGCGCTGATGTAACTATCCTAGATAGATCACTAACACGCCTAAAAGAACTAGATTCTTTACACGGCCCTGCTCTTAAAACACTTTACTCAAATGCTGAATCTTTAGAAGCAGAAGTTTTAGCCGCTGATTTAGTAGTAGGCGCAGTACTTATTCCTGGCGCTGCTGCACCGAAGCTAGTCACACGTGAAAACTTGAAGAGCATGAAGAAAGGCGCTGTGCTAGTTGACGTTGCAATCGACCAAGGTGGTTGTTTTGAAACATCTCGTGCAACCACTCACCAAGATCCTATCTACAACGAAGAAGGCATTGTGCACTACTGTGTTGCCAACATGCCAGGTGGTGTGGCACGTACCTCTACTTTCGCACTTACCAATGCGACCTTGCCATTTATCTTAAACTTGGCAAACAAAGGCTACAAGAAAGCACTTGCAGATGATAAGCACTTGTTAAATGGCTTAAATGTTCACCGTGGCGATATCACTTATGAAGCCGTGGCAAACAACCTAGGTTACGCATACGTTACTCCAAGTGATGCTATTGCATAAACATAACGCCTAAGTTTTAAACTTTAAAAAAGGGTAAGCTGCAATGCTTACCCTTTTTTGTGCTTTGCGCTAACTCCCCCTGTGCATTACATTCCTTTTCTTACCTTTCTTCTTATTATTCCTCCCCCCATCGTTAACCGTAAATCATCAGCGCTAAACCTAGCCCATAACTAACGCATTTTTAGGTTGTAATCAGTGGCGCCATTATCTAAGCTGATGCACTTAAAATAGGCACATCGTCAACTCAAATAATTTGCCAATAGAAGGGTACAGCGTGTTTACAGGTATAATACAAAGTGTTGCTAAGATAGTTAATATTGAAGATAACCAAGGCGTGAGAACGTTTGAAATAGCATTTCAAAGCGGTTTTTGTGAAGATCTACAAATAGGTGCCAGTGTTTCTGTTGATGGCGTTTGCTTAACGGTAACGCAGCTTATTTCAGCCACCAACGTTAGTTTTGATATCATGCTACAAAGCTTAAATGTAACGACGTTAGGTGAATATAAGCAAGGTGCTGAAATCAATGTTGAAAGAGCCGCGAAAGATGGCGCTGAAATTGGCGGTCATCCACTATCTGGCCATATAGACTTTCATGCACCTATCGCTGACATTGAACATCTACAAGATAATTTTCGCATGCGTGTTTGCATGAGCAAGCAATGGCAGCGCTACATTTTCCCTAAAGGTTATATCGCAATCAACGGTGCTAGTTTAACCATCGCTGAGGTGAATAAAAAAGCCGGCTGGTTTGAAATTTGGCTCATTCCTGAAACTTTGCGCATGACCGTATTTAAAGATAAGCGCGTTGGTCAGCATTTAAATATTGAGATAGAAAGAGGCACGCAAGTCATCGTCGATACCGTTAGAGATACGCTAGAAGAAAACTTAGGAAAGCTATATCCACTACTTGAAAAGATGCTTGAACAGCAAAATATGGATATTAATCAATTAGCGGGTGATGTATCAAAGATCACTAATTCAGCTATTGAAGATAAAACGTCAAAATAGATGCAGTTGTTAAAACTACCGTGATCAAGCTTATTTGTTTCATCACGGTATTGAAAAGTAACTAGCCCTTTTAGATTATTGCTGTCTGATTAAAAACACAAACCATCCAATTGATTTAAAGATCGTTGGCGTGGTTAAAACGATACTTTTCAGCAAAATATTTTTGTTCTTAACGTAACATCAATGAGTGATGAAACAACCATTCGTATTGAACAACGTTTAAGAATCTCTAGCGGTAGAGTGGCGAAGTTGTAGCTCGCAGGGGAAGATAATTTGCTCAGGAGGCTTTTCAGGATCAGCAATTTGTGCGAACAAAGAAGTGACACAAGCACTGACCATTTCAGAAAATGGCTGTTTGATAGTGGTTAACTGATAAGCCGGACTACTTGCTAATTGGATGTCATCGACACCTATGATACCTAAATCTTGCGGTACTCTTAAGTTAAAACGATAGCGTGCTGCATCCATTCCTCCGCAAGCCATAATATCATCAGTGAAGAAAATCGCATCTGGCTGATCTTGTAGCGCCAATAGTTTACAGGTAGCTTCATAACCTGCATCGTAACTGTGGTTTCCCCCTTCTACTATTTGCCAATCTTCACAACCGCGCTCCACTAGGCGATTAATAAAGCCGCGCTGTCGCTCTCTTGAAGTAAGTGCTGCAACTGGCCCGCTGACAAAAGCAGGTTTTGTATAACCTGCATCTAATAACAAGTTTGCGGCCATTTTGCCATTGCTAATATTATCGCAAAACACCGCACTCGCTCCATTGCTGAGCGAGTTACGTGCAAAACAAACAACGGGGATATCTTGTGCGGTACAGGCATCCACTAATATTTGTGGCAATGAAGTTGCGGTGACCACTAAACCTTCTATGTGATATTCCATCACTAGCTCTAGTGCTTCTTTAATGCTGCGATCATCATGAGCGTTAACTAATAAACTATGGCAATTTTTTTGCTGAATTTGCGCACTAAACTGCTGCAAAATAGGCAAATAAGCTGGATTATCAAAATCAGTAACTAAGATGCCTATTAAGCCAGATTTCGCCTTTAAGCCACGTGCTAAACGATTTGGTTTATAGCCTAGCAATTTAGCCGCTGCAAAAACTTTATCGCGCATATCTAAAGAACAGCTGCCATTGGAAAATGCCCTTGATACCGCAGAAATAGAAACACCTGCAGCTGCAGCGACTTCAACAACGGTTATCTTGGTCTTTTTACTAGCTTTGGAAGAAGTAGCCAATACAAATGCCTTAATTAAAAGTGAAATATTGCAAGAATAGCGGATATCAAATATCAATACACTTGCACACCACCAGATGTAGCGGTGCACTTAGTTAATATTCGCTTGCGGGCTCTCTAGCCGAGTGATATTTGCTTTAATGACAAATCCCGCAACTGAATCGATATAATGATTCGATCAATAACAATAGCGGCAAGCTCTTTGAAATCACGCGATTATATAGCACGCCATAACAGTTAACAAGATGAAGAAACTAGCACAGAACAGCTTGATTATGGGTGCGTAAAAACACCCGACCATTGAAGTCAGCTAATTTTTTTAAAGGATAAGTATTTTAAAAAATGCATGCGGATTATCTAGAGTTTCCCGCACAGCAGAAAAACACCCCCTGATCGTTATTTAGTCGCTTATATGCTGCGTTCAGTGCGTTAGCTGTGAGAGAGTATCTCTGAGTTGCACCTAAATCACTGTACAGATACGTATTTTAGCACCGTCAATTTATATAAATTGATTGGCGAGAACGCAACATTAGCAGCCTGGTAATCAAACTCGCTGCTTACTCTAATCTGTCCATGATGCGATCCTTTATTTATCGTCTGTGTTATTAAGTTTTTTAAGATTATCTTGATCTAGAAATAGTTTCCAAAATACTAGCCCAGTGAAACCAAAGAAAATAATAGCCCAAAAGGGAGCACCCGTTACCAATTCAAAGACGGCCCATCCCGCACAAAAAACCACCAGTAAAACACGTCGCCACAGCGGGCGGAAAAAAGAGTCAGAAAAATCAAACATGGCAGATTGCTTATGCAGCCCCTTCAAATTCGGCGCCTGTTTTGGCACCTGTGATATAAGAGACGACATCTTGACCGTCTGTGTCTTCAACTTTCAAGTTCGCCACAATCCGTCCACGGCGGAACACGATAATTCGATCAACCAGATCAAATACCTGCCGCATATTATGGCTAACTAAGATCAACGGTTCACCTTGCTCTTTAAGCGTTTTAATAATGTTTTCAACTTGTGCCGTTTCTTGCACACCCAAAGCCGCCGTCGGCTCATCCATAATAGTGAGTTTAGACGCAAATGTCGCCGTTCGCGCAATAGCAACGCACTGGCGCTGCCCACCGGACATATTGCGAATGGCATTTTTAATGTTGGGTATTTTCACCCCAGTACGTTCTAGACCTTCCATTGTGGCCTCGCGCATCGCTTTAAAGTCAAGGATCGAAAACGGTCCAAATTTCCATTTAAACAATTCACGACCCAAAAATAGGTTATCAGGTACATTGAGATCATCTGCGAGAGCCAGTGTTTGGAACACTGTTTCAATGCCCGCTTCGCGCGCATCAAGTGGCCCTTTAAAATCGACCTCTTCACCATAGAGAGATACCGCGCCACGCGTGCGCTGCTCAACTCCCGTGATTTGACGGACAAAGGTTGATTTTCCCGCGCCATTATCGCCCATGATAGCGACATGTTCACCTTTTCTTATTTCAAAATTGACACCTTCCAAAGCATGGACACCACCGTAGTACTTTGTAAGGTCTGTTGTTTTTAAAACAATATCATTCATTGTATATTTCCTTACTTTGCACTGGCAGCAGAGCGTCTTTGACGCCATTGATCAAGCACCACAGCACCCACAATAATCACACCTTTTGCCATTTCTTGGTAATAGGCATCCAGTCGCAAGAATGTAAAGCCTGAGATGATGACACCGAATATGAGAGCTCCAATGACCGTTCCTATGATAGATCCGCGCCCACCAGAAAGAGAGACACCGCCAATCACGGCCATGGCAATCGCATCCAACTCATAAATAATACCCATGCCGGACTGTGCAGTCAGGTTTTTCGAGCTCAGAATAATAGCAGCAAGAGCGGCTAATGCACCCGCTATTACATACACAAGAACCTTATGGCGTTGAACATTGATACCCGACATACGCGCAGCATCTTCATTAGAGCCGATTGCATAGGTATGTTTACCGTAAACGGTGTATTTCATGATGCAGTGGAACAATATAGCCAACGCAATAAAAACAAAGACCGGCATCATGCCCTGACCGATCATTGAATAGCTCTCTGTCGGGAATGAAATAGGACTCCCCTGTGTCCACCATTTAGCAATGCCTCTAGCTGTCACCATCATACCAAGCGTTGCAATGAATGGAGGGATACGTGTGTAAGCCACTAGGAGACCGTTGATCATCCCCGCAAATATACCACAGGACAATCCGACTATAATGGGAATAACCACGGGCAAATCCATGAAAGTAGGACTAAACACAGCGGTTGGATTAGTGTAACCGTTCACCGTCGCTACTTGTGCGAAACTCATTGCGATCATTGCGCTAGCGCCGACTATGGAGCCGGAGGAAAGGTCAATACCACCAGTAATAATCACTTGTGTCACGCCCAGAGCAATAATACCGATAATGGAAACTTGCAAAATAATAATTCGAAGGCGCTGCTCATTGAAAATTGAATCAAAGCGGTCTTGACTATCAAATAGCAAGCTAGAACCCGCTTTCAAGGCTCCTACTCCCATAAACCCTAATAGCTCAAAGATAATAATGATTAATATAAGTGCGCCAAAAACATTAAATTCATTTGGCCAAGTTCTTTTTGATTTGTCAAAGGTCAGGCCTCCAACACCGTGTTCAGAATCAGACATCTAAAAAATCTCCCAGTAAGCAAATGTAAAATTTACACACTGACAATTTGCAGTGGAATATGTAAAAGAGCGGCGCTGACTAGCGCCGCCGCAGATTTTAAGAAGAAAAACTAGTTCTTAACCATAAACTCATTAACATTTTCAGATGTTACTAACTTGAACGGAATATAGACTTTTTGATCAACTTTTTCACCGCGCGCAAGTTTCAATGCAGTATCAACAGACCCAGAACCTTGCCCCTTTGCGTCTTGGAATACTGTGACATCCAAATCACCCGCCTGCATAGCAAAAAGAGCATCTTGAGTCGCGTCAACACCGCCAACTACTACATCCTTCATGGAGATGCCTGCAGCTTTCATAGCTTGTATGGCGCCAATGGCCATTTCATCATTGTTGCCGAATACTGCATCAAAGGGTTCGCCAGAAGAAATCCAGTTGGTCATCAAATCTTGTGCTTTGTCACGCGACCATTCAGCGGTTTGCTTATCGATCAATGTGATGAATTTGCACATGTCCATGCCAATCACATCTTCAAAGTCTTTTGAACGCTGTACAGCAGCTTGATTAGACAATTGTCCCATCAACATGTACGCACGCGCCCCGCCCGATTTACCTTGAGCACGCAAGTCTTGGCACATACGAAATGCCGCCAATGTGCCCGATTCAATTTCATTTGAAGCGACGAACGCTTGGTTTTCAGGAAGGTCGTTAACGTTAACAGGTTCACGATTGATATAGACTAACGGTACGCCTGCTGCTTTAGCGGCATTTGACATGGCTGTGGTTGCATTTGTATCAACAGCATTGACAATGATTGCGTCTACACCTGAGGCGATGAAGTTATTGATTTGGTCAAGCTGCTTGGCAACATCATCAGTCGCATCTTCGATTTGCAGATCAACCTTGTCTAATGTTTTAGCATGATCTTCCATGCCATTACGCATGATTGTTAGAAAATTATCATCAAAACGCGATACTGAAACGCCAATTGTTTCAGCCATTACAGTTGTTGTCATCAGTGCAGTGATACCCACTGCGAGTAGAGTTTTTTTCATATTATTTTTCTCCATAATTAGCGACCGGCTCACTAAACAACATCTACCGGTTGTCCCGTAGGACAAGTTAAATCATTAAAGTAGGCTTATGCATTGCATGAAACCAAGTGGCCTTCAATGAACTTCATAAACCCTCAAACTAAGTTTTAGGGTTACTTAAATTGAGCCATGTTGATAATGGCTCGAATGCTGCAGAATCTCTACCACCAGAGACTGTGTTTTGCTCTTTTTTATTTCCAAGCTTTTATTTTTTAACACATTTATATTTAACTTATCGCTGATTTTAAATATTGCGCGATTGGCTTACAAGGTAATACAAATAGCACTGGGCTAGTACATTAAAAGTACATGCATTAAAAAACCCTAACCCACTAACACCGTAATGACCCATAGTATTGCTTTTTTTAGTACATACTGCCTTTGCGATACTCTCTTATTTAATCAAATAACGTTCGATAAATTCACGACTATTAATAGCATTTTGCAATGGGTTGTTCGCTATCTCAGGATCCATATCCTGCTCCACTGTTACCCAGCCTTGATAGTTTATTTGCTCCAGAGCGGCGCGCACCGCGCTGAAATTGACCGCGCCTTTACCCAGTGGACAAAAGATACCTTGGCTGATCGCGCGATAAAAATCGATCCCTTGATCGACCACGTTTTTATGTATCACACTATCGATATCTTTAAAGTGAAGATAAGCAATTCTATCTGCGTATTGGCTGATAATATCCTCGGCCTTCATACCCGCATAATAACAGTGACCAGTATCGACACACAGGCTAACAAGTTCAGCAGGCAAGTCATCCATTGCTCTGTCCAACTCGTCGCGGTATTCGATATAACAGCCAGTATGAGGGTGCAGTGTCGGTTGAATATCGTGCGCTAAACAAATCTCACTGGCTTGGCGGATCGTCTCCATCATGGCTTTCCAGTCACCACTATCTAAGCGGGTTGCGCTGCTCACTTGACCTGCTTGATCAGTACGGGGTGACACAACATGATCGATTACCACCATGTATTTAGCACCCAGAGCCTGCAGGATTTCACAGTTACGGCGAGTGAAATCTAAAATATCTGCGCGCTGCGATCCATCATGTAAATGCTTAAACAAAGTACCGGCAATGACCTGCAGATCACGTTGCGCTAACTCATCACGCAGCTGTGAGATATCTGTGGGTAAAAACCCGAGAGGACCAAGTTCAGTCGCGCTGTAACCTGCACTGCTGATTTCATTCAGTACTTGCTGCCAAGGTAAATTCTTCTCGCTATCTGCGAACTCCACGCCCCAAGAACAAGGTGCATTAGACAGTTGTAACTTCATCAATCCCATTTCCTTTAACCACTAGTGATTTCTTTTGAAATCTCTATTTATATGTACTTTTCAAAACGCCCAGTACGCTTTTAATAGCGACGAGCCTCTCTTGCTATTTCAACATAAATAACACTTGCTATAACAAACATTAATCAAGGTTCCCGTTACAAGCCTTCACTTTGTAAAGCAAAGAATTTACCCTTTTATGATTAAAGTTTGCTCTGATTCATCTTTTAATCGATGAAAAAGCAACCGTATTATTATGATAACGTTTTCATCAAGTCAATTAAAAAAATACAATTAATTACAAATAACCCGCGAATACGGCTAATTTGCAGTTTTTATTTATTTTATATTGAAAACGTTTGCAAAAATCATATGCAATGATTTATATTTCTGCTTGAAGATGAAACAGCGAGTACTTTTTGTGTCTCTATTTTCTACAACCTGTAATGTTTATTGGCACGATATCCTGTGAGCTGTTATTAGATTTTCAGAAGATGCGCATAGGCAGAACTAGTAAATAGACAGAGCCAGTAAACAGTTAACTCGCTTATAAAAATAAAAGGCTAATTACATGACCGATGTTGCTCAAAACTGCATACGCTTAACCGTTGCTCAAGCGCTGATTAAATATCTAACAGTGCAAAAAATAAAAGATGAAAGCCGCGGTATTGCTAAAGAGCAATTACTATTTGGTAGTGCTTTTGCTATTTTCGGCCACGGTAATGTCACTTGCCTGGGTGAGCAACTGGCGCAAAACCAGCAGTTGATCCCCACTTGGCGCGGGCAAAACGAGCAATCCATGGCGTTAGCAGCTGTAGCCTACGCTAAAGCAAATCGACGTAATCGTATTGCAATAGCCACCTCCTCTGTAGGCCCTGGTGCAACTAACATGGTAACGGCAGCAGGTGTCGCTCACACTAATCGCTTACCGCTATTGTTGATAAGTGGCGATGTATTCAACTCACGTTTACCTGATCCTGTATTACAACAAGCAGAGCATTTTAATAACCCAACCACGACCGTGAACAATGCTTTTGAAGCCGTTACGCGCTACTGGGATAGAATTACCAGCCCTGAACAACTGATGCAAAGTTTGCCGCAAGCGATCGCTACATTGCTCGACCCTGCAGATTGTGGTCCGGTATTTCTAGGCCTACCACAAGATGTGCAAGGCATGAGTTATGATTTCCCTAAATCCTTTTTCGAAGAAAAAATCCACCGTATACGCCGTCCTCAACCAGAAATGTGTGATTTAGAGGTTGCTGCGCAACTATTAGTTAAAGCTGAAAAACCAATCATTATTGCCGGCGGAGGGGTGTTCTATTCACACGCTGAAAACGAGCTACTTAGTTTTGCCAAAAAGCACGCAATTCCAATTGTGGAAACCATTGCAGGTCGCACCCAATTCACTGCAGATCAAAGCTTAAACTGTGGTCCAATTGGACCAACAGGATCCGATAGCGCCAATGCTTTAGCTGCACAAGCAGATGTTGTGCTGGCGATTGGCACTCGTTTACAAGATTTTGTCACTAGCTCATGGAGTGCTTTTCAAAACCCCAATATGCAGTTAATTAGCATCAACACCGCAAGGTTTGATGCAATTAAGCACCGCGCATTGGCTATTATTGCGGATGCTAAAGCTGCATTAGAGCCGCTTGATAGAATAATGAGTGATTTAAGCACTTCGCAACATACAGATGCTGATTTAAACAATCTACGCCAAGCTTGGCTAACCAACGCGCTGCAATTGCGTCAACTATGGCTTGATAAAGTAGCACAACGCACCGCCTTAGATGACACTGAAATCTCTTCTTATGCGCAAGTCATTGGCCAAGTAAATAAGCACTGCGATGTTGATGACAAAGTAATGACCGCCGCAGGTGGCCTACCAGCAGAGCTAAATATGAACTGGCTTGCCCGCAGTGTCGGCAACTTCGATATTGAGTTTGGCTTCTCTTGCATGGGTTATGAAATAGCCGGTGGCTGGGGCGCTAAAATTGCAGAACCGGAACGCGATGTGATTGTATTAGTCGGTGATGGCTCTTACCTTATTATGAATTCAGATATCTATAGCTCTGTGCTTAGCGGTCACAAAATGATTGTGATTGTCTGTGATAATGCAGGCTTCGCAGTGATTAACAAATTACAAAACAATACCGGTAACCAATCTTTTAATAACTTACTAGATGACTGTGCTCACCGCCGTGGAGATAAGCCTCTTCCTAGAGTTAATTTTGTGCAACACGCACAAAGCATGGGTGCCAATGCTGAAAAAATTACCAATGCCAACGATATAGGCGATGCACTAGCTCGCGCAAAAGCCAGTGATGTAAGTTACGTAATAGTGGTTGAGACCGATCAGCATCGCTGGTCAAACGTTGATGCTTGGTGGGAAGTAGGTTTACCAGAAACCTCTGATATCCCGGCTGTTAATCAAGCGCGTGAGCAATGGGATTTAGGTAGAAAGAAACAACGCCGCGGCGTTTAACAATTAATCAACAGCTTTTTCAAAACGTTCTAAGCGAAAGCTGCAACAAATTTAATCGATACAGATCCGACTTATTACATATAAAAGTTTGATCGCACAGTTATTTGAGGTATTCAATGTTTAACGAAGAAAGAAGATTAGCCACCCCGATACGCTGGGCAATGGTAGGTGGCGGTCGCGGTAGCGAGATAGGTCATGCACATCGCGCAGCAGCAGCAAGAGATAATTTATTCACCTTAACCGCGGGCTGCTTTGATCTAGATCCACAACGCAACCTTGAGTTTGCACAAAACATCGGTGTTGCCACGGATCGTTGTTACAACGATTATAAGGACATGTTTGATGCAGAATCGCACCGCGAAGATGGTATTCAAGCGGTTTCAGTGGCAACACCAAATGGGACTCACTTTGCAATTTGCAGCGCTGCACTTGATGCAGGCTTACACGTCATCTGTGAAAAGCCGGTTACTTTCACGGTCGCTGAATCTGAGCAATTAAAGGCTCAAGCAAGTGCAAAAAACAAAATATTCGCGGTGATGTATGGCTACTCTGGATATCAAACAGTGCATCAAGCACGTGCGATGATTGCACGCGGTGATATAGGCGCAGTACGAGTAATTAATATGAGCTTTGCACACGGCTTTCATAACACTGCCGTTGAAGAACATAGCCCTGGTGCTAAATGGCGCATGAATCCTGAAATCTCAGGCCCTAGTTATGTGTTAGGTGATTTAGGTACCCATACTTTTTATCTTGCCAGCTTAATGACAGATCTTAAAGTGGATAAGCTAAGTTGCATGCGCCAAAGCTTTATTCCCTCACGCGCCCCCCTTGAAGATAACGCACACGTCATGCTCAAGTTTGAATCAGGTGCCGTTGGCACGCTGTGGGCAAGCTCTGTTAATGCAGGCTCTATGCATCGCCAAATTGTGCGCGTAGTGGGCGAAAAAGGCAGCATAGAATGGTGGGATGAGCGACCGAATCAGCTATTAGTTGAAATGCAGGGCGAGCCGGCTCAAACACTAGAGCGTGGCATGGGTTACATGGCTGATAATGACGCCGTGAATTGTAATCGTATTGGTGGCGGTCATCCTGAAGGTTTCTTTGAATCTTGGGCAAACTTATATCACCGCTATGCTTTGGCGATGGATGCCATGGATAAAGCCGATACTGATACTTTAGCCGAGCTTTGGTATCCAGATATTGATGATGGTATCGAAGGAGTGCGTTTATTAGAGTGCTGTGTTGAATCGGCTGATAATGATTCAGCCTGGGTTAAATTCTAATGTATCAGCTTAAGGTTGATCACAGCCGTGAGCTTGATGTTATTTGCTTGGGTCGTGCGGGGGTTGATTTGTATGCACAGCAACCGCAACAATCTTTTAGTGAAGTCACTAGCTTTAATAAGTTCGTTGGCGGCTCCCCTGCTAACATAGCAACCACTATTGCTAAGCTTGGGGGTAAAGCAGGCTTTATTGGCTGTGTGTCAGCAGATGGTTTAGGTGATTATGTTCACCAGTATTTAACTGAGCAAGGCATCAACCTTGAAGGCATGCACACTGATGACTCTGGTACCCGTACCAGCTTGGCCATTACGCAGATGCAGCCTAATGATCCTGAAGTGGTGTTGTATCGTAATAACGCCGCCGATCTAGCGCTTAAGCCACAACACATTCAAGCAAGTTACATACAGCGCGCTAAGATACTGTTAATTTCAGGCACTGCACTTTGCATGAGCCCTTCGCGAGAAGCGGCTTTATTAGCGATGAAATTAGCTAAGTCACTGGGCACTGTTGTAGTGCTCGATATGGATTATCGCGCCTATTCTTGGTCTGATACACAAACCGCTTCACTCTATTATCAAATAGCAGTAGCGCTTGCGGATATCGTGATTGGTAACACTGAAGAGTTTGCAATACTTGAAGCACTAAACACCCAAGGTTGCGAGTTAACAAAGGAATTAACTGCAACTTGTGATGACAGCAGCGCTCAAAACTTACTTGATTTGGGCTGCCAGCTGGTGATTATTAAAGCCGGTGAAGAAGGCTCTAAAGTTTACGCTCAAAACCAAAGTATGTTTAAAGGTGCGGTATTTCAAGTACAAGCACAAAAACCTTTTGGTGCAGGCGATGCCTTTGCCGGCAGTTTACTGTTTGCATTACTCGCGCAATATACACTTAAAGATGCTGTTGCTATGGGCGCAGCTTCTGCTGCTATTAACGTAGCAGGGAGCAGCTGCACTGAAGCTTCTCCAAACCTCACGCAGTTAGAGCAGTTTATGAGTGAGAAAAGTTATCAGTTCAACCGTTAACACTAGATATTGCAACTGATAATAATTAAAGATCCCCGAAGTAAGCCTGTTAGTTTAGGCTCACCTTCACTTCGTAAAGCGGGGAATTCACCCTTAGATGACTCAGGTTTCGCCTCATTCATCTCAATTAAACGGAGGCAATATGGGAAAGCATATAGCACCATACGACAACAAGAACCAACCGATTATTGATGTAAATGACGACACGACACCGTTGTGTTATTTCAACAACGTGCAGCTAAAAAAAGGCGAAAGCTTTAGCTATCAACTGGATGAGTATGAATCAGTGGTTACCTTAGCGGGCGGCACTTGCGACATTGCGGTAGATGGACAGAGTTTTGAAAATATTGGTCGCAGAAAAGATGTGTTCGATGGTCATCCCGCCTCTGTTTATGTCCCTCTAAAGCTGAAAGCAACGATTACTTGTATGAGCGAGCACAGCGATATCTTTATTGCTGGCGGGCGTTATGATAAACAGCTAACACCTTTTGTGATCAGTAATGGTGAGACCCTAGATGACACGGTGCAATACGGTTCTGACGATACTAAAACCCATCGCAAGATCAAACACATCCTCGGTCAACAAAACAGTGATCTACGTGGTCGATTATTAGTCAGCGAGCTCTTTACCGTAGGCGCTGGCGGCTGGTCGGGCTTCCCTTCTCACAAACACGATATTGAGCGCCCACCGATAGAAACGCGTTTTGAAGAAGTGTATCAATTCAGATTTAACCCAGGCAAAGGTTTTGGTGCACAGTTTTTGTATGAAAACGAAGATGAATGCGGCCCGGCTTATCATGTAAAAACCGGCAGCGTCATTGCTATCGATAAAGGCTATCACCCAAGCGTTGCAGCCCCTGGCTATGAAATGTATTACTTCACTATTATTGTCGGTGCTAAATCAAAATCATTGCGCCAATTTTGGGATCCGCACCATGAGTATCAAGTGCACACCATTCCCGGTATTAAAGATATGGTGGCTAAATTTAAATAGTGCAGCGAGTTGCGAGTGACTTTATGAAGTGCTACCTAGCTTGCAACTGTTTTGCCTTTTTCTTTTAACTTTTTTTACTCGATACTCGAGACTGCTTTTACTCGATAGCGCCTCAAGGAGGCTAATTTATGCTAGTTACGCTTAATGAAATATTGCCACAGGCCAGTGCCAGTAAAGGTGCTGTGCCCTGCTGTAATGTGTTTGGTTTTGAAGATGCGATAGCCATTATCAAAGTCGCTGAACAACTGCAAAAACCGGTTATTTTAGCCACTAATAAAGATATGGTTGAGCAGCTTGGTGTGCAAACACTCGCAGGTATGTTGCTACCTCTAATTGAGAGAAGCAGTGCTCAAGTTTGTCTGCATCTAGATCATTGCTATGACGAAAGTACCGTCTATCAAGCAATGCATGCTGGTTACAGCTCGGTGATGTTTGATGGATCGCAGCTAAGCCTTGCAGAAAACATCCGTCGTACTAAGCAAGTGGTTGAGGTAGCTGATGCATTGAATGTTAGTGTTGAGGGTGAAATAGGCTCAGTCCCTTATCAAGAGGGTCGCGACCATATTAAATCTATTTACACAGTGCCAGAAGAAGCCGCGCAATATGCCAGTGAAAGCGGTCTGGATTGCCTAGCCGTGGCGGTAGGTAATATTCATCGCTTATCTGCACCCACCAGCGTAATTGATTTTTCACTGCTAGAAGAGATACAAACGCTAGTGAAGGTGCCATTAGTGATTCATGGTACTTCTGGTATCAAAGAAAGTGATCTTCTCAAACTCAAGCAAACCGCTGTTGCTAAATTTAATGTCGGGACTTCATTGCGCCAAGCATTAGGCTATGAACTACGTAAAGTCATGGCAGCTGAGCCACAGCAATACGACAGGCAGTATTTACTGGCAAAAACAGCACCTGCTATTGAAGCGGAAGCTGGCAGAATCATCAGATTATTAGCTGAGTAAAGCACAATCATCGCGCCCAATAAGGTCAAAGAAAAAAGGTAGAGTGCATGCAAACTGATCAAGTAAACAATCAAGTAAATACAGCAATCGGCATCGGCGTCATCGGTGGTGGTTACATGGGCAAACGTCATGCGGTCGCCATGCAATCGGTTGGTGCATTGTGTAACACTACATTACGCCCTGTCTGCGAGATGATCTGCACTACCACCGCTAAAGGCGCGGCTTTAAAAGCACAGCAATTTGGCTTTAAACGCTCAACCGATGATTGGCAAGTACTGGTCAATGATCCAGCAGTTGAAGCAATAATTATTGCCAGCCCACAGGAAACCCACTTAGCCATTTGCAGCGCTGCTTTTGCCCTGGGTAAACCCGTATTGTGTGAGAAACCCTTAGGCGCTTCGCTAAGTGATGCCACTAAAATGACTGAGCTGGCCGCTGTGAGTCAGTGCATTAATATGGTCGGTTTCAACTATATCCGCACCCCGCTCACCCAATACGCCAAGCAATTGATCGAACAAGGCATGATTGGTGATGTTACTTATTTTCGTGGTGAGCACAGCGAAGATTTTTACGCTGATCCTAACGCTCCTGCAAGCTGGCGCACCCAAGGCAGGGCTAACGGCACCATGGGCGATTTAGCCCCTCACATGATCAACGCTGCGATCTACTTACTTGGCCCCATTGAAAAGCTTTGCGCACAGATAGAGACAGTGCATGCTACGCGTCCAAACCAAGATAAAACACAACCCGCACAAGCGGTTACTAATGATGATCAAGCGCAGTTTATCTGCAAGTTCGCAGCCGGTGCCAGCGGTCATCTCGCGTTTAGCCGTGTGGCAAGTGGTCGAAAGATGGGACTGATTTACGAAATCACCGGCACCAAAGGCGCTATTCGCTTCGATCAAGAAGATCAAAACGCACTATGGCTTTATCAAAATGATCAACCCCTTGCCCAACAAGGCTTTCGCAAGATATTAAGCAATCCAGAGCACCCCGATTATGCTTTGTTCTGTGAAGGACCTGGTCACGGTACTGGCTATCAAGATCAACTCATTTTAGAAGCGAGAGATTTTTTACAAGCCATTGAAACCGGCGGCACACAGTGGCCTGTTTTCGCAGACGGCTTAGCCACCAGTAAAGTTGTCGATGCTGCTTGGCGCTCTCAAGAAAATGCGGCTTGGGTGGATGTTTAATGATAATTAGATCTTAAAAGGCATCTTGCTTTTAAATGAGATCTAGATTTTAAATGAAATTTAGATCTTAAAAGGCATTTAGATTTTAAATGAGATTTAGATTTTAAGGGATAGGTAGATTTAACAAGCGATGCCACCACTGCCAGCGCTAACTCTTAAAGGAACATACTTACTCGTCTATTTTGTCTTGTCTTACCTCCATCCATAACGCTATGCTCACCCCTTAAGCTATTATTCTTAAACTCAAATTAAATAATAAAGGAAGCTAGTCATGGAAACATTGGGCATCATAGGTGTAGGTCATTTAGCCAGTTATTTTGTGGCGGGTTTACGAAATGCAGGTGACAAGCGGCGTATATTACTCTCCCCTCGCAATGCTGAAATAGCGGCCGATTTGGCGCATCGCTACCAATGTGAAGTGCTCTGCGATAACCAAAGTGTTGCCGACCAAGCTGACATTTTACTATTAGCGACTCGCCCTGCGCACTCTTTACTAGCCTTACAAGCATTAACGCTGCGCCCTTCACTATTAGTTCTATCCGTCGTTGCTGGAGTCAGCATCGATGATTTACGAGACTTTGCAGCACCTGCAGATATAGCCAGATGCTTACCCTTGGCTCCTGTCGAGGTCGGCGCTGGTGCGACTCCTTTACTACCAAACAACCCACGTGCACGCCAATTGCTAGAAGCAATAGCAACTGTTGTCACTGTAGAAGATGAAAAAGCGTTTGAGTTAGCAGCTGTCGCCAGCTGCACTTCGGGATGGGTATTTCAAATAATCGCCGAGTTACAAAGCTGGCTAGAAAAAGCCGGAATGAATCAGCAGCAGGCTCGCACTATTGCCATAGAAACATTCCACGGCGCCGCACATTTAGCCAAAATGCAACCCGAACTTAACTTGCAACAACAAGCCGATAAAATTGGTACAGAGGGAACCTACACAAAGTTCTTTATTGACCAATTTCGTGAAGCTCAGGGGTTTCAGGCTTTGCATACAAGTGGGGATAATCTGCTTAAATCTTTATTGAAGACCTCTGATGATGAGTGAGATAGGCAACATTACGCCCTTGCAACGGTCAGCTTTGAGTTGAACTCAAATAAGAAAAAGCACATAACAAACTGATTAATGATTTCATATCACTAGCGGTATAGCTCACGGTACGCGCATCAATTAACTCCACTTCTGGGATAAGAGAGAGTACATCGGCCATCACCGGCTTAGTGGTACTTAATTCAAGCTTATATGGCGCTTTTATCAGTTTAGATTGTGTTTGAGTTAAATTGCTCACCGCGTTAAACGCCGCCGCTCTAATCTTTTGCTGCGCAGTACTGGGGCTAAGCGACTGGGCCGCAGTGCTTGAAATCATACGTTTGACGCAACAGTAGCTGACTCCAGGATAGCGCTTTTCTATCCACCCTTGTAGCTGATCATCTCCAGAAACCAATAGCAGAGGCGTAGCAAACTCCAGAGCTAATGATGTATATAAATCGGCTTCTGCCATGCTATAACCGTTAACCGCCACTCGATAGAAAGCAGCGCTATTAATCGTATGCGAGAGTATCCCTTTTTCACCAGCGCCGCTGTGATAACCAATTAAAAGCAAGCCATCAAAAGCGTCCTGTTGTATGCCTTCTATCATAGAAAAAGGACGTGGTTTACCTTGGATTAGCTCGGCTCTTTGATCAATGTTAGCAGAGCGCAAGTTGGTCATGCTACCGTGGCTATCGGCGACGACCACTTTGGTTGCGCCTGCATCATATGCGCCTTTGATGGCTGCATTCACTTCTTGCTCCATCAGTGCCCGTGCCTGTTCATATTCGATATTCCCTGCACGGCACTGCTCAATAGAAACAACACCGGCAATTCCTTCGATATCTGCTGAAATAAAAATTTTCATTTTTTTCCTTATGTTTATTTAAAACTTTATAACAGACGACAGCCCAATAATAACTGATAAAGCCGATGGTGTATGTGGCTGTAATTTTTTGATACCAGCCGCCCTCAGCATAGCTGACTATACTTTGTAATTCAGCATTAAACCCAGCTAAAAATGCTCGTTTACAGTAGCAATACCTATACACAAGAGTACCAGAACTTCGATTTTTGCCTTGTCTGTCGTTAGCTACGTTACGCTGAGACCTCTAGATAGTACTGACTGTGTGTATGTCACACCATCGTGCTACTATTATCACTATCTTTTGCCTAGCTCCTTAGTATGACTGTGTTAGCTCTGATGTGAATTTACGTGTCGAAGTGGGTGGATATACCAATCGATAGCCGGCATTTCGGAGTTTAATTTTATAACAACCTTTCATGCCATTAAGTCGTGAATTTTCAACTCTTGGAAACTCGATTCGCGCAACTAGCTTTTTTTAAATTGGTGTTGCATTCATCATAAAGACCTTTTAAAAATCTTTATGGGTATAAATTGATAGGTTCGCAATTTGCTTAGGGGTACTTCGTTTGCTTTATCTGCTGTGCAAGGCTAACAGCATTACACAGAGAACGGGGTAGATGTTGCTTCTTGCTTTAAAGCCAAATACCGAGGCTCGCTACTGTTCTTTGTTATCCCTCAAACAGCATTGATATCAAATATAATTTAATAAGGCAGCTTACAATAACTACCTGAGCGTAATATTTAACTTCGGTTTTGCTGGATTATGATTGTTTGTTAGCTTTCTTGTATTCATACATCCGTTGGTCAGCAAGTGATAAACACTCGGATGGGTCTAAGGTTTCAAAACTTGTTGCGATGCCAAAACTAAGACCCGCGTATTCCCATCCGGTTTGTTGTAGTTCTTGTTGCGCTTTTTGGATAATGTCTGAGATTTGAATTAATCGTGACTCAGCTAGTTGTTCGCTCTTAATGGCAACCACTAAAATAAACTCATCACCACCATAGCGAAATACTGAGCCTAGACCTTGTAGTCTTTTTTGCATGATACTGGCAGTTGCAAGCAGAAATTTGTCACCTTCATCATGGCCAAATTTATCGTTAATTTTTTTGAAATTATCAAGGTCAATGAAAGTAAGGCAGTAGTGCCCTGTTAAATTGCTCAGCATTTCATTTTGGGCGAAACGATTACCAATTTGCGTCAACGGATCAATGCGAGAATTAGAATAACTTCGATAAAATTCTTTTTGCTGTAGTTGCAACCATTCAGCAAGGGAAAGAAGGATGCATATACAATCAACTGTTAATGCCATTAGCACTATAAGCTCGGGGGAAATACTGCTTGCGAGTTTATAAATATGGGATAAAACATACAACGCTAAAGCTGAACCGTATATAAGGCTTCCTATCAGATAATACTTCGCCCTGAAGTCCTTTTTACCGAGCATATAAATACCAGTACCGATACATAGAGGTATCCAAATTATTGCAATGGCATGTGATATAGCGTAGCTGACAGTAAAAGGCAGAAAAAGCATTACAATGGCCAAGATCAAGCTGACAATTGAGAGTAAGTTAAATACTTTTGCCAGTTTAAGATGGTTTCGTTGGCAGTTAAATAGCAACTTAGTAAACTGGCTAGCAAAAGCGATAGCAAGAGGAAATATCATAATACCTGTATACACAGGATTAAATGCTGACACTTTAAATAGATGCCCTAAACTTCCTGACGCAGTAAGCCAACCCAAACCATGTAAGCCTATATAGCCCGCACAGGCTAAGGTAACTAGGTACTTCGTTCTGAAGTATATAAATAAGGCGATTAAAGCTAAAGTAATCATTACTGCAAATGAAATGGAAGTAATGCTGTTGGTAAAGAACTGCTTACTATAGAACTCTGTTTTACTGTAAAACTTGATCACAGCTGGTGTTGTGTACATTTTAGCTTGAATAAAAAGCCAAAGTGTACCACTTTCATTATGATCTAATGGCAGTGAAAAAGCCTGTGAGTGTGCCAGTTTGGGATTTTCACTTTCAAGCTGACCAAACCTTGCTAACAGTATTGGCTCAGCATTATCAGGTTGCCAATAAGCTGTTCCTATATCTAAAAAATTCGTTTGAATGTTAACAAACCAAGCATTCTTCTGCTTAGTTATATTGCTTAACTTAACCTTTGTGATATATGCGCCACTACCTCCTAGTATCGAGATGGCTCGGTTGGCGCTTTCATATAATCTAGTTAACTCTACAAAACTAGGGCCGGTCTCTAAAGATTGAGTTTGGAGCCATAGGTTGTGTTCATTCAATTCAATTTTAGCGATATTGTCCAAGTTCACGTAAGGTTGTGCACTTACCGAACCAGCAAATATTAAAAAGAGAAACAAAGTAAATAATACAATATGTTTTATCATTTAGTTAACGAATGTCTGATGTGGTGATGCATATTCGATATTCATGCATAAATTTAAAATTGACCTTAAAACTAGTTAAAAGCCACAATCTGTATTATGTAATAAACGAGTCTAATATGACAAGGATAAAGAGAGCGAGGTCAGCTCTTTCAAGAGTAGAGCTGGAATTGAGTGCTTATTTTATATCTTCTGTAAGTACTGTTGATCAGTACTAAAGATTACTTGAGTTGCTGATAATAATGTAGCTAGTTGCTAGCTAACACGGCTAATTACTCACCATTCATCGTTATTACCAGTGTTCTTTGACCGCCAAAATTTCTATGCTCGCAGAGGTAAATCCCCTGCCAAATCCCTAAATTCAAATTTCCATTAGTGATCGGGATATTTAAGCTGCTACCTAAAAGGCTGCTTTTTAAATGCGCTGGCATATCATCGCTACCCTCATCAAGATGCGTATAGTAGCTTTCATTTTCAGGGGCTAAACGACTGAAGTATTTTTCAAAGTCATCTCTGACTGAATAATCTGCATTTTCATTGATAGTCAGTGATGCAGAGGTATGTTTAATTAGCACATTCATGATACCAATGTTAATACGTGACAGTTCTGTGAGCTGAACAAGCACTTCATCTGTAATAAGATGGAAGCCTCTTGCTCGCGCTGCCAATTTAATCTCTTGTTGGAACCACATGCTATTTTAAACCCCTTCTAGGTAGCTCTTAATCTTTATCAATATATCGGATTATACTCAGTCACTGCTTGGCAAGACTCTCGCAGCCATTGATCAAAACACTGTACTGCATTACTAGTTTGAATAGCCGTGTTCTCCACCAATTGACAAACAAGCGGAGCACTCACCGGTACGTCTGTTAATGCAATTAAACTACCCTGCTCTATTGCATCCATCACCAGCGATGTTCGCCCCATTGCTATACCGTGGCCTAGCTCTGCTAATTGTAATGAAATGTTTGAAATCCGATACTGCTGTGCGCGTTTTAAAACGCTTGCTGCGACATTTATATCGAGCTGTTTTAACCAATAATCCCAGTTACTAGAATATTGCGTAAGTAATGGGCTTTGATCAATCACAATGGGGTAATCTAGTAGTGCCTTTAAGTCACCCCTTTTAACTGGCGCTACAATTGAATGCTGTTGGGCAAAGCTGGGGGAGCAAACTGGAAAGAGTTTGTCACTAAATAACTCTTCGCCAGCTAGCTTTTCAACAGATAACTCTTCACTAAATAACGCTGAGTGTGGTTTAAACCTCGTGTCATCAGCGCCGTAACTGATACCAGCGTGTGCATGGTTAGCATTAAAATCAATAGGATTTTCTACCGCGTTAACGCAGATATTAATTTTTGGGAAACGCTGATTAAAAATCATCAGACGTGGGTATAACCAACGAATAGAAAACCCTGGTAGCGCATTGATTATTAGATCGTTACTATTTTGCATCGTTCTTTCAATATCAATAGATCGCTGAATGCCATTCAACCCTTGCTTAATAGATACCAGCAATCGCTCTCCAGATGGTGTTACTATCACACCTCGTCCACTGCGTTCAAATACATCAAAACCCACGCGTATTTCTAAGTTTTTAATGTGTTGGCTCACCGCGCCAGGGCTTAAATTGAGCTCTTCGGCTGCCAGCGAGAAACTACTGTGACGACAGGCACATTCAAATATCTTTAGCGCTTTGATCGAGGGAAGTAAAAACATAATCAATGTATCTTTAGTTTAGGGTGATATAAATAATAAGCGTGAATTAATTGGCTCAAGAATACTAATTAACTTGGTATACACGACTGCCTGCAAACTATTCGTGGCTAGTTACTTTGCACACTTTTTCTTTCAAACCTTTTAAACACTAGCGATAACCCAAAGCAAATCACAAAATAAAACAGTGCTGTAATTAACCAAGATTCAAATATTGTGCGTGCAGTGGTCACCATTTCTAAGGTTTTAAAGGTTAGCTCTTGTACCGATATAAGCGAAATAATTGAGCTATCTTTAATCAACGTAATAAATTGATTAGCCGTCGGCGGAATAACTTTTTTAAAGGCTTGCGGTAAAATAATGAAACGCATTTCATCTATTTTTCCCATACCTATCGAGCGTGCCGCTTCACTTTGGCCTTTATCAACAGATTGAATACCGGCACGCACAATCTCGCCGACAAAAGCGCTTTCAAATAATGCTAGTACAATGACACCTGATATCAGTGATGGGAACCGACGCATATCACCAAAGAAAAACTCCCATATAGGCGCGCCATCCTCTTGCCTTGCAATACTTCTTGCCCAATCTTCTATATTTAAGGCGACAATCAGTTGTTCTGAGAGAAAAAAGAAAAAGATAAAAATAATAACCACAGGTGGAATATTACGTAAAAACTCTAAGTAGGTTCTGGCAAGCAAACGCACCGCTAAGTTTCTAGAGCAACGTGCCACACCCAGTAATACCCCTAAAACAAGTGCTAACACCCCGGCATAAATTGAAATACGGATAGTGGTTATAAAACCTTGCAATAAGAGGTTTGCAGCCCAGCGCTGATCATCTTCGTCCCAGCGTAAAATGTAATCGGGCACCAAGTGCCAACGCCATTCATAGCGTAAGTTTTCTTCAAACCCTGACCAAACAACAGTACAAAAACCAACAATCGCTATCACAATCACAAAATCTAACCAGTGAAGCCTTTTCAATATTTTTTGCACTGTGCACCCTTATTGTATTAGTGATTGTTATTGATAGAGGTGGAGTAAGTGAGGGCTTTACTCCTCACTCCAAACGCTTCACCCCTAATCTTCAATCATTAATCGTTCAAAGCTAAAAAAGCTCACTGGCTAATCGGAAACTTGATCAGCCCACTTTACCGTTTTAAACCAGTAGTCATTACGTTCCTGTAACCACTGAGTGCGAGTATTTATGCCAATCCAGTTATTAAACCAGTTCAGTGCATCAGGATCTCCTTTACGTAATGCGATTGCTTCACCCGTTGCAGAGAACGTTCTATTAAAAGGCACATACAGCGTATTAGGGTAGCGGCGCGCTTCTGTAGAAGGCTCCGGTTCAGTAGACATAGTGGCATGTGCATTACCGTTACGTACTTCTTGACCTGACGCGCCATCGTCGTCAAATAACAATAGTGTTGCCTTTGGGAACATGGTTTTAATCACGGCTGCAGGGGTCGCACCGCGGCGTGCACTAAAAGTCACTTCAGGTTTATTGTAATCGTCTAACTTAAAACCTGCTGTTTTTTGCTTGTTGGCTAAAATGGTCATGCCTGAAAAAGCATAAGGTTGGGTAAAGTTAACAGTTAAATTACGCGTAGGTGTAACAGTCATACCACTGATGATTACATCAAACTTACCCGAAACAAGCGCCGGAATAATCCCATCCCAAGCTGTGGGGATAAATTCAACATCTACTCCCATGTCCTTAGCCATTTTACGGCCCACATCGAGTTCAAAGCCGATTAATTCACCTTTTTTATTGCGCATAGACCAAGGCTTAAATAATGACAAACCTACTTTTATCACTCCGCGTTTTTTGATCGTTTCGATAACGCTATTCGCTGCTATTTCTTGGTTAGCCGTCTTGGCTTGAGCGGTCCCGCTCAGTGCAACGGCGGCTAATAATGCTGCGGTTGCAGCTCTTATAAAATTACGTCTTAGTTTCATAAATTATCTCTCAGATTATAGGGTGGATAAGGTTAACCGTTGTTATATCTATTTTTTATCACTCTTTTTTCTAAAATTAAGGCTATTGAGGAACCGCATAGCGTTTTTCTACATAGGAGACGCCAAACGATAAAATCAGCGTCACTACTAAGTAAACAGCTGCAATAGTGAACCAAACTTCAAAGCTCATATAAGTCTCTGATATTATATTACGCCCTATGGTCGTTAACTCAGCTACCGCGATAACGCTGACGATGGCAGAACTTTTCACCATGTTAACCACCTCGCCTGTCATCGGCGGTAACATAAAACGCACAGACTGGGGCAGGATGATAAATAGATAAGCTTGGCTAGTTTCCATACCAATAGATCTAGCGCCTTCCCACTGGCCTTTGGGTACGGCATTAATTCCTGCCCGAAAAATCTCTGAAATAAGCGCTGCGTGATACACCGTTAAACACAAAATACTGGCCCAATAACGATCGAAGCCAAAAATAGGCCCCAGAACGTAATAAAAGAGATACAGCAATACTAGTAAAGGCGTGTTACGCACTATTTCTAAAAACGCCACTGCAACAGCACTACCAACAACCAGACCAGATAAGCGTAATACCACAACTAAAAAACCCAGAATAAGAGCAGCACCAAAGGCAAGAGCTGATATCTCGATGGTTTTAAAGAGTCCGATAATAATCTCTCCCCACTGGAAGCCATCATCGGTAAATTGGTAAATATATTGTGGAATCCGATACCACTGCCAGTTATACCCCATTGCTTGTGCGCCAATAAAAGCAGTGTGTACAATAACCCACATTACCGCCAGGTAAATCAGACAGGCAACAACTACTGAATCCATCAAACGATTAAAAAAAGACGGTTGAGGCATTTGGTAAGGCTGCACTGCTAAATCAATTACTTGAGCGTTTTTCGCAGTAGACATCAACTAGTGCTCCAAAATCTGATCTAAGAACGTTTTACATCTTTCACTAGAAGGGTTAGTGAAGAATTTTTCAGGTTTAGAGTGCTCGATTATTTCCCCTGCTTCCATAAAAATCATCGTATCAGCCACTTTGCGTGCAAAACCCATTTCATGGGTAACACACACCATGGTCATACCGGTATCAGCAAGCTCAACCATCACATCTAACACTTCATTGATCATTTCAGGATCAAGTGCTGAGGTGGGCTCATCAAATAAAATAACGCGACTTTGCATACACAGCGATCGCGCAATGGCGACACGTTGTTGCTGCCCGCCCGATAGTTGCGCAGGATATTTATTAGCTTGATCAGGTATATGCACACGCTCTAAATATTTTTGCGCAATTGACAGCGCTTCAGATTTGGATTTTTTTTGTACGCGTATTGGCCCAATCGTTAAATTTTCTAATACTGTTAAATGCGGAAAAAGATTAAACTGTTGAAACACCATTCCAACTTCTTGCCTGAGTTTGCTTAACTGTTTGCATCCCTCAAAAAGCTCTACGCCATCGACGACTAGTTTTCCGGAATTGTGCGATTCAAGACCATTAAAACAGCGTATCAAAGTAGATTTACCAGATCCAGACGGCCCACAAATGACCACACGCTCTCCTGTTTTTACAGCGATATCTACATCTTTTAAGGCGTGAAAATCACCATAATATTTATTGAGACCAGAGCTCTCAATGATTAGATTTTTCATATATATGGACTCTACTTCTTTTTATTAAATATATTAAGCATCTTCACAAGCCAATCTGCAAGGTAGTGATCAAATAGTCATGCTTTTATTTGAAAGTATAATCAATTCATTCATTAGTTTTTTCTAATTAATGGTTTACGAAATAAGTATATACCATTAGTAGCCGCCTTGTTAGTGTAGCTAAGCTGCTACAAAGTCTATGCTGTTACCTTCATTAGAGTAGAGCTAAGTTTATTTAGCTTTACTAAACAAATCAATATCCAAATAATTTTATAGCAACCCGTAAAAAACATAAATTTTCAACTAAGCACTAAGCAAGTAAACCCAACCACTATAAACAATATTCGGCTTGTTGCTTTTAAATAACACTTTTACCCACATTATTTTTAACTAGTTTTTACCCTCACACAAGGTCGTAGCGAGGGGTTTGAGATAGGCAGCACTAGATATGGCCGTTTGGTTATTCCAAATAACCATATCTAGTAGTGATTAGATCGAACTCGTGGAACAGCCGCAGTTGACATCCGTTTTTGGATAAACACTAACTATATAGAGCTACCTTTATGACATTTAATCATCCCGATATATTTCAAAATTTACGCAAGTTGCCGGCAGACCTTCAGCAAGCATTGCATATTTTAATTATCGACAGGCTTGGAAACTCCGAGGATGCTTATATGCGTACAGAAAACATTATCGGCTACGCAGAACCTAGCAAAACATATCAGGTAGGGTTAGCTGGCATGCTAGAAGCACCAGAACTTGACATCCCTGCTATGCCTGAGCCAATGGCACCACCAAGAACACCTTTAACCGGGCAATGGTATAGCGCCATCGATTTAACCATTAAAGATGCCAACATACTCGGTGGAAATGGGCGTTACGTATTACAACAAGGCGACGAGCAATTAGAAATACCCATCGCTGATGCCACACCTGAGCATTTAGCCTATTATAAATGTCACCTAGTTAAAGTAGGTGAGGCAGTGCGCTTTGAAAGCACCGGTAATCTACCTTTAACTATCACTTGTGTAGGTAAAGATTACGCACCAGGCTATTTATTAGACTCTAATATTGGTGGTGGCGCCTATTTAGAAATACACGATAGACCACACTTTCACATGCCATTAGATGCTGATTGCGGAGGATACTTAATACTGGGCCAAGAAAACGCACAAGGGGTTAAAGAAATTTCTGCGTTTAAAATACCCTTTGGTTACGCAATTCACATGAGCCCTTGGACGATTCACGCAGATTCTTACTTGGTTGGCAGGTACATGGTTATTTTTTCAGCCACGCCTGAGTTCTCGACAGTGATTATTCGCCAACAAAATGGCGATTTGGCAGGTGTTGATTTCATTTAACTCAATATACGCCAGCATCAACACTAAACCCTACTTAGGCATTTCATAACCAGGCTCTAATTGCTAACGTCCTCAACAGCCATTGACATGCGCTACCTTTTCTTGCGACGCCATATGAACCCCTCTTTCTTTAAACAGCTCTTCTTTAATCTCTTCTTTAATCAGCTCTTAAACATCTTCATATGCTATTCCTTTCAATATGTTTTTAATTATCTTTAACAGCAAAATTTTGTGGCCCACTATAAAATCACCAATGTGTGTAGAACAAGCGGCAAAGCATTTTCCTCTACACTGAGCCGTATCGCCAACTCGGCATAAAACTGATCTGTTGAAGAGCTTGCTATCATGATCCCATTACCAACCTCTAATGCGCTGTTTATGACTAATCTTTTAAAGTTAAGCTGTTAAATTCACGATTACTTAACTTTTTTTAAATATAAATTGACAGATATCAAGGCAAACCATAAACTTTCAATAATTTCTGAAAGTTCATTAATCACAAAAACTGGATATAACAATGCAAATGTCACAAAAGGTTGAATCTTTTGTCTATCATTTTGGTGAGATGGGCAGCAAGTGGGGATTTAATCGTACGGTAGGCCAAATTTATGCTTTATTAGTGGTCAGTGATAAACCTCTACATGCAAATGACATTAGTGAGGCACTAAATATATCTCGCGGTAATGTCAGTATGAGCATTAAAGAACTGCAATCTTGGCAGTTGATCAATATTAACCATATACCAAAAGACAGAAAAGAGTATTACAGCCCCAAAGGCTCTATTTGGGACATGGCGAATCGAGTGTTTGAAGAGCGCCGCAAGCGTGAAATAGATCCAACGCTGTCACTATTACGTGATTTGCAACTCGATTCACCCGCCGATGAATCAGAGGCTTTCGCACAAGATAAAATGCGCGAAATTCATGATTTACTCGAAACGATTACCCAGTGGTCAGCTGAATTACAACGCTTAGACCCTGCCAAATTAAATACGTTAATGAAGCTAGGTGCGGGTGTCAGCAAAATACTGTCGATTAAAGATCAATTTAAAAAATCTAAAGTTGACCATAAAAACGAGTAATTTCTGCTCTTCTATATTTAAAGTTAATATTGAAACATCAGGGTTTGACGTTAATATAGAAGTCTCAGGTTTTTTGAAAACACTCACTTTATTAAAATTCTCACACTGATAATTTAGGCACTCCTAACTTAGCAATTGAAAGGTACCACCATGATAGATGATTCATTAGTTGATTTATCACGCTGGCAATTTGCCATCACCGCCCTATTCCACTTCCTGTTTGTGCCGCTGACTATCGGTATGACCTGGATATTAGTCATTATGGAGTCCGTGTATGTAATGACAGGTCGCCAAATATATAAAGACATGACACGCTTTTGGGGCAAATTGTTTGGCATTAACTTTGCCATCGGTGTCACTACCGGCCTTACCATGGAGTTCGAGTTCGGCACTAACTGGGCTTATTACTCGCATTATGTGGGCGATGTGTTCGGTGCCCCTTTAGCCATTGAAGGTTTGATGGCATTTTTCATGGAATCAACCTTAGTTGGCATGTTCTTTCTAAGCTGGGACAGGCTCACCAAACGCCAACATTTAGCGGTTACTTTCTTCATGGCGATAGGGACTAACCTATCAGCACTGTGGATTTTAATAGCCAATGCTTGGATGCAAAACCCAGTAGGCGCCGAGTTTAACTTCCAAACCATGCGCATGGAAATGGTTAGCTTTACTGAAATTATCTTTAACCCTGTTGCCCAAGTAAAGTTCATTCATACCGTATCATCAGGCTATGTAGCAGGCTCTATGTTTGTACTGGGCATTAGTAGTTATTACCTATTAAAGGGCCGTGATATTGCGTTTGCTAAACGCTCTTTTTCAGTCGCAGCAGCCTTTGGTTTAGCCTCTATCTTGTCAGTTATTTTGCTCGGTGATGAATCAGGCTATGAAGTGGGTGATATCCAAAAAGTGAAACTAGCGGCTATTGAGGCAGAGTGGGAAACAGAGACAGCCCCTGCTGCCTTTACCCTTATCGGTTTACCCAATAGTGAGAAGCAACACACCGATTATGCGATTAAAATCCCCTACGCATTAGGCCTTATCGCTACCCGCTCTCTCGACAAGCAAGTGCCTGGTATTGCTGAACTTAGAGAAGCTAATATCGACAAGATAAAGCTAGGCATGAAAGCCTATGAGTATTTAGTAAAACTAAGAGCAGGCGATAAAACAGCCGACAACATCGCACAGTTTGATCGTTATAAAGAGCATTTAGGCTACGGCTTGTTACTCAAGCGTTATACCGAAAATGTGGTTGATGCGACAGCTGCGCAAATTAAAGCCGCAGCAGCAGATACTATTCCACCGGTTGCGCCACTGTTTTTTAGCTTTCGTATCATGGTCGGTTGTGGTGTGCTGATGTTGATCATCTTCGCACTGTCTTTCTACTATAACGCTAAACGACAAATCCTAGAAAAGCGCTGGTTATTACGCGCCGCTTTATATGGTATCCCACTGCCGTGGATCGCCATTGAAACAGGCTGGTTTGTGGCTGAATTTGGCCGCCAACCTTGGGCGATAAGTGAAATACTTCCGACGTTTTTAGCCACCTCTAGCCTTACTGCTACTGATGTACTGATCAGCATGGTTGGCTTCATCGTTTTCTATACTATTTTAGGAGTGATCGAGTTTTGGCTAATGTTTAAATTCGCCCGCTTAGGCCCAAGCAGCTTACATACTGGGCGCTATCACTTTGAAAAAGAAACAAAAGCATCATCAGGTTTACATAGCAGTTTATAAATTGAAACCATCACGACTACTGCACTTGCTACTTCGTGAACACTAAATAGATATTTCTTAGCACAACAAGTTAGAGGATTTACAATGTTTGATTATGAAACATTAAAGCTCATCTGGTGGGTATTGATCGGGGTATTGCTGATTGGTTTTGCCATTACAGATGGCATGGATATGGGCGTAGGTGCGCTTTTACCCTTCGTGGCTAAAACGGATGATGAACGCCGAGTGGTGATCAATACCATTGGCCCCCATTGGGATGGTAACCAAGTGTGGTTTATTACCGCTGGTGCTTCCCTTTTTGCCGCATGGCCGCCGGTTTATGCCACCGCCTTTTCCAGCTTTTATTTCGCGATGATGCTGGTGCTGTTTGCACTGTTTTTAAGACCAATGGCATTTGATTATCGCAGTAAAATTGAAGATCCTAAATGGAGAGAAAGCTGGGACTGGGCCATCTTTGTTGGCAGTTCAGTACCACCTTTAGTGTTCGGTGTGGCAATTGGTAATCTATTTTTAGGTGCTCCATTTTCATTCGATGAGTTTTTAAGAGTGACTTACAGCGGCTCTTTCTTCGAACTATTTCACCCATTCGCCTTACTGTGTGGCGTGGTATCTGTGGCCATGATTGTTTTGCACGGTGCTATTTGGCTCCATCTGCGCGCAGATCTAATCATTGCGAAACGCACCCATAAAACCATTTATATAAGCGCTGCTGTTTTATGCTCAACCTTTATCTTAGCGGGCCTTTATTTAACTCAGCTAGATGGCTATATGCTAACGCAAATCACTGATAAAAATTTAGCCCCTGATTTATTAAATAAAACCGTAGTACGCGAAACGGGTGCTTGGTTGAATAATTATCAAGTGATGCCTTTAACTATGCTGTTACCGATTGGCGCAATTTTGCTAACGATCTTATCAGCCTTGCTGATAAAGATTGAAAGATCAGGCTTTGCGCTGATGACTAGCTCACTAATGCTGATTTGCATTATTGGTACTGCGGGATTCTCTTTGTTCCCATTCATCCTGCCATCAAGTAGCTTTTTAGATCATAGCTTAACTATGTGGGATGCAGTTTCTAGTGAGAAAACTTTAAACATTATGTTGATTGTAGTGAGCATCTTTATACCGCTAATCATTGCATACACTACTTGGTGTTACATGAAAATGTGGCGTCGTGTGACGGTTGAAGAAATTGCTGCAAACAATCATAGCGCCTACTAGTTGCGAGTTGCGAGTTGCGAGTTGCGAGTTGCGAGTTGCGAGTTGCGAGTAAAGCATGAGTACTAACTTTTAATAGAGAAACAATTATGTGGTATTTTACGTGGATTTTAGGGGTCTTACTGGCCTGCTCTTTAGGCATCATTAACGTGATGTGGTATGAAATGGAACAGCATCAATCTAATACTGCCGATGATGAAAAAGACCAATAATGAACAAACCTGTCGATAAAGAGGAGCTAACAGCGACCAAAGAGTGGCTAAAGTTACAAAAGCCACTGGCTGGAAACTCACTCACTATCAGTATTGTACTGAGCATTGGCGCAGGTATTTTGCTGATCGCGCAAAGTGCAGTACTGGCGATTATCGTCAACCAACTGGTTTTCTTAGATAAACACTGGCAAGAGCTACAATCGCTATTACTAGTGTTAATTGCACTGATGCTCAGCAGAATATTGCTGGTTAAATACACTGAAAAACAGGCCTTTAATGGCGCTAAAAAAATCAAGCTACAATTGCGTGAAGCACTGTATGAAAAACTTGAATCTTTAGGCCCGGCCTATATAGAACAGCAACACAGTGCAGAGCTGGCCGAGCTGTTACAACAAGGTGTTGAAGCGTTAGAAGCTTATTACGCAAAGTACCTGCCTGCGGTTGCTTTTTGCGCCATTATCCCTTTATCAATTTTAGCGGTGGTGCTGCCTGTCGATTGGCTCACTGCCATCATTTTTTTGGTAACTGCTCCATTAATCCCTTTATTTATGATTTTAATCGGCTTAAAAGCGGAAAAACTAAACCAGCAACACTGGCAGCAATTAAGCCGTATGAGCAATCATTTTTTAGATGTTTTACAAGGCATGTCACATCTAAAACTGTTTAATGCCTCACGCGCAGAAGCGGCTTCTATTGCAAAAATTGCCGATAACTATCGGCGCAGCACTATGTCGATCCTAAAAATTGCTTTTTTATCTTCTTTCGCACTAGAGTTTTTAGCCACCTTAAGTGTAGCTATGGTCGCGGTTACTGTCGGATTCAGGCTTTTTTGGGGTGAGTTAGATTTCGCGATTGGTTTTATGCTGCTGCTGTTAGCACCTGAGTTTTACATCCCCTTTCGCAACTTAGGCACCCAATACCACGCCAAAATGAAAGGCGTGGCTGCTGCACAAAAAATGCTGCTAATTTTAAACGAGCAACCGAGCCATTTAGGCACCACACCTTTTAAACAAAACTTAAGCAGTTCTCGCAATAAGAGCAATGACAAGACAAAACAAACCACTGCGCAATTTAATATTGAATACCACAACGTTAGCTTTGAATATCCCAACCAGCGTCCTGCTTTAAGTAATGTATCGCTGCAGATAAACGAGCCTGGTATGTATGCTATTGTCGGCCCAAGTGGTGCGGGCAAGAGCACTTTAATTGATTTGCTACTGGGTTTCTTAACCCCTTTAAGTGGCGAAATTTCAATCAACCAGCAAAACCTTGCCCACATGGAACGCAACAGCTGGCAGCAATATTTAGCCTGGGTGCCACAAAATCCACAGCTTATTTTTGGCTCTTTATTGCAAAATATTCAATTAGCCAATCCTAATGCCAGCGTTGAACAAGTAAAACAAGCAGCTCATTTAGCGGGAGTTGATCAGTTTGTTGATCAATTCAAACTCGGCTGGGAGCACCCTATTTCTGAGCAGGGAGTAGGTGTATCGGGCGGGCAAAAGCAACGTATAGCGATGGCGAGAGTATTTTTAAAAGATGCACCCATTTTAATTTTAGATGAGCCGAGCGCCCATTTAGATGAAGCAACAGAACAATGGCTACAACAAACCTTAAAGCACTACGCCAAAGATCATTATATATTTATTGTGGCCCATCGCTTACATAGCATCACTGCTTGCAAAACCATTTTTGTACTCGATAAAGGCAACATAGTTGAGCAGGGTTCACACGCAACACTGATGAATTCTTCAGCGTTATACCAACAACTGTTTAGTGCGAATCAACATGAATAATTTATATGAATAACTTACATGAATAAAACACAAACGCCCTCAAAGGTCTTATCAACAAAGCCCACCAGCAATGCTATAGTTGAACAGAGCAATTGGCGCACAATACTGCGCTTATTAGCCTTAGCCCGCCCTCACTGGCAATGGTTAAGTGTGGGTATTTTGTTATCCGTTATTACAGTACTCGCCAATATTGCGCTGTTAAGTGTATCTGGCTGGTTTATTGCCGCCATGGCCGCTGCGGGTATCGCCGGGGTAAGTATCAATTACTTCACACCCTCTGGCGTGATCCGCTTTTTAGCCATCGTGCGAACCGCCGGGCGCTATGGCGAACGCTTAGTCACCCATAACGCAACCTTTTTAATGTTGGCACATCTGCGCCACTGGTTTTATCAAAAGCTAGAACCACTCGCCCCCGCTGGCCTACATCAATATCGCAGTAGCGATTTACTCTCAAGACTACAAGCAGATATAGAACAGCTCGATAATTTTTATTTACGCATTGCTCTACCGGTTATTGTCGCGCTCATCACTGTGCCTATTGTCTACATAGTCGCTAATTATTTTTATCCGCCGCTGGCGTTTACTCTACTCATCGCACTGATCAGCAGCGGTGTACTGTTACCTATTTGGGTAGCCAAACGAAGCCACAAAAGTGGCGCACTGGTCAGTACTGAGCAGCAACAACTATCAACGGCGATTATCGATGGTTTACAAGGCATGCGTGAGCTTGAAATCTATGGCGCCAGTGCCGCCCAAAAAGCCCATGTGTTAAGGTGTAGCCAGCAATTAAGTGATACTCAGACACAGCTAAACAATGTCAACGCCAATGCACAGAGCATTTCACTAACCATCATCAACGTGTGTATTTGGTGTAGCTTGTTACTGCTATCAAATGCAGTGATTAGTAATGAGATCAAAAACGGTGAGTTAATAATGCTGCTGCTATTAGTCATAGCCGCTTTTGAAACCGTATTACCGCTACCTTTAGCGTTTGAGCAACTGTCTAGCACATTAGCCGCCGCCAAGCGTTTATTCCAGCTCGCTGATCAGCCACCGGTAAGAGCAGAACCACTCAAGCCACGATCTATCGACCTTCTTAGCTCAAAACAGCAACTCAACATCAGCATTAAACAGCTGTCGTTTTGCTACCCAAATACTGATCAACATAATGTCATCAATAACTTTTCGATGAATATTCAACAAGGTGAAAAAGTAGCATTAACCGGCAAAAGCGGCAGCGGAAAATCCAGCATTGTGCAATTACTGCAAGGCTTTTACCCCTGCGATAGAGGCATGATTAGTATTGGAAGCACAAGTGAAAGCATTGATATCAATGATTGCTCAGGGGACGCCTTGCGCGCACAAATATCGCTGGTATCGCAAAGCTGTTACCTATTTGCAGCCACCATTAAAGACAACCTATTACTGGCAAACCCTAAAGCCACTGATGATGAGTTAGCGCAAGCTTGCAGTATTGCATCTTGTGATTTTATCGCCGATTTACCGCAAGGTATTGATACTTGGTTGGGCGAAACAGGTAAAGGTTTATCAGGTGGTCAAGCACGGCGTATTCATATTGCCCAAGCGTTACTAAAAATTTCACCTATCCTGATTTTAGATGAACCGACAGAGGGATTAGATCCAATAACCGAGCAGGCAGTGATGGCGGCTATTTGGCAGTTGATGGCGGATAAGACGGTTATTTTGATTACGCATAATCCGCGCTTATTGAGGAGTGTTGATAGAGTGTATTCATTGTTGTGAGGTAGGTTCTTTTAAAAACTATTTTACTCGTACCCTGAGTTCCTTAAAAGATAAAAATCTTTAACTGATTTCTTTTCTGAGGTTTAGGTCAAGGGAGTTTAAGGGCTTTCGACTACGTCGAGTTCATTTCTTTTGAGTGGCCAAAGCTACCGCGTCCTGCTATCGCTCCTTACCTAC
>JBALXS010000189.1:0-7249 GCA_036960485.1 Oceanospirillaceae bacterium
ATTACTCTAGTCTTTAGTCGCTATCATTTAGCTATCCTACTTTTAACTTTGTTCGTAATACTGTTGTGACAGCATTGTAAATTCCTGATCCGCCGCTGTTTGATACGCTCCTCTTCGCTGCATTAATACCGCGGTACGTTGCAATAAAGAAGGCGCTAGGGCTATGGAGACCAGTTCATCCCGATCGTTAGCAATGTTAGACGGTAAAAGTGTTGTTAGTTGGGTATGACGCACAATTTCAATGACCGCACTCAGCGAGTTTGCCTCCATCATCACCTTGGGCTGTATCTCGTGCTGACGGCCATAACGTTCAATTTGTTCACGAGTTGCAAACTCATTGGTTAACAGTACCATCGACTGTTCGCTGAGTATTTCTAAGCTAATTGCACGTGCTTGTGTCATCGGAATCCCATCGAGTAATACTTGGGCGTAGCCACGACGACTACTGTCTAAACCACGCACCGATATATTAGGCAAAATCCCAGTTCCCGTTTCATCTTTAATTTTGATCCCTGGTACCTGCTGTAATGCAGTATCGATAGACCTTGTTGTAGTGCGCGCTAATTGATCTGAGGTAATGATTGAGCGGTTACCGGTATAGGTTTTTAAATCGGCGACTTCAGAATTGCCTAATAAGCTCCCTGTTACCACAATGACTTCAGCCTGGCTTTTGTCGTCAGCAAATGCCGCCGAGCTAGCCAAGCTGGCTGCAATGGCCACAGCAATGGTGGTCAAAGTGAATCTGGATTTTTCAGTTAACATGCATATTCCCTATGTTTCGTTTGGTCTGTTTTAAAGTGATAAGTTGACGGTAAACGTGTTAAAGATCATCCCTCGATCTTCAGCAATCAAAGATGCTTTGGTGCACACAAGTTTGTTGTTTAGGCGTTTTTTCGATGGCGCAATATGGAGTGTATTTTTGCGGGGGGAGAAAGGGCTGAATTTACGATTCCGAAAATAGCTTCTATTTTGCGTGGACCTAATTTCAATGAGCTGGTGGTAAACACAATGATCAAAGCATATTTTTGGTATTGATTTTGATAGTTATTTTCATTTAGTTGGTGGCGGTCAAGCCATTTTTTATAACCGGTACGCTTTTGGTCACTCTATTGTCTAATTTTCAACATTATTTGATGACACCATTCCAGTCAGAATAGGCGACAGAACGATATTGGGTGGGGGTCTATGTTTGAATGTAAATTTTCATTTGATAATAGTTTTATTACTTTTATTACTTTTATTCGAGATCTGTTTTATTTGTATTCAAAGATTTTTCTCACAAGCAAGTAATGTTAATGAGGCTCTGTTGCTAGTCAAGTGCGGTTAGTGATCGACACTGGGTAATTTTTGAGTACAGGGATATCAGTTATGACACCAAGATTGGATTGCGTCAGTCACTCATTTGTCGGGTTGAGGCGTTTATTATCCCGAGCAGAGTTTATTTATCAATTGGATAGTAGATTAAGGCTTGATTAACTCAGGATGATTAAGAAACACCGTTAAGCGTTTTTGTTCATTGAGGGTAAATTGCTGCTGTTGATATTGTGCTAAAGCCTGTTGCTGTTCCGTGTCTGACAAATTGGCGATTTGTTGTTGGTATTCTTGGTATAAGGTTATTTTATGTTGCCAATCTAGATTGGTATTTTGAGTTGCTTGTACCCGTTCAATCACTTCTTGGCTCATCTCTGCGTTTATTCCTGTGATTAGGTTAGGGTGAGATGCTTCGCCATGTTGTGGTGCTCGCTCTAAATAAGCGCTGATATCATTGGCCATCAATGTTGGCGTGATGGCTTGGCGTTCTTCTTCATCCAGTTGGCTGATTTGATGAGCGAGTAACTCCATTTTTTGTTCTATGGTTAAACTACTATCTTGTCGAATTCTAAGCCGCTCAAATGCTTGTTGATCATACTTGTTGTCTTTGGCAAAAAATGCGTCTATTTCGAGTTCCGAAAAATAGCTTTGCTGTAATAGATGGGCCTGCTCGATAAAATCAAACGTCATGGTTAAATCAATATCGCCGTCTATTGCAGGACTCGCGTCTTTTAAAGAAGCTATCGCGATTTTATAGTCACGGTAACGCTGAAACAATGCTGCAAGTTTAGCGTGCGCAGCGGCACTAAGGTCAAGTTTACTGACTAATGTAGATAATAGACTTTCTAGTGAGGTTGCTTTATCTTGATGCTGCAAAATGATGTCGTCAAAATCCCAGCGTAGTGCTTGAGATAACTGCAGTAGTTGACCTAATTTCTCTTTGCCAATAGGCGGAGTTATCACTGTAGTTTCTGATGTGAATAATGTTGAGTTAGGCTCAACGGTAGGTAATTTATCAGAGGCCAATAGCTCTGCTTGATATTGGTGTTTATGCATCAATGAAGCGGTGAATAGCACGATAAAAAGGGCGAGCAAAAGTATGCCCACCCATAATCGCGGATTTTGAGCTAGTGAAAATCCACTTTTCATCTTGTTTATAAACCTAATTGCTGTAAACGATTAAGATGTTGGCGATATAAGGTTTCTGGATTGGTTTCAAACCAACTAACTAGACCCAACGTTTGGTTTACTTCATCTAAGTGGTTCATTTTATAGTTGTCTTTAATCACTTTACCTAGATGAGAACTACAGCCAGAGACAAGGCCATCGTTAGGTTCACCAAAAACTAGGCTGGTTAAGCTTAGTGGGTAATCCGATGGATCAACAACATGAGTTAATGGGCTGGTACCCGACCAGGAGAAATAATACACGCCATTATCTGCTAGTTGTTGGCCCTGACCACAATATTGGCTCGGAATACCTTCAGGATAAGCTTGGTTAAATGCAATAGAGCCTTGGGTGGTTAGGGATGTCATCGCTGCGATGCTATCCGTCGGTAGGCCGTTATTACCTGAGATGCCAGAAATAATACCTGCTAACAAGTTAATACCTTGTTGTGCCAGATATTCTGTATTGGAGTCTGCGGGAATTATCCCACGAGCTAAATCGGCAACACGACTGCCCCAGTTAACACCACCAATTGACGTTGCCGAAGCCACCATTTCTGGACTAACACTTGCGACATAGCGAATCGTTGGACCGCCATGGCTATGGCCAATCAAGTTAACTTTTTCTGCCCCTGTTTGTGCTAGTACTGCTTGAACAAAAGTACGTAACTGCTCCCCTCTGACTTCGCTTGAATTGGCGGGTGACACGCTAGCAACAAAAACTTGAGCGCCTTGCTGACGTAAGGTTTGCGGTATTCTGTAAAAATAATCTACACCCCAAATATCATCAAAACCAAATAAACCGTGAACGAGCACCACAGGGTATTTTGTTCCTTGGGCATAGGCTTGCTGTGGCGCAAGTGACAATAGCGTAATACCTGCTAAAAATAATGCGCTAAGTGTTGCGGATTTAACCTGAGATACCTTTATTAATATTTTTAACACACTGGTTTTCATCATTTATCCTCCCCAAAGGTGCAATGATGTATTGCATCGAATGTTTAAGTCTTATTGGATCCCGATCCTATGTAATGCTTGATCGAGTAAATTAGTATTAACGTATGTTTAACAACTAAACAAGGGTTGACATTTGTACAGCCGGGCAAGAGAGCACAGGTTTTTTGCTGTTTAAAACAACGCTATTGGTTGGTTCCTATGTGTCATCTTCATTATTGATGTTTTTAATACGACAGTATGGTTGGGTTATTTTTTTGATAATAAGAAATAAATATGTAATGAGTATGCAGACATTGGTTAGGGGACAATATTCGATGGGATTAACATAAACACAGACTTATGTAGTGAACCAATAATGGCTATTTTTTGGTATACCTTCCACTTTATCGCTGATAAAAGAATAAATTCGTTAAGATATGGACCTGCTTTCTCTGGCCTCATAATAACAACGCAGCCTTTATGGCTGCGCTTAATAATTTACAGATGATGGCTAATACTTACTGGCACGATACGCCATATAAGTCACTTGCCCAGCCGCTATTATCAATAAATGGGTTACGGTTTTTCTGCCATTCGAAGATACGGTTATTACGGCGTCGTTCCCAGTCACTTACTGGATCTTGTAGATGCCAACTTAACAATGTACATAGATCGCCCAATAACGCAGCGCCAGTATTAGTAATGCCATTGGCGATGCTTAAATCTGGCGTGCCGCTGTTATCATTGCCTTCATAACGTACATCCATATAAAAGATCATCCGCGCCACATCGCCTTTCACCTCATCCATCGGCTCGAAGCTATCAGCATCGGTATGGTTGCCTGGTGCTTCTGATATTTCGCTTCCACCCACATCAAAATCTTTGTTACCACGGCTGCTGTTAACAGAGACATCGGCTGGTCGAAGATGATGTAAATCAGTATAGGCATACTGACTGCTGTCAGGAAATCCATGGCTTTTAGCCCAAACGTGTTCACGATTCCATGCATCTTGTGAGTTACTCATTCCCGCACGATTGGTTTTGGGTTCTGAACGGCCGGTATACAATAAAATAACATTGTTTGTATTGGCTGGGTCTTCGTCGGCATAACCCAATCCATCCCATACTTGACTATAACTAAAGCGCGTATGGCCTTTAATTATCTGATTAAGACTCGCTTTAAGTGCTGCTCCAGATTGGCCAATGGCAGCAGCATAGTATGTGGTAAACACATAACTGCCATTATCTCCAGCGGATCCGTCTCCCTCACCAGTGCCTGTTCCACCACCCGTGTCCGTGTTAACGGTATAATTAAGTACAAGGCTGACCCCACTAAAGGCAGCATAAGATTGAAGGTTAATGTAGTAACGTCCTGCAACAGGGTTGGTGATAGAACACTGCTCATTGTTACCTGATATATAAGGCGCGCAATCATACTCACTTAATGTCGGTTCGCTACCTTGGCGCACATAAAGATCGGCATCTCCACTACCGCCGCTCATGGTCACCGTCACTTGAGTGGCGTTAGCTGGAAGGTCGGCAATGTATTTTAATGTCTGACCTGTACTGGCACTTAAATTACTTTTGGCTTGACCATTACCGAGTTGATTATCACTAATGCCGCCAGTACCATCACAGCTTGTCGTAAGCGAGCCTGTGCCTGGCGTACCAGGATTACTACTCGCGCTCCAATCCGCTTCTGACTTAGTATTAAGAACTGTCGTACGATGTATCGATACATCGCGTACATTTAAAGACCAACCAGAAATGCCGCCTTCCCAAGCAACGACATCTATTTCTTGGGCACCTTTATTTAAACGCACAAAATCGCCAGAGTTACCTAATGCTAAGGGCATCCCTGACAAATCGGGTAACAGATTAAATAAGCTATTAAAACCGGCAGAGTTTGCTGCTACGGTGAAGTATTCTCCAGAGGCTAGGCTGCCTTGTAAGTTATAGCTACTACCGTTATCGCTAATTTGATATTGGCTCAGGTCGATAACATCACATCCAGCATTAAACAGCTCAACATACTCTTCAGTGCTGTCATTATTAGGTGTGTCATACAGAACTTCACTAATGAGTAAGTTAGCATTTACATTGAATGCCAATCCTGTCAAAAGTGCAGCTATAGATAGTTTTGATATTGTCATTACTCATGTGCTCTTATGTTTATAGTTTTATTCAGCGCTTAAATGAACTGACCCCCAAAGATTTAATTCACCTTGATGAATTAAATCACACTTGCAAAGTATGATAATAAACTGTTGTTACAGTTTAAATTCTTTTAAATACAATATAATAACAATTAGGGTGGGTCAATGGACTGATCGCATTGTATGGGTAACGGTCTTACTTGAGCCTAATGGCTGCAATGTGCAATGGTGAGATTACACGGGCGGCGGACTTGAGAACTATGGGGGTATGCATGTGTATTGCGATGGAGCCTTTAGAGCCGTTTCATAGACAGGATCTTTAGCGCAGGCATAAAAAAAGATAGAAAAAAGGCTCTTGGTGTGATCAGATTAAGTCGCCAAGCACAAACTAATCACGAACCCAAAAGCCATGACTATTATCGACGCAAGACAACAGCTTGGAGTCGATATTTGAGCATTTAAATGCTTAAGGTTGAGTCTATGAGGCTCATAGATCCTTGTGAGGTAGAAAATGCATAGGGTAGGTTGATTTGTCGTCACTGAGTCATAATCTAGCTTAAAAGAATGGAACGATTAGCCTCACAGCATGATCCTGCACTAGATGGATCATGCTGTGTACATGCGCAGTGATTACTGGCGTCTAATAAAAGATTCAATATAAGCTGGAGTGCGTGCATTTAAAATAGGATCGGCTGACGGCTTGATTCCTATTGGTAATAGCACAGGGTTAAAAATACCATTACCACATTCTTGGGTGGTTAATGCGTTATCTCGCTCGCCATTAATAATCACTTGGCCCACTAATAAGCGCTGTCTAGTCTCTGGCCAAAGAACCGTTGGGTTATTAATTTCATCACCTTTTTCTGCAAGCTTGATAAATAAATTCCATACCGCAGGTTTATCTTTAATTCGGGTTAATAATTCATCTTTTAAAAAGTCATCAGCCAGCTCTGCGAGTTGAGCTTGAGATAAATTGACCACACCGTCGACAGGTTCAAAAATCCAACGCCCTGGTACTAGGTCGCTATTCTTGGTTGTGAATAAAAAGCTGTTCATACCGAAATACGGGCTATTGGCAAAACTGACAGTGGGTGGCAGCTGTTTTACGAAGTCAAAAAATGCTTTAGCATCAGGTTTGTTATCGATTAGCCATTGCTTACCTTCAGGCCCTTGTTTTACTTTGACTTGAAAAGTAAATAAATCGTCTACATTACCGGCAAAAAACACTGGTGAGTTTGTCGTCACAAAGTTAAGACTTTCTGTATCACCGTCAATTTTAAGCGACATAAAGCGGCCCGCCGTTTTATCAGAAGCGTGCGGATTTGTGCCACCCATTGAAAAACGCGCCGTAACATCAATCTTTGATTGCTTAAAAAAAGGAATGGCTAACTGTTCATTTAATTTAGGGTTGGGTGCGAAGTAGCCCGAGGTACAAAATCCTTTGGCATGATTGCGAAGCTTTACTTCTTTACCCGCTTCTCGACTCGCCAAATCTGGTGTGCCATTGACTGCATCAACTATTTCCTGCATCGTTTTATCTGAGGCATAAAGTGAGCTTGATAAAATAGAAAGACTGGAGAGTAAGCAGATTTTTGACAGTATTTTATATCGACGAGTAGCCATTTGTGTTGTTCCTAATGGGATAAGTAATCAGTATAGACAGATTAACTGAGTGAAATA
>JBALXS010000190.1:0-7086 GCA_036960485.1 Oceanospirillaceae bacterium
CGTTGGCATCACCCTTTGAAGGGGTTGATTTCACCTTTAAAGTTTATTCCTTTAGCAGAGAAAAAAGGACTTATACTACCAATTGGCGAATGGGTACTAGATAAAGCTTGCCAGCAATTAGTTTTATGGCAGAAAAATATAAAAACATCTGAATTAACTTTAGCTATCAACGTGAGCAGTAAACAATTAAGCCAAAGTGATTTTTCAGGTATCATTAAAAAAGCAGTAGTCAAATACGAAATAGACCCTAAAAAACTAAAAATTGAATTAACTGAAAGCTTACTTCAAGGTGATTTAGCCAATACCGCGGTGAAAATGAATGAACTCAATGATTTTGGAATTCATTTTTCGCTTGATGATTTTGGTACCGGCTATTCGTCATTGCAATATTTAAAAAAATTACCTTTCTATCAATTGAAGATTGACCAATCATTTGTTCGAGATTCAACAAACCATGAAAATGATAAAGCGATCGTGCTCGCTATTTTAGCTATAGCTGACAGCCTCAATCTTTGTGTGATAGCTGAAGGTGTAGAAACAATAGCGCAATTAAAGTATTTAACAGATCACGGCTGTAGGCAATTTCAGGGGTATTTGTTCTCTAAACCATTGCCAATTGTTCATTTTAATCGTCTTGTCGAGAATAATCACCTAACGATTCTTAAATAGAAGAAAATCAATCTGGTATTAAAGGATTTATTATAAAAATTTATGAGAGATTAGGCTGAAATCCTCTAATTTAACACTTTTATTTCCTTGGTTAAGCTTAGCAGTCGCTACTTAATTTGCTTGCTGTTTTCTCGTTAGGAGGCGTGTTGTTTCGCTACTGGTTATTTTATCTAGCTAGTGGTCATGTTAAACGCTATTCTTGCAGCTCTACGTTTCCTACCTGCTTACTCACAGCAGCATCACCCAACAGGCACCTATGTTTCTTAATTATTTCAAGCGGATACCTTTAGGTATTCGATATATAGTGCTCTCTGCGCTCGGTTTTGCCTTAATGACGAGCTTTGTGAAATTGGTAAATAACTATCATATTCCAGTATTTGAAATTGTTGCCGTTCGCTCCATTGTATCGCTAGTTTTAAGCTATGCGGATATCAAGCGCAAACGGATATCAGCGCTAGGGCACAATCATAAATTACTGTTCGCACGTGGAGCGGTGGGGACTGTCGCGTTGATGTGTGTATACTTCTCAGTGACAACTCTGCCACTTGCCGAAGCGACAATTCTTCAGTACGTTCACCCAGTGTTTACTGCATTGTTAGCGGTGATTTTTCTTAAAGAGAAAGTGCACAACTCCACGCTTGTTTGCATTGCGTTGTGTATCTTTGGTTTAGTTGCGATTGTAGATCCCAGCACTGCCTTTACCAGTAGCGCTAACTTACCCTTGTTTAGTGTGCTATTGGCATTGCTGGGAGCATTTGGTAGTGCTGTTGCTTACATCATTGTTAAGCAATTGAGTAAAACTGAGGACAGCTCAGTGATTATTTTCTATTTTCCGATGGTTGCTTTACCACTGTCAGCTGCTTTATTGGGTTCTGATTTTGTGATGCCCAGTGCACAAGCGTTGATGTTGATGATTTTTGTGGGAATTTTCACGCAGATAGGTCAGCTGGGTTTAACCAAAGCACTTGCGCATGGGGTGGCTAGCAAAATAACGGCTTTTTCTTATATTCAGGTTGTCTTCGCGATGATCTTAGGGGCTGTTATATTCAATGAAGCACCTTCGCTGTGGACTTTGATAGGCGGTGGCCTTATTCTCAGCGGTGCCTTAATTAATGCTTTAGGATTATTTGATGCAAAGGTAAAGAAGAGGGTTTAAATAACATATGATAAAGAAACCAGCTTAAGTACTATTTAACATTAGTGATTAGTTAAATCGATTTTTAAACCTAAAACAAGCACGGGTACAGTGGAAGAACTGTCAATCTAGAGGTGAATCTCAGCAAGCTATTTAACGAGAAAGAGCAGGAAATATGGCCAAATTCTTATTTTTCGCAATAGACCAATCTGTTCTCGGACGGCCTCCTAGGCTAATAAAAGAGCGTATCAATAACAATAGATACGCTCTTTTTGTAGATGCTCTAGTGTTATTAGCTGCTAGCTGAAAGCTTGCTCAACATCTGCAATGAGATCTTCGATATTTTCAATGCCAACAGAGAAACGTACTAAGTTACCTGAAATTCCTAATGCTTCACGCATTTCTTTAGGTACAGAAGCATGTGTCATCGTTTCAGGATGGTTCACTAACGATTCAACACCTCCTAAGCTCTCTGCTAAATGGAACACTTTTAAGTTTTGCATAAACTTAGCTGTTGCTGCAAAGTCACCATCAATACGTGCACTAACAATACCTGAGAAACCTTTCATCTGCTGCTGCGCTAAAGCGTGTTGCGGATGGCTCTCAAGACCTGGATATAGCACTTCACTAAATTGTGGCATCGCTTCTAAGCTCTGTGCAAAAGCCATGGCATTCTTTTGGTGAACATCCATGCGAATCGCTAACGTTTTGATGCTTCTAAGTAATAAAAAGCAATCCATTGGCGCATTCACAGCACCTGCTGCAAACTGTACAAAACGTAATTTTTCATACAGTGCTTGATCATTTAGCATCAACGCACCACCAATGATATCACTGTGTCCACCGATGTATTTAGTGACACTGTGCATCACTATATCAGCGCCAAGTGCCAGTGGGTTTTGGAAAATAGGCGAGGCAAAAGTATTATCGACCGCTAATATTACTTCTTTTTCTTTGGTTAAGGCTGCAATAGCAACAATATCAATGATTTTTAGCAGTGGATTAGTCGGTGATTCAATCCATACCAGCTTAGTATTCGCTTTGAAATATTTCTCTATCTCCACGCTTGGAACGGTCATATCAACAAATTCAAACTCTATGTTGTATTTAGCGTAAAATTCTCTAAATAAACGGCCTGTTCCGCCATACACATCATCACAAACTATCACATGGCTACCAGGTTCAAGCAGTTGACCTACTGCTTGAATCGCTGCTAAGCCTGAAGCAAAAGAAATTGCGTGCTCTGCATCTTCAAGTGCAGCTAAAGAGCTTTCTAATGCATCTCTTGTTGGGTTGCCAGCTCTTGAATAATCATGTGTTTTAGGAACGCCTGGGAAATCTTGCACATAAGTAGAGGTTTGGAAAATAGGTGTCATTATTGCTTGATGAGTAGCATCTGGTGTAACGCCAGCATGTACACAAATTGTTGATTTGTTTGAATACTCAATCGTCATATTCGCTCCAGGAAATCGTTTAATTAAAGGTTAGTGCTCGTTCATAAACGCTGTGATTGAGAAACCAATTTGATATAGCTACGCAATAAGCAGCTGCTTCTGAACAAAGGCTAGTGATTATAGTATAGAAGATCAAGTGCTAGAGATTGTCTCTGATTATAGAGATTAATAATAAAAAATTATGACTTTGTTTCGATATATGTTTAATATTCGAATTAATATGTCGAATTTAAAGAAAATACTAAAACTATGGATAAATTATTATGAGTTCACCGCTACGATTAGACCGGCAAGAGCGCGCGATGCTTGATTTACTGCAGCAAGACGCTAATTTATCGGTTGCTAACTTAGCGGAGCAAGTGGGGCTATCTAAATCAGCTTGCTGGCGACGCTTACAACAGTTAACAGAGATGGGATTAATTACCCAAAAAGTAACCTTGTTAAATCAAGAACTACTCAATCTACAGTTAACCGTTTACATAACAGTACGCACAGAGCGCTTTAATGAGCAGTGGGCTGAGCAGTTTAAGTTCTTAATTGATGATGTTGCAGAGCTTTTAGAAGTACATAGAATGACAGGGGACAGAGATTATTTATTAAAAGCAGTAGTGCCTGATATGAAAGGCTATGACAGATTATTTAAATCGTTGAGTAAAGCGGGCTTGAATGATATTAATTCAAGCTTTGTGATGGAAACCATGAAACAAACCACTGCATTGCCGCTTATCTATGCAAATTAGTGGTATGCTTTTTTCTTGATTTAACGTTTTAGCGTATCAATATAGGCTTTATTGGCTTGCAGGTATTGGCTAATACAGCTTAATTCGGCGATGCGCACAGCACCGCCAATATCAGGCCCTTTTTTTCCTTGCTTAATTGCTTCTTGAACGATTGATTTTTTATCCATATCACCTAACGCTGTGACTAAGGCTTGTGCAAAATCAGCTTGGGGATAAGGCTTATCTACATAATCAGGCCCACGCCCTTGGGCGTCGCAAATACAAGCTTGTAGGAACTGCTGGAATCTTTCAGGTTGTGCTACGCCATTCAATTTATCTATTAATAGCTTATGTAGGGTCTTAGCTGTTAACTGAAAAATAGTATGACACAAAGTATGATTATCACTGGTGAGGAGCGCAATCGTTTTAAAGCGATTGGGTACTTTTATGCGCTCACAAAAAGCGTCAATAATAGGTAGACCTGCTTGTTCATGGCCATGTAATTTACCGCGCTTTTGATGGCAAATAGCCTTGCCAAAATCATGAGTTAACGCTGCAAAGCGTGTTTCAAGATCGTAGTTTTTATCAGCTGCTTGTTTAAGTACTAGCATAGTATGATTATAAACATCACCTTCAGGATGGTGTGCAACAGGCTGCGGGATATTTACCATCACTTCTACTTCTGGGAAAATTCCTAGCCCTTGTAATGCTTCAAAGTATAAATGCGGGTATTTTTCGCCGAGCGCTTTTTCGGTTTCTTTCCATACTCTTTCAGCCACTAGATGCTTAAGTTCACCGCTGTCGCGTAATTGCTGCATTAGCTGATAAGTTTGTGGGTGAATTGTCCATTGATCGCCTAAGCGTGCTAAAAACCGAGCGACACGTAACACTCTTACCGGATCTTCTGTAAAAGCTAAGGTGGTATGGCGCAGTACCTTAGCTTGTAAGTCCTGTTGGCCGTTAAATGGGTCGATGATAATGCCTTGCTCGTCTCTGGCCATTGCATTGATGGTTAGGTCTCTGCGCGATAGGTCTTCTTCTAAGGTAACACTACTGCTCGCATCTACCGTAAAGCCAGTATAACCAGAACCACTTTTACGCTCAGTTCGGGCCAAGGCATATTCATCTTTAGTTTTAGGGTGCAAAAAAACCGGAAAATCACTACCAATAGTTTGAAAGCCGAGCTTTAACATAGCATCCACACTCTCACCGACCACAACATAATCATTATCCACGCATTCAACACCTAACAATGCATCACGGACAGCGCCGCCAACTAAATAAACTTTTTTAAACGTAGTATCCATATTTTTTGATTCATCGCTTGAGGAGCATCTACTTGAAACCGATATTATTCAAGAGGGCCGCTGGTGAGTGCTAAAATTTTACCTGCATGATACAGGTGACTACGTTTAGTGTCATTTGATAAACATTGCTAACCACCAATGAATCAACTGGCTCAGAGATGGCTCAAAAATATATTTGAACCAGTGCTTATAAGGCTGCGCTCATAAATGGCGTGTTAAAAATGACAGTTTAGACAACTGTTATTAACGCAAAGTTCTAATTTATTAGCCATTAGCATGAAAGATGCATGTGAATGCTCAGATTATTTCTTAAAAGAGACTTAGCACTAGCTTTTTATTAGTGTGTTGTTAAGATAACGCACTTTTAAATCTTGGATGAAATTTTATCATGTTAAACACAGCTCTGTTAAAACTCGAGCAAGTCATTGATCAAATGATTGAACAGAATAAAATGTTAACTGCTGATGTTGAGCGCGTAACACAAGAGCGAGATCAGCTAAGCAAAACATTACAACAGTTAGAAACCGATAATGAAACATTATTATTGGATGGGATAGATCAAGAAGAAAAGCAGGAACAAACGTTAGGTCGCATAAAAGCGATGCTTAATCGTTTTGATCAATCAGAGCAAGAAGAAGATACATTAACAAACGTTGATACGACATCTGAATAGACGCCAACTCAGCTACAAAATTTGCAGGTAAAGTACTAGTTAAACTTTACCTTACCTGCAGCTATCTTAAATGTTTTAATTGAGTGTATGATTAAAACATTCGCATTTAATAATCAGCGCAAAAAAAACGTAAATTAGTTATTTTAAAATAGCTATTCTTTAGGATCTTGACTAATTAAAGATCTAACTTTAAACCAGCCCCAAACCATCGCAGCTGTCATTCCTGCTATTCCTAAAAGACTAGGCCAAAGTGTTTCAAATACATACGGGTCGATGCCAAACATAATAAATCCTCCTTTTTGATGTATTAAAGATACTCTTTATTTGAGGTTAATAAATTGATCTAGCGCAAAAATAACAAGGCTATAAAATGGTTTACAATAGAGTCAGTGTTTTTATTGATGCATGTCAATTTATAATGCAATTGCATGCTCTTTCGAAATAGTTTAATAAATGTATTTCATAATATCGATTATCAATTCATACATTTTTATTCCCTGGATCATCTACAAAAAGAGTAGCTAATTTACCCTCAGTTATTGGTATGCAATTAGAGTCATAACGTGGCAAGGAGCTTTATGGGAAAGTTTGCTTTGTTTGAAATTTTTGTGATGACTGCACTAATAGTAATAAGCCAAATTCAGAGGTAGATGCCTTAAGTTGTTAGATATTTAAGTGAATTAAAGGTAATATTTAACGACTGTGCTGCTATCAATAAACAGTAATGTTGGCCTTTTTTATATAAGTGACCATTCCCAGAAGGACTATGTAATGCCAGAAATCACATATCCTGAACAGCACGAGTATTAAGTGGCTCTTTAATTGTGCCTTTAAGAATATTAATTACAGATTGGGTATTTATGCGCATTAAACAAAAGTTAACCATGAGCACTTCATTGTTAGTTGTTAGCTTGCTGCTGATGATTATTTTTGAAGTTTATAATTTAAGTACCATGGATGGTTTAATTGAGAGCAATAGCACTACTTCTAAAATTGAAAAAGCTGTTTTTCAGTTGCGTCAAAGTGAAAAAGATTTTTTGGTATTAAAAAATGAAAAATACATTAAGAGCTACAACGATAAAGTATTAGAAATTGAGCAGCAAAGCCGTGAGCTTAAAGCTATTTTTAA
>JBALXS010000191.1:0-7074 GCA_036960485.1 Oceanospirillaceae bacterium
GGAAAATCAACGTCGTTCATAGCCCGAAATGTCACCTCATCAAGGGAGTCGAGTGAGACAGTCACTCGACTCAGGCCTGCGGCCTTGAGCGCTTTGACTTTTTTGGGTAATAACGTGGCGTTGGTGGTAAGCGCTATATCAAGTGACTTACCGTCTTGCGTTTTGAGGGCGGCTAGCATTTCGACTAATACCTCAAGGTTTTTACGCAGCAGAGGCTCGCCACCCGTAAGACGAACTTTCTCAACACCGTGTGCAACAAACAGCCGCGTCATGCGCGTGATTTCATCGAAACTCAACAGTTCGGCTTGCGGTAGGTATTGGTAGCCCTTACCAAAGACTTCCTTGGGCATACAATAGGTACAACGGAAGTTACAGCGATCGGTTACTGAAATGCGTAGGTCACGCAAGAGCCGACCGCGCGTATCTGGGATCAGGCCATTAGGTGCCAACGCGTCCCCTGGGATCAGCGGTACTTGACCAGCAGAAAGTAGGTCAATAATAGGGATTGTTTTTAGGGTCATTGGGCACCTGATATGGATAAATTGATCATTAACTGATAAGTCATGACGAGCAGCTATAGTGCGATAGTCCGCCAGTATCAAAGAACTCAAGTGGCTTCAGCCGATAGTATTTTTCTTCTACCTCGATTGATTGCTCGGCGTATGGTTGAGTCATTACTTCCTGCAACGCTCGCACTAATGAGTAATTCCCTCTGCTCGCTTGCTCATAGGCAGGCACAAGGAACCACTCTCGCAAATTATATTTTGGATTGACGAGTTTCATCTGCCTAGAAAGCTCATCTTGGGAGTGAGATCGAGCAGTATTTTCGTCAGTGATGCTAGCGTTGAGGTCTGTCCATGTAGTTAGCCACGCTGACCAGCGCTTGTCCATCCCTGCGGGATCTGCCTTATACGTATCGTTTTTGTAGAAGCTTTTTTTGAGTGGCCCAATATCGTCAGGTACCGTTGATAATTCACGGAAGAAAATGGTGTAATCAACAGCGGTTTGCGCCATCAGCGTTTCGAGTTCGCGAAACAACACCGCATTAAAGGTATGTAAGCCAAGTTTGGTAGCCCACATTTTTTCCATTTTCGCCTGCATCACTGTTGCAAAACCAGTACGAATTTCGTCAAGCTGCTTAATAGCATCCTGATCCGATGCTATCAGCGGCTGCAACGCCATGCAAAACATGTAAAAGTTTCGTTCCGCTGCTATGGGCTGATTCATAAACGAATAGTGATATCCCCCCCCTGTCCATGGTTGAAATTGTGGGTTGAACACATCGCAAAATCCGAAGGGACCGTAGTCTAGTGTAAAGCCCCCCGCCGCGCAGTTGTCACTGTTGAAGTTGCCTTGACAATAACCGACACGGATCCAATTAGCTACCAGTGACGTCAAACGGCTGCGGAACTCGCGCGCGAGCAACACCACTTTTTCAGCCGTAGAGCGTGTATTATCGATGACGTCACTGTACTCACGATCGATCAAGTGCCGCATCAGCATCTCAAGTTCTACCATCGCATTTGGGTGTTCCTGCTTACGGGCACGGCGGCTGAAAAGCTCTAGCTGACCCACCCGAATGAACGATGGTGCGACACGAGTGGAGATTGCGACCGCCTCAGATATAAGCCTGTCCGGATCCTGTGAACGTGAGCCTTCAGAGTACCACGGTCGGTTAACCTTCTCTGTTTTTGACACGTATAAGCTCAGCGATCGCGACGAGGCTACCCCAAGTGCGTGCATGTGCTCTTGTGCTAAGAACTCGCGAACACTTGAGCGCAGAACAGCGCGACCATCAGCGCCACGGCAGTAGGGTGTACGTCCTCCGCCTTTGAGTTGCATTTCCCAGCGTTGACCGTTAATAACAGCCTCAAGCACAGACATTGCGCGACCATCCCCGTAGCCGTTACCCGTTTGGAATGGACACTGTTGATAGTATTCGTTGCCAAAAATAGACAGTGCATAGCCCGTTGCCCAACCGACCTTGCGCAGTGGCTCTGGAACCTCTGTTAGGTCTCCAGAGAACAGTCGCATGAAGTCAGCCGACTGTGCCATACTATCGTAAAAACCCAGTTCGCGAAAAAAATTTGTGCTGTGGGTAACGTACTCGGGGTCTTGGATAGGGGTAGGATTGACGGGGACATAGTGCCCGGTAAATACTTGTCTCGGTGTATGATCGAAGCCATCTTCTGTCGCATCAGGATCGCAGTTCAGCGTATCGGTGAGCGAGTAGTTTGCCAGCTTTGCAAGATCGTCTAAGCTAGTCACGGTTGAAATAGTTTGCTGGGGAAGTCGATTTATCATAGGGGGCTCCTCATGGCGTGGGTAGAACGGTTTTTTTCCCGCTGCATGGTTGGTCGTATCAACAATTTCTTCGATTCCAGGGGCCAGCCCTTTCAGCATCACTTCGAATCCCTGCCAGCAGGGTTACCTTAGAGGAGGCAGGTCTCTGGTAGCCCCCGCTCATGTAACCTCGCTACTTATTTTTTAATGTCATAAACTTTTTATTTTTCAACAAAAGCTCTTTCAACAACATAATCCCCTTGTACCCCTTTTTTACGACTTTCCTTGAAGCCTTTTTCGTCAAGAAGGGCGCAAGTGTCTTTTAACATAGAAGGACTACCGCACAACATCACTCGATCAAACACAGGGTCAAGTGTCGGTATCCCAAGGTCAAGAGATAACTTTCCTGTTTTTATCAAATCGGTAATTCTTCCTTGATTTTTATAAGACTCTCGAGTGACACACGGATAGTACATAAGCTGTTCGGCTATCATTTCACCCAGATACTCATGCGTAGGCAGATCTTTTGTTATTATTTCGTGGTAAGCCAATTCATTGGTATACCTTACGCCATGGAACAAAATCACTTTATCAAAACGCTCATAAGTTTCAGGATCTTTGATTATACTTAAAAAGGGAGCCAGTCCTGTGCCTGTGCCGATCAAGAGTAAATTACGCCCATCGCGTAAATCATCAATAACCAATGTTCCCGTTGGTTTACTGCCGATAATAACTTCATCACCAATAGCTAAGTGTTGTAATTTGGATGTGAAAGCCCCGCCTTCGACTTTAATACTGAAAAATTCCAAATAATCCTCATGATTTGCACTCGCAAGACTATAGGCTCGCAGGATCGGTCTAGCCTCTTCTTGTGCTAAACCAATAATGATATATTCCCCATTTCTAAAGCGGAGGCCTTGACTACGGGTTGTCTTAAAAGAAAATAGACTATCGTTCCAGTGCACAACATCGGTAACTTTTTCGGGATTGAATTTTTTATGCATGGTTTCTCCTATGCAATATGATTATTTTATTTCTTTACCTGCGGCTTGCAAGTCTGCATGGTAGCTTGAACGCACCAATGGTCCAGATGCCGCATGGGTAAAACCAAGTTCTTTAGCGATAACACCCAGTTGATCAAACTCTGCGGGAGGAACATAGCGTTTAACGGCAAGGTGGTATTTACTTGGTTGCAAGTACTGTCCTAACGTTAGCATATCTACATTATGTTCACGCAAATCTTTTAATACTGCAGTAATTTCATCTTTAGTCTCGCCAAGGCCAAGCATCAGACCTGATTTTGTCGATACCTGTGGATGCATTACTTTAAAGCGACGAAGCAGCTCCAATGAATGCTTATAGTTCGCACCCGGGCGAACTTCACGATACATATGTGGCGCAGTCTCTAGGTTATGATTAAACACATCTGGCGGTGCGGTGCTTAAAATATCGAGCGCTCTGTCTATTCGACCTTTAAAATCAGGTACCAAAATTTCAATTTTTATATGGGGTACTTGCTTTCGTATTGCATTAATACAATCGACAAAATGTTGGGCACCACCATCACGAAGATCATCCCTATCGACCGATGTAATGACGACATATTTTAATTTCATGTCTCGTATTGTTGCGGCTAATTTTTCTGGTTCTTCAGCACTCACGGGTAAAGGTCTGCCGTGTGCTACATCACAAAATGGACAGCGGCGAGTACAGATAGCACCAAGGATCATAAAGGTAGCAGTTCCGTGGTTAAAGCATTCGTTTAAATTAGGACATGAAGCTTCTTCACACACTGAACTTAAATTATGCTTACGCATCGCTTGTTTAATGTGTTCTACCTTGGCTGTGCTTCTCGGCAGTTTTACTTTTAACCAGCTAGGTTTTTTTAAGGTTGTTTCTTTCTCGCTAGCAATTATTTTTACTGGAATAAACGCTAATTTATCAGCATCACGAAGCTTTTCGCCAGCGACAAATTGTGATTGTTTTATATTACTCATCATATTGATTGACCTTGGGGCCAAAAATTGGCCTTCTATGTTTGTACTCGCTCCACTTGAAGATCCGCGTTTCAGCTGTATTGCTTGGCGACGTGTAATATTTTTTTAACCATTGCACGTAAACCATTACCGCGCATCGAACTTAAATGGCTAAATAAATCAATGTCTGTGAAAAAAGCGTTGATATTAAAATCAGTTACTTCTTGCGGTGTTTTTTTATTAAACGCACTAAGAACAATACCTGCTAATCCTTTAACAATTTGAGCTTCACTATCGACAGCCATTAACAGAAGATTATTAATTTTATCGTATTCGCATACTAGCCATACCTGACTTTGACAACCAATGATAAGATTTTCATCAGTTCGACAGGATACCGGTATGGTAGGCAGTTCCTTACCAAGGTCAATGATATAACGGTAACGATCTTCCCAATCATCAAAAAAGCAGAGAGTATCAGCGATATCTCCAGACTTTATTTCACTACCAAAAGGACTTTCTGATAAGCCAATAACAGACAGTTCATTCATCAAAATAACCCCATCTCTAATTGTGCTTCTTCCGTCATCATTTCTCGACTCCAGGGTGGGTCAAGTACAAGCTCTACCTTGACAGAGTCCACATGAGGTACTAATCCAACTTTATATTTGACATCATCGACTAATACCGGACCCATGCCGCAACCTGGCGCAGTTAACGTCATGGTGATCACAACGGTATTACCGTCGATTTTACAGTCATATATCAAACCTAAATCAACAATATTGACCGGCATTTCGGGATCGTAGACAGCAGATATTGCCTTCCATACATTCCTTTCCATCACGGTTTTATTGTCTGACTTAGTGCCTGACTTACCTTCTGATTCGTCACCTGAGTCATCATCCGAGAGTTCAAATTCTAAAACGATAGGTTCAAAGCCAAGCGCATCGCCATCAGTACCATCAACACGTGCCATATTACCGTTAATAAGAACGGTATATGCACCACCTAATGATTGGGTCAAGGTGACAAAGGTATCTTTTTTAATGATGATAGGAGTTCCATCAGGCACTAATCGTGCTGGACACTCTCTATTCACTGGCATTATTTTTCTTTCCATAGTTTTCTCCGTATTCTCCAATATGAGTCAGTATGCTTTAATTTTGCCGAGTGAATAATTAAACTGAAAAACTTTCACCGCATCCGCATTCCGCTGAGCTATTGGGATTAATGAACTTAATCACTTGATTCAATCCTTCAGTCACACAATCAATTTCAGTCCCATTAACATAAGGCAAAGCTTCTTGAGTGACGTACAGCGTTAACTTATCATCATTGATAATAACTAAATCGTCATTGAGTCTAGATTCGTCAATAAAATCTAATACATATTTAAACCCATTACAGCCACTTTTTTTCACTGAAAAACACAGCCCAATGGCTTGTTTATTTTGTATATTTTTAGTTAGGTAAGTACGAGCGTTCTCACTCAAGGTTACACTAGGCTTACTGGGTTCAAAAGTCATTACAGTCATAATAAAATAATCCTGGTTATCATTATTCGCTAGTTAGTTGGTTGTTTATAGAAAGGTTCTAACTTTAGTTAACGAAGTAAAGAACATAGCTACTTCTTCTTGTGTGTTATAAAGAGAAAACGATGCGCGTACTGTGCCTGAAATGCCCAGCTCATTCATCAATGGCATGGTACAATGATGACCTGTTCGCACTGCAATACCTTGTTGATTAAGTAACGTACCCACATCACTTGGATGCGAATCCCCCATGAGAAAAGAAAAAATAGCCGTCTTGTTTTTTGCCGTACCATAGAGATGTATATCATCCATACTCTTTGACAACTCTAGACAATAATTTAGTAAGCGCTCTTCATGTAGCATGGCACCAACTCGATCAATACCATTAAAGTAATCTATTGCCGCACCAAGTCCGACAGCGCCGGCAACATTAGGCGTACCTGCTTCAAATTTATAAGGTAATTCATTCCATGTTGCTTGTTGAAAAGTCACCGTTTTGATCATTTCACCACCGGTTTGAAACGGGGGGAGCTGCTCTAGACGTTCTTCTTTACCGTATAAAACGCCAATACCCGTAGGACCAAATAACTTATGACCGGAGAAAGCATAAAAGTCACAATCAAGTTGCTGCACATCAACAGCACAATGAGCAATAGCTTGCGCACCATCTATCACGGTAATAGCACCAACTTGCTTTGCACACTGCACAATTTCTTTAACCGGATTAATCGTACCGAGCGCATTAGATACATGCGTTATGGCAACAACAGCGGTATTTTTATTGAGTAGTTTTTTATAAATTGAAAAATTTAGCTCGCCTTGCTCATTTATTGGTACAACCACAAGTTTCGCACCGCTTCGCTGTGCTGCCATTTGCCAAGGAACAATATTGGCATGGTGCTCCATTGCCGAAATAAGAATTTCATCTCCGGGCTTTAAAAGACTTTGCCCTAATCCGCTAGCGATCATATTAATCGCTTCCGTTGTCCCTTTGGTCCAAATTATTTCATGACTATGTTTTGCATTAATAAAATGCTTTACGTTACTCCGTGCATTCTCGAATAGCTCAGTGGCGTTATCACTTAAGGTATGAGCACCTCGATGCACATTAGCATTACTATTTTCATAAAATTGATTTACAGCATTAATCACACACTGTGGTTTTTGCGTCGTGGCCGCATTATCCAAATAAATTAACGGTCGGCCTTTAACTTGTGTGTTTAATAGCGGGAAATCTTGCCTAATTTTAGCAATATCGAAGCTGTTGTCAGAGCTAATGT
>JBALXS010000192.1:0-7062 GCA_036960485.1 Oceanospirillaceae bacterium
AAGGTATTCCCGGTGGCACTACCTTTACTACCGTATGGGAAGTGTTCATGAATAACTGGGGTGGTGGGGTTTTTGATAGTGATGGTAAACCGAATTTAGACACGCCGGAAAATATTGCTGCATTGACGTTCTGGGCTGATTTGTGGAAGTTTGCACCTCCAGGCCAGGCTGAGTACTCATTGATTGATGTGCCTACCGTTATGGGCAATGGTATCGCTGCACAGACCATCGCTTTTAGTGATTTTGTATTGGGCGTGGATAAACCTGGTGGTGGAGCTTTCGCCGGTAAGTTTGTTTATGGTGGTATCCCATACAATGCCGATAATCCCGAGGCGCGAAGTGCTGGCGGTGAGCCCTCTTTGATGGCATTGAGTATTCACAGTAAAAACCAAGAAGCCACGTACTTATTCATGCAGTGGATGATTGACAAGGCTACTCAGGCCAAACAGGTGGCAGCTGGCGGCGGCGGTGTGCCGATTCGGCGCTCGTCATTCGATTTGGACGTGATGAGTGAGACGACTCGACTATCGCTTTACAACGCCATGGCGACTTCTTTGCAGTATGTCCGCGCTAAGCCAAAAGCACCTAACTTTTTCGAGATTGACAGCACAATGGCACCACTGGTGCAGCAAGTAGGCATTGGCCAACTGACAGCTGAAGAAGCGCTTAAAGACGGCCAACGTAAAGTGTTGTCCATCTGTAACGACTGTCTGCTACCAGAGTGAAAACAACCATAAGACCGTTGGAGAACCGATGGTACCCATATGCACTTCTAGCACCTGCGTTTCTGGTGCTGGTAGTGGTTAGTCTGGTGCCTTTTCTATTTGCGATGTTTCTGAGTTTTTACGAGATCAACTTTGGGCGTATAGGTGGTTTTGCCGGATTCAGTAATTATAGTCGGCTAATGGACAACGAACGCACCTGGAACAGTCTGTGGGTGGCGACCAAATTTATTTTAATCGCCTTTCCTCTGCAGTTCATTTTAGGTCTTGGTGGTGCCTTGCTGTTGAACAAAAGAGTTTGGGGTCGCAGCATGATTCTGCCTCTGCTATTTATTCCGACTATGATGGCGCCGATTGTAGTCGGTTTAGTGTGGAAGGTAATGTTCGCAGGTTCTTGGGGGCTGTTGTCATACAATATCGTTGAGCGCTTCGATTTTTTGCAAGGCACATCGGTGTTTTCCTCACCGGATTATGCACTGCTAGCACTGGCGTTAGTCGATGTCTGGCAGTGGACACCGTTTATGATGTTAGCTTTCTTTGCAGGGTTGCAGGCATTGCCGGTAAGCCCTTATCTAGCGGCGGCCGTGGACGGTGCCACACCAATGCAGATGTTTTTTCGTTTGACGCTGCCGTTGATGGCACCGTTGATGGTAGTGATTGGCATGCTGCGTTTTATAGATGCGTTCAAGGTTTTTGACACCATCTATATATTGACAGCGGGTGGTCCAGGTACATCGACCGAGGTTCCTAGCCTGCTGGCTTATCGGATGAGCTTCGAGCAATGGAGAATTGGTGAGTCTGCCGCTTTTGCGGTACTGGTTTGGATTGGATTCTTTGTGCTTTGTTCGCTGTTCTACCACACCGCCAAGAAAAAACTGAACGTCTTTTAGGAGCCATATAGATGAATCAATCTACAAGCCAGTCGTTGGTCACCACAAAAGGTCCAATCAAGCGCATATCCAAACAAGAGAAGGTGTCTGTATTCTGGACACTATTGCTTATTGTTATTGCTTGTATTGTGTTGTTTCCAGTCCTATGGGTCGGCAGTTTCATGTTTCGTCCAGATGCCGCTATGTTCGCCCGCCCAACCGAGTGGCTGTTCGACCCGACGATGGTACATTTTCAGTATGTGATTGAAAATGGCTTTATTGGCTATCTGGGCACTTCCTTTGCGCTGGCTTCAATTAGTACGCTGTTGGTGGTAGTACTGGGGACGCCTGCAGCCTATGCTTTTGCTCGCTTTAATCTGCGCTTTCGAGATGACTTGTTTCTGTTTGTGCTGGCGACCAGGATGGCGCCACCGATATGTATGGTGATCCCCTTCTACATGATTTTTTCCAAAATCGGTCTTATCGATACCTACGTCGGGCTGACTCTGGCTTATCTAACCTTTAACTTGTCGTTCTATATCTGGGTGATGAGTAGTTTCTGTAAGGATCTACCTTTGGCACTAGAAGAGGTGGCTATTCTTGAAGGGCATAACCGTTTTGCGGTGTTCCTACGTGTGGTGCTGCCACTATTGCGTTCGTCAATCGTGGCGACCGGAATGCTCTGCTTTATCTTTGCATGGAACGAGTTTATGTTCGCTTTTATGCTCGGCGGTCAGGAGGTCAAGACACTGCCCGTTGCGGTACCGGAACTAATTACCACTCAGGGTGTGCGCTGGGGACCGTTGGCAATTGTTGGAACTCTGTCACTGGTGCCGGTGATGCTAGCGGTATTCTTGTTGCAAAAGCACATTGTTCGAGGCTTGACTATGGGCGCGGTTAAGGGTTAGTGATTGGTAGCTGTTGCTATTAACAACGCTTCAAGCCTCGATTAATACAGAGGTTTTTATTGTCTGCTCTTGATACATTTGAATGGTATTGACTTTAATTCTACCGATATAAATAGTCCATTTTCAAAGTGTGCGTGGGCTTTATGTTTAGGCTTACTGGCTGATATCTGGTACTTAATCACTATCAATTTAATGATTTTACATGGCGATCCAGCCTAAACAAATAGTATTTTTGTAGTTGTATTTCAGCAGGCTAGCGATAATCTCTAAATGAATTTATTCAGATTACATCTACAAATAAATCATTTGGTTTTTATTTAAATTGAACTGAGCGCTATTATTTTAAACACGTATTTAAACAGCTAACAAAAATTATAACTCATCACTTTTTCACGTTTGGCGTAGCTAATTAATTCGAGAATACAATCTTGTATTAATCTATACTGAACAAATCACTTCACCATCCCAGCCTCCCTGACCATTTCTATGGCCGTATTAATTTGGTGCGTAATCACTTTTTTGGTGCATTAAAAATTTATTTTCATTAATAATCTTCATCATTAAATTCTAAGCAGCTGAAATTAATAGATATTATTTTATGGCACTCTATTTGCTGTGTACCAAGTTGTATGCAACAAGGTATACAAAAAGAAAGTCATGTTGGAGGTTGAGATGTACAAAATTTCAAGTAAGAATTTTAAAGGTAAGTGGGCTTTTGTCTTAGCCGCTGCTATCAGTGTTTCGTCATTTGTTATGGCCGATCCACGTAAAGAGTCCTTGGTCGTAGTTACAGCATCGGGACCAAACAGTATGGACATTCATCGGTCGGGCACAAACCGTCCGAGCTACCAGGTAGCAGTAAATATGTACGATCGACTCGTTAGCTTTGGCATTAAAGGTAGCGGTGATCAATTGAAGTATGATTCGAATGTAATAAAACCTGAATTAGCCGCTAGTTGGAAGTTGGTTGACGATGGCTTAGCGTATGAATTCATGCTGCGCAAAGACGCCACTTTTTGGGATGGATCACCAGTAACGGCTGATGATGTTAAGTGGTCATTTGATCGCGCTGTCTCGCTAGGTGGTTTTCCTTCGGTACAAATGAAAGCGGGCGGTATGACTAAACCCGAGCAATTTGTTGTGGTTGATAAGCACACTTTTAAAGTAGTTATGGAGAGAGCCAGCAAGCTAACTTTGCCTGATTTGGCGGTACCCGTGCCAATCATTATTAATAGTAAAGTTGCCAAGGCAAATGCTACAGACAAAGATCCATGGGCAACAGAATACTTACATAAGAACCCTGCTGGCGGTGGTGCTTATATGTTAGAAAACTGGACGCCAGGGCAACAGCTTATTTACAAGCGCTTTGATAATTGGAAAAGCGGCAAGCTGCCTCAAATGAAACGAGTAGTCGTGCGCGAGGTGCCTAGTGCATCCACAAGAAGAGCCTTGGTTGAGCGAGGCGATGCCGACGTTTCTTTAGATTTACCTAATAAGGATGCTAAAGAATTAGCCGCCAAAGGTAAATTGACAGTATCGGGAACCAGCATTGACAACACAATTCATGCTGTCGGTCTTAACGTAGATTTTGGACCCTTTAAAAATAAGAAAGTTCGTCAGGCTATTGCCTATGCCATGCCTTATCAAAAAATCTTTGATGCCGCGGCTTATGGTCGAGGTGAACCTATGTGGGGCGGCACGCCTGGTGACGTTAGCGCGACATGGCCACAACCTTTTCCATATGATACCAATATTGAAAAAGCTAAAGCGTTGTTAATTGAGGCAGGTTATCCCGATGGCTTCAGTGTGCCTATTTCTATTAATTTAGGTTTTGCACAATGGACCGAGCCCACAGCAATTTTGATGCAAGAAAGTTTAGCTAAAATTGGTATTAAAACATCAATCAATAAAATTCCCGGGGCAAGCTGGCGCACGAAAGCCTTGGTTGAAAAAGGTTTAGAGCTACATCTTAAAAACTTTGGTGGCTGGTTAAACTATCCCGATTACTATTTTTTCTGGGCGTACATTAAAGGCCATTTGTTTAATTCAATGAACTACGATAACGCCGAAGTAAAAAGCTTAGTCGATGTGACTCTGCCAATGGCGGTCGATAATGCGCAATATGAGCCCAACGTAAAACGTATGATTAGTCTTGCAATGGATGACGTCCCCTTGATACCACTTTGGCAGCCAACTCTAGAAGTCGCCATGCAGCCAGGCGTAAGTGGCTATGTTAATTGGTTTCATCGTCAGTTGGACATTCGTTCATTTACTAAAGAGTAGTCGCTTAGGCTAAATCTCTAATGAAAAATAAATTACGCTTAATTGGCCAACGTTTGTTGTTGGCCGTTCCTGTCATATTTGGTGTTGTTGTTATATCTTTTTTGTTAACCCGAGCATTGCCCGGCGATCCCGCTGTGTACTTTGCCGGTGACATGGCTGATGAGCAATCAATTCAACAAACTCGTGAAAAACTCGGCTTAGATAAAAGTTTACCATTACAATTTATGGCCTATTTTAATCGATTGTTAGAGGGAGATTTAGGCGTATCACTTAGTACCGGGCAGTCAGTTTTGTTCGAATTAAAGAGTCGTTTGCCAGCTTCCTTGGAGTTAACCCTAATTGGATTAGGTCTCGCCTTGATAATAGCGGTGCCATTAGGGATTTTGGCTGCGATAAACCCCAATTCGTGGATAGACCACTTATGTCGGATATTGGTCACGGCGGGTGTGTCGATGCCCATTTTTTTTACGGGTTTGTTTTTAGTTTTTATTTTCTATTACCTACTGCAAGTTGCACCCGCACCTATCGGGCGTCTAGACTTTCTGTTTCTGCCACCTCCACATGTGACAGGTTTTTATTTGATTGACGCAGCACTCGCTAACGATTGGGCTTTATTTAAAGCTGCCCTACACCAACTTATGTTGCCAGCTATTACCTTGGGTATATTTGCTTTAGCTCCAATCGCGCGCATGACTCGTGGCGCTATGTTGGTGTCTTTAGGTAGCGAGTATGTGAAAGCGGCAACGGCAAATGGTTTACCTAGAAAGAAAGTTATTTTAATTTATGCATTTAAAAACGCTGCACTACCTCTGCTGACTACCTTAGGCATGGTATTTTCATTTTTACTCGGGGCCAATGTTTTAGTTGAAAAAGTATTCGCTTGGCCAGGTATAGGTTCCTTTGCTATCGAGGCTCTTGTTGCGTCAGATTATGCGGCTGTGCAGGGGTTTGTATTAACCATGGCGATGCTATTTATTTTTATCAATTTATTGATCGATATGGTCTATACCCTTATTGACCCAAGGGTAGGTAATTGACCATGAAAAATTGGTTTCGGCATACTATTTATATTTTTTCGGAAAATCCAGTTTCTATTTTTGCGGTTATATTATTTTTGCTTTATGTCACGATGGCATTAGTGGGACACTGGCTTGTTCCCTACGATCCTTACTTGACCAATACCGATATTGCGCTCCAACCGCCATCAGTTAGTCATTGGTTTGGTACCGATCACCTAGGGCGAGATGTCTTTAGTCGTGTTGTTATTGCAACGCGAATGGATTTAGGTATTGCCTTTAGTGCGGTGGCCTTGAGCGCTTTAGTTGGCTGTACTTTAGGCAGCCTAGCGGGTTATTTTGGTGGTTGGGCAGATCAAATAATTGGCCGCTTTACCGATATTGTGATGGCATTTCCACTCTTTGTTTTAGCCATGGGATTAGTTGCTGCTATGGGTAATACGGTAGAGAATATTATCTATGCAACAGCCCTAATTAATATTCCGTTTTATATTCGTGTATCACGCTCAGAAGTTAGCGTACGCCGCAATTTACCTTATGTTCAGGCAGCATTGCAAAGTGGTAATAGTCACTTTAGAGCATTAGCTATGCATATATTTCCCAACACTTTACCACCCCTAATGGTGCAGCTATCACTTAACTCAGGTTGGGCTATTTTAAATGCAGCGGGTTTATCCTTTATCGGTCTAGGGGTAAAACCGCCCGAGGCAGAATGGGGGATTATGGTAGCGGAGGGAGCTAATTATATGATTTCTGGTGAGTGGTGGCTGGTCTTATTTCCAGGCCTAGTATTAATGATGGCGGTGTTTTGTTTTAATTTATTGGGTGATAGTTTGCGCGATATAGTTGATCCTCTCAGGCGCACCTAAAACAGGAAAAAAAATGCAAGCTCGTAGTTTTCTCGATATTAATAGACTGAGCCTAGAGTTTAAAACTCGTAACGGCGTCGTCCCTGTCTTAGACAATGTCTCGATGCAGTTGAATAAGGGTGAAATTTTAGGCGTAGTGGGCGAGAGTGGTAGTGGTAAGTCGGTAACGGCTTATAGCATTTTAAATTTAAACGGTAACGCCAGTACGATTACAGCCGGCAGTATCAACTTCGATGGCTTGCTGTTACATAAGCCATCGTCGAGTTTGCTGCGCGACATTCGCGGTCGTGAAATTTCTATTATCTTTCAAAATCCAATGTCGACATTGAATCCGATACGCAGTGTCCGTGATCACCTAAAAGATATGTTGACGGCGCATGCGCAATCAACTCAAG
>JBALXS010000012.1:0-30407 GCA_036960485.1 Oceanospirillaceae bacterium
ATCACACTTTGGCAATTTAAACGCTTCAAGGCGACACCTTTAACAAGTGCGTGAAAAATACTGCTCAATTGGTAAATTTCAGTTATCTATCGCGGTATTTTCCAATGTGCGCGTACTGCAAATATTTTTAGGCATCGATCATCTTTGAAAAATCAAAGTTTGCTGCTTACTGTTTGAATAAGCGAAGAAACCTATCCCTAAACTCACTAGAAATACCGAGGCAATCAGTGATGGCGTGAATGCGGAAGACGAAAAAACAAGAGCGAGTACTGCTGCTGTAATAGGGCTAAGCGCCAGAAAGCCAGTGACAGTTGTTGCAGATAAGGTACTCACTGCATGAAACCATAACAAATAACCCAATCCCGATGATAAACCTATGCTAACCAGTAACCACCATGCACTGCTAGGCCAGCTTGAGACAGGCGTACTCGATGGAAAAAGATACGCAAAAAACGCTAAGGGAATAAGTGATACACCAAATGCAATCACACTGATCTGAATTTTACCGTAGCGCTTTACATAAGGTTTGTACCATGACGAACAGATTGCAACTACTACCGTTGCTGCAAAAGCAGCAATTACGCCGATCATATCTGAAACACTAAAAGCATCAGTAATGACATCATATCCAACCAGCATCACCACGCTGCTGATCGTTAGCGTAATACCGACGCTGATGCACCAATTGGCTGGAGTGTTATTGCGTAATTTATCGATGATAAAACTGACGGCTGGCAACGTAGCAAAAACCAAAGCCACCCGCGCACCCGATGTATAAAGCACCGCTGTATTGAGTAAAATGGCCATCACTGCGACTTGGCCAATCCCGAGCAAAGCAATAATAATCCAATCATCCCTATCTATCGAGGTTCTGGGTTTAATCAAAAATAGCGGAATCAAAACCAGCAGTGCGATCGCGTATCGCAATAAACCAAATAACCCCACGCCCATTTCACCTACTAGAAACTGGCTCGCAAAAATAACCGCTCCTATTTGGATTCCCGTAAAAAGCCCTGCTATAACCCCAGTGTTCAAAGTATTAGCTCCCAATTTTGGCCGATAAGATCTTGACCGAAACTGTGATAAGGCTCTTCTTCAATTAATTTAAAACCTTGTGCTTCATAGATATGAAGCGCTGTTGTTAATACTGAGTTGGTCCAGAGAACAAGTTTTTGATAACCTTTTTGGCGTGCAAACTGAATGCTCTGTTCTACCAACTTTCGACCTAAGCCCAACCCACGCGCATCTTCTTCAACATACAACAAACGTAATTTGGCAGTCGTTTCATCGTGGCGAACAATAAACACAGAACCCACAATTTTTTCATTCATTTCAGCGACCCAACACCGCTCTGCCTGTGCATCAAAATTATCCACAAAGTCCTTAACGATACCACAAACCAGCGCTTCAAACGTCCAATCCAGCTGATACTCATCCCAGTAGAGTTTGGCATGGCGCTGTGCTATCCAAGCCAGATCTCCAGGTTTTGGAGCACGCAGCTGATAATTCTGTGCTTTATATTGCAGTTCTTTTGATTGCCCGCTAAGTAATTGGCTAATTTTCTGCATAGATTCAACCAGAACTTCACGCTCTTTTTCTGACAATGGAGCTATTAATTCACGTATTTCATGCACAGACGCTTGATTGAGATCTGCAAAAACAGCTTCGCCTTGCGTTGATAAAGAAAGCACAATACGTTTCTTATTTTTCAAATCAGGGGTTTTATTGAGTAAGCCGCGTTGATTAAGCACCGCGATCATACGGCTTAAATAACCTCTATCAACCGACAGCGTTTGCGCTAAATCAGCAGCAGCTACATCGTTTGATTGAGCCAATTCGAAGATTATGCGTGCTTGCGCTAAAGGAAAGTCAGAATCTAACATCCCTTCATTCAAGGCACCGACTAACAGGGTATGAAAGCGGTTGAAGCTGCGCACTTTTTCAATATCGGCATCGATCTTAGCCATTACTCTATCTCCTGTTTTCCCATGTTGCTTTAGTCAACATATCATCTCATGTTGACTAAAGCAACATACTGATATTGAGTAAAAAATCTGCTGCTGTGCACCGTCTTTGATTTATGATCAGCTATTATCATTATCTGCTTGGTTTAATTTAAATTCAGCGCTGAAATCTAGCATAATAACGCGGGTAATATTATTCGCTATCTGGATAACTTATGGACATACTCCATTCATCGCTAGTATGTTTGTCCCAGTATATTTGCTTGATTTCTTTGGTAATAGTGCCCACTTGACCATCACCAATCAGCGATTGATTGACCTTAGTCACTGGCATCACACCACCCGCAGTAGAGGTGATAAAGATTTCATCTGCTGCTAGCAACTCGTCAACAGTGATGGCGCGCGCGCAGCAATCAAACCCTTTAAATTGGCAAATATGCATAACACTGCGGCGGGTAACTCCCAGTAATACCGAGTAATCAGGTGTTGCCAATTGCCGCCCTTTAACCACAAATACGTTAAATCCCGGCCCCTCAGAAATATTACCTCTATCATCTAACAGTAATGCGTTTTCAGCTTGCTTTTCATATGCATCATATAAGCCGCCTATTAAATCTAACCAATGATAATTTTTAACCGTCGGATCTACTGAGCTGGGAGATATTCGGCTTCTAGCGCTAATCGCTATATGTAACCCTCTCTCTAATTGCACGGCGTTAGCCACAGAACTAAATGGCACCACAAATACCATGAAACGATTGATCGCTTCCCGAGGGTCTCTGCTGAAGGTCGGCGAACAACCGCGAGTGCAAACCAGCTCGATGTAAGCATCTTTCAAACCTGATAGTGCAATGGTATTCAAGACAATTTCCAACACTTCTTCACGACTATAAGTAATAGACATCTGTAACTTATCTAAGCCTGTAAAGAAGCGCTCTAAATACAGCTCAGGCCGAAAGAGGCGTCCTTTCCATGCGTGCATCACATCATAAGTCGCATCTGAATGTAAAAATCCTTGATCTAACACTGAAATTTTAGCCTGTGAAATAGGCACATACTGTTTGTCTAAATACGTTACTCCCACGGGATAGTGATGCGGATCTTGATAGATAGCACTTAATTGTGGAAAATTCTTTTTTCCCGCAGTGTGTAGAGGATTTAGAAGTTCTTTAGTGTTGTTATTTTTCATGAGAAACCTATGCCACTGTTATTATATTGAGACTTTAGCATCGCGTACCGAACGATAACAAGATCAGGCAAACATCGTCGAAATAACCCCGTCATTATGCTCTGTTTCCTGGGAATTGAGCTTATTTTTAACACCGCATTATTGAGCGCAGTTATCATATCCTTTAGAAGAAGTCATACTGAGACCTGGTATTAAGATTCTCGATCTACTGAATGCTGGTAAGTACCTTTTAATCAAGTAGTATTCTACGCTACCCCTCGCAAAGATTGATATTGTTACACAGCTTCTACTTGTAAGATCTGATATTTACTACCAATGAACACCGTTAAGATACTCACCATAGCGTTCCTTTCTGTTATGATGTGCGCCTTTTAATTTTAAGGTGCTTTAGTCAATGTTACTCCAGATTTTTCGTGTATGTGCTATGTTAATTATTGGCGGCCTCACTACTATCAGTTCAATTAACGCTATCGCTGCACAAACAAGTGATACTCAACAAAAAACGCTTACGTTTACGGCGATTCCCGATCAAGATCAAGCCAAACTGCAGCAGCGTTTCTCACAGATCGCCAACTATTTAAGCACTGAACTGGATGTGCAAGTTAAATATATTCCAGTTAAATCTTATGCCGCGGCTATTTCAGCTTTTCGCAATAACCAAGTGCAGCTTGCATGGTTCGGTGGTTTATCAGGGGTGCGTGCACGCCAATTAGTACCCGGCTCACAAGCGATTGCCCAAGGTGCTGAAGACCGGAAATTCAAAAGTTACTTTATCGCCCATCACTCAACAGGCTTAACTTCATCCACCGAATTTCCTAGTGCGATTGTTGATAAAACTTTCACTTTTGGTAGTAAAGGCTCTACTTCAGGGCGATTGATGCCTGAGTATTATATTCGCCAACACTTAAAAGCAGCGCCGCGTGAACTGTTTAAAGCGGTTGGTTTTAGTGGCGATCACACTTTAACCATCAACCAAGTACAAGCCGGTGCTTTTCAAGTCGGTGTGGTTAACTATAAAGTTTGGGATAGCATGTTAGCGGCAGGAAAAATTGATACTGATAAAATCAGTGTTATTTGGCAAACTCCGCAATACCCAGATTACCAGTGGACGATTCGCAGTAAACTTGATCAAACGTTTGGTGCTGGTTTTTCCAAAAAGATACAAAGTGCGTTAATCGATATGAAAGATCCTCAGTTATTACAGCAATTTCCACGCAGTTCTTTTATAAGTGCTACAAATAGCGATTACCAACCAATTAAAGACACCGCCGTAAAGCTAGGTTTACTTGAAGATTCAAGCCAGTGAACGATGTTTAAGCTTAAAAACTTTTCCCTTTCCTACGGCACTAAACTAATACTCGATGACATTAACCTATCGATCGCAGCAGGCGAAAAAATAGCGTTAGTGGGTCGCAGTGGTGTAGGTAAGTCAACTTTATTGAACGCACTTGCCAAACAGCATAGCCATGCAGTGGCTTATTGCGTGCAAGATCGTGAGTTGATAACAGGCCTTAGTAGTTATAACAATATTTATTTAGGCAAGTTAGCGCAATTTAGCGTGTGGCAAAACTTAACTAATCTTATCGTGCCTAATAAAACTGCGTTGGCACAAATTAGTGCTATTACCGAGCAGTTGCAGATAGACGAGCTTTTGCACCAATCAATCAATAAACTCTCTGGTGGTCAGCAACAAAGAGTCGCTGTTGCGCGCGCATTTTTTCAACAGCGCGCAGCTTTCTTAGGCGATGAACCAGTCTCTAACTTAGATTCAGCCAAAGCACACCAAGTGATAGCCGCTATATTAGAGCGCCACGCAACTTGCGTGGTCGCATTACACGACAAGTCGTTGGCACTGCAGTATTTTGATCGAATTATTGGCCTAAAAGAGCGAAAAATAGTGTTAGATGCCAATGCCACACAAGTATCCGCTAGTGATTTGGCAGAGCTTTACTGGTAATGGCTTTACTGCATAAAACGGCGCAAAACCTAAGCGAGGGGATACGGTTACGTAACTTCAGTTTATTAGTGCTTTGCGCTGCCATGCTTGCTTATTTGTTTGGTAATGTACAAGTACTAGCAACCGAACCTTGGCCGCATTTCCTGCAAATGCTCAAAGCATTAGCAAGCCCTAATTTTTCTGAGCCCCAAGCGCTAGTTATCGACTTACTCTATACTTTAAGTTTTGCTCTGTTAGGTGTTAGCCTAGCGGTTTTAATGGGTACAGGGCTTTCACTGTTGTATCGCTACAGCATAGTAAGATTGTGCTGTGCATTCTTGCGCGCTATTCACGAATTGTTCTGGGCACTCATTTTTATTCAAATATTTGGCCTCTCAGCAATTACCGCTATTTTAGCTATCGGCATTCCTTATGCCTGTACTTTTGCTAGAGTTTTTCACGATATTTATCAGCAAGCACCCGTCAAATTAACGAATCAGCAGATCGCTGATAACGCCAAAATAAGTAATTTTTGCTATGTACTCCTTCCCCAAGTTTGGCCGCAGATGCAATCGTACTTGCGCTATCGTTTCGAGTGTGGGATTCGCACCAGCGCTGTATTGGGGTTTGTCGGTTTGCCTACAATAGGCTTTCATCTAGAAACGGCTTTTAAACAAGGGGATTACAGCTATGCAGGTGCGCTGCTGATTAGCTTTTATTTACTGATCGCCAGTATTAAATATTGGATGAAGCTCTCTTTACTACCGCTGTATTTATTAGCGGCTTACTATTTCTTACCTGATAGCTATACGATAAACAACGGCGAAAATATGCTGCGTTTTATCACTGTCGATATTTGGCCACGTGCAGTGCTAAATGCTGATCAAGGTATTATCCATAGCACTATTATTTATTGGCAGTGGTTTGTTGAGTTGCTACTTGATCAAGGTTTATCTGGTATGGGCCAAACCATCATCCTAACAGTGTTAGCACTTGCAGCTACTTTAGTATTTTGTGTAATAGCGATGCCCGTTTTGGTTTTGATGCATAACTATGTAAGTATTAACATTGTGGGTAACAGCGTACTGTTAGTCGCGCGCTCTACTGCTGAATATATACTAGCTTTTGTGCTATTACTTTTACTCGGCCCTTCAATGCTACCTGCCATCCTAGCGCTGGCGATCCATAACAGTGCACTAATTAGTTATTTACTCGCGCGTAATATAGACAGCTTAATTTTACCTGCGAAGTTATCGATCAGTGAATTCTTGTATAAAGTACTGCCATCGCTGTACGTAAATTTTATCTCATTACTGATGTATCGTGCAGAGATTATTTTACGTGAAAGCGCGATATTAGGAGTACTGGGTATTACAACGTTAGGTTTTTATATTGATTCAGCTTTTGAGGAGCTACGCTTTGATCGCGCCTTAGCATTATTAGTGATGACGGCACTGATGAATTTACTACTTGATCAGTTTTCGAGAAAAATGCAGGTGCTGTTTACAGGATCTTCAATAAGAGTTAGATCCAGAGATTAATTGTTGGTACTCATAAGTTTAGATCGGCTCGCTAGCAGAAAGTTGTATTTAAAAAAAAGTATTCACAACAGCATCACTTAAAATCATGACTGTTCGCTGTAATTTTTGCAGCTCTCTAACTCATTCATTTTACATTGACGATCAGTATCATTTCGCTAAAAAACCGATCTCACCACAGCAGAAAACCAAAAAAACAAGCTAGATTGCTGCCAACTCTAACCAAAAAAACAATGACTTAAAATATCAAATCAAGCTAACGATGACGCGCTTATTATTCCAGGTGGGCGCGCTCCTGAATACCTGCGTCTTAATTCGCAAGTGTTAGATTACGTTAGACATTTTTTATAACACAAAAGCCTGTTTTGCAAAACCCGAAAAAAACAGCATTGATTATATTAAAGTGTTCTAGAAAAATATGATTTTCCGAGTTCTACTGAGATCTCTATAAACCATTCATTTCCTAACATCATTTATTACTTTTGGTACTGATAACTCTGTTGGATTGGTTACTTAAAGACCCACTGCAATGTTTTTCACGATAAGAAAAAGGTAGCAATCATATGTATTATCATTTAATAATGGTTCCAGTATATTGGTCATTCGCGATCATTGGTACGAGCCATGGGCCTCTCTATACTCCACTATTTTCTGTAACGTTTTGAATATAAAATGAATTTACCATTCTATTGCTTATTAACAATAGTTTCACGGCACTAATTTTTCTTATTATTTATCAACAAGTTAAGAAAAATTTTATACTTAACCTGCTCTTAATTTTAATTTTAATTTTACATAATTAACCGAAATTTACTATCTTTCGGCGAATGCCGATTGAATCATCAAGATATCAGCTTAATTTTTGTTATATAAGCCTGCTTTTTAATTAAAATAAAAAACTTTTTACCATAAAAATCAATCACCTGCATTAAATATGGATATACCTAATGTACATTGGCTTTCGTAAAATACTGCTTATTTCTATATTTCTAACGCTACTCATCATGGCTGCCGTTTCCTATTCACTCAACACTGGACGCGAAATAGCAGAGCGTAACTCTCCCTTAGTTAACGCTACTATGAAAATCAAACTTGAAGTAACCACGGCACATCTGTGGTTTGAAGAGCTTATTAATGGCGACCGAAGTATTAATATCGAAGACATATGGACTCACCTTGATCAGTCTGAGTGGTACGCTCAGGCTATGCTTAATGGCGGCACTAATGAGCTAGGTACTCTAATCCCCCTCAACGATGCTAATTTGCGTATTCAAATTAAAGAAACCATAATAGGCATCCATAATTTTCGCCAAATTGCACAAAAACGCTGGGCGCTACCATCAACTTCGAGGGTTAGTTCCGCTATCGATCAACATTTTGATCTCGCTTTTTCAAATCTTAATATTGCTGTTGATAATATTGAGAGCGCCCTACGTAAAACCGTAGCAGAAGATTTACAAACCTTTAAATTTACCCATCGCCTATTAATCGCCCTTATCTTCATATTGGGGATAATCATCACTAGCTTATTACTGCGCTATAACAGGCGCAAAATAAAAAATATAGCAGCATTAAAGCGCAGCGAAGAAAACGTTCGTCAATCTAAAAACCAGCTGCTAAATGTAATTAACGGCGCTAAGCTTGGATACTGGGACTGGAATTTTCAAACTGGAGAGTATGTAGTTAATGATGAATGGCTATCTATTCTTGGCTTACCACAACAAAATTTCACAAACCACATTCGCCAATGTGGAGAACTTATACACCCGCATGACAATGAGCTTTTGAAGACAACTATCAAAGCACATCTACAAACACACACTCAATCTGGGGAAGGTTTAGTGTCTGAATTCAGAATGAAACATGCTGATGGCAGGTGGATATGGATTCAAGGCTCTGGTTCTGTTGTTGAGTATGATAAAAACACTCACGAGCCAATTCGCCTTTGTGGTATACATCAAGACATTACCGAGCGAAAATTGGCTGAGCTACGGGAAAAATCCCGTATTCAAGTATTTGAACTTCTTTCCAGTGGCGAGCAATTACCTATCATTCTAGACGCCATTGTACAGGGTGTTGAGCAAGAAAACCCGGCGATGTTATGTAGCATTTTATTATTAGATGATACTGGGAAGTATTTATTGAGCGGCGCAGCACCCAGCCTTCCTGACTTTTATAACACAGCAATTCATGGCGTTAAAACTGCAATGGGAGCTGGATCTTGCGGAACGGCTGCCTTTACCAATGAACGTGTGATTGTTAGTGATATTCAAAACCACCCGTACTGGGCTGCCTATAAAGAGCTAGCGTCTAAAGCTGGATTAGCTGCCTGCTGGTCTGAACCAATACGTTCAATACGAGGTAAAGTACTGGGAACTTTTGCTATCTATCATCACAATAAACATCAACCAACAGCGGCTAACCTTAGCTTAATTGAGCAGACGGCTTACTTAGCAAGCATTGCTATTGAGCAAGCTAAAAGCCTCTTAACGATAAAAAACAATGGCGTTCGATTCCACCAGTTGCTGCAGTCTATCCCTTCAGTTGCCATACAAGGCTATGACTGTACGGGCAAAACATGCTACTGGAATAAAGCATCCGAGAATCTATATGGGTACAGCGCCGATGAAGCATTGGGCCGAAGCATCTATGACTTAATCATTCCGTCAGCAATGCATGTCGAAGTGCGAGATGCAATGCAGCTGATGCTTCAATCTAAACAGCCTATCCCCTCTGCCGAGCTGACTTTAATGAGAAAAGATGGAACAGCGGCTAATATACTTTCCAGCCACGCCTATGTTAATGTCCCAGGACAGTCGCCTGAAATGTTTTGCATTGATATTGATTTAACCGAACAAAAACAAGCTGAAGAAAAACTCAAGCTTGCTGCCAATGTGTTCTCACACGCCCGCGAAGGCATTATTATTACAGATACTAGCGGCACAATCATTGATGCCAATGAAACATTCGCGGCTATAACCGGCTATAGCCATGCCGAGGTTGTTGGTCAAAACGCCCGCATTCTTAAATCTGGGCGACATTTGCCCGAATTTTACACTGATATGTGGAAAGCTATATTGGAAGAAGGTTATTGGTCTGGTGAAGTATGGAACCGTCGTAAAAATGGCGAAGTATATGCTGAAATGAAAACCATCAGTGTGGTACGTGATGAACACGGTATTTCTACTCACTATGTGGCATTAGGTAGCGACATCACTCTAATAAAAGAGCATAAAAATCAACTGGATTACATCACCCATTACGACAAATTAACTAGCTTACCTAATCGTTCATTACTAGCTGACCGACTATCTCGAACAATGTTGCAGTGCAACCGTAATCAAAGATCACTTGCAGTGGTATGTCTTGATCTAGATGATTTTAAGCGCGTCAATGACACTCTAGGTCATTGTGTGGGAGATGATTTGCTCATTGCACTCTCTGCCCGCATGAGAGAAGCATTACGTGAAAATGATAGTTTAGCCCGTATTGGCGGTGATGAATTCCTAGCTGTGTTAGCTGACTTAGAAAAAGAGGAGGATTGTGAGCCGGTACTAGAGCGACTCTTACTAGCGGTGTCTGAGCCTGTAACCTTATGTGGCAATGTTTTAAATTTATCAGCCAGTATTGGTGTCACTCTCTATCCGCAAGATAATGTAGACGCCGATTTACTATTACGCCATGCAGACCAAGCCATGTATGTAGCGAAAGAATCAGGTAAGAATCGTTATCACTTATTTGATACCGCCCAAGATGACGCTGCTAAAGCGCAACACGAGAGCCTTGAAGCTATTCGCAGCGCATTAGATAATCATCAGTTTGTGCTTCATTATCAGCCCAAGGTTAATATGAAGACAGGAACGGTAATAGGTTTTGAAGCGCTTATTCGTTGGCAGCACCCGACACGAGGCCTATTAAATCCGATTGAGTTTTTACCTGTTATTGAAAATAGCCCTATGAGCATCGAGCTCGGTGAATGGGTTATTGATGCCGCTCTGACACAAATAAGCCAATGGCAAAAAATGCGGTCTGATTTCCCTATAAGTACCAGTGTCAATATCGCAGCAGTACAATTACAACAAGCGAGCTTTACGCAGATGCTAACCACACTGTTAGCAGCTCACTCGGACGTTGAACCACGCTTTTTAGAATTAGAAGTGCTGGAAACAAGTGCCTTAGATGATGTGCATGATGTTTCAATCACCATGAATGCCTGTATAGCGCTGGGCGTAAGCTTTGCCTTAGATGATTTTGGCACTGGTTATTCATCCCTAATTTACCTTAGACGACTACCTGCAAACTTGATTAAAATAGATCAGAGCTTTGTACGAGATATGCTACATGACACTGATGATTTAGCCATTGTTGAAGGCGTGATAGCTTTAGCTAAATCATTCAAACGTGAGGTAATTGCTGAAGGAGTTGAAACGATTGAACACGGCACTGCATTATTGCAACTAGGATGTGAACTCGCACAAGGTTACGGCATTGCTAGGCCAATGCCCGCCAAAGACATTCCTCAGTGGATTAGTAATTGGAAGCCTAATGCTAATTGGAAAATTTGAATCAACAGATAGAAAAAGAACACCTCCAATCATCTAGCCATGAAGCTGGTGAGGTGAAGACCAGTTATCTTAGGCTATAAGTATTTTAACTATCTACTACACCATTATTGTAAGCGTTTACAATACAGCTTTTGTAGCTAGCTAAACAACTACTCCCTCATGGATTACGGGAGTAGTCAGTGTGCCTTTATTTATTTTTTGCCTTTTGATATTCGTAGTAAATTTCCTCCAACAAATCAGTAACCCGCTGGCTTTGCTCTTCCATTATTTCTAAGTGCTTTGCCATCTTCAACAAATCATTATTGGCAGCACATTCTAATGCAGCTCTTCCTGAACTGTGCACCAATTCGTGGGGGGAATTTATTAATTTGTATGCAGATAGATGGCTATATTTTTCAGCCCCTTCTCCTTCAAAGTACCATATTCCCATACGGCATTGAGTATGTTCATTTGGTAAATTGGTAAAATTTTTGTTTTTGATTAGATTATAAACATTGTTTTTCCAGACTACGTGGTCCAATTTCACAGTATCTAAGAAGGCTTTAATTGATGTTCTATCAATCACGCCTTGCATCTCTTTCGAACTCACCAGTACTTGATTAACGACTTGATCTATTTGCTGGGATGAGGCGGATACATCAAGCGCACTCGATTTATTTTCATTTATTGATCTATGAATTTTTTCTGTTTGCTGAATTACTTGTAAAACTAATTTCTCTATTTCACTGCTAGCGTCAGACGCTTTGCCTGCTAGAGCACGTACCTCATCTGCGACTACCGAAAACCCTCTGCCTGCTTCGCCCGCTCTCGCAGCTTCGATAGCAGCATTAAGTGCCAATAGGTTGGTTTGATCTGAAATAGACTGTATAGATGATACTAATCCATTTATTGAGTTAACAGATGTATCAAGTACCGAAATTGAATTTTCACTGTCAATTGCCAGCCTGTTTATATCAAAAGCTCTGGTAGCTAATCTCGCTAATGCCTCTCTTGTTTGCAAGAAAGTTTCATCTAGTCGCTGTAGTTTTTGCTGCTCAGCAGTCAAAATCTCGGCACTATTACTCAATCCGTCTCTGATGCTATTAAGCATCACTGCGCCTTTTAATTGGCTAGAGAAAGCGGCATGAGCTCCTTGTGAAGATTTTTTATCTGATTCTAATAATTCAACTTTAGTTTGCCAGTTATTATTTAACGCTGTTATTTCTGCTAAATGTTGAGCTCTCTCTAAGTCTAGTTGTTCTTTCAATGATTCATTTTCTTTACGCAATTTCTTTTGAAACAGCATTAAACACCGCCTAATTTATTAGAAAAATATCTTTTTAAAGATAATAACCCTCAGTTAACTAGCTGTAATTATACATATAAAAATACTAAACTTACCTATGGTTATTCTAAAAAGTTAGTTTTAATTTCAATATAATAACCGAGTAGAAATATTCAGCTTAAGTTATTCATTACTATTAGGGCCAGCAAACTTGTAGCTATTTTTCCCATTCTTTTTTACCAAATACATCACAGCATCAGATTTTTGCAATAGCTCGTCAATAGAAGTTCCATGATTGGGATATATAGCAATACCGATGCTAGCTCCAGCTATAACTTGAACATCTGCTATATTAAATGGGCAAGAAATGGCCTCTATTATTTGGCAAGTCACTTCTTCAGCACCCTTCGCGTCACAATTTGCATTGAGCATGACCACGAATTCATCACCTCCAAAGCGTGCCACGATATCCGATTCTCGCACTCGAGCTAATAACCGCCCAGCTATCACTTTGAGAACTTGATCCCCAGCAGCATGACCTAGAGAATCATTAATTTGTTTAAAACCATCGATGTCAATGAAGAGCACCGCCCTTGATGTTTTCTCTCGCTTAGCGCTAGCTATGGATAATTCGCTAAGCTCCTCAAAGAGGCTACGATTAGGTAATAAAGTTAAAGAATCATGCTGTGCCATGTGCCGTGCTAACTCTTCAGCTTTTATGCGATTTTGTACTTCTTTTGAAAGATTTCTTGTCGCTTCACTTATCTTCAGTTCAAGCAGTCGCGGCCTATCTAGTATCAAGAAAGTAGCACTTGAACTAAGAGCGGCAATAACTAAGGCCAGAATCCAGTATCCAAAAGACACAATACAGTTATTGGTTATTTGCGCATTGCCATTAGAGACTGCTAACTGCCAGCTAGCGTTGGGCAGCTGGACATCCGCTATCACCAGAGCTGCGTCAAATGTTGCTGGCTCACCGATAAATACTTCTCCTTGCGAGCCCTGCCCATCCCTACCACGGATCGCAACTATATAATTTCGCCTTAAATCACCAATTAGTGATGATTTCATTAGTGAATCAATATCAATTAAGACGATGGCAAACCCCCAAAAAGCTGGCATATTCAAAGTGTCAGAAAAAAGGTATATAGGTCTTCTTGCAATAATAGCACGCCCTCCTTGAATCAAATTGACAGGACCTGCAATGATGTAACTGTGCTCGCGAATGGATCTCTGCGCTAAAGCCAGGCGACGAGGATCGGCAAGTAAATTATGCCCTAGCGCCTTTCGATTCTGCTCGATATCAGTTAAGTAAGTGACGATACCATTGGGCGCTAATTGCAAACTCACTATTGCAGATAAATCTCTTTTTAGTGCTGAGGCAAAACTGTCGAATTGTTGCTCAGAAAACTCTTTATGGGTTGTCACGAAAGCGCTCAAACTGCTGGTTAAATTTAACCTGACATTCATCGATGATGAAAGAAATGCAGCAGCGTCTGTTACTTGTTTTTCTACTTGCATTTGCTTAGTTAAAGCAACTTCCTGCTTAATTAAATAAGTTGCCAGCAAAATCAAAAAACCGACAATAACAGCTCCCCAAAGCGGGCGCCCATGTAAGCTGGTGCGTAATATTTTCAAAAATTTTGTCTCATGTTAAAGTTCCATTTTCGCAACGGCTGTAATGCCGTTTAATATTCGGGCAACTAGGCACTGTGAAAAAGTTAACTCGAATCCGTTCAGTCTGCGCGCAGATTTTTTAAAAGTTAGTAAGTGTTTATTAATCCCGTATTTTCTGCGAGTTATTGGCCACAACTCATTTCATTCTAAAATGCCTTGCTTGGTCCAAGTAGGATCGGGCTTCCATTGAGTTACCCATACTGCTATCTCTGTTGCAGGCATTGGGCGGGCAATACCATAACCCTGAGCAAGCTCGCAGCCCATCGCTAATAGTTCAATACCATGTTCAATGCTTTCGACCCCTTCTGCAATCACATGACGCTCAAAAGCCGCAGCTAAACCAATTACCGCTTGTACAATAGCTTTGTCATCAGGATCATCCAACATATCTCTGACAAAGCTCTGATCTATCTTCAGGATATTAGCGGGTAAGCGCTTGAGATAAGTCAGTGAAGAATAGCCTGTACCGAAGTCATCTAATGAAAAACTTACGCCAAGCTTGCGACAAGCCTGCATAATAGTTGACACTTTAGCCATATCTTCCAATGCACTGGTCTCCAGTATTTCTAATTCTAAACAACGCGGACTCATCTGGGGATGCTTAGTCAATGCTGCTGAAAGCTTGGTGACGAAGCTCTCTTCTAACAGTTGATAAGCACTCACATTCACGCTAACAGGAATACACAGTCCATTAGATTGCCATGTTGCATGCTGGGCTAATGCCGTAGCAATTACCCACTCACCTATGTCAAGACTAATGGGGTGGTTCTCAATGATTGGCAGAAAGCTGGCAGGCGCCATTAGTCCGCGCTCGGGATGCTGCCAGCGAATTAGCGCTTCAACACCGGTTACTCGACCGGTTTTCATATTTACCTTAGGTTGATAGTACAATATGAATTCCTTCAACTCTAAGGCACGTTTAACATGACTGAGACTCTCGCGCTGAGTTTGGATGGCCGTATTATGCTTAACATCAAACATATGATATCTATTCTTACCATCCTGCTTAGCGATATACATAGCTTGATCAGCATGGCGCATAAGTTGGTCAGCATCCGCTCCGTCTTGGGGGTAGAGTGTGACACCGATACTGACTGTAGTTTTAAGAATTGTATTGTCGATGGTAACGGGATCCATTGAGGCTTGTAATAAGCGGGCTAATATTTGTTCGCAGCTCGCCATATTGACTATGCCCGCGAGTATCACGACAAACTCATCACCGCCAATACGCGCTATCGTGTCACCTTCTCGTATGGTATCTCCCATGCGTTGTGATATTTTAATTAATAGTTCATCACCCACTTCATGACCATATCGATCATTTATGCTTTTAAAACCATCTAGATCCAAATAGGCAACGGCTAGCGATTGTTGTGTTTTGTCACACTGAACCATCGCTTGATGTAAGCGCTCTGCCAGCAAAATTCGGTTGGGTAAATTAGTAAGTGCATCATAATGTGCAATATGTTCAAGCTGCTGCTGGTGTTCTTTTATCGACGTAATATCGGTAAATAATGCCACATAATTTTGCACAGTATTACTACTGTCAGTAATAGCACTGATAGTTGCAATTTCAGCATATACTTCGCCGCTTTTACGCCGATTCCATAGCTCTCCAGTCCAGTACTTATTTTCGAGTAATGAAGACCACATAGAAGTGTAAAAGAGTGGATTTTGCCGCCCTGATTGTAAAAATCGAGGATTTTTTCCTAAAACTTCTGCTCGGCTATAACCCGTGATAGTAGTGAAAGTCTCGTTCACTTCAATGATGTTACTTTTCGCATCGGTAATGACAATGCCTTCACGGGCATGCGTAAACACACTGGCGGCAAGTTTCAACTGATCTTCCGTCTTTTTGCGCTCTGTTATATTATGGCCTATACCTAATATCCCTATTAACTCACCATTATCGTTACGCATCGGAACCTTAGTTGTTTCAAGTAATTCTCGATGGCCATCTGAAGCGAATGTAATCTCCTCTTCATTGATGCAAAGCTGGTTCTTTTCCATCATTTCACAGTCACGCTTTCGAAAGAAATCGGCTAATTCCTTATCGATAAAATCGTAATCTGTGTTATTAATTATATCTGTTTTAGAGGCACCAAAAAACTGCTCGAAGCGATGATTGCAACGCAGGTACACCCCCTCTTTATTTTTGAGCCAGATCAGATCAGGTAATGTGTCAATTAAGGAACTTAGAAGGCTCTGCTCGGAACTTAGCGCCAACTCTATTTGCTTTCTTTCGGTGATATCCTGAATAGTACCGATTAAACCAATACAGGTGCCATTCTCATCGGAGATTGTTTCCCCTAAACCCAACATCCACCTTGTTTCACCATCTTTTTTTCTAATAACTCTATATTCTTTATTAAAGGGTTTGTTTTGTCCGATGACCTCTTCTGTAACGTACTCAATCATATTCTCAACATCTTGCGGGTGAACAAGTGCAGCCCAGCCTTCGATTGTTTTGTTGTAATCGCTTTCAATACCGAAAATCTGATCGCAAACTTCGGATGTTTCCCAGCGATCAATTACGAAATCACTCCTATAAGAACCGATACAAGCAGCTCTTTGAGACTCTTCAAAGAAATACTGGCTATCCTTCAATGCGGTTTCTCGCTGTGTGAGAGTACTCAGCAACTGGTTGAATCCGTTAATTAACCGGCCCACTTCATCATTTTGAAAAACCGGTAATTGTTGCAATGGCTGTTCTTTTGATATCATCAAATCAAGAGATTGTGCAGCGCAAGCCATCGGTGAGAGTTGATATCTTACTACCCACCAGATTAAGCATCCGGCCAGAGCCATCATTAATAATGCTATCAATGTTAAGTCTCGCTCCATCGAGTAAAGTGTGGCAAAAATATCTCTGGTTGGAGAGGTTATTGCTAAATACCATCCGGTTGATGATATTTTTTTCATCGAAATAAACTGTTCCATTCCTGACGGATCAGTAGAGAGAAAGCTACCTTCAAATCCTTGCAGAGCTGAGCCAATGCTGACACCTAACATCCATGCAGATAAATCGTGCTTACTATGCTGTTTGTATGTGGATGTTAAAACCATACGCTGCTGGGGAGAAAACAGTAAATATTGAATTTTTTTCGAATCAACAGTGGTTGCAATCCGATCGATAAAAGTGGCTGAGTTGAAGCTAACAACCCCTGACAGTCCCCCAATCACCTTTCCTAGTGCATCGTGTATCGGAGCTCCCATACCGAACACTACTGTTTTTAATTTTTTTCCGATGACAGGGTCACCAATAGAAGCATGGCCGTTTTTCAAAGCCGTGGCAACAACATCGATATCCATGTAATTGACACTCACCCGTCTAGTTGAGTACGGAAAATCTGCAATCGCAGTGCCATCAATATCATGGGCAATGATACCGCCATTAAACATGTTTTGAAGTACCGGTCTTTGTTCTACAAGATTTTGCATAGCGTTAGGTCCTGTCAACAAAGCTTTTCTCGCCCCATGCGCTGCTTTCTCCAAACCCTGTAACCGTTCATCAAGGGCTTGATTGATAGTAGTGGCAATATTTGATGCTGTTGATAAGTGCTGCGCTTTGAGTAACCCCTTCACGTTGACGTGTAAGGTATTATGTAAGTACAAAAGAGCGATGACTAAGCTCAGGGAAAAAACAAAAAAGACAGCCAGTGATATCCTAACTCTGAGTGAACGTGGCAAGATGCTGAATACAGCCATTTTACGATCCTATTTTACAGACATATAAATATTAAATGAATTATGCTGACATGTTTACCATTTTAAATAAATCGAAAATTGGTTTCTCAACTTATCAGTTACTCTATTTGCCAACTCTGTAGATATTTTTCTGGTTAATAAGATAAAGGGGAGGCCTCTAGCAGGAACCAACCATTATATTGATTACTTCTAGAGGTTTAAATGCTCAGTTTATAGAGCCAATTTTATAAGTCACAGTGAATGAACTAATTCACCATTTTAAGCAATTGTGAAGCTTTTTTCGAAGAATCATCTGAAACCGCTTTCGTCATCTGCACCACATGGTTAATGCCTTTGGTAACACTCATCGATAAAACAGAAGCTTGGTTGGTATTACCTGCTATCTCTTCTGTTACTAAGGATTGTTCTGAAGACGTCGCGGCGATAGCTTTTACTTTATCTGATACATCAGTAGCACTATCGATTATTTGCACCAGCATTTGCTCTACTTGGCTGGAAATATCTTTTCCCTGGTGAACTTTATCACGTCCCGTTTCCATACTTTTCTCTGCAACCTGGGTATCGATTCGCATCCGTTCAATTGCTTGATCTACATCTGCAGTTGCACTCGTGGTTCGACTTGCAAGTTGGCGAACTTCGTCAGCAACCACGGCAAAACCTCTTCCTTGCTCTCCCGCGCGGGCTGCTTCAATGGCAGCATTGAGCGCTAGTAAATTAGTCTGCTCAGCAATCCCTCGAATCACCCCCAAAATTGATTCAACCTGCTTACTTTGCTCACTCAGTGATGCAATCGATGTGGCACTCGCATCAAATGCATCACTTATTTCATCCATCTGAGCTAAAGAGCGTTTGACTAATCCACCTCCTTGTTGAGCAGTATCTAATGAGTGCGTTGCTGATTGAGCTGCTTGCCCGCTACTATTTGATACATCCCTTGCAGAAGCAGAAAGTTCTTCAATAGCCGCGGCAATCAAACTAATCTGGCTGTTTTGTTGATCGATGCTCTTTGACATATCAGTATTAGCTAGATAGATGTTATTAGCCTCTTTTGATACTCCTTGCATAGATCCAGCAGTGGTCGTTAAAGTGCTAATCAAGGATGCATTCATTTTGTTAACCGCATCTGTTAATACTGCTATTTCATCCTTCCCTTTAACGATCAATTCTGGCGTTGCTAAGTTATTTTGAGCCACTTCAAGGGTTTTTCGTAGCACTGGCTCTAAACGGTTCAGTAGATCACGACTAAACAATAATGCTACCAATATAGATATTATGAAGGAGACAATTGCTCCTGATAATAAAACGCTCTTTAGTTTGCTAGAATCATGTTGTAATGCAAGGGCATCCACTGCTAACAAATTACTTTGTGAACTTTGAATTTGACGTAAATAGTTGATAGCAAGAGCAGCATTAGGCGCGGCTTTTGTACCTAAGAGATAGTTCGCCTGATTCCAGTCAGGTGCGGTTCTTAATACAAACATTTTTTGTGGAAGCTGTGAAAACTCTTTACGAGAAAGCAGATATTGATCCCAATGTTGTTGCTGTTCATTCGTTAACAATTTAGCGTATTTACTGTTTAGTAACTGCAAGGCTTTAGTATTATTAGCCCACTTAGCTGCAAAAATTTGTTTAAACTCAATATCACCGGAAAGTAAAAATGCCCTAATATTTGCGATGCCTATCGCAAAGGACCCTCTAGAATTGGCTAATTGAATTAACATCGCTTTGCGTTCTGCATTAGCCGGCTGTTGCTCTTCTATATCTATAATCGCGGTCAACGCTTGTAAAATTACACCGGCACGAGGGGCTGCTTCATTTAATAGCATTTCATAAGATGAAATATTGGCACTTTGCTGAGCAATGTTCTCGACCGACAATTGTGTCTGCCTAAATTCACTCAATACTGCTTTTAATTTAGCCAGAGTTTCTATATTTTTTGGATCTGTCCAATTATCTGACATATCCTCAAATACTTGGATACTTTGATCAATCAATGCCCAAGCTTTTTCGCGCTGCGCCTTGAGCGTTTTGGCTTTTTGCGGATCGCTACCTAAAATCATATAGCCACGTAATGCTGCTAATGACAGATTAATGCCATTATTTATATCTTTTCCGGCATTGACAGTTTTAAAACGTAAGCTAGTCACTCTTTCTTGAATAGTAGATACTTGACTGACGTAAGAGTAGTTTAAAGTAGTGGTAATTAACAACACTGCAAAAATAATACCGAAGGCTATAACAAGCTTAGTGCGAAGTGATTTAATCATAAATAGTCCCTTTTTGAAATTAATCGCTTTGAGAAGTCTATATACCACAAACTAACGACAATAGAGAATATTCATTTTAGAAATAAAATTTATAACATTCAGTCGCTAAAACGTAACTGAATGACGATAGTTAGATTTCCCCAAACTCAACAAACACCTTAAATATTATTATTTTCTTTATAAATCAACGAGTAAAAATAAAATCACAGTACATATACAGTATGTTTAAAAAATAAAAAAACGTTGCTCATTACTACCACTTATAAATCAATATCACATAGTATAAAGCTCCTATTTATATCATTATTGAATTATAAATTTAAGCACCATAGCGCTAATAAGGGTTTATCTGAAGCGGTCATCGCATGTGTTATATTAGGCGAGTTATAAACATAGCCATTAACACCTGGAGCAGACCAACTAGCGCCTTCTTGCCACCACATCCCTTCACTTAGAATAATATACACTTCCTCTGGTGGATGGTTATGATTGGGATAGCAAAGTTGTGGTTGCATCACCGTCACTCCCACTATCACACCTGGGGCGTAGAATAGCCCGGCAGGACCAATGATTTGCGCATTAGCATGCCCTGTATTAAACGCAAGGTTGTTTTCATCCTTCCTTTGATACCAGTGCAATTCGTCAGCAATCTGTAATACATAGTCTGCGAGCAGTTGACCTGTAGGTGATAAATACGTCTCTAAACTGCTTTCTTTAACTAACTGTGTTGCCAATTCAGTGGCTTTTATTCTAGTAGCTCTTCTAATATCTCTTGTATTACTGCTACTTTCATCTGCTATGTCATGCACAATCGATTTGTGCGACGCAGAGCTAACACTCATCACTGGGTCAGCCACCAGCTTTGCACTCATTTGCAAAGCCGCATTCGCTCCTTGCTCAGGCAATTCATGACACTGCTGCAAATGTAAGCGTAAAGTTGCTTGAAACTGACTAAATTCGATTTTCATAAATATTATTCCTACTCAGCAGGTCTCCCTTGGAGATATAGTGATAAAAATAACCTCTGAACACGATTACCTACTTAAGAGTAAGCAAACCAAAACCGCGCCAAGCACTTTAGAACTCGTTGTCCAGCCATTACATATACTAATTTCGCACATGATCTGCAATGTATTTCAGCATACAAAAAATGGGAGGATAATAATTATCCAAACGGCGGATAAAAGCTATATTGCCAACACCCTTGCCGCTAATTACAGTACAGCAGTTAGTGGCTTTGAACTCGGCTCTAAACTAGCGCAAAAACTGGTTAAACGATTTGGTTGGAAAATGAGTTCAAAAACACAGAGTAACCAAAATCAAGTAACTATTGAGTTTTCTAATTCACCATAATCACTATTGATATAAAGCGAAAAATACCAATAGATAACAGCATAGTAAAGTTTCTTAGCTAAAACATTCTAAAAAAAGCATTATTACTGATTCGTTTTTTTCTATTATTAGCAGTATTAATCAGCTTAACTGCATACTCATAGTAGTTGCTTAACACTACTATCACTCTAGAAAAACTCAAACAGCCTCACGTTTTATCTTACGTTGCCATTCGCGTTGATGAATAACCTCTTCACCTTCACTAGCTCGTTGCGAAGCCTCTATATAAAAGTAGTCTGCATCACAATGTAGCTTAAGTTTACTTGCAACACTAATCTGCCAACTGCCCCGCCCTGCTTGATAATACCAACTGATATCTGCAATGGCACTTTGAGGATCGTACGGTTTTATCCGATATTGTTCACGGCAAGTTTGGTGAACTTTTAGTCCGTGATTCAAAAAGTGGACATGACCGAAATCATCTTCAATTGTCGTGCACACTTCACCGTTTGCTACATTTTCCGTTACTGTACGGCTATTACTCGATGGGCTTAAATACTCTAATGGCTCAGGCGCTGCGCCTTCTGGCAGTTCAAACGGCGAAGGTATTTTATCACCGGTAAACTGTGGTAATTCAATAAAATTGTCGATGCCATGCAATGTCAAACTAGCAAATTTCTGGGTTGGCCAAATAAGCGGAAAGTAAGCGCTTGAAATAGCAACTCGCAGCTGATGCCCTGCTGGAATTTTATAGCCGGTATCATCTAATAACAATGTGACGTCATAAACGTGATTAGCAATCAGTTTTTCACTGTGCTCTAGGCTATTGCGCATTTGCAAATTAAGGCAGCCATAAGTAATACGCGTGACTTCACCCGTTGGAGAGACATCATTTAATCGCACACAAATTTGGCCGCAATCTTGATCGCTGCTTAGTTTTAAATGGATGCGTGGCGCACCTAATAATGCTAATTCTTCATTTAACACACTAGTTGTAAAACACAGCGAATGGGCATCATCACGGCGTTGATCAGTCGGCGATTCTGGCCCTAGCCAAATAGCACAATACTCCCCCCCTGCACTACCGGTGGATAATGGTGAATTGATTTTCTGTATGCCGGGTGTTCCAGCTTTATCTGCGCTTAGGCTTGCATTGTTTAAATACAACGTTTTACTGCTAACTTTTGACTCAGTCCAACTCTCCATTTGCACCCAATCGCCACTGCGCTTTGCATAGCTTGACTGTGGCGCCACTGCATCTTGTAAGTAAGCGGTGTACTTAGGCTCATCCATTATCCCATTATCAATACCTTTGAGCCAATAATCCCACCAGCGTAATGCCTCTTGAAGAAAGCCAATCGCTGGCTCTGGTACAGCAAAGTGGGGGTATTTATGCGCCCATGGCCCTATTAATGCCTTACGCGGGCATTGTAAATTTTCCATCATTCTGGGCACTGTATTCTTATAAGCATCCCCCCAGCCACCAACCGCTAGCACAGCCGCTTTGATAGCGGTGTAATCTTCGCAAATTGAGCCGTGCTGCCAGTAGCTATTTCGTTCTTGATGGGTAAGCCATGTCTCTAACAGCAGTGGCATGTTGTTCAATCGATCCAACCAGCGCTCGCGCCAATCTTCAACTAATAGAGGATCAGGTACTGCTGCTGAAAAGTTCAGCATTGTTGCCGCCCAGCCGACATTTTCCAAGAGCATGTTGCCGCCTTTGTAATGAATGTCATCACTATAGCGATCGTCGGTCGAGCACAGCGTTATAATTGCCTTTAAGGCTGCTGGTTGCAGAGCGGCAATTTGTAAACTGTTAAAACCACCCCAAGAAATACCCATCATGCCAACCTTACCGCTACACCATGGCTGCGCACAGAGCCATTGGATAACTTCCAAACCATCGGCTAGCTCTTGTGCTAAATACTCATCGTGCATTAACCCCTCTGATTCCCCATTGCCACGCATGTCAACTCTAAGGCAAGCATAACCATGGCCTGCAAACCAAGGGTGCGTTAGCGCATCACGCACTGCTGTACCGTCGCGTTTTCGATAAGGTAGATACTCTAAGATTGCCGGCACTAAAATTCCATCATCACATTCAGGTAGCCACAGACGAGCAGCCAAACGAGTGCCATCTTGCATGGGTATATATAGGTGCTCAATCTCATTGGCAGTATAGGGAAATTCAATCCGGGTTTTCATAACACAACTTCTCCGATTATCGTCTGCATTTATGGCGCTGCTAGAGCACTAGGACTTTGAGTCGCTATTAGCATTTAATATCTGAATCTAAAAGTAAAGGTAGGGTAGCCACTTATTAAATACAATATAAATTTTTGGTATTCAATACTTTACACAACATTGCTGTTTAATAATATATTCTAAATAAATAGCTGTATAGATAATAAAAAATGAGCTGTAGCTAGTTTCAATCGGCAAATAAAATTAACAACTGCTGGTTCTAGCGCTTAAACTCTTTAGACTAGGCAATCCAATATAACGGTAGCCATGGTAGGTTAATCAAGATGATTTGATCTGCTACCACGCAAGAAATTATTACTTTGATGCGCAGTAGTTTAGCACTATGTTGTTGCGTCATGCTCAGCTTGAGAAAGTGCTTTCATACTAACAGGTTCACCCAAATGAAAGCCTTGTGAATAAGATATGCCCAAATTTTTAACGGTGTTAGCAACATCCTTACTGTGAACATACTCTGCAATTGTTTTTAGATTTAATCGATCAGCAAAATTCACAATTAATTCGGTGACAATTTTTGCATTTAAATCATGGTTAATATTTTTAATAATAGAGCCATCGATTTTAATGTAATCAGCATTTAAGCGGATCAAATAATCAAAATTAGAATAACCTGTGCCGAAATCGTCGATAGCAATACGGCAACCAAAGTGTTTCATGTTTTCAATAAAAGCACTAACTTCTTCATAGTTTTCAATACCCTCATCTTCAACAATTTCTAACACTAAGCGTTGAGATATTCTTTCATACTGCTTAATTTTGGAGATTAGATAGCCAACAGTTTCTACATCTAAAATATCCTCTAAGCTTAGATTAATAGAGAAGCTCTCTTGGCGATGCTCAAAGAAACTAAACGCTTTAGCAATAACAATGCGTGTTAAAACTGGATATATACGGGTTTTTTTCGCAATATCAAGAAACGCATACGGGGAAACAACTGTACCGTCAATTTCAATGTAACGTATTAAACATTCAAACTTATCTATTTGGTCGGTGTCATTATTAAAAATAGGCTGTAAAAACACTTCGATTCTATCATCTTGCACCGCTTCATTAAGTTTGTTTGTCCACAGAATATTACGTTTTAAATGGTCTTTTATTTGCAAATTCTCATCAAATACAACCATATCTTTTTTGCATATCTTCGCATGGTTCATGGCTATTTCAGCGTTGATGAAATAGTTTTTTTGCATGGCAATACCACACAATAACCTCAATGATAACTTATGGCTGTTAACCATAAAATCATGCTGATGAATATGCTCCAAAAGTTCTGTTGTTATGCTTTTGAACTCATCGGTAGTAATAGAATCATCAGCTAACAAGCCAAATTGATCACCCGTGAGTTTGTACAGCTTAATAGCTTTATTGCGCAGAAACCCGGCGAAAATAGTGGCTAGTTCAACGAGTACTCTGTCACCAACTTCAAAGCCATAGTACTCATTAATATCTTTAAAGCGTGCGATATTAATGATGGAGAATTTACAGTAATCAATCAGTTTGAAATCTTCAAGCAGCTTCTGCCGGTTAGGTAACTGCGTCATATGGTCAGTTACCTGAATGCGTATTCTTTGTTCTTGTAATATCAGATCAGTGACTTCATTACGTATTGCCATGAACTCACGAATATTGCCTTCGTGATCAAGAATAGGCACTATAAAAGATTGTACATAGTAAGTTTTATTTTTTTTACTGCGGTTTTTAATAACACCTTTCCAGACACGCCTGTCTAAAATAGTGCGCCAAATATCAACAAACGTTGCCCTTGGCGTATCGGGATGACGAATGATATTGTGGCTTTTACCTATTAACTCTTCTTTACTAAAGCCTGATACACAACAGAATTGCTCGTTTACGTAGGTGATTTTACCTGTTACATCGGTTTTAGAAACAATAGAGCTTTCATCTACCGCTTTTTTGTACTCGTTGAGTAAAGAGTGGTTAATCAATAGTTCTCGATCTTTTAATTGAAGACTCTGTTCCAGTTTTCGTTGTTCTTGTTTTTGTGGAGTTATGTCAGTAATAAAACCTTCTATATAGGTAAGATCTTCTTGAGCATCATATTTGACCACACCTTGTTCCCAAAGCCATTTTAACTGCCCTTGTCTAGTTCTGATGCGGTATTCGCAATTGAAAGGAATTTCATTTTCTATTGCATTGTCAACAATTTTAACTAGTCCATCTATGTCTTCATCAAGAATAAGCTCTGCGAAAGAGGTGGTTTTGTTAAGCAGCAGTTCTTCACTGGTATAGCCTGTTAACGATTCACAACCACTACTGATGAAGAGCATAGTCCAATGTTCATCATTTTTACATTTATACAATAACCCAGGTAAACTATTGAGAAGATCGATAGCATCGTTCAATGACATTGTGGGTCCTTAACACTGGTTAGCTAGTATTTAATACTAGCTAATATTTTATAGATTGAAGCTATGAGATGAATTTAGCTGTGAGTAAGATGACTGTTTAATAAAATCTTTCTCGTAATGAAGTATAGCTTAGATAATATCAGTAATAAGCAATATGTGAGCAAAGCTTGATTGAACTCAAATTAATTAATTTTTGTAACGGGTTATCAATACAAATCAATTACGACTCTAGCTGCCGATTGATCAATTCGCACAACTGCTGCAATTTATCACTTACTCTCATTCCATCTTTCAGTTCGTACTCTAAAGGCCAACCTATATTCAGGCGGATACAATCTTTGTATAGTGCCAATGTAGAAAACTCAGCCCCATGCTTAAAATTTAACCCTTGCTCAGTTGCCTTGCCATAGATACTTAAAAAATCGAATCCTGGTATTTGTAACCACATCACCATGCCTCCTTGTAAAGTACTAACACAAGCATGTTTGGGCAAGCGTTCAGTAAGAAAACGATGATAAGCCGCAGCGTGCAAAGATAAGCTAAGCGTGGTCTTTTTAAGATGTTTACTATACTGACCACTATTAATAAATTCGAAAAAGGCAGCTTGCACAGGCACATTCACTGCTAAAGAATTTACTTGGCGATGGTTAATGTAAGTTGTATAAAATCGACCTGGTGCGCACCACCCCAAACGATAGCTTGGGGCCACTGTTTTAGAAATAGACCCACACCAAATAACCCAGCCTTGATCATCCCAATATTTAATCGGTTTAGGTTTATAATTATTAAAGCCTAGCTCTAAAAATACATCATCTTCGATAATAGGTATTTGATACTTTGCGGCTAATTTAGCCAATAATTTCTTTTGTTCAATCGATAAACATAACCCGTGCGGATTGATAAAATTCGCACTAAATAAACCTGCTTTTAAGGCACCTGCTTGCATATAGAACTCGAGCTGCGTTAAATCTAATTGAGCATTATGACAAGGTATTTCCAGTACCTTGCGTTGCATACTTAACAGTAAATTTAGCAAGCCGCTAAAGCATGGAGAGGAGATGGCAATAGTATCACCAACCTCTGAAACAATATCTATGGCGCTTCGCACTGCATCGATGCAACCATTGGTAATAATTAACGCTTGTGCCGGTAGCCTAAAATAGTTTTGTGATACATGTTCTGACAAAGCACTGCGTAAACTCAATTCACCGCTCGCGGCTGGGTATTGATAGTTTTCATTGGTATTGCGTAAATTGCCGCGATGAAAGCAGCGATTTAATATTTCTCTGGGAATCAAACCAGCGGCTAATTGAGCTGTATAGAAAGGGTGCTCACTATAATTATTTGCTACTTGAGCATAGCCATTGGGCACGGTAACTGACGCCGAAAACTTAGGGAAGGTAGGTGCATTGGAAATGGTTAATGGACGAGTAATAAAATATCCCGACTGTGGCTTAACGCTCAACCAACCCTGTTCGTGTAATTTGTTGTAACAGTTTAAAGCCGTGGTCATGCTAACAGTGTGTAACTTAGCAAACTGCCTAACTGAGAGCATTCTTGCACCTAAAACCAATCTATCCTCGATGATATCTTGCATCACGCTACTAGCTAACTGTTTATAACGAATCATCTTTTCACCCATTCACTGCGCTTTTTATAAAGCTGTAACTGACAGCTATTCAATACTGTACTCTTTTTTTATATAAAAATTGTATCTGTTATCTTTTTTGACTTCAATACAAAATACCTCTTCTTAAAAAGATAACCTCCTAATAAAGCGAGGTTAAATTAAAAGCTAAGGATATTGTCATGAAACCGCTACACCTATGGATCGCCATCTTTGTCACTTGCTTGTGGGGGTTCAATTTTTCAGTGATTAAGCTTGGCGTAGATGAAACAAACCCTTTTATTCTCATGGGCTTACGATTTACCTTTGCCGCTTTTCCCTTATGCTTTTTTATTAAAAAGCCACACACTTCATGGTTCTATATCGTCATATATGGGTTAGCTTTTGGTGTAGGAGTATGGGGGGTAATGGCACTATCAATTAATCAGGGGCTATCCGCAGGAATGGCCAGCACGGTATTGCAAACAAGCGCTATGATTACCACATTAATCGGTGTTTTTTATTTTAAAGAAGTGCTATCTAACAGCCAATTAGCAGGGTTAATGATTGCTGCATTAGGCTTATTAATGATGTTCTATATTGATGATGGTTCAGTAACGGCTATCGGTATTACCTTAGCGATTACTGCTGCCTGCAGCTTAGCGCTAACTAACTTCTTGATCAAAAAAGCGCAGATAAAAGAAATGTTCGCTTTTATCGTTTATTCAAGTTTATTTGCACCTATTCCATTATTCACCATTGCATTGGTAAGCGAAGGGGGTGACTTTTTAAGTTTCGGACAAACCGCTTTTAACCAAGTAATGAATTCATCAGCGCTGATCTCCGCTCTTATTCAAGCGTATCCAACAACATTACTGGGATACTGGCTATGGAATAAATTACAAACTATTTACCCTTTATCGATGATGAGCCCTATCCGCTTATTAGTCCCTGTTTTTGGGTTACTAGGCTCTGTTATATTTTACGCTGAAGAAGTATCTAACCTTAAAATATTGGCTTTTTCTTGTATTGTTTTTGGGGTTTCGCTGCCAGTGATGATTAGCTTATTCACCCGCTTACAAAAACTAATATATATTAAAGTATCACCGAACCATCGCTGAGAAACACCCAAGCCCTGAATAAGAACTCCCAAGGGTTGCTGATTAAACTTTAAACCAGCCAGTCATAGTATTTAACTTAAAAGGCTGCAGTATTAATATGGCCAAACTATATATGTGCGATTCGCCTTGCTGTGCCTTCTCGCTTGAATTAATCGGCAAGTATTGCCGTTGTTTTGTGTGGCACTGACCTTAGGGATGTCTTTACAAGCATCGCAACGATTCAGGATAACCTTAACGAAGCGCGCAATATTCTTTATAGAGAGGAAGAATACGTATTTACAGATCCCCGACAGTGCCGGCCTATGTCCAGTAAACATTTAGCAATCGGTCCCTACAAATGCTCTTCAAAGTTAACTAAGTACGAAATATATCTAGACTTAATTCAACTTCATCCCCTAACCAATACGCATACTCAGTGTGATCTTGCAGGTTGTTACCAGTCAATGCATGCACTAATACACTTAAACCATGGCGGTTGTCTTCAAGCCACGCAATAAATGGGTCAAAATCAGCTGATGAAAAAGTTATTTGGCAGCTCCACTTGGGGTGAGGACCAATAGCTTTTTGATGCACCCTACCCATTTTCAAGGCAAATAAATCTGCTGCTTTTTTACATAAATCTGTAGCGAATCCTAGCGTTTCTTGTTCAAAATAAACATGGCAATGGTAATAATCATGACTATTAATGGGAGGTTTCAGTTTATTCACTTATTTATTTCCTTGTTTACATCCGCTGTAGGCAAAGCTGGAATGAGTTACGTTTAAGAGGTTCGTATGGAGAATAAGACCATCAAATAATGATTGTTTAATGCCTCCCTATCAGCCACTAATACAACAGTATTAATGGAGCTAAATATTAAAGAGCCCCACTTTGAGAGGAGATGATAACGACCAAAACAACAGTGCTTAAAATACACCTTTGACTGACATGAGCTATTTTATATTTAAATACCTTCAATAGCTTTATGCGCGCAAGCTAAAGTTTGCGATTCATTTTGACCAATACCACTACTATCAATAAATGAGATGTCGGTAATACCGATAAATCCCAATATATATCTTATATATGCGGAAATAAAGTCAATTTCAGTGCCTAATTTAGTACCACCAGAAACAATGACAATATAAGCTTTTTTATTTTTCACTAATCCAATTGGCCCGCTATCACCATATCGAAAGGTTAATTTAGATCTAACAACTTGGTCAATCCACGCTTTAAAAGCGGCCGGCACACCAAAGTTATAGATAGGGAGACCAATCACAATTAGGTCAGCATTATTGATTTCATTAACTAATATATCGGACGTTGCCAAGAATTTTTTTTGCTCGGTAGTGCGCTCATTAACATCGGTAAAATTGGCTTTAATCCAGCTTTCATCGATTAAAGGGATACCATCAGCCAAATCTCTAATCGTTACTTGGCTATTTTCCCCACTCGTGAATTGCTTGCTAATAAGTTGCTTAATTAACTTGTCTGATAAATCTCGACTATAAGAACCTGTTTTTCTGATGCTTGAGTCAAGTCTCAGGATATTTACTGCCATGCTTCCCCCAGTTTATATATTGATAATCTGTCGAATAAAAGACACCTACCGTTAAATTTAAGTTA
>JBALXS010000012.1:30417-69287 GCA_036960485.1 Oceanospirillaceae bacterium
GTAGGTGCTTACGTTTGTTACCTTAAGATAAAAGGGGATTTATATTCATTCCACCATCAATGTTATATTCTCCACCGGTGATGAAAGAAGCATCATCAGAGGCTAAGAATGTAACGAGTTTTGCAATATCTGCTGGTTGTCCAAAACGCTTTAAGGGAATCCTATTTTGCATCGCCCCTGCAAAATCATTTAACTGTTCTTCTGGCATCCCTGTTTTAGCAAAAATAGGCGTATATGTCGGACCTGGGTTAACAGAGTTTACGCGTATTTTACGCGGTGCAAGCTCAGTAGCAGCCGTTCTTGTATATGAATTTAGCGCCGCTTTAGAAGCCGCGTAAATAGCCGTATTTGGCATACCTGTATAAGCATTAATAGAAGAAAGGTTAATAATTGAGGCACCATCATTAATAATAGGTAAAAACTTTTCAGTGGTAAATACTGCACCTTTGAAGTTAATACCCATCTGAGTATCAAACATTTCCTCTGTATTTTGGCCTACTGGCGCAGGGCTGAAAATTCCCGCATTAACAAATAATACATCGATGCTGCCAAATTCTTGTTTCACTTGCTCTACCAGTGCATCAATTGCAGATAAATCTATAACATCAGCAACGATGCCTTTAACCCCTAATTCAGTAGCCGCAGTCGCCACCTTATCAGCGGACCTACCCGTAATGACTACGTTTGCGCCTGCGTCTTTAAAATATTTTGCAGTTTCATAACCAATACCACTATTACCACCAGTGACGACTGCTACTTTTCCCGTTAAATCATTCATTCGTTTATTCCCTATTAATTTTTTATCAAAACAATTTTGTACCGATCAGTACAGTATTGACAATCTATACCTAACGGTTCACAATTACAAGCATATATTTTATTAAATTTGGAATTAACTATGACAGCAGGCCGCCATCGCAGCTTTGATAAAGACAATGCACTTGAAAAAGCCATGCTGGTATTTTGGAAGAATGGGTATCCCGGCACCTCGCTAACTGATCTAACTAATGTCATGGGTATTAATAAATCGAGCCTTTATGCTGCTTTTGGAAATAAAGAACAATTATTCAATCAAGCTATTGATTTTTATTTAAATAAACACGGCGCAATCCATTTAGATGAGCTTTTTAAAACGGAACTAAGCCTAAAGACACGAATCAAAAACTACCTATTATCTATTGCGAATATGCTAATAAACCCAGACTTACCTAAAGGCTGCTTAATTTGTCTTTCTACTGTAGAAATAGCTGGAGCTTGCCTGCCTGATAATTCGGCAAAAAATATTGGTGACATCAATCAACAAACTATTTTGACGTTAACTGATTTTTTTGAAAAAGAACAAAAAGCAGGAAACTTAATTGCTCGACATTCGCCGAGCACGGTAGCTAATTATCTTTTAACATTACAATTCGGCTTGGCTGTTTCTGCGAGAAATGGAGGTAACATAGGAGAGCTTAAAGAGGTTATAAACTTCTCTATCGTCCTGTTTAACTAGCGACTTTTGGCAAAGCTATAGCTACCACCCTTTGCCCTATCATTATCTGTATTTGTCCTAGGGTTTAAGGTCTCCTAGCTAATTCGCTTTGAGCCCTTAATCTCTCTAGAGCAAGGTTTGGTGGTTTTATAACTAGAATAATTTGTCGTTCTTCCAACACTCACCTCTAGATACACAGGATGATGGCCAGCCTTTTATTCCCACCTTTAAGTAACAATAGCTATTATGAGATCTCAGCATTTAGATAAATTAATTTTAGTATCAGTAATCTACCTAATTGGCCATACAAAAAAATCGTTCAGATAAATGCTGGCTACTTCTCCATACTTCTTATCTATTCTCTCTTTTATTAATTCTTTAAGTATAAATATGTGCTCTTATTCATTTTTTCAGAATAACCATGAGAAATACGCTATGCTGGCAAAAATAATTACTAGAGATCTTATCAATGGCTATAAAACTTAAACTGGATATAGTGTCCGACATATCTTGCCCTTGGTGCATTATTGGCTACCAAGCGCTGCAACAGGCACTTACGGCACTAGCGCCAAATATTACAGCCGACATCAGCTGGGAACCCTTTGAACTGAATCCTACGATGCCAGTAGAGGGCCAAGATATTGTTGAGCATATCACCGAAAAGTATGGCATTAGTGTTGCGCAAACAGAGCAAAACCGGGCAATGATCCAACAGCGTGGTCTGGACCTGGGTTATGAATTTAGTAATAGAGATAAGGGGCGGATTTACAATACCTTCGACGCTCACCGACTTCTGTTTTGGGCTAAACAATTTGGCAAACAAACCGAACTTAAGCTCGCTCTTTTTGACTTATATTTCCAACAGAGCGGCGACCCGAGCAATCATCAACAATTACTTACGGTAATAGGAAGTGTAGGACTAGATATTGAACAAGCAAAGCAAATACTAAACAGCACCCAATATGAGCCAGAAGTACGTGAGCGACAAAGCTTTTACCGCAGCCAAGGTGTTGACTCTGTTCCCGCTGTAATCATTAACGATAAGCACTTAATCAGTGGCGGGCAGCCCGCTGAAGTATTCGAACAAGCTTTCAGAGAAATAGCGACCCAGCAATAATTTCACAGCAAGCCTTTCACCATATCTAAGTATATGAGGCAAGATTCATGGCAGGAAAGGAATCATTTACGGCGAAATGAAAAATAACTAACTAATCCAACATCCACAAAAAACGCCATAAATAGTCATTCAACAAAGCAATTAACAAGCTGCTCACTTGCGGCAACAGATATTTACTATTTCTTGATGAAATTTTTTCTGCCAGCTTTTATTTTAAAACAACTTTATTAATCTAGTGGCAAAGTACCTGCTGACAGTTCTTTACAAAAAATGTACTCACTCGTTCGTTGCCAGTCGTCAATACAAGTTGTTCAGTCTAAAACGGCTAAAGAATTTCAATCGCTGTGAGTCAATAATTATGCTGGTACCAAGTAGTAAAAACGCTGCACTTAATTAATAGGTGCAGCATTTAAATTAGCACATTACATTTTACTGTATTCTTTTCTAAGCCCCATATACAAGCTGACACACATTGCCAATAACACAATAGTGAATGGCAAACCTGTAGACACTGACATTGCCTGCAAGGCGCCGAGCGCCTCAGAGCCGCCGACAATCAATAACACTATGGCTAACACCCCTTCAAAAGAGCACCAAAATACTTTCTGCACGATAGGGGCATTCTCTTTACCCCCCGCGGTGAGAGAGTCGACAACCAGTGATCCTGAATCAGAAGAGGTGATAAAAAATACTAATACCAATATTACGCCAACTAAGGAGAGCAAGCTGGCCATTGGGAAAGATTCGACCATCACAAACAGTTTTAGTTCTTGGGCAGCGGTGGCCACTGGTGCCCCAGCATCTGCTATCACTTGGCTGATTGCAGTGCCGCCAAATGCACCCATCCATACAATGCCGAGCAAAGTAGGCACAATAACGACACAAAGTACGAATTCTCTTACAGTACGCCCTTTAGATACACGAGCGATGAACATGCCAACAAAAGGTGACCATGAAATCCACCAAGCCCAGTAGAAAGACGTCCATCCCTGAGAAAAATTAGCATCTTCACGGCCAAAAGGTGTTGATAGTGGAATTATCTCTTTCACGTATGCTGCTGCACCGCCGAAGATAGCATCAAAGATATCTGCAGTAGGTCCCATCACAATAATAAATATCAGCAGTAACATGGCTAAACCCATGTTTAGCTCAGATAGAATTTTAACTCCACCATTTAGGCCTCTAACCACTGAGACAGTAGCAATGGCTGTAATTACACTGATCAGCAATACAACCGCCAGTGAATCAGTTCCCCAACCAAATAGATAATTAAATCCAGAGAGCGCTTGTTTAGTGCCTAATCCCAGAGAAGTGGTTAAGCCAAACAAAGTGGCAAAAACAGCCAATATGTCGATGACATGTCCCCAAAAACCCCACACCCTGTCACCTAATAACGGATAAAAAGCCGAACGCAAAGTCAAAGGCAACTTATAGTTGTAGGCAAAAAACGCCAATGCAAGCCCAACTATCGCGTAGATAGACCAAGGATGTAAGCCCCAGTGAAAGATAGTGGCTGCCATCGCCAAATCACGTGCGCCTTCTGTATCGCCTAATGCAGCACCTAGTGGCGCCCAATCTGTACGAACACCCGCAGCGTCGACCGCAATACCACCCAATGAAGAGTTAAAATGCGAAATAGGCTCACTAACACCAAAGAACATTAGGCCGATACCCATTCCTGCAGCAAACAGCATTGAAAACCAACCTATGTAGCCAAACTCTGGCCGCGCATTTGCTCCTCCTAAACGTATTTTCCCCAACGGAGAAACGACCAAAAAAAGACTAAATATTACAAACACATTGCCTGACAATAAAAAAAACCAATCGAAGTTACTTGTTATTTGAGGCCGCAGCCAACCGAAGAAGGCCGCCGCCTCAGTTTGAAACAGTAAAGTAACTAATACAAAAGCCGTGACACTCAATCCTGATATTAAAAACACAGGATTGTGAATATCCAGCCCAAAGGGCTGTATATTATCCCGTCCTATTACATAATTTTTATTAGACCCATCATTCATTCGAAACTTTCTTCCTATTGTTTATGGGCAAATAACATGCCCTTATGATCATCAATCACTAAAATTTCACTACAGGCAATACTGGAGTATTCCAAATAGAGAATGCCTTAATCATTTATAGCCCAAAATAGTTTAACTTATATCTTTAACTTGTTGAGGCCAATTACGACCAAAGCCAGCGTGCCCAAACTTATTGCATAATAAACAACCCGTTCACCAGCACAAATAATCCTCTGTTTGTTAAAAAAATAAGAATCATTTAAAACACGCTTCGTTGTTAAATTTTATAACTCGGTAATATTACACATAACAGGCATCAAGTATTACTGCTCTAATATAACGGCCCATGTTACATAGTTTACTGCTCTTTGTTGTTGCTGTTCGTCGAGTAGTGTAAATGCGCTGTCTAATTAACATCGCAGGTGTTCAATTATTGAGGAAGAGCATTCAACACAGTGCTGATTAATCGACTCCAAAATAGAAAGGTAGCTCAGGTTCAAAACTAGCCACAATACTTGCCAAGCTTAGATAAATCCACTGAGTAACACATAATACCGAAACCATATTGGCATATATGCCGTTTTCAGCGGTTTCTAACATCAAACTCTGAAAGCCTTAAGTAGGTATTAACAAAACAGGGTTTATCTATTATTACTCAAGTACCTTTAGTTCTTTAAATGATCGCTGAAATGGGTATTTTCTGGCCCTGCAATGACCCACAAAAGGCGTGCTAAAGGAGACGGTGGGTGTGGTGGATAGTTACTGCAAACAAGCCAACAAAATCATCAATACAAGCAGCTTTTAATCTATCAGTTGGGGAATTGTTTAACCTTGCTTATAAAAATTACTGATTATTGTTTATTGATTGCATCAAAACGATTGGCACAGCCTGCTCCCAACATAATGGATAACGCTAAAATCACAACTATAAAAAGTGATTGCCATACTTATAACATCAGCAGTTTTGCAATCTGATTCGCTTACCTGCTTAAAAGTTTCAAGCTTTAAATCATAAGAGCTACACTTTTCCTGCGCTTGGCACCCTCTATTTTAGTCGCCAGATTCACAGTACTACTTTCGATCACCGACACTTTATCTGATTTTTATTAACTGCCTAAAACTAAAAAAGGGCTTACTCGTTAAAGTATGCCCTTTAGTTTTCTACTAAATAACTAGTAGATTTTTTAGCTCAGATATAATCTGAGCTAAAGTAGCTTATTAGATAGCTACGATGTTCTCAGCTTGTGGGCCTTTCTGGCCTTGACCTAGAACGAACTCAACACGCTGGCCTTCAGCCAAAGTTTTGAAGCCATCACCAGCAATTGCTGAGAAATGTGCGAAAACGTCTGGACCAGACTCTTGCTCTATGAAACCGAAGCCTTTAGTTTCGTTGAACCATTTTACTGTACCAGTAGTTGTATTAGACATGATATTATCCTGTGTTTTATAAAAAAATTAAGTTTGCCTATAAGAAGGCATATAAATGATGTATCTGACTGAAATGTTGTAACATTTGGAAACTACAGGACGTGAACTTACGTAATGGAGACTTCAAACAAGAGACTTTCTTTCTAGCTGCGGGCACTATATAGAACATAATCAGTGCAGTCAATTTTTTTGTGTTTTTTTTAATCAATAATATTTTTCTAGTTAAAAACACTTTATAGGGTATTTTAAAATACTCCATATTATTATCAGCGCTTGCCTAAATTCAACACAAAAAAGCCCGTATCACTGGTCTTTTATAGCAACTATTAATAAAAACCTGATAGAAGCCATAAACCCCAAACCGTGATTTTAGCTTGCAGCTATATCTGCAAACTCTAAGATAACTTTTTCTGCCTCCACTCGGCACTTCCCCAAGGCATTAACACAGACCGGATCGAGCTGCTCTTCTACGACCATCCGCTCAAGCTCTAATATTGCGCCTTTTACGCTCCAAGATTTTTATAAGGCCTAGTGCTGGTCAATGCATCAAAAATATCAGCAACGGTAACTATCCTCGCCTCAATTGGTATTTATTCACCTATGAGCTTATTTGGGTAACCTGAACCATCCAGAAACTCATGATGATAAGCGACGATGTTCTGCATGATTTTAGAATCGGATAAATGTGCTATTCCAAAGCCATCAAGTACCTTGTTGAGGATAGCAACACCTTTAGCAACATGTGAGTGCATCCACTTATTAAACGCGTTTCTTCACATTTCCTGTAAATAAAGCTGATGCCGAGTAACAATTTCAGATCTATCCAGCACACCAAGTTTCTTTTTCACATTGCTCCAATGAAAATGACTGGTACTTTTGGATAAGCTAAAACTATTAGAGAAATCAACAACACGTCCACCTTGAGCGATAAACTCGACTAATTGACGTTCCCTTTTAGTCAAACCTGGGGTATCCCAGATACAAGCTAGAGTAATACTCGAACGTTTGATCGTTAGCAGCCTAGCGGCTTTATCTACACCCACTTGATCTTCAGCTTTCTCAACTAAAGTTAAAGTAAGCGTGAAATCTCCTGATTGAATATCTATCGGTTCCTGAAACTGAGTACTAGATGCATCTTTAATCAAACGGAACATGTTTTCGTATTGCTTTTTAAGCTTCTTGTTTGGGATAACAATTGCTTCGTGCTCACAGCTAATAACAGTGTCTTGTGCTTTAAATAACTGCTGCGCTTTTTTATTCGCAAGAATCACTTTCTCATCAGCAGATAATAACACACAAGCATCAGGTTGCTGATCGAGAAAATAGCCCAACCGTTCGGGTTCAAGTTGCGCTGCACGAACCTTCTGCCCAAGTGCCCATGCTTCTTGCATAGTACTTTGTAGCATTGTGGTATAGCGCAGTATTTTTCGTTTAATAGCAGGGTTTTGGCCATCGTAATAAAGGTTCATTGCCACCCAGTTTGGATAGGATGCACCAATATCTAATACCACTGTATCATTAACGTCTTGAGGCTCTAACCACTCCCAAAAGTGACTGGTCACTATATGCTTATACTTAACGTATTTACTTAGGGCGATAGGGCTGTTCGGGTGATAGAGTTTCTCGATTTCAGTCCAAGGATCATGCGCTATATAGTGTTCAATATAGCCGCCAATTTCCTCATTCGAAAAACCATATAATAACGGGCTACTCAGATCGCTTTCAACATCTGTAGGGATTACTAATTCGGCGGTTGTTCTATCGCGTAGTGTAATTATGCCTTTCTTAGCACCCGTTAGTTTACAGAACAATAACAAAACCTCTTGCCACAGTTCTATATCTTCTATTGTTTTATAGATTGCTTGTTGCAAGTTGACTAAATCTTTCATAAACCTTCTTTATAGCTCTTTGTGAGAAAGACTAATCATTAACCTCCCTCACCTTATTTACTTATTCTGCACTATTCTCAGTCCATTCCTGTGTGCAACTCAAAGCCACTCTACTGACAACATTAGACGTTCATATCTAAAATATCTCACTGACCCTTTTTGTTCTAACGCTGTTTATGGTGCCATTCACTATCAACAATTTCAGATCAGCCATCTCAATTCTAAATGTAAAAGAAACCGTTATCGCTCGTTATAAACATATCATAACAGCATTGAGTTGTAGCGCCATTGAGCCAGTGCTTTATCTTGCATAAAAAGGCCGACATACCAATATTACAAACGATTTTTTACCCTTGTGTATAGATCGACTCAATAATTCAGTGATCGATAGAGCAACCTACTGATTATTAAAATTAGGCCTATGTGTTGCTTCATAGCAGTAATTATCTTTTCTAGAATCAAAAGTTAAAAAACGCTCCTTTATATTAGCTGTTTCTGAATAAATGGCTTTTTTACAAAAAGTGGCCATTTTTAAGGGTTTTTTAGAAAAATAAACCCGAAAACCTGCAACTAGTACCAGTAGGAATAAGTCTTAGTTTCTGTTTCAATAGCATTAATAATTTGAATGTGAAATATCTATAAATAACGTTACTAATTAGTAACTATTTAATATTATTTTAACGTTTATTTAATCGGACAAACTTACAGCTCTAATACGATTAAACAACTGTAAGCAGTAACGTAAGGCTAAGCTTATAAGTAACTAGCTTATCTACTTATCTGGCCTCGTAAACACTTGAATAAGCTTTGATAAATTAGGAATTATATCCCTATGCACCAACGTAACGGGCTAAATAGTCATTCCACAAGCACCAGACATTGTGACTTACTACAGCCACAATACTGCATTGAATCTATTGATGCTTACCAATTAGCGATAGAGAAAGAATTGCTACTCAATTTTTTAGCAACATGGAAAGATAGAAACCTTACTGAACAACAAGCTGTTGAGCAATTAAACACATTAATGGCAAAAGCGACTCCTGCGCCAAACGCTCAAGCTGCACATCAAATGCAAATGGAACTACTTGCCTACGCTAGTAGTAGTAGTGCTGAAAATAATTATCTATAACAAGTAGCTTTCCCATAATCAAACGCTGAATTCTTCAGGCAATACCAGTCATTCTCTAACCAACTATAATTTTTCCAATCGTTTAAGTTACCTAGCAAATACTACGGGGAAGCTACTTATTAAATACCACATTAAGCGCTGTCATAGATGGAAAAGAGCGCTTTGATTCTGTTTCTTTTGGCACTTAAAATAAATCAGTAAAATTCATTTGACTTCAAACAACACAAAAATACAGGATCAGATCTCTTCTTGTGACTTTAGGGGTAAAACAAAAGATCTGGCCACTTTATTGTTAATTCTTCTACCTCATTATCAATTACTCATCTATTTTTAGAGCCAACATTTCAAATATTAACGCCTTTAAAATGTCTGGATCTAATTATAAAAACGAAATGGCTCATCAAGCAAAGACAACTTATCGCTTAATATATAATTTCTATTATAAATAACTCGGGTTCATTATGTCTGGTGTAAAGAAGCCTAAAGTGCCAGATAACATCCTGCGAAAGTGGCAAGATATTGTCGATTTACTAGCACAGCTAAGCGAGACGCCGGCAGTGTTGATTACTCAGGTTAGATCTGATGAAATCAGCCTACTCACGCACAGCAATAATGACAGCAATCCTTTTAAGCCGAAAGGGTTTAATAAAAGTTGTAGCGAATTATATTGTGATTCAGTCGTTAAGCTACAAAAGCCACTTCTTGTTGAAGATGCCAGACAAACCAAGCGCTGGCAAAACTCGCCTCAGAAAGAGCAAGGTATGACTTTTTATCTTGGTTATCCACTAACTTGGCCGGATGCAGAACCCTTCGGTACGATATGTGTGATGGATCTGCATAGCAACAACCGTACGCTGCAACATCAGGATATAATCGAAGGGTTTGGACAGTTAATCAATAACGATTTAATGCTGCTTATGCAGCTCGATAATCGTGATAAAAACCAACAGGCAATGCAGCAACAGTTAACAAGTTTAATCTCTTTATTAGATTCTAAGAGTACTGATTTGAATGAGACGCATACGGCATTACGGGTCTTATTACGCCAACAAGAAAATGAGCGAAAACAAACGCAAACAGAAACTTACCAAGAATTAACAAGCTTGATTGAGCCTTATTTAAATAATTTAGAAGCAGATTCATTGAGTGATAAACAACAGCACACAATTACGGCTTTACGTCAGTTACTACAATTCAGCCAACGATCTACGCCGCTAAGCGGTATCCTGTTTAGTGCAAATGAACAAAGAGTCATTCAATATATTCAAGCAAATAAATCCAGTAAAGAAATTGCTGACGCTATGTGTATTGCTAAAAAAACGGTTGATTTTCATCGTCAAAATATTCGTAAAAAACTCAATTTAAACAAAGCATCTGTTAATTTAAATAGCTTCCTAAAATCTCAATTAATTTTTTAAACACCTAGCTTCAATCCCTCCTTATGCAAGGTATTAATGACACAAATAGCTGTCAATGCCGTTTGGATTCTAGCTCATTAGTATTCCCCCAGTACTTTACTGGTATTTATCCTTGGTTGATTAAGATCTATGCTTTATTTCCCCATGACAGCTGTTATGAGAGGTTCGATTAACCTGTTCGGAATAAAAACAATGATAAAAAACAAACTGACAACGACGCTAGCCAAAGCGAGCTTACTACTCATTACTATCAGTTCATCTGTACCCACTATTTACGCTGAAGAAATAGCATCCCCTGCGCAATTTAATGCACAAGAGCGTTTAATTCTTCCTTTAGATTATCGCGAATGGATCCAAGTTGGCGCTAATGTATCACCTCACGAGTTAAATAATGGTAAATCGCCCTTTAATGAAATGCGTACTATTTATATGGATCGTGGCGCATTTAGCGAATGGAAAAAAACAGGTAAATTTCGCCAAGGAACATTTTTACTTAAAGAAGTAATGAGCGTGACTCATTATACGGGCTTAACCGGAGCAGGTTATGGTGCAGGTGATATTGCAGCAGTGGCCGGCATGCTTAAAGATGCGAAACGCTTTCCAAACGAGCCGGGTAACTGGGGATTCTTCCGCTATCCTAAACTTGAAGGAAGTAAGTATTTTCAGGCGACGAGTGAACAGTTCCCAACAGGAAAATGCTCTGGATGTCATGTCGCTGGTGCACAAGATGATATGATTTTTACCCAACATTACCCTGTATTAACTGACTCCAAAGGTACCGGTATTACAGCAGTACCTGTTCAGGCAGCTCAATAGCTAATATAAATCTTATCATCGACAAAAGTCATGCTGCGAAACACCGCGCAGCTTATCTAAATTACTGCTTATTTTGTTAATATCTAAGCAGTAATTTAATAGCTCTATGTATTTAGAGCAAAAGAGGCTGTCTCTTTTTATTACTGAATACATCCAGTGAATTTATCTATCTCTTGGCAGATAGTCAGATAAAAACATTATTAATTCTAAGTTTTCTACGAAGCCGCCAATTCCCTTGTATTGCAGCCGGAGTAACTTGCTAAATTGACGAAGCATAATGGCTGAATGCCACGAAGAGCGAATGCGCCATCGATGACAAGGAGCGGCTTTGCTTACTTTCATTTTGCCTGCATGGGTGTAGGTAAGTGGCGTGAGCAGGACGCGGAAGCTTTGGTCGCCAAAAGAAATGAGCTCGACAAAGTCAAAAACCCTTCTACTCTCTTGAATTAAAAAACTCACGCTGTTTGACATCCATGTCATCGCTACATACCGTACTTCGTGTACATAAAAAATAAATCAGTAAAATTCTTTTAACTTCAAACAACAAACTGCAGAGCACAGCCACACTCCCTTCTCTCAAATTCAAGACAAAAAAAAGCGAACTCATCGTTCGCTTTTTTAATCTAGCTAATTTACTTAAGCATCTTCTCTATAGCTATCAATACTAGGGCAGCTACAGATAAAGTTACGATCACCATATACGTTATCTACACGGTTAGCTGCAGGCCAAAACTTAGAAGCTTTAGTGGCGGCTGTTGGGAAGAATGCTTCTTCACAAGTGTATGGATGGCTCCAGTTAGAAACCATGTTCTTTTGCGTATGGGGTGCGTTAACTAGTGGGTTATCATCCGCCGGCCATTCGCCCGATTCAACTTTGGCAATCTCAGCGCGGATCTTAATCATCGCTTCAACTAAACGATCAATCTCAGCTTGTGACTCAGATTCAGTTGGCTCAATCATTAATGTGCCAGCCACTGGGAATGACATAGTTGGTGCGTGTAATCCGTAATCCATCAAGCGCTTAGCGATATCTTCTTCAGAAATCCCCGACACTTCTTTCAATGGGCGAATATCAACGATACATTCGTGCGCTACTTTATCATTACGACCACGATAAAGAATTGGGTAATGTACTGCCAATTTCTCAGTCATGTAGTTAGCGCCTAAAATAGCATTCTGAGTAGAGTGCTTAAGGCCGTCTTTACCTAATGTACGGATGTACATCCATGTGATAGGTAAAATACTTGCTGAACCAAAAGGTGTTGCCGCAACAGCACCGTTAGTAGCACTGACTGCGCCACCTTGGATAACTTTATGACCAGGAAGGTATGGTGCTAAGTGGCTTTTAACGCCGATAGGACCAACACCTGGGCCACCGCCGCCGTGTGGAATAGCGAAGGTTTTGTGTAGGTTAAGGTGCGATACGTCTGAACCGATAACGCCTGGCTTAGAGATACCGACTTGTGCGTTCATGTTTGCGCCGTCCATGTAAACTTGGCCGCCACATTCATGAATTACTTCACAAATTTCAACGATTTCTTCTTCGTAGATACCGTGTGTAGATGGGTATGTGATCATGATGCAAGATAGGTTATCAGCATGTTCTTTAGCTTTCGCTTTCAGATCATTAACATCAACGTTACCTTTGTCATCACATTCAACAATAACGACTTTTAAGCTCATCATTGCAGCTGATGCAGGGTTAGTACCGTGCGCTGAAGATGGAATTAAGCAAACGTCACGATGACCTTGGCCATTCGCTTCTTGGTACTTACGAATCGCTAATAGACCTGCGTATTCACCTTGTGCGCCAGAGTTTGGCTGCAGTGATACGTTATCGTAACCAGTGATTTCTACTAGCATCGCCTCTAACTGGCTAATCATCGTTTGATAGCCAACCGTTTGATCTAGTGGTGCATAAGGATGCACATTGCTGAACTCGTTCCAAGTCACAGGAATCATTTGTGACGTAGAGTTTAGCTTCATGGTGCAAGATCCTAATGGGATCATGCCGTGAGCTAATGAGTAATCTTTGTTCTCTAAACGCTTCAGGTAGCGCAGCATTTCAGTCTCTGACTGGTAGCTGTTGAACGTTGGATGCGTTAGTACTGCATCTGTACGGCGCATATCATCGCTGATACCCGTCGCTGCACCAGCAACAATTGCTGCATCTAATGCGTCAGTGTCTAGACCGTGGCCTGCACCTAAGATGATGTCGAACAATTGAGCAACGTCAGCGGCTTGTGTCGTTTCATCAAGAGAGATACCGTATTGATCATTACCTGCTTGACGAAAGTTACACCCTGCATCAAGAGCGCGCTGATAAAGAGCATCATCGCCTGAGATAGTGATTGTATCAAAGTAAGTGTCACTAACCGCTACGCCTTTACTACCTAAACCATTGGCTAGAATAGCCGTTAAGCGATGTGTGCGTTCAGCAATACGCTTTAGTCCAGCTGGGCCGTGGAATACTGCATAGAAGCTAGCCATGTTGGCAAGTAGCGCTTGTGCAGTACAGATGTTTGAAGTGGCTTTTTCACGTCTGATATGTTGCTCACGCGTTTGCATGGCCATACGTAGCGCTGGGTTGCCTTCTGAATCAACAGAAACACCAATGATTCTGCCCGGTACTTGACGCTTAAGCTTTTCACTTGCTGCAAAGAATGCTGCATGTGGACCACCAAAACCCATAGGTACGCCAAAACGCTGTGAAGTACCTAGTACAACATCAGCACCTAGCTCGCCAGGAGATTTAAGTAGCATAAGTGCTAGTAAATCAGAGGCGACAGCAACCATTGCTTTTTGCGCTTTTGCCGCAGCAATATGAGTAGCAAGATCTGTTACGCTACCGTTAGTAGATGGGTATTGTAGCTGTGCGCCGAAAACATCGTAATCGCCTAGCTTGTCTGCGCTATCTACAACGACATCGTAGCCAAAGTATTCTGCACGTGTTTTGATGACATCTAATGTCTGTGGATGCACATCAGTTGATACAAAATAAGTGTTAGTTTTTTTGCGATTGGCACGTTTGCATAAAGTCATTGCTTCAGCAGCGGCGGTTGCTTCATCTAGTAAAGAAGCATTTGCCAATGGCATACCCGTGATATCCATTACCATTTGCTGGTAATTCAACAACGCTTCAAGACGTCCTTGGGCAATTTCAGGTTGGTAAGGCGTGTACGCTGTGTACCAACCTGGATTTTCCATTACGTTGCGTAAAATGACAAATGGAACTTTAGTATTGTGATAACCCATACCAATATAAGATTTGTTGACCTTATTTTGGTCGGCCAGCGCACGTAATTCTGCAAGTGCATCAGTCTCACTAATGCCCTTATCCATGTTTAGCGCATCGTCTAAACGGATAGAATCAGGTACCGTTTTTTCGATAAGCTGATCGAGTGAATCAAAACCTAAGCTAGAAAGCATGTTTTGCTGTTCGCTAGCACTAGGACCAACGTGGCGTTGGGTAAACTCTGAGTGATTTTCTAAATCATTCAAGGTAGACGTTTCATTTGTCATCTTTTTGTAACCTTTAAAAAGTAACGGCTGTGTTACTGGTAAATAAAACCGCTAAAAAATTAATACAACCGATAATAACCCTAGCAATAAAACTAGTGATCACCTCTGAATTGGCGGCATAAAACTGATCTCAATTAACTGCATGTAAAGCTTATTTCAAACAAGCTACTACATAGATAAAGAGATCAGCTTAATGTAGACAGCTAACTAGTCTTCATCTGCTACTTTAGCTTCATAAGTTGCTGCATCTAGCAATTTATCAAGTTGTGAGGCATCAGAAAGCTTAACTTTAGCAATCCAAGCGCCTTCAAAAGCATCTTCGTTGATCATTTCAGGTGAATCTTCAAGTGCTTCGTTAACCGCAACAACTTCGCCACTAACAGGTGCATAGATATCTGATGCAGCTTTAACTGATTCAACTAGTGAAAATTCAGTACCCGCTTCAATTTCAGAACCTACTTCAGGTAGTTCAACAAAAACCACATCTCCAAGTAATTCTTGAGCGTGATCAGAAATGCCAATTGTAACGGTGCCATCACCATTATCTAAAACCCATTCGTGGGATTCAGCGTATTTACGATTCGTTGGTACGTTGCTCATGTCGTGCCTCTTTGGTTTATTTAACGGTCAAAATATAAGCGCAACTAAGCAAATCTAAGTTTAGTTACGCAGTATTTAAGAGAATAAATCTCTTATAGTAAATTTTTTATCACTAATACAAGAATAGTAAACGCGTTGTTACTTATCTGTAAAGTGGAAAACGTGCGCAGAGTGCTTTTACTTGCACGGCTGCTTTTTGTTCTGCTGCACTGTTATCTTCTGGGTTGCTTGCAAGGCCGTCTAAAATATCACCGATCAAGTTACCAATTAGGCGGAATTCTTCTTCACCAAAACCACGAGTTGTACCAGCTGGTGTTCCTAAACGGATACCAGAGGTAACCATTGGCTTTTCAGGGTCAAAAGGAATGCCGTTTTTATTACAAGTAATGCCTGCACGCTCAAGTGCTTCTTCAGTCACATTTCCTTTTAGTCCCTTAGGACGTAAATCAACCAGCATTAAGTGTGTATCAGTACCGCTTGATACAATATCAACACCACGCTCTACCAATGTTTGCGCTAGAACTTTTGCATTAGTGATTACTTGCTTGATGTAAGTGGTGAACTCAGGCTCCAGCGCTTCGCCAAAGGCTACTGCTTTAGCCGCAATAACGTGCATTAATGGGCCGCCTTGTAGGCCTGGGAATACCGCTGAATTAATTTTCTTACCGATATCAAGGTCGTTACTTAATACCATTCCACCACGTGGGCCACGTAATGTTTTATGCGTAGTGGTGGTCACAATGTGCGCATGTGGTAACGGGCTAGGATGTTGTCCAGTGGCGATTAAACCGGCGATGTGTGCCATATCAACCATTAGGAAAGCACCCACTTTATCAGCAATTGCTCTAAAACGTGGGAAATCGATTTCACGGGGAATAGCAGATCCGCCAGCAATGATTAGCTTAGGCTTACATTCAATGGCGATTGCTTCAACGGCATCGTAATCAATACGCTGGGTGTTTTTATCAACGCCGTATTGGACAGCATTAAACCATTTACCCGATTGTGCAGGACGTGCACCGTGAGTTAAGTGGCCACCAGCATCTAAAGACATGCCTAAAATAGTATCACCTGGCTTTAGTAATGCCATGAAAACAGCACCGTTTGCCTGTGCGCCAGAGTGCGGCTGTACATTTACATATTCACAGTTGAACAATTTTTTAGCACGTTCAATAGCAAGTACTTCAACTTCATCAGCAAACTCGCAACCACCGTAGTAACGACGACCAGCATAACCTTCAGCATATTTGTTAGTCAGTACTGTGCCCTGCGCTTGCATCACCGCTTTTGATACGATGTTTTCAGAAGCGATTAATTCAATCTGCTCCTCTTGACGGTTCAATTCACGATTAACCGATGCGTCAATAGCCGCATCAGCAGTGGCTAGATCTTGGCCAAAAAAGTTATCAAGGTTGCTCATTTTCTAATCCCTAAATTTTTCACATCAAAAAAGCTTTGATGTATTAGTAAGATTTCCAATTGATGATTCAGCAATATGGCTGGCTCTTCAGTGCTGGAAATAATCGTTTAGTAATGCCTTTTACAGACACCCAAGGTTTTTCTTCTAAATTTATAGCTTTTAACGCCTAACAAGCAACTGCATTCACTGCTAAGCCACCCATTGATGTTTCTTTGTATTTTGACTGCATATCCACCCCTGTCTGACGCATCGTTTCTATTACGGCATCCAGTGATACATGATGTTCACCATCCCCTCTAAGCGCCAAACGTGAGGCATTGATTGCTTTCATAGAGCCCATGGTATTACGCTCGATACAAGGCACTTGCACTAGCCCACCAATAGGATCGCAAGTGAGACCCAAATTGTGCTCCATACCTATTTCGGCAGCGTTTTCGATTTGTAGATTATTACCGCCCATTACGGCACACAACGCACCTGAGGCCATAGAGCACGCCACGCCAATTTCACCTTGGCAACCTACTTCAGCAGCTGAAATAGACGCATTCTTTTTATACAACATGCCAATAGCTGCAGCCGTGGCCAAGAAAGTAACAATACCCTCTTCATCGGCATCGGGAACAAATTTCACATAATAGGCAAGAACTGCGGGTATCACACCTGCTGCACCATTCGTTGGCGCAGTTACTACGCGCCCACCTGCTGCGTTTTCTTCATTTACTGCCATTGCGTATAAGTTTACCCAATCCATTATTGTTAATGGATCTTGTGCCGAGCGTTCTGGATTATCCACCAAATCACTTCTTAACTTATTGGCACGACGACGAATTTTCAAACCACCTGGTAAAAACCCTGTTTCTGCACAGCCACGTGTAATGCAGTTATCCATTACCTGCCATATATACAGGATGCGCTCGCGCAATGTGTCCGCATGTGGTCTGACTGCTTCGTTGGCTAATACTAGTTCGGCAATGGTTAAATTATTACTGTCTGCGACCTTTAATAGCTCTAACGCGGTATCAAATGGGTAAGGTTCTACAAAACCAGGATCTGTGAGATCACCTTTAGCTGATATTTCAGCTAAACTAAGTACAAAACCACCGCCAACTGAGAAGTATGTTTCATTTAAGACAATAATGCCCGCACTGTCATAGGCAGTTAAACGCATCCCATTTGGGTGTTCATCTAAGGATTCGCCAAAGTTCATCACTAATTCGTGTTCGGGATCGAACTGTACCAATTTTTCGCCATTTAAAAGCAATTGCTTATCTTGACTAATTTTGGCGATATACCCTGCAACAAGATCAGGGTTTACGGTATCAACTCGCTCTCCAAGCAAACCCAACATTACTGCTATATCGGTTGAGTGCCCCTTGCCCGTCATTGCTAAAGAGCCGTATAAGTTTGCTTTAACACGCACCGTGTCCACAAAGCGTTGTTGCTGTTTAAGACTTTCAATAAATCTATTTGCAGCTATAACAGGGCCTACCGTATGTGAACTCGAAGGGCCTATACCTACTTTAAACAGGTCAAATATACTTAATGACATAAGCGGAATCTCTTGGCTTAATTGCTTTGATGATTTATTAATAAATGCAGGTTAAGTTTATAAACTTAATTTCACCCGCATAATGACACTAGACTCTACTATCCTATTTGGAACTCAAGTTTAGCGGGTATGCAACTTTTAGCGATGTCGATAATTTTTCAGCAATTACCCACCATCTTCAAGCTATGTTCTATTACTAACATAACACTTTACAATTTTTGATCTATTAACAGTGCGCTTTTTTATAACTTTTATTGCTCACTGATCGCTATCATTAGAATACACTCATACATTCTTTTTATCTAAGTGCTAGAAGCAGATTAGCAACAGCTGAAAAAAAACTCAAGCAAAAGTTTCCTATAGGAAACTTTTGCGCCTATGTTTACTTGGTAACAGCCATTAACATGAATTATTTTCCAGAAAAAGAGCAACTACCCACTAAAATATGCAACTCTATAGGCGCTAATATTTTCGCTATATTTGCCTAAAAAACCTTAAGATAGAGCACATTCAACCAATAAAACAAATAGTTACTAATAAACAAGTTTATACCGCTGCAGTAAAATCATTCTTTACTAGCATTTGATATTTTTCCATCAAAACATGAATATATTTCCAATAGGAAATTTTTTCTCCAAATTTAAAAAATATCCTGTTAGTATATGGAAGCTTTGCAAAGCTGAATGTAAAAAATTTTTGCAAACCCCTCAATACACAATTGAGATAAAAGCAAAATAACTATAATAAATTAACGCAATTAAGGTGTAATAATGGAATCAATAACTGCTATTTTTAAAGCTATCAATGGGGTCGTTTGGGGCCCTATGATGCTTGTGTTGATACTCGGAGTTGGTTTATTCCTAATGATAGGATTAAAACTAATGCCGATATTAAGGCTGGGCACTGGCTTTAAATTGCTGTGGGGCGGTCGTACTTCCCCAGATACAAACTCTGGAGAAATACCTCCTTTTCAAGCTCTTATGACTGCTCTATCAGCAACAGTAGGTACTGGTAACATTGCTGGTGTTGCTACTGCTGTATTCCTAGGCGGCCCCGGCGCTCTCTTTTGGATGTGGTGTACTGCACTTGTTGGTATGGCTACAAAATATGCTGAAGCGGTATTAGCCGTTAAGTATCGTGAACAAGATAGTAAAGGTAATCACGTTGGTGGCCCAATGTATTACATTAAAAACGGTTTAGGCAAAAACTGGGCTTGGTTAGGTACTGCCTTTGCTGTTTTTGGTGCTATTGCAGCCTTCGGCATCGGTAACACTGTACAGTCTAACTCTGTTGCAGACGTACTAAACCGCGATATGGGTATCCCACATTGGATTACTGGTATTGTGTTAATGGTATTAGTAGGTGCAGTACTTTTAGGTGGCATCAAGCGCATCGGTTCTGTTGCAGGTGCACTGGTTCCTTTAATGGCTATTGCTTATTTAACAGCTGGTTTAGTCGTTCTTGCAATTAACGTTGATGCAATTCCCGCGGCTCTAAACTTAATCTTTACTCAAGCATTTACTTCAACAGCTGCTGAAGGCGGTTTCGCTGGTGCTGCAGTTTGGATGGCAATTCGCTTTGGTGTGGCTCGTGGTATCTTCTCTAACGAAGCCGGTTTAGGTTCAGCTCCTATTGCTCACGCTGCTGCGCAAACAACTAGCCCTGTAAGACAAGGCATGATTGCGATGCTGGGTACGTTTATTGACACTATCATCATTTGTTCAATCACCGGTTTAGTTATCATAACCTCTGGTGCATGGACAAGCGGCGCTACCGGTGCAGCATTAACTTCTGCAGCATTTGATTTAGCCCTTCCTGGTATCGGTGGTCATCTAGTTGCAATCTCATTAGCGATCTTTGCTTTCACTACTATCATTGGTTGGTCTTTCTACGGCGAGCGCTGTATCCAGTACTTGTTCGGTGAAAAATCTGTATTGCCTTATCGTGTATTATGGATCGGTGCTGTTGCACTAGGCGCCAATGTAGGCTTAGAATTCATTTGGTTAGTTGCTGATACGCTTAATGCTGCGATGGCTATCCCTAACTTGATTGCAATACTACTATTAAGTCCAGTTGTATTTAAGCTGACCAAAGAGTATTTTGAAGATCAAAAACATAGCTAGTTTGATATAATTCAATAGCTTATTCAAAGTACTCTCGTGCATTTCGAGAGTACTTTGTGAACAACCTCAATCTAACAGCCAAGTTGTTAAATGGCCTTGTTAATTAAACTTTAAAAAGAACGGAGAGACCTTGTATGTCTGATAATCTTTTACGCACACCCCTCTATGATTTACACGTTGCACTAGGCGGAAAGATGGTTCCTTTCGCTGGTTATGATATGCCTGTCCAGTATCCTTTAGGCGTAAAGAAAGAACATCTACACACACGCGAATCATCTGGTCTTTTTGATGTATCACACATGGGTCAAGTTAAAATAGTAGGCAAGAACGCCGCTAAAGCCCTTGAGAAGCTAGTCCCTGTCGATATCATGGATTTGCCAGTGGGCAAACAAAAATACGCTTTCTTCACTAATGAGAAAGGCGGTATTATGGATGACTTAATGGTTGCCAACTATGGTGACTACTTATACGTAGTGGTAAACGCAGCTTGTAAAGAGCAAGACATCGCTCACATGCGCGCTAACTTAGGCGAAGATGTTGTGGTTGAAGTGCTAGAAGAGCGTGCATTAATCGCGATTCAAGGCCCTAAAACAGCAGAAGCACTTGGCCGTATCCAGCCAAAATTACAAGAAATGGTGTTCATGGACACTCAGTTGATTGATATCGATGGTGCTGAATGTTTCGTATCTCGTTCTGGCTATACTGGCGAAGATGGTTATGAAATTTCTATCCCTACCTCTGAAACAGTTCGCTTAGTTGAGCTATTTTTAGCACAACCTGAAATCGAAGCAATTGGCCTTGGTGCTCGTGATTCACTTCGTTTAGAGTCTGGTCTTTGCCTATACGGGCACGACATTGACACTGAAACAACGCCTTTAGAAGCAAGCTTGATTTGGGCAATCAGCAAAAACCGTCGCGCTGATGGCGAACGTGCTGGTGGATTCCCAGGTTCAGACATCATTCTTGCACAGATCGCTAATAAAGATTGGACACGCAAGCGTGTTGGTTTATTAGGAGAAGGTCGTGCTCCTATTCGTGAAGGTGCTGAGTTATTCAATGAAGCAGGCGATAGAATTGGTAGCGTAACTTCTGGAAGCTACGGCCCTACAATCGGCATGCCTGTTGCAATGGGTTATGTTGAAACTGCATATAGCGTTTTAGAAACTAAAGTTTTTGCTGAAGTTCGTGGCAAGAAACTACCTATGACTGTTTCTCGTGCACCTTTCATCGAGCAACGTTACTTCCGCGGATAATTAATTACTTTAATTTGTAGCGATTGCACTAAAGTAACGACTTTAGTGCAACTCTCTTGTTACTTATCCTGCTACTTTTGTGTACATATTACTAGGTTGTCACTATGGAACTTATCCCCTTAAAAGACTTGAAAGGCGAATCTAAAATGGCGCGTTTAAGCGTCAAACCAGATCCAACACGAGAGCGCTTGCGCAAACCAAAGTGGATTCGTATCAACGCTAAAAGTACCGGAATGGTAAATAAAGTTAAAAAACAGATGCGCGAGCTTAAATTGCACACTGTTTGTGAAGAAGCCTCTTGCCCGAATCTGGCTGAATGCTTCAGTAAAGGCACTGCTACTTTCATGATCATGGGTGGCATCTGTACGCGTCGCTGCCCTTTTTGTGATGTTGCACACGGCAGGCCTGGCAGCTTAGATGTGAACGAACCTAAGCACGTTGCACAAAGCATTAAAACATTAGCGTTGAAATACGTGGTTATTACTTCAGTCGATAGAGATGATCTACGCGATGGCGGTGCCGCTCACTTTAGTGAATGTATACGTGAAGCACGTGCTCTTAATCCAGCGCTCAAAGTTGAAGTTTTAGTCCCTGATTTTCGTAATAAAGTAGAGCGCGCACTCATCGCTTTAGCCACTGATTTACCAGATGTGCTTAACCACAATATGGAAACAGTTGCTCGTTTATATAAAGCAGTACGCCCAGGTGCCAACTATCAGTGGTCACTTGATTTATTACGCCGCTTTAAAGAAAACCATCCGCAGGTCACCACTAAATCTGGAATTATGGTGGGTGTTGGAGAAACAAAAGAAGAAGTATTTCAAGTTATGCGCGACCTTAGAGCCAACGATGTCGACATGCTAACGATTGGCCAATACTTACAACCGAGCAAACATCATTTGGCCGTTGAACGCTATGTACACCCTGATGAATTTGCAGAATATGAAACCGCAGGCTACGAAATGGGCTTTAGTAATGTAGCCAGCGGACCTATGGTGCGCTCTTCTTACCATGCTGATATCCAAGCAAGTGAAGATAGCCAACCGCATTTAGCTGATCAATTAGCGATTAATGCTGCTAGCAAATAATTTAATCACACCCTCATTTAGAACCCGAGTTTGAGTAAGTTTAGCCTCTTCTTATATTGCTTTTGCACCTGATAAGAAGAGGCTCTTTTTTACACAAATCTATTTCTCCTTATAGTCCTGCGTTAAATCAAATACAACAAAGCATCTAATCCCAACGTAGAAATACTATGCTCAGCTTGCTCTTTCACGAGAGGCTTAGCATGAAAAGCAACACCTAACCCAGCCACTGCTAGCATCGGCAAATCATTTGCACCATCACCAACAGCTATCGTATCGCTTAAATTTATTTGCTCTTTCTTAGCTATTTGCTGCAACAACTCAACTTTTCGCTCGCCATTAACTATTTCCCCCACCACCAGGCCTGTTACTTTACCATCTACAATTTGTAGATTATTAGAGTACACATAATCAAAGCCATATTTGTTTTGTAAGTGCTCAGCAAAATAACTAAACCCGCCAGATAGAATTGCCGTTTTATAACCTTGCTGTTGTAAGGCACTAATCAATTGCTCCATGCCCTCCATTATCGGTAATTGCGCCGCCATATCTTCAAGTACTGTTGCGCTTAATCCTTTTAAAAGCCCTAAACGTTGCTCGAAACTTTGATTAAAATCTAATTCACCGCGCATGGCTGCAGCTGTAATTGCAATTACTTGCTCACCCACACCTGCCCGTTTTGCAAGTTCATCGATAACTTCAACTTTAATTAAAGTAGAGTCCATATCGAAAACCGCTAACTTACGCTTTTTATTCACCTCATTTTGCGCCATTAGCACTAAGTCTAATTGCAGCGTTTGAGCTAGTGCCTTTAATTTTTGCCGTAAATCTACCACTTTTTCTACTTTAACTAATAACTGCATATCAGCACATTCTGCTGCAAGCATAGTAATTGAGCGCGTAACTTTTATTGCAGCTTGTTCACTACAGAAATTTTCTATTATTTCGATCGGCAAACTCACCAACCTAGGTGCCATAATAAATAAGGTAAAGGCGCTGTGGGTATCTTTTACTGAGAGACTCAAAATTTACTCCAAAATCAATAACTTTATTTTAAAATTAACTAACTTTTTAAAGGTTTATATCGGCTTGTTTAGCAATGCATCATTATAGGTTAATTATGGTCTGGATGAAAAAACTATACCGCTATATTGAATCTTACAATACCTATCTTGCCTACATAGCGAAACAGCTTTACACCTATCCTAATCTCTGACCATTTAATATCTTGTTAAAACTCAGCATTCAACATTGTTTGATAGTCGTTTGATTAGGTACAATAGCCGCAAACAGAACACCCTTGCTAATTATTGAATGGAATCCAAATGCATAATATTAAAATTAAGAAAGCTGTTATCCCTGTGGCTGGGCTAGGCACTAGAATGCTTCCGGCGACTAAAGCGATCCCTAAGGAAATGCTTCCGCTTGTGGATAAACCTTTAATCCAATTTATCATTAATGAATGTGTTGCTGCTGGTATCACTGAAATTGTGTTAGTTACACACTCTTCAAAAAATGCTATTGAAAACCACTTTGATAAATCTTTCGAACTAGAAACAACATTACTCAGCCGCGTTAAACGCCAGCTACTTGATGATTTACGCAGCATTACACCAAAAGGTGTAACTATCATGCACGTGCGCCAAGGAGAAGCTAAAGGCTTAGGTCATGCCGTACTCAAAGCACGCCCTATCATCGGTGAAGAACCTTTTGTGGTCGTACTACCTGATGTTATTTTAGATGACAGCTATTCTAACTTAAACACAGACAACCTAGCGCAAATGATAGAGCGATATAGCACGACAGAGCATAGCCAAATTATGGTTGAACCTGTCGCTGATGATCAAGTCAGTAATTATGGTATTGCCGATTGCGAAGGTAGCCAATTAGCGCCAGGGGATTCAAGTCAAATGACTGCCGTGATCGAAAAACCTAGCCAAGCAGAAGCACCATCTAACTTAGCAGTTGTTGGCCGATATGTACTGAGTGAAAAAATCTGGGATTTATTAGAACGCACTTTACCGGGTGCTGGTGACGAAATACAGCTTACCGATGCAATTGCCAGTTTGATGAGCTCTGAAACTGTAGAAGCTTACTGCATGAAAGGCAAAGCCCATGATTGCGGTAACAAACTAGGTTATATGAATGCTTTTGCTGAATACGCACTGCGCGATCCAATTAATGGTGTGGCGTTTAGGGAAAATCTAAACGCGTTGCTTAATAAAAATAACGACTAATAAATTACAGCAGCTATTTAGTAGCTTAGCAGCCATCCTTGCCTATAATTTTTAATATCAATGATAGGCAAGAATGGCAGTGTTATGCTGCTAGCTTTGCTGACGTTTTACTGACTTCTTCAGCACTTTTTTAGCTTTGCGCTTTTTAGCACGATTAGAAATACCTTTACTGCCGGTATCTAGTTTTGCAATTTCTCTTTCAGCAGCTGAAAGAAAAAGTTTATCTTTTTCAGCGCCTTTGCCTTTATCTGCTTTAGGAGCGCCTCTTCTGCCTTTTTGCTGAGATTTAGCATTTTTTGCATCGCCCGGTGCATTGTCTACATTCAAACTAGCATTTGCTGATCTTTGCTTTTGTGCTTCGCGTTTATCATTTAAATACTTAGCTTTTTTGTCATGTACTTTAGTGACATATTCCGCAACTTTATCTACCCCGTCCTGCTTTTTCTCACGCTTCTTATCAGCAGATTTGGTGGCACTCATCGGTTTTTTTGTTTTAGCTTTTTTGGCACTGGTAATCGTTGATACTAGTTCGAAATCTATTTTTCGATCATCTAAGTTAACAGCAACCACCTTTACATTTAACACATCCCCTAAGCGGAACACTTGACGCGTGCGCTCACCAACCATGCGCTGCTTAGCCGCTTCAAAATGATAGTAATCTTTAGGCAGCGCAGTGATATGAACTAAGCCTTCAATGTACACATCTTTTAATTCTACAAATAAACCGAAGCCGGTAACCGCGGTTACTATGCCTTCGAAATCGCTACCAACTTCAGATTGCATGTATTCGCATTTCAGCCAAGCCATAACATCCCGAGTGGCGTCATCAGCGCGGCGCTCTGTCATTGAACAGTGCTCGCCTAACTGTAATACTTGCTCAATACTATATTGATACTTATAGCGCTGATCTAATACAAAATCGTCAGCACGCATTATATTGCTTTGCGCGGCTTCTGCATGTATTAAAGAGCGAATAGCACGATGCACTAGCAAATCAGGGTAACGACGAATTGGTGAAGTAAAGTGCGTGTAAGCTGGGTAAGCCAAACCAAAATGCCCGTCTTCTGCAGGGCTATAAACGGCTTGTGACATAGAGCGCAACATCATTACTTGAATAACTTGTCTATCTGCTCTATCACTAATAGAAGCTGCTAGCTTTTGATAATCACTTGGTTGCGGATCATCTTGGCCTGTAAGCTCTAACCCTAATTCTGATAAGTAACTACGCAAGCTTTGTAAACGCTCTGTTTTAGGTGCTTCGTGTACACGGTACAGTACAGGGATTTTAGCGCTGGCCAAAAAACGTGCTGTTGCCACGTTTGCACATAACATACATTCTTCAATTAGTTTGTGAGCATCATTACGTTTGATAGGTACTATTTTTTCAATCTTACGATCTTCTGCAAATATTACGCGCGTTTCAACAGTATCAAAATCCATAGCACCGCGTTTTTCACGAGCAGCACGCAGTGCAGTATACAAATTTTCTAAGTTGTATAAATGCGGTAATACGTTGTTGTATTGCGCTCTTAACTCATCTCCAGCGGCATCTTTTTCCAACATTGCTCCCACTTTATTATAAGTGAGGCGCGCGTGTGAATTTATCACTGCTTCATAGAATTTATAGCCTGATAAACGCCCAACACTGCTCACCGTCATTTCACAAACCATGGCCAATCTATCGACTTCAGGCTTAAGTGAGCAAAGGCCGTTTGAAAGTAGCTCAGGCAACATTGGCACTACAAAATCTGGAAAATAAACCGAGTTGCCACGTTTATGCGCTTCTATATCAAGTTCGGTATTAGGTGCCACGTAATGCGAAACATCAGCAATCGCTACCCAAAGACGCCAGCCACCTGATTTTTTACTTTCGCAATATACTGCATCATCAAAATCACGTGCATCTTCACCGTCAATAGTTACTAGTGGTAAATGGCGTAAATCAACACGCCCCTTCTTCGATGACTCCGTGACTTGTGGTGCTAAATCTGCGATTTGCTCAAGTACCGCTTCTGGCCATTCTTCAGGGATATCATAGTTGTGAATAGCCACCTGTATTTCCATGCCGGGCGCCATATGATCACCTAACACTTCAATTACCTTAGCTTGTGCTAAATTGCGTTTACTAGGTTGCTGCGTTACTTCTACAACCACTAGTTGGTCGTCATCGTATTTCAGTGGTGAATCGGGATCGCCAATAACGATAATCTCTTGAGTAATGCGCTGGTTTTCTGAGCGCAGATAGCCAAAACCGTTTTCGCCTCTAAAGCGTCCTACCAATTTAGTAGTATTGTGCTCGATTACTTCAACTATTTTTCCTTCACGGCGCCCACGCGAATCTTTACCTAATGGCTGAATTAACACTTTATCGCCATCAAATACTTGGCGCATTTGGCGCGCACTTAGAAAAAGATCACTGCCTGTTTCTGGGCTAGCGAAACCAAAGCCATCCCTGTGGCCGATGATTCTGCAAGTGATAATATCCATTTGCTTTAAGATACCGAACTCATTCTTACGATTACTTAGCAGCTGACCATCGCGGCACATTGCTTTTAAGCGATACATCACGGCGTTATACGAATCTTCATCTTGTACTTGCATCTGCGTACATAAATCATGATGGGAGATAGGTGCACCGTGAGTGCCCATAAATTCTAGAATGAATTCGCGGCTCGGTACTGGGTTATCATATTTTTCTGCTTCAGCTTTTGCTGAAGGGTCTTTCTTTGTCCAATCTTGGCTCATTTTTTCCATTGTCCTTGGTTTGTTTAACCTAACTGGATTAAACATTTAATAGCTTGTAGCTAATAGTTAAGGAACATGCGAACTGACTCAGCTTTTATGCTGTGCTTTCACCACGAATAAGTTCGCATATTCCCTTAGTGTATTTTTGATTAGCCTTTTTTCGATGGCTATTTATTTCAATAATTGTCAGTGTGATGCTTTGCTTAACACATCTGCATCGCTCACTGATTAGTGTAATCTTTAAAACCAGAAAAGCCGAGTAAATACTCGGCTTTAAAGGTTAGTCTAAAAGGTGATTAATAATAATATTAAGGTTTAGCCTTTATATCGTCTTCCTCTTCTTCACCTTCATAACCTTCTGTTTCGAAACCTTCCCCTTCCACAAACGTATGCTCTTGCTTAGGCGGGATGATCAAATCTTCTTTACTCACATTCATTAATAGCAATGCATTAGCCGCTACGTAAATCGAAGAGTAAGTACCGACAACCACTCCAACAAGTAGGGCAACCGCAAAGCCAAAGATCATTTGTCCGCCAAAAATCGCTAATATAACTAGCACGAGTAATGTAGTTAAAGAGGTAACGATGGTCCGACTAAGTGTTTGAGTTAAAGATACGTTCATCACTTCAACTGAAGTTTCTTTACGCAGCTTTCTAAAGTTCTCACGGATTCTATCCGAGACAACAATAGTATCGTTAAGCGAGTAACCAATAACCGCAAGAATCGCTGCAAGTACCGTAAGATCGAACTCTAACTGAAATAGCGCAAAGAATCCCAATACAATGATAACATCATGTACTAAGGCAATAACTGCACCTACTGAGAACTTCAGCTGAAAACGAAAGGTTACATAAACCATGATCATAAACAATGCCAACAGCATGCCTAAGCCGCCCTGTTCACGTAACTCATCACCCACTTGTGCACCTACAAACTCGTTGCGGCGCAATTCAATGTTTTGATCAGTTGCTGACTTAAGCACTTCTAATACTTTATTGCCTAGTTTTGGATCGTGATCTGCTTGTAAGCGAATCAAAATATCTTTAGCCGATCCAAAGGTTTGCACTATGACATTTTTAAAACCAGCAGCTTCTAGTTCTGTGCGAATCTGTGTACTGTTGGCATCTTTCTCATAGTGAACTTCAACTAATGATCCGCCGGTAAAATCTAAACCCAGCTTTAAACCGTTGACCGCCATCGCACCAATAGAAATAATCAGTAGTAGCGCCGAGAAAGCGAGGGCTATTTTGCGCGCCCCCATAAAATTTATTACTTTATTATCTACAGTCATGTTTATGCCTTTTATATCGACAGTTTTTTAAGCTGGCGTCCGCCATAACTTAAATTAACCAATGCACGCGTCACCATTATGGCTGTGAACATCGAAGTTATAATGCCGACTGATAAAGTAATCGCAAAACCTTTAACCGGCCCTGTACCCATTGAGAACAAGATTACAGCCGCGATTAACGTCGTAATGTTAGCATCAAAAATAGTGGTAAACGCACGATCAAAACCAGCACTAATCGCAGATTGCGGTGGCAAGCCATTAGCTAGCTCTTCTTTGATTCGTGCAAATATCAACACGTTAGCATCAACGGCCATTCCCACTGTTAATACAATACCTGCAATACCCGGTAGTGTCAGCGTTGCAGATAACAGCGACATAACCGCAGTTAACAGCATCAAGTTCACTAACAATGCAATGTTCGCAAGTAAACCAAACACACGATAGTAAACCAGCATAAACAACAACACTAAAGCGAAACCAATTTGCACTGATGTCATGCCTTGTGCGATGTTTTCAGCACCTAAGCTTGGCCCTACGGTACGCTCTTCAACAAAGTAGATAGGCGCCGCTAGTGCACCTGCGCGCAATAACAATGCAAGCTCAGTTGATTCACCTTGCCCATCAAGACCAGTGATTCTAAAAGAATTACCTAATACTGATTGAATCGTTGCTAGTGAAATAATTTTCTTTTCTACGTACGGGATACGCTTAGCAACTTTAACACCATCAACTGTTTGATAAGTCGTACGTGCTTTGTGCTCAATAAACAGCACTGCCATACGACGTTGAATTGCATCACTTGTGGTACGTGACATCAGCTGACCACCTTTTGAATCTAAGGTGATGTTTACCTGAGGCGAGCCATTTTCATCAAAAGATGCCTGTGCGTTAGAAACGTTAGCACCTGTCACTATAATATCTTTTTCAATATTGGCGGTTCTGGCAGGCTCCGATCTAAAGTTAAACACTTCAGTGGTGCTACGTGTCGCACTTGGTGTTGCTTCTAAACGAAACTGTAAGTTAGCCGTTTTACCAATAATGCGTTTTGCTTCTGACGCATCTTGAATACCTGGCAACTGTACCACAATACGATTACGTCCTTGGCGCTGTACTAAAGGCTCTGCAACTCCTAACTCGTTTACACGATTACGTAAGGTCGTTAAGTTTTGCTTAATCGCATAATCTTCAATGTCTTTTACAGCGCTAGGCTTTAAAGTAACAACAACGTAAAAGCTATCGGCACGATCTTCAGCCGTCACTAAAAATTCTGGATATTCATTACGAATAAAGCTTTGCGCTTTCTCACGCACATCTTCCTTCGCAAACTTAACAGCTAAAGCGCCATCTTTAGTTCGCTCTACCGCGCGGTATCTAAGAACTTCGCTGCGCAGTTTAGTTTTAATTTCTGAAACGTAAACTTCAAGACGCTGACCAACTGCTAGGCTCATATCCACTTCTAGTAAAAAGTGTACACCGCCGCGCAAATCAAGACCCAGCTTCATAGGGCCGGCACCAATATCGGTTAACCATGTTGGTGTTGTAGGTGCTAAGTTCAATGCAACTACATAATCATCACCTAATAACTCAGAGATAACTTGTTTTGCTTTTAACTGAACTTCACCATCTGAAAAACGAATCAAACCGCCTTTGGCTTTTAATTCACTTCCCTTAAATTCTATATTTTCGCGCTTTAAGTTTTTTTCGATACGCGCAATTAATGCATCATCAGTTTTATAGATAGCACGCGTGCCTGAAACTTGAATAGCATAATCATCTGGATAAAGATTGGGCACTGAATAAACAACACCTAGTACTATCACAACTAAGATCAGCAGGTTTTTCCACAGAGGATAACGGTTGAGCATAGTGCTCGCTTCCTTATAAGTACTTAAATTTAGATGCAAAAACGCCATTTAACAATGGCGTTTGAGCAGCACCTTTTAAGCTGCGATCATCAACATAAATCGCTGCGTTAAAAAGCGCTTAACGATTAAATATTTTTCATTGTGCCTTTTGGCAGTGCTGCAGAAATATGCACTTTTTGAAAGCTAAGCTGTGTGCCTTCACTTACTTCTAAAGTGACATAGTCATCGTTAGATTTAATTACTTTACCGATGATGCCGCCTGAAGTCATAACTTCATCGCCTTTACCGATACTAGCCACTAGGTTTTTATGATCTTTTGCACGCTTGGCCTGTGGGCGCCACATGAAAAAGTAAAAAATCAAACCAAAACCAACTAAAAAGATGATGTTAAAAATGCCGCCGTCAGATCCTGCTATTCCAGTACCTTCAGCATATGCTGGAGAAATAAAGAAGCTCATTGCTACTCCTAAAAAGTTATTATAAAAAATACCCAATATTTACGGGCTTTAATGGTGCTATTACCACCCGCTAATGCGGGTGATTATAATGGTTTTATTCCTTTAATTCAGGAACTTCTAAGCCACGTTTACGATAAAACTCAGTCACGAAGTCGCTTAATTTACCTTGATCTAGAGCATCGCGCAATCCCTGCATGATACGTTGATAAAAACGTAAATTGTGGATTGTATTTAATTGCGATCCCAAAATCTCTTTACACTTATCTAAATGATGCAAATAAGCGCGGCTAAAGTTACGACAAGTATAACAATCACAGGTTTCATCTAAGGGACGAATATCTGTTTTATTGGAGGCATTTCTAAGTTTTACAACCCCTGTATCCACAAACAAATGACCATTGCGCGCATTGCGGGTAGGCATTACACAGTCAAACATATCAATCCCGCGACGTACGCCTTCTACTAAATCTTCTGGCTTGCCAACACCCATCAGATACCTTGGTTTATCTTCTGGTAACTGATGTGCAATATGATCCAACACTTTGATCATTTCATCTTTTGGCTCACCTACTGACAAACCACCAATCGCATAGCCATCAAAACCGATGTCCGTTAAACCTTTTAACGACTCATCACGTAGATTGTCATACATGCCACCTTGTACGATAGCAAACAACGCCGATGGGTTATCACCATGCGCTTTTTTAGAGCGATCAGCCCAGCGCAAAGATAAGCGCATAGAATCAGCCGCTTGCTGCTGTGTCGCAGGATATGGCGTACACTCATCAAAAATCATCACCACATCTGAGCCAAGATCTTTCTGCACTTGCATTGACTCTTCAGGGCCAACAAATACTTTATCGCCGTTTACCGGAGATTGAAATGTCACACCTTTTTCAGTGATCTTGCGCATTTTACCTAAACTAAAAACCTGAAACCCACCTGAGTCGGTTAAAATAGGTCCTTGCCACTGCATGAAGTTATGTAAATCACCGTGCTGCTTGATGATTTCAGTGCCTGGGCGAAGCATTAAATGAAACGTGTTGCCCAACACCATGTGCGCGCCAATTTCTTCGATATCTCGCGGCAACATTCCCTTCACTGTACCGTAGGTTCCTACCGGCATAAAGGCTGGCGTTTCAACTACACCACGCGGGAAAGTGATACGTCCACGACGCGCCTTTCCATCTTTTTCTAATTGCTCAAATTTCATAAAACAAGTTCTAGACACAAATATTCCTCTTTTTTATCGGCGAAACAGGCCAACTACCGCTGCTGTTAGCAGCTAATTTTAATCTGGTTTAATTCTTTAATCTTTTTGGTAAAGTGTTGGCGTAATAAACATCGCATCACCGTAACTAAAAAATCGATATTTTTCTGCCACTGCTTGTTGGTAAGCGTGCATAGTATGCTCAAAGCCTGCGAAAGCACTGACAAGCATCAATAAAGTCGATTCTGATAAGTGAAAATTAGTTACCAATCTATCCACCACTTGATACTTAAAACCTGGGTAAATAAAGATGCTAGTATCACCGCTAAAAGGCGCTATTTCGCCAGTATCACTTTTTGCCGCAGCGGATTCTAAGCAGCGAACACTAGTAGTACCGACAGCAATTACTCTGCCACCAGCAGCTTTAGTAGCTTTAACTTGCTCGCAAACCTCTGCGCTGACTTCGATATATTCTGCATGCATCACATGTTCTGTCACAGTTTCTACTTTAACTGGCTGAAAAGTACCGGCACCCACGTGCAAAGTCACAAAGGCTGTATCGATGCCTTTGGCAGTTATTTTAGCAATCAACGCTTCGTCAAAATGCAAACCGGCAGTAGGTGCAGCCACAGCGCCGGGCTTTTCGTTATAAACCGTTTGATAACGCTCTCTATCTTCTAACTGATCTTCGCGATTCATATAGGGTGGCAAAGGCATATGCCCATGCTGCTCTAAGGCATTAATTAACGTATCTTCTATTTGAAACGACAGTTCAAATAAATTACCTTGGCGCCCCTCTACCGTCGCCTGAATATCTCCTTCGAAGTGTAGCACAGCTCCAGGCTTTGGCGAGCGACTGGCACGCACATGCGCCAGTGCTGTTTTTTCACCGGTTACTCTTTCAATTAACAGCTCAACTTTACCGCCGCTAGCCTTCTGTCCAAACAAGCGCGCGGGAATAACCCGGGTATTATTGAAGACCAGTAAATCACCTGGCTGTAACAGCTCAGTCAAATCAGAGAAATGGCGATGCTCTAACTCTCCGTTTTCACCATTGAGGCACAACAAGCGGCTCGCACTGCGTTGTTCAAGGGGAAAACTGGCGATTAACTCATCGGGAAGATCAAAACTAAAATCAGCTACTTGCATTGTGGCACACTTATATTGTTAGATTTATTGAGCGGCTATGCACGACACAATAAACTTTTAAATCGAATGAGGCGCGAAATTATACAGCAAAAAAAAGATTATTTAAGGAAAAACCGATTATTTGATTGACGCATTTAAATAGCACCCTATAATACGCCGCATCGACACAACATCTAAGCTGTTTGTTTTTAGGGTGTAGTGATTGATAAAAGTTAAAAATCAATGCCAGTGTGATGGAATTGGTAGACATAGGGGATTCAAAATCCCCCGCCCTTAAAAGCGTGCCGGTTCGAGTCCGGCCACTGGTACCATGTTTTTTAGCTTATAACTTAGCCTCAACTAGTTTGGGGCTTTTTTATGTCTGGAATTAACAAAAAACCTCCTGCAGACCACGTATTTAAAAGGCCTTAAAAATAACCACTTTATTTTATTACATGTGATTTTTAGCCAAAACGCCAAGAAAAAGCCGAGCTTTTGACATCAAAAACTCACTTTCATAAGCACAAAATAATTGGTAAAAATAAAAGGAACGTCGTGATTTGCTACGTATATGCTACACGAGGTATTAGTTATTGGTAATACAGTGATGAAAGTTTATTTAATTTTAGTTAGTTTTTGACTTTAAAAATCAGCCTCACATCAATCACCAGTGATGAATTAGAAAATGCCGGAACTTTTTGCCTCGAGGCAATCGATTACCGGTAATATAAGTTTTCATATATTCCTTCACAAATGAACAAACACCACGCCCATTCTCTTTTTCTAATTGACCTGGCTTAAGTTTAGATTCAAAGTAGAAATTTTCTGTAACGGCCTTATCCGAAGATAATCCGCTTTTATTAATCACACTGAAGCGTCCAACCAAAGTAAAGTGATCACCCTCATCTTCAAGAGTTAACTTTAAAGCTGTGCTTGCAGTAGTTACCACTCCCAATGATGGCCCTAAGTCATAATAGCGGGCTGGATACCAGTCTTGATACCAAAAGCTCCATTTAGCTATTTCGAAACTACCTTCCTTAAACACGAGCGCATGCGCATCGCTATTCATGTTCGGCCTTCCCATACCTAACGATATTTGTGGTGTATATAATCCTCTTGCAGCTTTATCAAGTTCGAACCTACTGGTTATTTCTTCATGCATACAAACTGACAAAGAACTAACACCTGTAACCATTGGATTTTCATCATTTTTAACTGCAATGAATTTTTCTGATGCACTTAGCTCGCAACCATCAACAACACTCACGGCATACACTTCTAAATCAACATTGACACCGCCAATTTGGTGTACAACTGGACCAGCCCCACCGAGGATCACATCATCACTGCAAGCAAGCCTATCTAGTATTTTTTGGAGCGTCCGTTCAGAAGGTATGTTTTCATTCTGCTCGATTTCTGATTTACTCGGCCAACAAATAGGTTTTGAGGCAGGCTCGATTGAATCAATCAAATTATTAAATGGAAACACTTGTTCTATTAGGTGCCTCTCTGTATTTTCATCAATAGAGAAGTTAGTTATCGTATACAAAATAGTCCTGATATACGCCGACATGACTGCTGACTCTGTAGCAGAAGAAAAACTACACAATAAATGATCGCGTTGCCAAAACATATCACCAGAAAAACTGTATGGATTGAAATAACCGTAACTTTCCCTACTATTAATATACTCTAACTCTGCTGACATATGACCGAGTAAGTCAATCCCAATATTATCGCCTAAACTCTTAATCAACATTGAAATAAATCCAGACAAACCATTGAGTGATTTTCTTAATCTTTCACTAGTCCCAACACATGTAGATATATCCAGGCACGAGTTTACTAATTTTTTATCAGCGTATCTAAGCCCTAAATCTTCGAAAAGGTATTTTAGTGCTAGTGAATGAAAAGGAATAACATTTAGAAGATCCTCTGCACTGAAAGGCTTTTTCCCCATAAGCTGTAGTATCGATAAATAATCAACAACAGCTATTTCATTAGGGAGCGTCTTAGTACATTCTAAAAATTCTTTTCTACACAAACCCTTTTCATCATTTTCAATAAGATGAGCTATTTTTAATGCTGTCTTTTTCTTAACAGCTTTATCTGGCCATTGATAAAACTTTAAGAGAAAGCTGAAAGCCCATATTTCTGTAGGTTTTGTCTCGTCCAACCAATACGACTCTCGAATCGGCAAGTGCTCTATATCCCTTTCCAAACCCCCAATAAGCACCTCAGTTATATCAGCCGCTAAATCTTTCTGATCAACAGCTATTAAATACGTCACTAGCCTACTCGTTGGAATAGTTGACCATTCATCTCCGCGCAATTGAAGGTTCTCACCATGAGTTGAATCAGAAAGTAGCTCTTCCCATCTATTTTTATACTCTTTGCCGTAATAGGAAATCATCTCATCAGCTTTTGATCCTGTATATCTGCTCCAATAATTGTTAGCTCTAATACTTCTAAGCGCCCAAATATACGCTCTTTTTTTACCTTGAAGGTTTTTGCTCGTTTTATAAACGGCATCAATGCTTTCTTTAAGCCCTGAAAAATATGGAAGATCTCCATCATCTTTGAAGAATTTTTCATATGCGGCTATAACTCTCTTCCCCTCTCCAAGGTCAACCCAATGCTCTATCCATTTTGAAAGGTATTCAGAATCTGAGTATCTAGACTCATTTCTTATTCTCTCAATTAAACTATTTAAATATTCTGGCACATAAGAACCAAAAGAAATTTTTATTTCTTCTTTATCTATATTGCTACTGGAGCCACTATCTCTTGGCTTAGGTGGCTCTGCACCATAATATTCAACAATTTCTTGGAGTACTGAATCAAGGGAAGAGTCTTCATTTGACCGCTCTTTAATAGCTTCAATCACACCATAAGAATAAAAACAACTAATCAACTCTTGTATGCCAGGCAAGCTGATATCACCGTGCTTTATATAAGCAATTAAAATATCTTCGAGCACATACCAATTCTGCTCTTCGAGATGAAAGCAAAACTCATCGTATATTCTGCTAGGACAATGCTTACTCAACAGTTTCATATACCAGAATGGAATATGCCTTATTTCCCGCTCTGTAAATGTGAACATATCCACCGTAAAACATGAAACTCTCTTCAAATAATCAGTAATATCCCCGATACCAGCATCAGAACATGCTTGAACTGATTCGAACACCTCATGAAATGTAATATCTTTTCTATGCCCATAGCCAAGCATGTATTTACAAATCTGCTCTAAACCAGTTTTTACAGCACCCTTTAAATTGAGCGAAGATGAAATTGATACAATATCAATACACTCATTACCTAATTCAGCTGTATCACCTTCTCTATTAAGAAGGCCATGTAATGAATCACACCAATAATTATTAGCACTATCAATATCGACAGGAACGAAGGACAGTCTTACTGATTTTTGAAAGAAAACAACAGAGCTCCACCACGAACAACCTTGAACATCATCAAGAGATTTCTTATCAGCATTTGCAAAAAAATCTTTTTCTTTCAGCAATAAAGCAATCTTGAGGCAAGCATTAGGGATGGCGTGTATGACAGATAATGTTTTAGGGTGAAATTCATGATCATACCCAAGGCGCTTTTTACAACCAGAACTTTCTACAAGCTTGTAAATGCCTAAAAGGGTTAACTTTTCACCATTACGAATTATCTTAGCTATCTCTACAGCTGCAGCATAAAATCCATACCAGATTGAAAAATCATAATTATCATCAGCTTGGAGCTTTAAAATTTCTTTATCTAAGACAATTATTTCGAAAACCAAATGGTCATTTAATGTGTGAAAGAAGAAATCAAGCAGCTCACTTTCTGATACAGCTCCCTGCTTATAATAGACAGGGCCATTAAAACTCTCCTTTACTAGTAACTCTTTTTTTAAAATATTATACGAAGCCCCAAACGGAGAAGTTAATATTTCACTTCGATAATCTCTGCTAGATAGATCAATACCTGAAATACAAGAGGCAGCTATAGCATATTCTAAAAATAGCGGTTTACTTTCTTCAGGTAGATAACAGTAGTCAATATCAAAAAAATATTCTGCATTATCGCTTTTTAACAAGTTTGAAAATAGCTTTTCATACAAACTATCTTTAGGAGTTACCCTCTCAATTAACTCAACAATTCTTCCCACATCCGGATCATCACAGTCACACAGAACTTGAATTAATGACTCAACTGTTAGGCTAAATTTATTTTCGGTTCCTTCATAGATATTCGCGTAGAACAATGCTCTTTTATATAGCTCTTGATAGCAGGTCTCTACTACTTCTGGATACTTTTTTCTGCACAATGATGCAACGGCGACGATATCCTCAATATCCAATGTTCTTATATTGTCTGATTTCCAAAGTAATCCATATTCATCATCAGAATGCTTCATTGCAGATCGTGAAAACTCTGGAAAATCCTGCACTTGATATTCAGGTCCATTTAGAAACCTAGTTTTTAGCAGGCGCAAATCCACTAGGCGAGTATAGCTTTTGTTGGAAAAAGCTATTTTTTCGGCACTAGAGATAATATGCTCAATATGCCCTAAGGGATATCCATGGCATAATGAATCTATAACCCATTCTTTAGTAACACCATAAAGCAGCGGATCAATACATTTCATTTCCGCTTGAACAATCCAATCCCAGGCCCACTTCCAAAATGATGGCGCGTCGTTTCTAAGCCAGTTACTAACAGTCGGATACAGCCTTTTTCTAGCTTCTTCAAACTCTTCTCTCTTCTGGATATTTACTAAAAGGCTTCCGTGAAAAGGAAATACACCACTCCGACGGTGCTCAACTAAATGCTCAATCTCTCTATATGCATCTAAAAACGTTTGCATCCCCTCAAAACATTTTGCAAAGCTATTTTTATCTGGCCATGGAAATTCTGTCACGGCCATTAAGTATAAAATCTCCTTAGCTTGCTCCGAGAGATTTGCCCAAATATTCCAGTAGTAGGTATTTATGTCACCATCCGGACACTTATCCAACTTCTCGATATCATAAACGGTCACGTTCTTTTCTTTAGCTAATAATGTGCGTAGTGAATAAATTACGTGCAGAG
>JBALXS010000193.1:0-6981 GCA_036960485.1 Oceanospirillaceae bacterium
TGTAAATAATTTAAAGAAGAATAACCCGTACCAAAATCATCCAACGCGACTGAAATATTAATCTGTTTTAGAATAGCTAAATGTTCTTTGACTGCATTAACATTTAAAATTAAGCTTTCTTCTGTTATTTCTATACATAATCGGTCAGTAATTTCAGCTGACTGCTGATGTTCTTGTTGCAGATAGTCAATAAATACCTTGGACGCAAATCCTGCTGTTGAAACGTTCACATTAAATTTAAACGTTTCAGGTAACCAGTGCGACCAAAGTCTGAGATTACGCACTGCAAGCTTTAGCATATATATATCAAGTTGAATTATTTGCCCTGATTTTTCTAAAATAGGGATAAATACATCTGGATATAACAAGCCTAATTTTGGATGCTGCCAGCGTACTAAAACTTCAACACCAACAACCTCTCCTGTTTCAAAATCAATGAGCGGTTGATAATTACCAATGAATTCTTGATTTTTAAGCGCATTATCAAAATTATATTCAAGCTTCACATTAATTGATTTATGCGTGCTTCCAAGCGCTTTAAAAAATACATACTGATTGCGTCCGCTTAACTTAGCTTGATACATCGCATGATCGGCATCAATCAGTAGTTTTTCAGCACTGTCACCGCCATCGTTATAAGTTGAAATCCCAATACTTACACTGCTAGTTATACTCAAACCATTGATCTTAAATGGTTCACTCATTGCAGCAATAATTTTTTTAGTGACTCGCAAAATAGTATCGTGAACTATATTTCCATCGAGCAATATTGCAAACTCATCTCCCCCTATGCGCGCAAGAGTATCTGTTTTGCGCAGCGCTCCTCTTATCGTTTTTGCAATAGCTATAAGTAATTCATCGCCAATATAATGGCCATAAGTGTCATTAACTTCCTTAAACCTATCAACATCAAGAAACAATATAGCTATATTACTAGAACGGTCACTCTGGCAATGTAAAAATGCATTCTCGATTTTATCTCGAAAAAGTGACCTATTAGGTAGGCTCGTCAAACTGTCATATAACGCTGAAAAAAGTAATTCTTGTTTAGCGTCCATCCGTTCAATCGCGCTATTGATGTGTTTGGCTACAAAAGATAACAGTTGTTTATCTTTCTCTTGGAATAAAAAATCAGGGCTATAGCTTTGCACTACTACAATCCCCTTTTTATCACCTGCTCCGAAAGGCGCACCTAGCCAAGCCTTTGGTATGCTGCCAACAACATGGAGTTCTTTAGCAGACAGCATTCTGTGAAGATCTTTTTCATAAAGTAAAACGGGCTCATTTTTTAACAAGGTATAACCTGTAATACTTAAATTATCCGGATCAACCTCTAGCGATTTGAATATTGCTCCTTGATCGAGGTCATCTAACATAGTTTGATCAAATTCGTCTACAGCATAAGGAAATTCAATTTTTGTGCCATTGTGTGTCAGCAAAGCTACAAAAAAATTTTTGGTGAATGTAAGGCGATAAACACACTGATGCAAATGTCGATAAAACTCACTAGTACTTTTGGTTTTGAAAGTAACCTCTGATATATCGAATAAAGCGTCTTGAATTTTATTAGAGTACTCTAAGTTTTCAATAGTCTCATTCAACACATCTACTTTACATATTTGGGATATTTTCATTGCGCTAATAGAAGCCAGCTCGGTAAGCGTTTTTAAATGGTACTCAGTGTAAAAACCGGCATTGGCATGCCTTGAATGGACAACAGCTAATAGCTGTTCTTGAAATACAATAGGCACTGCTAGCTCTGATAATAGCCCTTCCCCATTCTCAATGTAATCATCATATTCTCTAGTATCATTAATCAGCAATGCTTTTCTAGTCGCATCAACCTTGCCTATAATCAAATGAATAATGGGACTAACAACAACAGGCTCTTCACTACTTAAGGCATCGATCCTATTTAGGACCTTTCCCCCAATATCTAAAGTGTAGATTACCGCCTTGTCGAAACCCAGCACTTGTATAATAGTGTTGGTTAAAGACACCCAAACTTCTTCAGATGTAGTTAACAAAAACGTATCCGCTGCAAATTGATTGGTAATCGTTAAGCTTTTAATTGTTTGATAATTAGATAGTTTTGACAAAAACTGCTACCTGCATTTAATATCTGAATATTACGATTTAGTTGTTTATACCGCTATAAAGGCAATTATTCTAATAGTCGTGTTGCGAACTTTAGATAACGACTCAAAGTTAAGCTGTGAGCGTTATCCTCCAGCGAGTTCAAAAATACATTGATAAGCAAAGCATAGTGACTTTAAACATTAGCATATTCTAAAACGTTTCACCTACTTTAGGCAATGTTACTATTTTAACAATGCTAAAGTTTGATAGTTGAATATAAATGCTATATCCCTAACTACCTTAATTTTGGATCACTCAATAGCAACTGTATTTAATACTTCATGCCCAAGAAACTAGGCACACTAAATGCTATTTCACACCAGTAAACAGTTAGGTTAATGCGGCATGTGCTTATGGCGATTATAGTCAGAAGTAGCTGACAAAATTTTATGATGTTGCTACTCGCTGGCTATTCAATGCTTACCCAGCACGGTGCAAAAGGATAATATTACTCATCTTCTTTTTTGCACTGATCAGTACTGAGCTGAGCACTAATGCCAAGCCTTGAAAAAATACAGGCGCCCCAACCAGAGATATTTTATAGCCGCTTTGTTCTATATTTTATTATGTTTCAGTGATAACGATTAAGACTCCACTTATGCAAAAAACTGCTGCTTATGCTGCATGAGCAATTTTATTCTGTGAACATTACGTAAAATCAGGGTAAATAGATGTCGTCAATTTTTTGTGCAGTTGCGATTGCGGTAAGTTACGTACGTAATTTACGTTGATATCTTGCATAAATTTCTGAAACACTAATGTTTGGTGCTATCTTTTGAGGCCTTTAGGTTTAAAAGATTTACTCAGGCAATGCTATAGCGTGATGCGTATTAGCTATCGATAAAACAACTATGAGGGAGTGTTCTGTTACCAGACAAAACCTACACATTGACGTGAAAAGTTACCGCATCCCGCTGTTTAGTTGTCAAGAGGCAAACGCAGCACTGTTTTAGCGACACTGTAAACTGTAACAATCAATTTGTTATTTGTTTTATCTCTTTATTTTAGTCAGGCTTGCGTGCCAATATGGTCGCAAACTGCAATTTGGCACCATTGTGCATTGTCCCTACATCTTCATTGTACTTAATTATCTCCCACTCCTGGTAAGCTTCACGTAACTGTCCCGCTTTTAGGGTAAAAGGAAAGCGAACGGGACATGGATGGTCTTCAGTGCTCATGGCGCAAACAATCAAGTTATAACCGCCGGCTAGGGTACACTTATGCATATCATTAATAACAGCATCAACACGTGCAGGGTTGATAAACATTAAAGTTACAGTACAACTAATAAAGCCATAATTCTCACTAAGACTCGCATCATGAATGTCATACACATGAGTCTTAATATTCTTTATGTTCTCTTCAATAATAATACTTTGCAGCACTTCAATAGCAGCGGAATTAGCGTCTATAGCAGTGATATTAAATCCGAGTTGGCCAAGGTACACAGCATTACGTCCATTCGAACATCCCATGTCTAATGTATCGCACGGCTCAATAATTTTGCATGCATCTACTACTTCACTATGCGCAGGATTTAAGCCGTAACGGCTATTTAGATCAACTATCATGGTAACCACTTAGTTTTTAAAATGAGGACTAGCATCTTACTACTAATCTTGCCCAATTAAATGGGATTGGGTATTTTATCTGGATAGTCAGATAAAATGACAATAACATAATCTTTATGCGGTCTAGATATTCATAGATCTAGCATCTAAGGTGCTAGCAGCGCAGAAATATTTCATTTAGGTAAAATTAGTACCAACAAACAATCATTGTTGAGCTTGCCAGAAAACCTCAATCAAAATAGCCTAAAACCACCTTACGCTTTGCCTATAAAGCAAGTTATTGAATTTATCGATGATAAGCTTAAGTCAAACTACCCGCTTATAAATCATTTTTAATATTTCCCTGCTATTCATATATTCCAGCTAAGAGGGCATAGCCTATCACCATGCTAACTCCTATAGCTGCACAGTTATCAGATCTGCTTAATAATTCTTTTCCAATGTCGGAGTAATCCTCAATTGGGGCGCGTTTAAAAGATTTAATTGATTTTTCCTGCAATGCGTTTCGGATCTTTAAATGTTTGCGCGCCCGATACTGATACGTGAAACCTGCAAAACAAATTACTATGCCGATTATACCAATTATAGCGATGATTGATTTCATGACTTATAACGCTTTTAGCACGCGATTAGTAAAGCTGCGAAGCAGCGGAGATAATTCGCTGTGACTAACCTTGTGTACGCCCAGTATGGGCATGAACTAATGAAGTGAAAGTCCTCTGTAGGAAAATCACCGTTTATTTAACATACTGTTATTAAACGTTAACTACTAGCAAATGGCAAGGGCTTAATCGTGAGGTTTGACCTAGATGAAATTGCCAAGCTCTCTGTTTTAAACAAGGCGAGCTGATGAACAGAACATCATATGAGGTGTAGGCTAGAGGCCGAAATAGCAAAACTGGCCTCGTAAAATATTTTAGGTCCGAGGCGAAGAAGCCATGTGCCTTCTTGTATTTAGAAACATAAGTTATAGAAGCTTGTACTGGCTGCCTTTATTAGAAAAGGCACTTAGAACGTAGAGAGCAATTTACACACTGCTGCGGGCAAAGAGAATGATAACAAAACCGTGTTAACAGGTAGTTATGCCTAGCATCTAATCTCATAGCTGCTTTGCTTTAAATCCGCGCGCTTGAAGTTGGAATAGTAAACCCTCTTTTCCATTAAGGTGCATTGCGCCTACCAATACGAACTCTTTGTTTTTATCGTCGTTCAACGAGGAAAGCTGTGTCATCCAGCTATTGTTTCTGTGCGTGATTAGAATGTCATACATCTCTGGGAAGTCCTTTTTCATTTGTACTACAAGTTCGTGTGATGAAAATGACTCCAGATCACCGCTGCGCCAAGCTTGTTTCATTATTTGAATAAATTGCGGCAATTGTTCAAGATCGCGAAGGGTATATTCAATGGCTAGATTAGGGTTCATTTTTGCCATGGATTTAAGAAAATTTAGTTGTGCTGCTGGTGTTTCTAAACCCACTACTTCTTTGTTATCAGCCAAAGCTAAATTATTAAAAAACACATCAAGCCCATAATCCGGCATCATGCCTAATCGCTGATACTCAAGTATTGTGATCATCAGTGACATTCCCCAAGGTTGAAATTTTTTAAAATTAACTAGAGGAATTTGACGCGCTTCCATAAATTCTTGAAGATTTCGGTACACTTGCGGTTGCAACTCACCTGCGAGAGTACGATCATCGCTATACGTCATTGCTGTAATAAACTTCATTTGAAATTCAGGCGTTTGAGTTGCCATTAGAGCTGTTTCAAAGATGATTTCACTTGCGTCGTTATAGGCTGTAATAAATTCTTGTGGCAACGGATAATCACCTTTTGTCAGTAAGTGGATTGTACCTCCAAGATAAAAGTAATTTGCGCCCTTACTCACCTTCCAAACAGAAGATTGAGCATAAGTGTTGTAAGCTAATAAATTTAAACTAACAAAAACAATATAAGTTATAAATTTTCTAATATTCATCAATTTCCTAATACTCGTTTAAAGTGGCATAACACTTACGTATGCCGTACTTGTAGCACAAAGTGTCTGTAGTGGAACAGGTTAGTAATTCGGCTACAGTAACCATCAAAGTGATGTGTTGTTCATTAAGCACTGCTACCACGCTTTATGGCATAAAGCGCTTACGATATTCTCTTGGTGTTAAACCCATTGTTTTATGGAAAATGCGCCTAAAAGCACTTGAGTCTTGGTAGCCTACTTGCCAGGCAATTTCGTCAACCGACAAAGTACTTGATTCCATTAAGCTTCTCGCTTTGCCTACACGTAAAAACTGTAGATACTCTGATGGATTTAGTTTTGTCGCTTTAAAAAATCGTCGTAAAAACGTTCGTTCTGTTAAGTTAATTTTTCCTGCTAAACTTGCCATGGTGAACTTGGTATTGCTATGTTTTTGTAACCAATGTTGAACGCCTAAAATGGCTTGATCGCCGTGCTGCAAAGCGGGTGAAAATGTGCGATAAAAGCGCTGCTCTCTACCACCAGGATCAACTAAAAAGTAGCGTGCTGTTTGTTGCATTATACTGGTACCAATAAATCTATCGACCAAACGTAAGCCTAAATCAACCCATGCCATTAATCCACCGGCAGTCATAATATCTCCTTCATCTATTAGCAACTTATCGCTGTCTAGTAATACATCAGGAAAATTTTGGGTAAATTTTTCACTAAGCGCCCAATGGGTTGTTGCCGCTCTATTTTTGAGTAATCCAGTCTGGGCAAGTAAAAAAGCTCCAGCACAGACAGAGCAAATAATAGCGCCTTGTTGGTGTTGTCGTGTTAACCAAGTTACTAACGCAGCTCTAGATTGTTGGCTTTGCTGTGGACCTAAACTTGGCGGAATAATAATCGCTAAATATTGTTCCTCATCAGGCTCTTCAAGCTGACAAACTGTGAATTCTTGTCTTTTTTTGTCTTCTAATTGAAATTTAGCGGCGGTTTCAAGTAAATCAGTTAAGCCATATATTGCCGCTTTTTGTGCGTTGCTATAGGCCAAAATGGCGATGACAGGTGTTTTTTGCATTTCATTATCTTTTTTTATTGTGATTAAAGATCACAGAAAGAAGGCTATAAGTGACGATATATATTATTCAGCTATTTTAATGTTTGTCAAATTTTACCTTATATATGTCATATATGACAATGGTGGCATTTATCTCGACCTTTATAATAGTGCCATATTTAATTGAAACCACTAGGTGAAACATGAGCACTCAAGCATTAATCATAATCGACTTTCAAAATGACTATTTTAAC
>JBALXS010000194.1:0-6970 GCA_036960485.1 Oceanospirillaceae bacterium
CGTATTTTGTTGCCAGTGTCACCAGCTTACTGATAATGGGGGTTATCTTGGTGGTGATACCTTACTTTATCCGGCTTTAGTCGCCAGCAGACATTATTGTTTTATTCATTTTATAACTCTGATTTATTTAGGTTAACATTGTTACTTTTATCTGTATCAAGCCGAACAAGTGGCGTTACTCATTTCATCGTTAAATCTGACCCTTTCTCAGCTAGGCAGGTAACTGATTAATGCGCCAAAGTTTACGGGTAGTTGGACTTTCGTCCGAGTAATGCAGAACCTATTTCATGTTTGGTAGTTTGCTTTAGAGCGTTAATTTAATGTTATCAATTGCCTGCCTCAGGAATGTTCAGGATGAACGGGATGTCGCAATCACATGGATGTGAAAGAGTGACCTTAAGTACACATTCACCTAAGACCCGCCGTGAATTCGTCCCTGTTTTAGAAGGTCTCAGGTGCATGTGTACCGAGTATTATGTTTCTTCGATTTGGCTTAATTTGGCAAAAATATGAATTAATACTAATCAATATTTTGCGTCTCCTTATGTAATCGTCAAGCTCTCGATTTTATCTCAAGGACAAAGACAGCCAATTAAATTCACTAGCTACTATTGAAAATCTTATTTACATAACGAGATAGTATCATTCATGGTTATCTACATTCTCGCTTCTTTCCACAAAGATCATCCAGAATAAAGCGTGATTTTTTCGAGTGACTTAAGCTGGTAAGTTACTAAAATTATTAATAATTAAAACGATATAAATGTTGATTTTTGGTGAGCTTCTTAGTGTGTTTATCGAGATTCCAGCTAATATGCTGTTGAACTAAACCGTTGCGCGGAGCCAAATCAAACTTCCATTGACTGTATTACTCATATTGAATCAATTAAGCTTAAAGAGGATTTGATGGAACACAATAAAAAATAGCATAGTTTCATGGAAATTTCATAATTTCATCTAATCATAAATATCGGGTTTTAACTTATTGACTTACAAAATAATGAGCAAAACTTATTACCACTGCACTTTCTTGAGTCAATTAATACTTATATTTTTTATTGAGTTTGTTGTGGCTCCTAAAAGAAAACAGTGAATAGATCTGACTTTAATTTTTCTTGTATGACCAGACTTAATCCCTTAAATGACAATGTTGTCATATAGGTTGCGGGTGCGATGCGTCAGGTGAGATACTTTTAAGTGTTTCCCAAGGATAGAACTCAATGAAAGTATTGCTTGTCGAAGATGAACAAAAAATTGCAGATTTTATCTGTGAAGGTTTGCGCGCCAAAAATTTCAAGCTCACTCATTGTGCTGATGGCAATCAAGGTTATCAGGCGGCAAGCAAGAATACCTATGAAGTTATTATTCTCGACATTATGCTTCCGGGCAGAGATGGGTTGGATATTCTTCGTTCGCTGCGTCAACAAGGTGTCGATACGCCCATTATTCTGCTTACGGCACGTAATGAATTGGGTGACCGCGTTCAAGGGTTAGACATGGGCGCTGATGATTACTTAGCAAAACCGTTTTATGTTGAAGAGTTGCATGCTCGCATTCAAGCCTTGCTTCGACGACATGGCGGCACACAACAGCATGTCGTTGAGGTAGGCGCATTACAACTTGATTGCATTAATCGAAGCATTAATTGTCAGGGGCAATCTGTCGAACTCACTAGTCGGGAATTTAGCCTGCTTGAACACTTAATGCGTTCACCTAACCAAGTATTAACCCGAGGACAACTGTTGGAGCATGTTTGGGGATACGATTTTGATCCGTGTACCAATGTTGTTGATGTATGCATTAAACGCATCCGCAGTAAAATGGCTTCATTAGAGAAGGCGGGTAAAATGGTCGGCGCCATTGAGTCGGTCCGCGGCACAGGCTATCGCCTGAGCATTCGATAAGGTTTTAATATGTATTTTCGTACACGTATTTTTGCCATATCAATTTTAACCGTGACAGCTGTGCTTGCGCTGGTTATCAGCTTAAGTTGGTCGCGTATTATGACTGTAGAATTGACTAACCTTGATTCTCGCCTTTGTATGGAAGCAAAACGCTTAATACCCAAACGTACACTGCCTGATACAAATAACCCCGCTGCCAATATAAATATTTTACGCGACACTTCGCTTTCTGGTGGTAGGTTAATGACTGATTTAACAGACAAGTTGCGAGTTAGTTCACCGAACCAATTAATGCTCTCTGTAGGTTCTGCGGAGCAAGGGTTTTTAACTGCACCAACGGGTGTAGGCGTACAAGATGTTATAAGTCGCTTAAATTGGCTGAGTGCTGAGCCACTAGCATTAACCGATAACCATAAAGCCAACGTTGTTTGTCAATTTGCCTTTTTTGAACATCGGCAAAACCAATGGCGAGCCAGTTTATTTCAAGTCTCAAATCAACAAAGTTTTATCGCTGTGGATGTTGCCGCTACCACTAGCCAGTTAACGAGCACCTTGCAGGCGGCGCTGATTGTGGTTATTCCTTTTTCTCTATTACTCAGTATTCTAGGGGCATGGTTTATCGCAACCAATACGATTAGACCAATAAATAGATTACACAAAGCAATGGATAAGGTGACCCAAAAAGATCTTAGTCATCGCTTACCTGAGCATAAAGAAGACAAAGAGTTCAAAATGTTGATTGATGCATACAATACGATGCTCGATCGCCTAGAAGACAGCTTTCGACAAGTTTCTCGTTTTACGGCTGATGCCGCCCATGAGCTAAAAACACCACTCACAGTGCTAAGAGGCAAGCTTGAACAAGCTGTGTTGTCTGAAAATTCATCGCAATTAGATCTCAATGCCATTCTTGATGAAGTGGGGCATTTGTCAGCTATTACCCGTAAATTGTTGCTGCTATCACAGGCTGATTCTGGCTCTATGGCGTTGCATTTTGAGCCGATAAACATCACTGAATTAGTCGATGAGTTGATCGCCGATATGACCTTGTTGTCGGATGAACTGGAGCTTGATTGTGTTATTGAGAAAGGTTTAATCATCCAAGGCGATATTGTCTTGTTGAAGCAGCTGTTAAATAATCTGCTCGTAAACGTAATGCGTTATAGCCTTCATCACAAAGGTGTGACTATTCACGCTCGCCAAAACGAGTATGCTATAGAAGTCGTGATTAGCAATTTTTGTCTTCCGATCTCTAACGATGTCAGGGTAAAACTGTTTGATCGTTTTTACCGCGGAGAACCCGCTCATACTCAAGGGATATCCGGCAGTGGTTTGGGGTTAAGTTTAGCCAGAGAAATTGCTCGCGCACACGGGGGCGATCTTACGCTTGAACCCAGCGAGAGTGTGGTTGTGACTATGCGGCTGTTGTTACCCATCGTTAAATGACAACATTGTCATCCATCAGCGAAGCCTAATCGATACACTTAAGTTAACTCATTAATCGTTAACTTAATCGCTACGGATATTAGGCCATGAAAACCTACATTATTGTCTCCATTTTATCTTTGACGCTGCTAGCCGCAACGGCCGCTAATGCCAAGGCGTCACTTGAACTCACCAGCCCTGCATTTACCGATAATGGTACATTACCAACTAAATTCACTTGTGAAGGAGAGGGGGTTTCACCGCCATTAAGCTGGCAAGGAGTACCCGACGGAACCCAATCATTGGTGGTGATAATGGATCACATACCTAATCCTCACTCGGCTGACAATAAAAAAGGCACTCCACCTCAAGGTGACACTCAGGCACCTAAACCAAACCAGCCTGAGGAACTCAAGTGGTATTGGATTGTTTACAATATTCCGGCGCAAGCTTCTGGCATTGATTCTGGTATTGGTTCTGGCAGTAAAGAAAATCAATCTGTTGGTTCATTTGGCAGTAATACTGTGAATGATCGTAACGAGTATGCACCGCCATGCTCTAAAGGACCTGGCCAAAAAGTGTATACTTTTCATCTTTATGCACTATCCAAATCTTTAGATATCGATTCGTCAGCCCCTGTGTCTGCAATAATGCTTCGACAAAGCATGCAAGGCTTAGTGCTGGACTATTAATATTTCTTGTCATATTGGCTAAAAGTAAATCCAATGATTCCAAAGTGCTTCTCGCAGAAACAGACAGAAAAAAACAAATACTAAGTGAGAAAACAGTAGAAGAAGCTTTAGCTGAACAACATTCAGCATATGAAGTGCTTAAAGAGAAGTTTGACTCTGGTACAGGCCAGTATGAGCATCTAACAACTCTTGTAAATGAAGCTAAAGAAGAAACAAAGCTCATCGATGTAGGGCTTCTCCCACCCACATTCAAATTTGATGATAGTGAATCATTTAAACGTATAATTAAAAAGCATCAATTAGAAAAGTTTCATGTGATAAAAACAGGTAAAGCTGTATCTGCTTATTCTGATTGGAGATGGTTTGGAAGCCGCTCTGATGGCCTAAAAATGGTTGAAGACTACAAACGATTGCTCTTAAAAGCATTTAATTCTGAGTTTGATTCCATCCGAAAAAAAATGCGTCATAACACTATTGATAGTGCAATGAACAAACTACGTCGGTTAAACGAACAGCTTGCCAAGCTAGGCGAAACTACGAATGTCGAAATATCACAAACATACTTCAACTTAAAAGCTGATGAGCTAAAGAGCTGGAACGCAGAGTTAGTGCACAAAGAGAAACTTAAACAAGAGAGAAAAGCACAACAAGCACTATTGCGACAGCAATCTAAGCAAGGAGGTAGTGATGATACCGATGAGCTAGAAGACGATATCTATTACCGTAAGTCAGATCTAATTAAGGCTCAGAAACTCGCTCAAAAAATGCACGGAGCAAGCGCTACGGACATGCAGAATAAGATCTTGTCCATGCAAAAGGAAATCAAGAAACTTGATGACAAGTTTGAACGGGCAGTGTCACAAGCACAGCTCACAAGGGCTGGCTATATTTATGTTATATCGAATATTGGTAGTTTCGGAGAGGGAGTCGTCAAAATAGGGATGACTCGGCGCCTTGAGCCAATGGATAGAGTTAAGGAATTGGGTGATGCCAGTGTTCCATTTAAGTTTGATGTGCATACATTAGCGTTTGTAGAAGATGCGCCTGGAATAGAAAAAATGCTTCATAGAAAATTTGCTCAACGAAGAGTGAATAAAGAAAACCATCGCAAGGAGTTCTTTAAAGTCCCTGCCAATGAAGTATCTGAAAAAATGCTAGAAATGGGAGTTAAATCAGATTGGTATTTTGATGTAGAGGCTAAAGAATATCGTGAAAGTTTGCTGATGCGAGAAGCGATTTCAGAGGTTACCTCTATATTATCTGACTCATCTGCTGAATTGCCACAATCTATTTAAGAGAGAATTTTATGTTCATTTCCGTTGCACTAATACTCGCAATTCCATTTGCTCTCTATTTTTACCTTCAATCACGAAAACAATATCTAGTAGCACTGTCCCAGCATAATGAAATTGAAATTGAGTATTCTCCTATCACAGAGGCAGAGGCTTCATATAAAAACCTTAATCAAGAGTATGAGAAGTTACAGATAGCTTATAAAGACGATTTAGTCTGTCTTAGGATAGCTGAAACTAAATTGTCTCAATATAATCTAGGTGTAGGCACTACCGACTCGATTTCTTATAAATCAATCTCTAGTAAAGATGATCTAAGCTTACTCGAGGAAAAGCTTTTACAGGTAAAGACAAACATTAAGGGTATGGTCAGTAACAAAACAGCTTGTATCAGCCATATGGGCAGCAATTTTGTCATAAATGGTAAACGTTCTGAAGCCAAAAAGTTCTTTAATAGGGAGATTAAATTAAGGATACGCTGTTTAGATAATGAGTTTAAAGCTGCCGTTGCCGTAGCAGACTGGAACAACATAAACCGTCTAATACAGCGATCTGAAAATGCTTTCAATGACATTAATTCTTCAGGGAGAATGGTCAAAACCTATTTAGAAAAAAAATACTTAGCATGTAAGGTTAAAGAGTTGCGTTTGGTATATGAAATTGAGCAATTAAAATCAGATATCAAAGAAGAGGAGTGTGAAGAAAGGAGACTAGAAAGAGAAGTAGAACGCGAAGCCGCAAGAATAGAAAAAGCAGCAGAAAAGGCCAAAAAAGAACGTCAGATTATGGAAAAACTGGTCGCAAGTGAGTTAAGTAAACTTGAGTCAAGCACAGAAGAGCAAGTGGCTTTATATCAGCTTCACAAAGAAGAACTAGAAAAGCTAAAAGAAAAAGAGAAAAGGGCAGTTTCACTCGCTCAAATAACTCGAGCTGGTTATGTCTATGTTATTTCTAATGAAGCTTCTTTTGGGTCTGGAATTTGTAAAATAGGAATGACTAGGCGTGCTGAACCTTATGACAGAGTCAAAGAGCTTGGAGATGCTTCTGTTCCAGAATTATTTAAAGTGCATGCATTTGCTTATACAAAAGACGCACCGACATTAGAAGCTTTTCTTCATAAAGCTTTTAGTGAACAACGAGTGAACCTAGTGAATAAACGGAAAGAGTTTTTTTTTGTGGCACCAGATGAAGTATTAGATAAACTTAAAATTTTTGATGGTAGTTATGAGCTTAGTGAACTGGCCGAATATGCTTGATTTGTATATCTAAACGGATATTAGTATAAATTCACTTTGTTCATTGTACCTGGTCAAAATAAGCGAGAAAGAATCTGCACTCTAACTCGTCTTTGCCCCTTTACGATATAGCGGTTTCATTTATCGGTGCAGTAGTAATTAGGGCTTACCATAGCTGAACTTATGCGAAATGCCGTAAGTATAATCCCTGTAGGCTTTGCCAAAAAGTTCCTTTTGGAAGCTCGCAGCCACATCTATACTCGCTAATTTACAAGAATAATCACTGTTCGACTTGAGCTTTATTACTTGCCTTTTGTCACTCGTTTAAGACCCAGAATGTTATGAGGGATTTACCTTATTCGCTCAGACCCCTTTATCTTTTTCTGACTGACGAAGCTTTCTTTAGCAACAAACCCTGAAGC
>JBALXS010000195.1:0-6939 GCA_036960485.1 Oceanospirillaceae bacterium
TTAAAAAATTGATTTTTCAGCTATATTTTCACTTTTTTGTGTAAAATCAACCTTTCAATATTGACCACAGAGAAAAGGTGTATATAATTCACTTAGCTAGAAAATAAGTTCCATATTTATGTGCCATCACGATGTCCTGTCTTTTCATGCCTCGTCATGATATTCATAAGTAATCGCAACATTTCCGGCCAATAGCCTTAACATTTTGTTAAGGTATAACTTACTCTTGAATTTAAAGGATTTTCTTATGTCTACTACAACTGGTACTGTAAAATGGTTTAATGAAACTAAAGGTTTTGGTTTCATCGAACAAGAATCAGGTCCAGACGTTTTCGCTCACTTCAGCGCTATTGCTGGTGACGGATTCAAAACTCTAGCTGAAGGACAAAAAGTTCAGTTCACAGTATCACAAGGACAAAAAGGTCCTCAAGCTGAGAACATCGTTGCGCTTTAATATAGCCAACTAAACGCTCTTAATTGAGCTAAAAAAAGGGTGTCTTTTTCGGAGGATGCCTTTTTTTATGTCTCGATTATAGTAAATCAGCCATTGTGATCTCATGAAAAGCTTGGCAAGAGTCAATTAGCCCTTTCGCTGTTAACTTGGTGACTCCGTATACTTGGGTTTGAGTGTTATGTAGTTCATTGATTTTGTCTAATAAAATCGCAAAATCACCATCTCCAGATAGCAATATTACTCGATCGACATCGGGTGCTATGCTCATTATATCTATAGTAATGCCTACATCCCAGTCTCCTTTCGCGCTCCCGTCGGCTCTTTGTATATAAGGTTTAAGTTTGACTTCAAAGCCTATGTGTTTCAAAGCGGTTTGAAACTTGGCTTGACCGTCATCTCCTTTATCAGTGGCATAGGCTATGGCTTGAACGATGTTGCCTTGCGCGTTTATTTGTTGCCAAAATCTACGGTAGTTGAACTGGCGTTTATAAACCGATCTGGTTGTATAGTAAATGTTTTGTACATCAACAAAAATAGCTATTTTTTGCATGTAAAATCTCTATCTAAATATTCTGGTTTAAAAATAACAGAAAATGGTGATTGCTGTTCTATTAAAGTCGATAAGGTTCAGCTTCTGTTTTTGTCTGGCAGTTTGAAATATTTTCTATGAACATTAATTGTTTACGCTAACTAGTATTATAAATCATACTGGTAGCGATTTTGTCTGTAGCAGTTGAATATACTAAATTTTTACTAGTGGGCACATGAAAACTAACAATTTTCTTTCTATTGGGGTGATTAAGCATTTAGCAGGGTGTTTTGCCATTTAAGTGTTCTATTTAGCAGTTCTTTGCAGAATTTTAAATTAACTACTCATAGGTTGGTAAGAGCGGTTCTTAGGTATGGATTTTAAAGCAATAATAGCCTTGCAGTTTTGTGCGTAGCGGTTAGAGAGCTATTAAAGAGTTTAAGAGTACTGAAGTGGTGTATTAGCGGAGCCGTTAATCTTTAATGTAGTGTTTTTGTCGGTAGATGTTTTCGTACTTGCGAGCTTATACAGGAAATTTGAGAGAAGAAATCGTTTTGTGTATCGAAATTAAGCTTTAGCAAAGAGTGCTAAAAATTAGTACTAGACTGTGAGTATGGTTTATTGAAGTATAATAGGAGCGCTAAATTAAAAATTTTAACTTATAAATTGCTAGATTCGTAGGGAAATATTTATAGGTGGGAAGTTCAAAGGTAGTTCTTATTATAACTATTTATATGCTATTCAAAGGTTTCAGTTTATTCCTTAAAAATATATTCCTGCCTAAATGGCAGAAATATATTGGTTTTATAATGTTGTAATCTTAGTTGTTCAAATTGAGGTTAGTGTGCAGCAATTGCAAACTTTTTTTCTGTTTTTGTGATAATAACAGTAACAATAAAGTTTAATAACAAATAGAAGCAGCCAGCCACAATGAGAGGTTCAAACGGACTAAAATGCTCAGAGGCAATCTCTTTGTATGCACCAGTCATATCCATGATAGTTATAGTGCTTGCTAATGAAGTTGACTTCACCATAAGGATTACTTCATTGCCATAGCCAGGTAGTGCTTGGCGCATTGCGAGAGGAAAGGTGATGCGTTTGAATAGTTGTAGGGTGCTCATGCCGCAAGCTTTACCTGCTTCTAATAAGCCGATGGTCACTGATTGAATGCCGCCGCGAATAATTTCACTGGTATACGCTGCTGTGTTGAGGGTCAGTGATAAAATAGCACAAAACCACGGGTCTTTAAAAAATTGCCATAATCCCAGCGCTTCCAGTTCAACTTTAAATTGTCCAGACCCATAATAAATTAAAAACATTTGAATCAGCAACGGAGTCGATCTAAACAGGTAAACAAAGAAATAAGCGGGTTTGTTGAGAAGCCAATGCTGGCTAGTTCGGCTTAGTGCCACGAGTACAGCTAGAAAAAAACCAAAAAATAACGAAACACTAACTAAAAACAACGTCACAGGAAGTGCTTGGGCTATGGCAGGAATTGATTCCTTTATAATGTCAAAATCCATACTATGATCTCCTAGCGCCGCGGTTTGCCCATTTCTCAAGGGATAAATACCCTCGATCAGAAAGTGAGGCGAGTATTAGAAACAAAATGAGGCCTGTAAAGAAAAAAGTAAAAGGTTGTTTCTCGCTGCCAGCACCAATTTGAGCAATGCGCACAATTTCTGCCAGGCCTATTACAGAGATTAAAGAGGTTTCTTTAAGGGTGAGTTGCCATACATTACCAAGCCCAGGTAAGGCAAATCTCGCTACTTGAGGTACTAAAATACGTCTAAAACGCGTCATAGTGTTCATGCCGATCGCCTTCGCAGCTTCAATAGTGCCTTTAGGAACAGCTAGTACAGCACCACGAATTACTTCTGTTGAATAAGCGCCAGAGCTAAGTCCAATACAAATAACGCCCATTACGAAAATAGGAAGTTCTATGTATTCTTGGTAATTAAAAACATCCTTTGCGATGTTCATTAGTATTGTGTTACCACCATAGAAAATTAAGTAGATAACCAAGAGTTCAGGAATGCCGCGCACGATAGTAGTGTAGCTAGTTGCAATTGTGCGTAATATTTTGAATGAGCTAAGCTTCATAGCAGCAGCGCCTGTTGCTAGCATTATTCCTAATAGGAATGAGCAAGTAGCAACGGCAATTGTAATTAACGTTGCGTAAAAAAACTCATCGCCCCAGCCGCTGGCTCCCCAGCTTAAAATAGTTAAATCCAATGAAGTACCTAATTTTTTGTAGTGTAAATAAGTAGCGTAAATACAAGGCAGAACAACCTAGTGTTCATGCGGAAAAGATCTACTGACAAGCTCGATTGATTCATTTTTATTGGTGCATATTTCGAATTAACCGCTCAGTGCGTCGTTTCATAGCTGAAAACTAGATCGTTTATCCTGCCTAGGATAATACAACAGTATAATTACTTAGTTGAAGCGTCAAACCCAAACCATTGAATGGCAAGTTTAGAGACGGTTCCATCGGCGATTGCAGAGGCAATAGCAGTGCTAAGTTTGTCTGCTAGTTCTTGATCATCTTTGCGTAAGCCTAAGCCAACACCTTCGCCAAATGGTCCTTCAGAAAATCCTGGGCCGATTGCGCGAAAGTTCTTGCCTTCATCCTTTTGGAATAAAGGGTGCCAGTAACTCATTGCTGCGAATGCAACGTCGACGCGACCTGATTGAAGATCTAAATCTAATTGCTCTTGGGTAGCGTAAGTTCTAATAGTCGCATCATCTTTTAAGTATTCTTTTAAGAAATTAAGATGAATAGTGCCTTTTTGCACGCCAATCGTTTTACCTTTTAGTGCTGCAAGAGTCGCTTTTAAAGCAGTATTTTCTGCTGGCGTTAATTCAGCTAGTGATATTTTAGCAGATTCAACTTTGAAACTGGCTAAATCAGATGCTTTATCAACAACAAATACAGCAGGCGTTGATGCGTACGAGCTAGAGAAGGCTATTTTTTTCTTACGTTTATCAGTAATTGACATTCCAGCCATGATTACATCAAACTTACCCGCTTGTAATGATGGGATAATGCCATCCCAAGCAGTTTGTTGCATAGAGCATTCTAATTTTGCTCTTGCACAAAGATCTTTGTAGAGATCAACTTCAAAGCCTTCAAGTTGTCCAGCACTATTAAGTGCGTTCCAAGGTGGGTATGCGCCTTCTGTCGCAAATTTAACAGTATCTGCAGCTTGAGCTGCTACAGACATTAAAGTAACAGCAGTTGCTGCTATAGCAATTAATTTCTTCATATCGATGATCCAAAGTCTATAATTATTTTTCTTATATAAGAAATAAGACAGTGTTGCTGTATTAAATCTTATACACAAATATCAGTGTTTATTTTACCTAAGTTTCGAACGGCTCGATACAGTATTAGATGTCTAGTATTTTAAAATAGCGACATTTGTTTCGATATTAGTAAGGAGGTTGTCTGATTATTCAGAACGGCCATGTTAATCTGTTCTCATTCCTAAATTTTGCAGACATAGATTGTTAGTTTATCTACAATAATACTTATAAATTTACAATCATGGTTGTTGTTAGTTATTTATCTTAAGCCAGCTTTTCGTTTGGCTTTTACAAAATAGAGTTTGAATATGTCTCAAGAAAAAATTGCAATTAATGTTAGTAATATCCACAAAACCTTCGGTGATTTGGAGGTATTAAAAGGTATCAGTTTACAAGCCAAAGAAGGAGAAGTTATTTCTATTATTGGGTCTAGTGGATCTGGAAAAAGCACCTTTTTAAGATGTATCAATATGCTGGAGAATCCAACTGAAGGCGAGATAGAGATTAGCGGCGAAATGCTAAAGCTAAAGCGCAATAAAGAGGGCGATTTAGGCACTGCTGACAGCAAGCAATTAGAAAAAGTTCGCCAGCGATTAGGTTTTGTCTTTCAGAACTTTAATCTTTGGCCGCATATGACAGTCTTGGAAAATATTATTGAAGGTCCTGTGTTAGTGCTTAAAAAAAGCAAAGCACAAGCAACTGAATATGCAGAGCAGTTAATGGCGAAAGTAGGACTCAGTGATAAGCGAGATGTATACCCAAGTATGCTATCGGGCGGGCAGCAACAAAGAGTATCAATCGCTAGAGCGTTAGCCATGGATCCTGAGGTAATGCTATTTGATGAGCCGACTTCTGCATTAGATCCTGAATTGGTTGGCGAGGTTTTGAAAGTTATGAGAGAGCTTGCTGCTGAAGGTAGAACAATGCTGATAGTAACCCATGAAATGAAATTCGCACGTGAAGTTTCAAGCAAGGTGATGTTCTTACATCAAGGTAAAGTGGAAGAGTTTGGCACACCTGAACAAGTATTTGAAAATCCTAAGTCAGCGCGCTGTAAAGAGTTTATTTCCTCTGTCTTTTGATAATTTACTTAATAAATAATAATCATATATCAGGCCGTGAAGTGGTTTGCTTGATATCGTTTTCTTGGTGTTGGTTTAATGTCTCATAAAGTTGAAAAAATTGCGCTTAAAAGCCCTAGTCCTGGTACAAGACGCTTCTTAACAGTGCATACATTTGAAAGTAATAAAGAGGGCCCTAAGGTTTATCTACAAGCTGCGTTGCACGCTGATGAATGGCCTGGTTTGCTTGCTCTACAGCATTTGTTGGAAAGTTTAATTGATCTGGATAAAGAAGGGAAATTACGAGGCACTATTGTCGTGGTGCCTTATGCAAACCCTATCGGTATGGATCAAAAAATTAATGGTACTGTACTGGGTCGTCAATCTTTTAGTGCAGAAGGTAATTTCAATCGGCATTGGCCTGATTTATCAAATGTAGTCACTGATTTAATGGAAAATAAACAAAGCGTGAGTGTAGCGAAAATAAGATCCGCGCTATTAGCATCCGTCGCTCAGTTGCCTACACATACACCTTTGAATCAGTTAAAGGCTACCTTGTTGAGCCTTTCTATTGATGCTGATTATGTATTAGATGTGCATTGCGATTCAGAAGCGTTAGTGCATATATATGGGAATTATCGTCACCAAGAACAGCTTGCAGTGTTAGCGCAATATATGCGCTCCCCAGTGATTTTATTAGAAGATGAGCCTGGTGGCTCTCCTTTTGATGCGGCACATGTTTTACCTTGGATAGCAGCAGAAAAAAACGGTATCGCAGCGAGTTGTTTTTCAACCACAATTGAATTGCGTGGTTTTGCGGATGTAAGTGATGAATTGGCAATACAAGATGCGCAGGGCCTATTGGGATTTTTAGCGTCTCAAGGTGTTGTCGATATAGAGAAAAAAACCATAGCACCTTTTATGAGTACTGCTACCAATTTAGATGCCGTTGATTCAGTGATGGCGCCATCTAGTGGAATTATTAGCTGGAAAGTAAGTGTTGGGGATGTTGTTAAAAAGCAACAGCTTATAGCTGAGATAGTTGATATAGAAAGTGAGAATCCACAAAATTCTAGAACACCTATTTACAGCAGAACCTGTGGAATGTTGTTTGCTAGAGCAATGGGTAAGTTGGTTTCAGAAGGGGATAACGTTGGCAAAATTGCAGGCAGTGAAACGCTTGAAACTGTTGGTGGGTTGTTAACGCTTTAGCTCTTTTTGATGCTGGCAATAGAAGTATTAGTTACATTATTGCAGTTTAAAATCGAGACGGTATATTACTCGCAGCTAAACAGCTGCGAGTAAATTAGTCGTTTTTATATACGTTTAGCTTGTTCTACCGCATTGCCAATATAGTTATGCGGTGTTAAAGCTTTGAGTGATTCCTTAGCTTCAGCAGGCATATCTAAACCATCGATAAAGTTTGTGATAGTTTCTTTATTCATATCTTGGCCGCGGGTTAGTTCTTTAAGTTTCTCGTAAGGCTTTTCAATGCCATAACGGCGCATAACCGTTTGGATTGGCTCTGCAAGAATTTCCCAAGAATTTTCTAGATCTTTATCAATAACCGCTGCATTAAGCTCTAG
>JBALXS010000196.1:0-6644 GCA_036960485.1 Oceanospirillaceae bacterium
TGGATCAGTTTCTCACGGTTTATTTCGCATCCCAGGTTACGTTGCAACGCTAAACAGCGGCAAAGTAAACGGTAAAGCGAATCCACAGCCTGAACAAGTTACACCAGCATTAGTGCGTTGCCACGGTGAAAACGGCCATGCGCCACTAGCCATTGCGCGCAGCGTAGCCATGCTGGCGCAATCTGCACAAACCTGTGGCATTGCAGCGCTAAGCTTAACTCATTCGCATCACTTTGCTGCCCTTTGGCCAGAAACAGAGGCGCTTGCTGAGCTAGGTTTAGTCGGATTCGCCTGTGTATCTTACATGCCAATGGTGGCACCAGCCGGTGGTAAAGAAGCATTATTTGGCACTAACCCAATCTCTTTTGCATGGCCAAGGCCTGGTAAAGTGCCGTTAGTGGTTGATATGGCAACTGCGGCAATGGCAATGGGTGAAGTACAAATTGCCGCACGTGATGGACACCAAGTGCCTCTAGGTACCGGTTTGGGTCCTGATGGAGAACTAACAGAAGACCCTAAAGAAATTTTGAAGGGGGTATTACTACCCTTTGGTGCTCACAAAGGTTCGGCTATTTCCATGATGGTAGAACTCATGGCAGGACCAATGGTGGGCGAAGGCTTTAGCTTTGAAGCGGGCGAAGGCGATAATGGTGATGGCGGCCCTCCACAAGGTGGCGAGTTCATCTTGGCAATCGATCCTAAAATTATGGGTGGTGATAACTGGGCTGAACATGCTGAAAAGCTGTTTGAAAAACTGGAAGCGATAGATGGTATTCGCCTACCAGGTCAACGTCGCCATAAGCTGCGCAAAGATACCGGGCCAAGAGCCGTTAATAGCGAATTAATTGAAAAGTTACAAGGTTTGGCTAAATAATAGCGAATGCAAAACAAGCTCGCCAAAAGAGAAAGCTACCAGAGAACTGGCAACCGGCATTTGATTAAAAAACGGGCTACAAAATTTGATTTTATAAAGTCGGCTGAGCAATTCAGCCGATTCTTTAAAGCACGCCTGTAATCAGCTAGGTGCATTGAGTATTTGCTGGCTGTGCCAATGTAATAATTTGCTTAAATGCTTGGAAATGGCAGTCGCTTCAAAATTTTCGAGTAATGACTTTATTTCTAAGCCTAATTCCGTGTTACCCGTTAGCAGCAGTTGGCGATTAAAAAACAGTGTGTCTGGATCGGCGTTATTGCTTGCCAGTAATACAAAATTATTAAAGCTCCCTTTAATACAAACATCAACACTGTCATCAGCTAGTGCTGTGCAGCTGACGATAAGCTTTGCCTTTTCCCCTTCATATTGTTGAGAGATAAACCAACTAGTCCCTATATCTGTCACTGATATTTTAAGCCACTTGGCCGTTAAAAAATCTAGCTCACCATCGAGCAAGGCTGCCTCGAACACGTTATTAATAGCCAGTTCCAGCGCTTTAGTATGCATGCGATTGGGTATGAACCTAAGTGCTTGTCTGGTTGCTATTGGCAGTTTGTTGACAGCGCTATAGACAGTGTTTTGTAAAGTATTGGATATAAACTCATGGCTAGCAAGATTTATCATGTTGGTTCTCTTCAATAGAGATGAGCAGGCTCTGCCTTCATCATCCAAGTTCATGGTGTGCTACACAGATGCCTGTAACAGATGATTAGTGTTCGGTTTAATTTTTGTTGTTCTCTAACTCATTGATTTTAAGTTAACCACAAGGGTTATTTGGCTAAAAAAATCCAAATACCTATGCTAGAAAACCACAAATCAATGAGTAAAGAGCTTACACTTTTTAACCGGACAGCAATGGTAGCCGATATATAGATCTCTACATTAGAGAGCTATGTATGAGAGAAGACTAGTTTAATCTGCTTAAACTCTTCTAAACTTAACCTATATCAAGGTTTTATTTTTAAAAAGCCATTAGATTAGCGCTCAGATAATCTAATCACCAATGGTAATTGATATGGAACTACTGTGCCCCGCGGGTAGCTTATCCTCTTTAAAAGCAGCAGTTGATGCTGGTGCTGATGCTGTTTATATCGGCTTTAAAGATGATACCAATGCAAGACATTTTGCCGGTTTGAATTTCAACGATCGGCAATTGCAACAAGGCGTTGAATATATACGACAACACCAGCGTAGATTGCATGTCGCTATAAATACTTTTGCACACCCCGATGGGATATTGCGGTGGCAGGCAGCTGTTGATAAAGCAGTGGCGATAGGGGCTGACGTCCTAATAATTGCTGATTTGGCTGTCTTAGATTACTGCCATAAACGTTATCCCGATGTAGAAATTCATGCATCGGTCCAAGCCTCTATTACTAATGCTGCGGCTATCCAGTTTTACGTCGATAATTTTAATGTCAAAAGGGTGGTGCTGCCTAGAGTGTTATCTATACACCAAGTGCGCCAATTAGTGAAACAAAGCCCGGTAGAGATAGAAGTGTTTGCCTTCGGTAGTTTATGCATTATGGCTGAAGGACGCTGTTATTTATCTTCATATTTAACCGGTGAATCGCCTAATACTGCAGGGGCGTGTTCTCCTGCCAAGTTTGTTGAATACAAAGAAACTAGCTCGGGGTTAGAGACCCACCTAAATGGCATTTTAATTGATAAGTTTGCCGATGATGAAAAGGCGGGCTATCCCACTTTGTGTAAAGGCCGATTTGATGTAGATAGCGAGAGATTTCATGTATTAGAGGAACCCACAAGCCTCAATAGTATGTCGATGTTGCCGGAATTAATGGCCATGGGTATTAGCGCTTTAAAGATAGAAGGTAGGCAGCGCAGCCCGAATTATGTCTCCCAAGTGACCAAGCAATGGCGAGAGGCAATAGACAATTGCCGGGCAGCACCCGACAGCTTTAAACCTTCGCCAGCAACTGAGCAATGCTTAAGTCATTTATCCGAGGGAAGCCAAACAACGCTAGGTGCATACCATAAGAAGTGGAAGTAACCCTTTACCTGTCAGGAACATACCGTGATGAAATACGCTTTAGGACCGATCCAATATTATTGGCCAAAACAGCGAGTAGAAGATTTTTATAAACGTGTAGCTTTATCGAAGGTTGATATAGTGTATTTAGGCGAAACAGTGTGTGCAAAACGCCGAGAATTAAAAACTCAGGACTGGTTTGATATCGCTAGAATGCTGCAAGATGCCGGTAAAGAAGTGTGTATCTCTACTATGACGTTATTAGAGACTCCTTCAGATTTAACCATGCTAAAACGCTACTGTGACCAGCAGGAATTCATGGTAGAAGCCAATGACTTAGCAGCAGTACAGGTGCTGTCAGAACAAGGTGCTAACTTTTGTATTGGCCCAGCAGTCAACTGCTATAACCCCCAGACGCTCGCCTTGTTTATTGATAAAGGATTAAAGCGCTGGACCATGCCGGTTGAGTTATCTCGCGACTGGTTAGTTAAAATAGTCACTGACCCTATATTAGAAAATAAAAGGCAAGATTTTGAGGTAGAAATCTTCGCCTATGGCAACATGCCATTGGCATATTCGGCTCGCTGCTTTACTGCTCGATCTGAAAACCGCTCTAAAGATGATTGCAAGCTGTGCTGTATTGATTACCCCCAAGGGCGAATTGTAAATAGCCAAGACGATAATCAGCTGTTCGTCATCAACGGCGTACAAACTCAATCAGGGCTAAAATATAATTTAATTAATGAGCTAAAATCAATGCAGGGGATTGTTGATGTGGTGCGCTTAAGCCCACAATCAGAGTCGACCTTAGAGTTGCTAGATCAATATCAAGCGAATGAATTCGGAGATCATCCAATAGCGTTGGATAGAGCGCAAGAATGTAATGGCTATTGGCATAAAATAGAAGGAATGCGAGCTGTTTAAATTGCTAACGTGACTAGTAAAAAATTGACGAGTAAAAAGTAACGAGCAAAAAAAAGTAACCAGTAAAAAAAGTAGCGAGCATAAAAAGAGACGAGTTACGCGAAAAGGCTCAAATAAAAGTAGCGAGTAAAGTGAGTATGACAAATAATACTCGCTACTCAACTCTTTAATTTCTCGCTACTCAACTTTCTCGCTACTCAACTTTCTCGCTACTCAACTTTCTAGCTACTCGCTACCTGAAATCATCTATGTAATAAGAAGTTTTTCAATAAAGTTTTACCGCCTTCGGTGGCAAAAGATTCAGGATGGTACTGTATCCCTTCAATAGGATAGTCAACGTGCCTTACGCCCATTATTTCACTGCCATTAAGCGCCGCTTGTTTAAAGTCATTGGTGCCAGCAGCGTATTCATCATCAATTACGGAAGTGATTTCTAAACACTCTGGCAAAGTATTTACATCTACCATTAACGAGTGATAGCGCATAATCTCAAGCTGTTGAGGAACCCCTTGATACACCCCTTGCTCATCGTGTTTGATAGGGGATACTTTTCCGTGCATTGGCACACCGGCCAGCACCACCTTAGCGCCAAAACAATGCGCAATACCTTGCATCCCTAAGCAAACACCTAATACAGGGGTGTGAACTCCCAGCTTTTTAATCACTTGTGAACAAATGCCAAAATAAGCGATATCTTCAGGTGTGCCAGGGCCTGGGGAAATAATGATGCGATCAAAAGCGAGCTGGCGGATCTCATCTAAGCCAATTTCATCGTTGCGTTTCACAACTACTTCAAAGGCCTGCCCATCAAGCTCACGCGATAAAATATCGCCCACATACTGATACAAATTAAAGGTAAAAGAATCATAATTATCAATGATTAAAACGCGCATTATTTCGCCTCCTCAAAATAGGCTAGCACTTTGCGCATAGCAGATAATTTTCGTTGAATTTCTAAATACTCATCCGCAGCGTTTGAATCGTAAACATTACCGCCACTGGTTTGTGCATAGCCATCTTCGCCATTGATAAACACGGTGCGAATAGGAATAGCAAAGGTGCAATCACCGTTAAAACTAAACTCACCTAATGCGCCACCGTAAGGTCCGCGACCATCAGGTTCAAGCTCATCAATGATCTTCATCGCTTCCATTTTAGGTGCGCCTGATAAGGTGCCCGCCGGGAAATTTGAAGCCAATGCTGAAAACATATCTTCTTTATCTGCCATAATGCCAAAGATTTCAGTAGAGATATGCTGCACGTGTGAATAGCGTTTAATCGACATTAAATTACGCACGGTGACGGTACCAAATTTTGCCACGCGGCCAATATCATTGCGATGCAAATCAACTAGCATATTATGCTCGGCAATCTCTTTAGGATCATTGAGCAAGGCACGCGCTAATTGTGTATCTTCAGCTGCATTAGCACCGCGTTTTGCCGTGCCTGCTAGCGGAAAGGTTTCCATTTCGCCATCGCTTAAGCGAAACAATAACTCAGGTGAAGCACCAATGATTTTTTGCTCGCCAAACTTCATGTAATACATATAAGGGGACGGGTTAACTTCACGCAATTTAGCATACACTTGCGTGCAATCACCCTTAATTTTATAGCGCGTTTTAAACCCGACTTCCGTTTGAAAAATACGCCCGTTGATAATATCTTGTTTCACTTTTAATACAGAGGCTTCATGCTCTTCACGAGACATAGAGTCGCCAATGCAGACAGTGCTGGTCTCTCCATATGGCTGCTGCGCTAAATGCAGCAGTGATTCAACCTCAGCAAAGCGATTATCAGTGTAATAGTAATAAAAGATTTCCCCTGTCATATGATCGTAAACAAGGCCATCTTTATACACGCCAAACTTAAACGGCTGAAATAAATCACTTGGCTGCACATTCAACTTAGGTTCAAAGAAGTTAACCGCGTCATAGCCTAAATAACCGACAATTCCGCCGGCATAACGTTTCGAAATAATGTTTTGCGGCACTATTTTGCGTAGCTCATAGTAGGGGTTATCACAGGGAAACTCCTCTACATTGCCGGTGGCATTATCTTGAATACACAAGGTTTTATAATCTTTAGCATACAAGGTTTGTTGTGGATCAAAACCGATAATATGATGGCGTGATACATAGCTCTCTTCGCCGAGAGATTCTAAGATAAAGCAGTTATCGTACTTAGCTTCGATACTGCGAAACAGCTGAAAAAAGTCAAAATCTTCAGTCAATTTTAAATATGTGGGTTTGCCGGGTAACTCTATCTTCGGCAGTGGTTTAGTGATCATGTTTAACCTATTTTTACTCAGCGTCTTTACAACAGTGAGCCAATTTATCGGTGTGTTTTATGTATTAAGAGCTTTGCACGAAGTAGCGAGGGAAGGTGAGGCAAGGCAAAAATAAGCGAAAATCCGCAGTTTATAATTATAAATGAGGAGTTTGAGCTTGTTTTTAACGCTGTATCACCGAGCGCAGTAATTGTGCAATGGTCTTATAGCTGTCTGTGCGCATCGCTTTAGCACCCCGAGTCACGGTGGCAATCCCCACGCCGAGCTTAGTGGATATTTCCCGTTGTGGTACTTGGGTTTCCAACATGTGAAATATTTGCAGGCGCTGATCAACATCTTGCTGCTCTTTATCAGTGAGCAGGATATCGAGGGCGGCCGCCATTTCATCGTGGTTATCGATGTCACAGAGCAATGCGAGAACTTGTTTTCGGTATAGTGTATTCATGTACTAGTACGATAGTACGTTTTTACTTTGAGGTAAAGGGTTTTGCAGTGTAAATGGGCAGAAG
>JBALXS010000197.1:0-6628 GCA_036960485.1 Oceanospirillaceae bacterium
TGCGAATCTAAGCCTTGTCTCACCGTTATCCATTAATTCAGCATTAAACGTCATATCGTGATCTTCTAGCGCAGTAGAAATTATCATTTTTTCAAATACCTTCTAAATAAAAAATGTATATTAAGGATGAAGTATATATTTGAAAGGCAACGATAAAGTAAATTTGGAGCAGGATTCCGCCTTTTTTTGTAGTTTTCCTGACCGCTTTTCAAAGTTTCCACCTTTAGCCGCACTTTACTGCTAAAACGACCGCACTTGGCCGTTAACTGGCTCATGCCGAACTGTTTCATGTAACTCGATGAAGTCCATAACGCAGCAATAAAAAACCCGCCTCATGGGCGGGTTTAACAAATGATAAGCGTATCAAAAAAACCACCATGCCTATGCAATGATGGTAATTAGCGCTAGCCGTTAATCAAAAAGTGCGCATAGATACTAGCCCCATAGCCAAGCGCGATAGCCCAGCTCCACTTCAAGTGGCTAAAGAAGCTATACATTCCTTTTGACTGCCCCATTAATGCAACGCCTGCTGCAGAGCCAACTGATAATAAACTACCGCCCACACCCGCTGTCATGGTTACTAGTAACCATTGAAAAACATCCATCTCTGGGTTCATGGTTAAGATGGCAAACATTACGGGAATGTTGTCGACGATGGCAGAAAGTACTCCTGCTATGATATTGGCATTAGTAGCGCCCAAACCACCATATAGGAAGTGTGAAACTTCAGCTAAATACCCGATAGTACCAAGCCCGCCGACGCAGAAAATCACACCAAAAAAGAATAATAGTGTATCCCACTCAGCTTTAGCCACTTTGCTAAAGATATTAAATTGCGAAGTGTCTTCAGCTGGTTTTTTGTCGGTTTTTTTGATGTAGTAAGAGAAAAAGAACAAGTAAGATAAGCCTGTCATCATCCCTAAAAACGGGGGTAAATGCAGGAACTGCTCAAAAGAGACCGCTGTAATTATTGTACCAATAAATAGCAAGCATATTGTTATCGCTCCTTTTTTTAAGGATACTTTTTCCCCTGAAGCCTTTGGTGTCTCATTGGGAATAGCAAAGCTCATTATTGTAGCGGGTAGTAGGAAATTGATGAGCGATGGTATGAATAAAACAAAGAACCCAAAGAATCCGACCTGCCCTGATTGCCAAACCATTAGCGTCGTAATATCGCCAAACGGACTAAATGCGCCACCAGCATTAGCCGCGACTACAATGTTGATAAATGCTAAGGATACAAATTTTGGCTTATCTGCACCTACTGCTAATACCACAGCACCCATTAATAAAGCGGTGGTTAAATTGTCGGCAATCGGTGAAATAAAGAAAGCGAGAAAGCCTGTAATCCAAAAAAGCTTTTTGTAGCTATACCCTCTTTTGACAAGCCAAGCTCTTAGCGCTTCAAATACGTTGCGCTCGGTCATCGCATTTACGTAAATCATCGCAGTGAGTAGGAACAGTAATAAAGCTGAGTATTCCAATAAGTTATGATTCAGTGCTTGTTCAACTAACTCTTTGCCACCCTCTTTGCTTTTGGCCAATATAGCGACCAAAATCCAAATAAGACCGGCGGCTAATATCACCGGTTTAGACTTGCGTAAGTGGATAAACTCTTCAGCAATAACCAGCGCGTAACCGATAACGAAGATGATTAGTGCGACATATCCGAGCATCGATGATGTCATATCTAAATGACCGATTGCTCCTTGCGAGGCAATTGCTGTGCTTGCACTCAAGCAATACAGCAGTAATGTGATGCATACTTTTTTCAAGTTAAGTTACTCTCTTGTAGGGGATTATATTTAGGTTTTAAAATTTAGCAGGAACTCAGTAGCAGCTACTCATCAGTTCTTATATTTTTACATCGAAGGCTAAACTTGATGATAGACGCAGCCATTGAAAGTAATTAGTGTTCAGTTTAATTTTTATTGCGCTCTAATTCATTGATCTTACGCTAACGACAAGTCTCATTTCTCTGAAAAATATCGATTTAAGCATAATTGAATATAACAAATCAATAACTTAGAGAACTTACATATTTAACCGCTCAGCAATGGTTGGGAATAAGGGAACAGATAATAGCGCCATACTGCATTTATAGTATTGATTTGGGCCAATTTTTAACTAATTACTAGTACAAAATCTACAATTAATAGCTTATATAAACCCAAGTTGGGCATTAAAAAGCAGCCTGTAGCTGCTTTTTAAATATGTAATGAAATAGTTAGAATCTATTTATCTCATTATTTACTTGCTTGCCTATCAACTAAACTAACTAAGCATCCTTTTTTCCTGTTATATATAACCATATAAAACCGGTAATACCTGCTAATAATGAAGCGAATAGAATGCCTGTTTTGGCCATTAATAAATCTTGTGGATGCTGTGCAAAACCTAATTCGGCAATAAAAATAGACATTGTAAAACCTATACCGCCCATGAACGCTGCACCAATTATATGGTGTATATTTAACCCTTTAGGTAGCTCACATACTCCCACTTTAACGGCTAACCAAGTAAAACCAGCAATACCAATGAGTTTACCCAGCACTAGCCCCAAACCTATGCCCATCGTTACAGGGTGAACGATGATTTCACCAATGTTTGCCCAATCTATAGGTACTCCAGCATTGGCTAGCGCGAAGATGGGGATAATTAAATAAGCTGAAGGGAGATGCAGTTTGCTCTCCAAGGTTTGGGCTGGTGCTTGTACTAAACTCACGCCGTTACCTAAGGCGCGTACTCTAGAGCGCAGTATATCGTTTACGATGATATTCTCATCTTTTTGGTAAGCTTCTTTAATACTTTTCACACTATCTTGAATCAGTGTCATAAATCGCTTTGGATCGTATTTAGGTTTCATTGGGATGATAAACGCAAGAATGACACCTGCAAGTGTGGCATGAACACCGCTTTTGAGCATGGCTATCCAAAGAAAGGCTCCTATTATTAAATAGGGCGAGAGTAAGCGCACTCCTCCTAAATTTAAGCAAATAAGTGAGAATATAAAAAAGGCCACAAATGCGAGCGCCGTTATATTGATGGTATCGGTGTAAAACAAAGCTATAACGATTACAGCACCAAGGTCATCAACAATAGCCAACGCCACTAAAAACATTAACAAGCTTTTCGGTACTCTGTTACCCAGTAATGCTAGAGCACCTAACGCAAACGCTATATCCGTTGCCATAGGAATACCCCAGCCATCGGCAGTGTGGCCGCTAGGGTTAATAGCAAAATAGATTAGCGCTGGCATTAACATTCCGCCTACCGCTGCGATGATCGGTAGCATTGCTTGCTTTAGATTGGCAAGTTCTCCTACTAATAACTCACGTTTTAACTCTAAGCCAACCACTAAAAAGAAAACGGCCATAAGACCATCGTTTATCCAATGGTGAAGTGATTTTGATAACTGAAAATTCTCCAGCCCTATCGTTAAATACACTCCAAATATTTGGTGGTAAGCTTTTGCAGCATCACTATTAGCAAGCACCAAAGCGATTATTGCGCAGAGCATTAACAACACACCACTAGTCGTTTGCCTGTGGATAAACTCTTCTATAGGAGAAAGTACTCTATCAAAAGCTTTTTCCCACGGAGCGCTGTGCTCTTTGCCCAACAGTTGGTGTTTGTCTTTCATCTTAATCCCTCTAATATATTCAGTTGATAAGCTGCTCGCGCTGTTATATCTATTTATACTTTCACAGCCCACTGCTAAAGATCGCTCACTTTCATAGTAAATAAAGTTAAAGATGAAATCTATCAATCTCTTGGTGTTCGCTGCAATGAGTAACTGTGGTTTAGTTTAGCCATTATATAAATTGATATATGAGCACGCCACACATTGCGCTGATAGTCATCAACAGTGAACACGCTGTAGGAATACGCAACTTTTATACTGAAACTGATCTATATTATGCAGTACCAAGGCCAATTTTCATTTTGGTTACAGTAGCTAAAATTCTTCCTGCCCAAGAATGGGCTAATACTTTTGCTGATATAATCCGTTTTCTACGAACTTGTACTCACTTTTGCCTGTTGATTACTTTTTACTAAGGATTCTATAATCGCTCTTAGGTGAGCATATTTACCATCCTCTTCGCCAAGTTGATCAACCGTTTGGCGCTGTAACCTTGCGAGCACATCAATGGTGTTTTGGTTTTCTAAAGCTTTTCTAGGCTTTTGTTCTGCAACCTCTAAAGTCGATTTTTCTTCGCTACTGCTGCTAACTAGCGTTGTAGATTCACGATGAACCTGCTGCGGATTTTTTTCAGCTTCTTCATAATATTTACTACCCGGTTTGGGAAATAGCATATCGAGTAAAGTAACTGTTTTATTTTCTTCTTCCGGTGCGGCTGCAACTGGAGCAGAGCCTATATCACCGAGGGTAAAGACACGTTCAGGGGGGTTGTTTTCTCCTTCCCAATCTTGTACTTGTACAGCTACTTTTGCCAAACTTTGCTCTATTTTGCTCGTTTGTGACGTGTCTCTAATAGCTATATCTAACTCTTGAATACTAGCAACTTCGCCAGCTTCGGTTAAATAAATACCGCTACGTTTAACTTGCCCTAACAAGTTATTACTACTATCTGTGAGATCAAATGAGCCAACACTGGCACCTAGATAAATCGCGCCAACACCCGCCTCTTTTAAGCCTGTGAGTTGGTCAACACCATGTTCATCTTTAGTCCAAATTTTAAGTTTCTCAAAAATAGCATCGTTTTCGTCTATCCATCTATTGTTGTCTGAATCATGTTCAGCTAATTGTGCAAAACCACCTAGCTCTACGGTACCAAAAAGTTCAGAGCCATCATTAATGCGGCCATCGTTGTTACTATCAATAGCTAAAAAACCAGAGCCTTGGCCGACAAAAGAAATTTCTTCACGAATACCATCTGTATTTAAATCAAAACTAAAGCTACCACTGGTCAAACTGGCAGCCCCGCTATCAAAATTAATCACTAACGGGTCCATCAGCTCACGCTGCTCGCTTTTAATATGTAGTGATTCTTCAAGCTTAAAGCTACGCTGCATTTCTAACTTAAGCATAAAATCTATTTCACGCCCATCACTAGTAGTCACTCTGCCTTGAGCACCTAGCTGTAATTTTTCTTTTTCAATTAACGTGTATTGCTCTTTTATTTCTAGGCGCGCTTGCTCACTTGAATCAGTGCGATTCACGTTAAGCTGTGTTTGTTGAGATTCTACATTTGTGTAAGCCGCGGTTTGCAGCGGGTTTATCAATTGCGTTAAGTTTTCATTTACTGATAAGTTGCGAACACTTGCCTGCATACCAATTACTTGTTGAACCACAGTTTGGCTCGCAGAGTTTTTTCGTAAAGTGAGTTGATCAGTGGCTGTGCTTATTTGTGAAAGGCTTTGAGCTTGCGTTGATTGGTGAGAGTACATCCGCGCTTTATAAGATAAGTCCACCACACTTTGTGTTGCTGGACTGATACCAATATTTAGCTCAGAATTGCCACTAGCGGCATTGCGAAACAGCTCGGCATTAGTTGACCCTGTTGAATCTGCTGTATTTGGAGCCACTTCTGATTTAGCAAAACGCTGATACTGCTCTGTTGATTCACGCTGATGCTGGCTTGAATAAGCGACTTGTGATGAATTAATCTTCACTTGATTCCTCCTTGAAGAGATTATCGCAAGGCAGCATTGCAGCACAACATCATTGCGATGAAATACTTTCGCGGTATTCTCTGTATGAGCTTATGGCCCATTCTTTGGGGCTAAAGATTGGGAAATTTTTACTATAAGTGAGTTGTCGGCCGTTTTCCTCATAGATTAAGTAACTATTGTGCATAAATAAAATTGATGATTAAGTAGCTAGAAGTACAGGCATTTAGCTTAGGGAATAAAATGATAAGGGAATTATTACAAACTGTTTCTAGCATAGGCTACCTAACAATGATGGCAGTAATCATTTCTATTCGTGCTGATCAAAAGCTACTTGGCACTACTGAACTATTCAAAAATAGATAAAATGGAGCTAGTGGATAGGCTCAGTTATTGCATAAATCTATCCTTAAAATATCAGCTTTTAACAGCCGTTCGTTTCTATAATAAAGCGGCTAGTTTAATTCCCGACAATTGATATATATCAAAATCAGTGTTGGCTATTGGGGGTAAAGTATATATAGAAATTAGTTATCAAAGAGAGGATAGATTACATGAGCTTACAAAAACACGACTTACTTCACGAATTGCCAGAATACCGTGACTCGATTCATGAATTAAAAATGAACGATCGACATTTCGCAAAATTGTTCGATAAATATCATGAAATTGATCATGAGGTGCATCGCATTGAACAAGGTGTTGAAACTCCTAGTGATGAATACATTGAGCAACAAAAGAAACAACGATTACATTTAAAAGACCAGCTGCACACAATGCTTGTTAAACACAGCGCTTAGATTTATAAAAAAACCTGTAAAACACGTAAAAACAAAAAAGCCCTACAATAGCAGGGCTTTAGAAGACAATGTACATATGAACGTTACATATTACCAAGTCTAAAAGGGTATATCGTCATCAAAATCATCGAAATTAGGAGCTTGTTGCGGCGCCTGTTGTTGAGGTGAATTTTGAGGAGACGATTGTTGAGGTG
>JBALXS010000198.1:0-6593 GCA_036960485.1 Oceanospirillaceae bacterium
CGTTATAGTCTTACAACAGATATAAACCGCCAAATATTCGGCTTGAAATGACAAGTTGATAGTTAAAATCATCGATAAAGTAGATCGCGTATGAGACGAAAATTACCTAGTACTATGTCATTGCAATGCTTTGAGTTTGCAGCGCGGTTGGAGAATTTTACCCAGGCCGCTGCCACTTTAAACATGACACAGAGTGCGCTCAGCAGACAAATAAAACTGTTAGAAGAGTTAGTCGGTCAACCGCTATTTTTGCGCAACCGTCAGCGCGTCAAATTAACGCCAGCGGGGCACTCTTATCTCGCAGCTGTTATTCCCACGATAGATCAGCTGGAAGCAGCCACTTTAAAAATGCAATCATTTCAGGATATCAGCGGCGGTATTAATGTCGGTACTTATCCAACATTAGGCTCACGCTGGTTATTGCCCTATCTACTAGACTTTCAACAAGTGCAGCCCGAGATTAATTTAAATACCATCACCTATTCAGATAACAGTCAATTTGACCCTAACGTAATAGATGTGGGGATTGTGCAGGGAGATCCACCTTGGCCGGGCATGCGGGTTGATTATTTAATGGCGGAATCAATGGCACCTATCGCCTCGCCAAAGCTGCTAAAAAAAGCGCTAACTGATCCCGCACAACTGATGAAACAACGTATTTTACATCATACTACTCGTCCCGAATCGTGGAAAATTTGGTTTAACAGCTTAGGCGCAATTTTACCTGAAGAAGGCAATAGTTTACGCTATTCGCAGTACGAGTTAATTATAGAAGCGCTGTGCGCAGGCCACGGTATAGGTATGTTACCGCTAATACTGATTCAACGTGAACTGCAGGAAAACAAGTTAATTCAAGTTCACCCACACACAGCTAATCCACGCTCAGCTTATTATTTAGTGACCCCACTACACAAAGTGGGAGTTTCTAAAATTGAATCTTTTCGCAATTGGTTCTTACAGCGGGTGAAAAATAATTCCGAGTATTTCACTCACACCCCTTCAATGCTGACGAGGAATCATACTCAGTAACTCGAGTGCACTGCTCTCCTGTGTATCTAACTGATCAATTGCGTCTAGTATTTTGATGGCGCGTTGCTCGCCCCATACAGGTGTAGTCAACGCCATATATTTAGCTAACAGCTCAGTTTTCGATAGTGGCGCTTGCGGTTCACCTCGTGCAGAATAGGCAGCAGATTTATAAGTATCACTAGCCGTTTCGATATCGACTTGGCACTGCCTCTGTGCAGGAAATAGCTGGCTAAAGTGCTCTGTCTCTACTATTTCAATACGCTTGAACATAGCCACTACCACAGCATCATTTAAAGCCGATTCGTGTAGATGCTTAGGTAACACGTTGCCATGACACAAAGCGATAGCGAGCGGAAAAACGATACCGTATTGCGCTTGATCTGATGTTTCAGGCAACTGCTGCGAGAGCCGAGTGGCATGATGAAAAGTATGCACTGTCACTTTCACTATCTGATGACTTGCAATATTATGTTGCTGCATTAATGCTAATACTGCATCTATTGCAGGGTGTGCCCAGCGACAGACTGGATATGGCTTAATATATTGCTCTAGAATACGCCAGCGACTACCTAGATCTTGCCAATAACCCTGCACTTCACTATTAAAAACAGTAATCGCAGGGGCGCCAGTAAACCCAAGCTGAGCCATATAAGCGGCGCTAACTCCCGCCATAGCGCCCCAGCCAGAGCCATCTTTAACCATGGTGGGATGATCAACATCGCGCATTAACTGACTGCGCGGCCCATGGTATTCAGCAATGCCTAAAGCGTGTTCAAACTGCTGCCGATCTAAGCCCAAATAATGCCCGGTTAATGCTGCACAAGTCACCGCATTCCAAGCGCCTGACGAGTGGTAATCACTGCAACTTTCATGCAGTACTATGCCGCAGCGAGTACCTATTTCATAACCTGCAATTAGATATCCGAGTAGCTGTCTACCAGAGATCTGTTTTGATCTCCCCTCGCTATCTTGCTGCGCACTAGAGATAAAACTGTTCAGTGTGGCAATGACCGCACAACCCACATGCCCTTTTGTTAAGGAGTGACCATCGTGGGCGTCCATTGAATCTATCACCATCGCATCGAGTAGCGCAGCACCCGCTGGACTCATTGGCGATGCGCTTGTTAGTGGCAGTGCTCTAGGCGCTTGTACTGATGCACTTAATTGCTGAGTGCAAAAAGTGTTTACAATGGGGGCCAACTCAGTTTGACTACCAGCAGCCAACGTCGCTAGTAAATCCGCCAAACAAATTTTACTTTGTTGTATGACTTGTGCAGGTAAATCTATAGATTGCAGATCATCGATAAATTGATACATTGGATGTGAAGAGACAATAGCCATGGTGCTAACTCCGTGATTAAGTATCACTTATTATCTAGTGCTTATAACTAACTAAATATCAATATATAGCCAGTTATTAATACTTTCTGGCCATTCGATAATTAGTTTAAGATAATTTACTAAAGAGAGCTTATGCTATATAGAATATGAAAACGCTTACAAGGTTTTGTTTATTTTAGTTTTTTAGCGATATTTCCTAGGTGACATACCGCTGTATTGACGATAACATTTACTAAAATAAGCGGATGAACTAAAACCACAAATCAAGGCGATACTAGCAATACTGAGCGGTGACTCACGTAGTAAAGTACTAGCTTTTTTTAACCTCAGATTACGATAAAACAATTGCACACTGCTCTTTAAGTGTTGTTTGAATAGGCGCTGTAATTGGCGAACCGAAATATGGCTAGCTTGTGCTACTTGCAGCAGTGACAAAGGCGTTTCGATGTTTTTCTCCATCAGTGTAATGGCTTTAATCAACGCAGGATTATGCACTTGATAACGCTCCATCAACGTATTGCGCTGTTCGCTATCAACACCGCGCACATGACTATGTAGATATTGATCAGCAATAGCGTTACGTAGAAAATTGCCATGCTGTCGTAAAATCAACTCCAATATCATATCCAAACCCGCCAAGCCACCAGAGCAAGTGATGATATTAGCATCAATTTCAAATAGGCTTGGGGTGAGTAAAGCTTCTGGAAATTCCTCTTTAAACGCCGTTACGTATTCCCAGTGTAAAGTACAACGACGTGCTTTTAATAACTGCGCATAGCCGAGTAAAAAACTTGCGGTTGAGGTCGCACCTAGCACTACACCACGTTGGTAATTGCGCCGAATAATGTCCCGTAACTGGGGGTTATAAAAACGCTGCACCTGGTTACCAGCCACTAAAATCAAATAATCGACACTATTCTCTCCCTCTAACAAAAGGTCACAAGATTGTTGGGGTGCAAAGCTAACCCCGTTGTTGGCTGTAATCAACTTATCTTGCCAGGTAAAAATATGCCAAGTATAAAGCTCAAGATCACTTACTTTGTTTGCCATGCGCAATGGCTCGATAATTGCGCTGAGCGACATCATAGAGAAATCTGGCAGTAACAAAAAACCAAAACTAGTACTAATATCCTGCTTATTTTGCATTAAAACACCTAGCTGATCACTTTTAGCCTACAATTTTAACGAATATTCGGCTGTATTGTATTCAACAACACTAGACAAACTATTTTCACCTTTGTTGAATATTTTTCAATTGCACCGCAAGGCGACTTACTCTAAAACTGTTCAGACACTTTATACTGGTATTGCTAGCAAAAGTTAATTTTTATTTCACCAATAATACCGCTGTAACGACAGTAAATTACTATAGCTTCAATGCTATTTAGCAAAACATTAAAGTTTTACGCTTATAAATAAGCAGCTGAGATGGCTCTTTATCTTGTAAAAGAACACTTAGCTGACCCTTTGAAACCAGGAGTTAATAATGAAAATAATTACTAAAATTCTTGCCGCTACTTTAATTAGTGCATTACCTTTCAGCGCTGTCATGGCCGGTGAGGCACTAGATAGAGTGATGGATAAAAAGTTGCTCAAAGTAGCAACGGATGCCAATTGGGCACCGCAATCTTTTTTAAATGATGAAAACAAACTTGATGGCTTCGATGTTAATGTTGCCCAAGAAGTCGCCAAGCGATTAGGCGTCAAAATTGAATTTGTTACCCCCGCTTGGGACGTGATTACAGCTGGTCGTTGGAGCGGTCGTTGGGACTTGTCTATCGGCTCTATGACTCCTACTAAAGAGCGTGCGAAAATACTAACTTTCCCTGCAGTGTATTATTACACTCCAGCGGCTTTTGTTGTTCACAAAGACTCTTCAGTGACTAAAGTTGCTGATTTAAATGGTAAAAAAATAGGCGCAACGACTGCCAGTGTTTTTGAACGTTATTTGCAAAAAGATTTGAAAATTGATGCAGAAGGCGTTCCTCCCTTCGAATTTCAAATCACCACTGATACTATCAAATCATATGAATCTTCTAACGTGGTACTTGATGATCTACGCTTAGGTAATGGATCGCGCCTAGATGCAGCGCTGACTAGTGTACCCACTATACAAGCAGCTATTAAGAACAACTATCCTCTAAAGCAATTAGGAGAGCCGGTATTTTTTGAGCCACTTGCACTCGCTATTGATAAAGGCGATCAAGAGTTCAATGATAAACTCGCAGGCATTATTGCCAATATGAAATCTGATGGCACTTTAACTGAGCTATCAAAAAAGTGGTATGGTTACGATTACACCTCCACTAAATAGACTGTTAATACCTTAGAGTCACATATCCTGTGGCTCTTTATTAATAGAATTCATGGCGCTAAATCAGCACTTATGATGTTAAATTTAGCTATCATATTTGTATATTTATAGTTTAAGTTTACCTCCTAACACCAGCAGTTAGCTTCAATCACTAATCGTACTCTTTCATCAACCAGTCATCTAAGCGGTGTACACCATGTATCAAGATACCGTGCAAGAAGCCAAACTATTAAGTAAACCTCCCTTTGTAGTGGCTTTATTTGTATGCTTTTTTATTATTTTCTATGCGATCGATTTTTCCCAAACAATATTAGCCGATATTTTGCGCCCGGCGATTGGAGAGAGCACTGATAGCACTATCTACGCTCGATTTGTCACAGGTTTTACATTATCTGCCGTGGTTACTTTGTCAATTTGGCTGATTGGAAAACTTGCCGTCAAAGCACAGAGCATCACAGTGTGGCTGATTATGGCAGCATTGTTTATTTTGTTTTTTACCAGTTTCAACCTGAGTTTTGCTTTTATTCAGAGTAAAATCTGGTTCATGATTTCACAAGGTATACTCACCACTTTGTATATTTCTGTTATCTCAATCACCTTGGCTTCCATTTTGGCTATAATAGGCGCTGTCGCCAAATTATCATCCAATGGCTTCGCTAACGGATTAGCAAGTTTTTACACTTCATTTTTCCGTGGCTTACCACTGCTAATGCAGGTATATCTTATTTATTTAGGACTACCACAGGTAGGCTTTGTTATCGACGCTGTTCCCGCAGGTATTCTAGCCCTATCGCTATGCTATGGTGCTTACATGACGGAAATATTCCGTGCAGGTATCGAAAGCATTCCCAAAGGTCAATGGGAAGCCGCTCGCTCTATTGGCTTTAAATTTGGCCTAACCATGCGCAAAGTAATTTTACCCCAAGCAGTGCCATTAATTATCCCACCAACGGGTAACCAATTCATTGCAATGCTCAAAGATAGCTCCCTGGTCTCAGTAATAGGTGTTTGGGAGCTGATGTTCCTAGCTCGTACCTTAGGTCAAAAAGATTTCAAACACATGGAGATGCTGGTTACAGCCGCCATGCTGTACTGGATGATGTCAATGGTCCTAGAGTTCGCACAATCTCATATCGAACGTCGCTATCGTAAGGGGCAATAAATGACTAACAATAAAGCTATCGTTGAGCTGCTAGATGTCAACAAATGGTACGATGATTTTCACTGCCTAAAAAACATCAATTTAACCGTGACTCCAGGTGAGCGTATCGTCATTTGCGGCCCTTCAGGTTCCGGTAAATCAACACTAATTCGCTGCATAAACCGTCTAGAGGCCCATCAATCAGGAGAGATCGTTGTCGATAAAGTCAGATTGCATGAGCACATGGAAAACGTCGATAAAGTACGCTCAGAAGTAGGCATGGTGTTCCAAAATTTCAATTTATTTCCGCACATGACCATAGCGGAAAATTGCATGGCGGGCCCTAGGTGGGTAAAGGGGATTCCCGAAGCTGAAGCGCGACGCATGGCAATGCAATATTTAGAGCAAGTACGCATCCCTGAACAAGCTGACAAGTATCCTGGTCAACTTTCGGGCGGACAGCAACAGCGTGTGGCAATTGCCCGCAGTTTATGCATGAAACCTAAATTAATGCTGTTTGATGAACCGACCTCAGCACTAGACCCAGAAATGGTTTCTGGGGTATTAGAAACTATGATCGACTTGGCAAAAGGTGGCATGACGATGATCTGTGTCACTCATGAAATGGGCTTTGCCCGGGAAGTAGCTGATCGCGTTATCTTTATGGCAGACGGGGAAATTATCGAGCAAAATACACCCAATGAGTTTTTCAATAATCCGCAATCTGCACGGACTCAGCAGTTCTTGAGCCAGATATTATAATTGACT
>JBALXS010000013.1:0-52988 GCA_036960485.1 Oceanospirillaceae bacterium
TCCCGCTTTTTTGATGGTGAAATAAGTGTTCCCTTGCGCGACGATATCGTGATAATAGCTATTATTATTAACAGTGCCAATTTTTTGTGGATTTGAGGAGTAAGTAACACTCCCAAGCTTATCGAAATAGTGTACTTTTGAAATTTGAAATTTAGCCATTTCATTTTCAACTAGACTATTTATTTGTTCGGTATTTAAATGATCAAAATCTATAGAATACGCTAGATGATTAGCAACGCGATGGGTTTCGTCGAGAATATTGTTGATCACTTGTTGTTTAAATGAAGGGATAATGACTTTGTAGAAGATAACAGTGATAAAAGTAAGGGAAAATAAAACGATGAATATAGTAGAGATGTAACTTTTAGTCTTTAATATGTTTAAAATATTTTCCTTGATCATGCCTAGCTTATCCTACAGGGTAGCACTTGATAGTAAAGGTCCGCTTTAATAAGTGCAAGGTCACTAACTGATTTACATGGTAGTTCTTGAATTAACTAGCAAATAAGTTGTAACCTAAGCCCTCTCGATATGCAGCTGTTTTTTATTCGGAACGGACATGTTTTAGGTTTCCAAAATTCCCTGTCTCATTTAAGGCTAAACTTTTAATATTCTACAACAGTCACAATGTGGTAAACGGCTAAACAACTTTATCTTTGCAACTCCAACGCAGTAAAGTATCAATTTCTTCAATCGTTTCTGGCAGCTTTATATACCACTTCGTCATTACCACTGCCAGCATCAACTAAATCACTGTCCGTGTGCCTTCTATTAAATCATCATATTTACTACCCTTTAAAACGTCCTTGCCTGCACCGCCTAATAAAGTATCATTGGCCCGCCTCACCTTTGTGCTTGTCGTCGCCATCATTGCTCTGCAGTAGATCGTCACCTTTGCCGCCTTTAAGGTTGTCTTTGCCACTGAGGGCAAACAAAATATCATTTCCACCACGTGCATTGATTTTAAACAAAGTATATATATTTAGTTTCAAAGCATTTCGTAGCTAATTCATCTAACTCCTACCAATGATCCCGGGCATCTCCTATAAAATTTATCAAGCACCATAAGAGAAGCTTTTTGGCCGGTTGTTTAAGCTACCCTTACTATGATAAAGCATCCGATAATTTCCCAGAAATTTGGTATGTAGTCTAGATAAACGGGATAAATACGGGGAATCAAAAGCTTAAGGCCAACACAAGGCTGTCAATTAACTGCTGAGAGTATTGGCTGTAATAAATATGTCAGTAGATAACAATAGGTTTCAATAAATTCCTTTGCGCAGCGAATTCACAGATGTATGGAAAAACCGAATGTAGATCAGAGGAGGTAATGATTTGCCAAAAAAGAGCAATCAAAGGGCACTAAAATGAGCAGGTAAAAGTTAATTAATGTGCTAAAACAGGAGTTATAGACTTAAAAATTGAGGCTTGTATAAAGCTAGACTTGTTAAAGCATCTTAAAATAAATATGCGTTAGTAGTACATGTTTGAATCTGTGCGTGCGCAGTAAGGGCCATTGCTACCGCGATCTAACAAAAGCGCGTGATTCTATGGTTGTAAAATTAAATAAATAAGGATTACCGCTAGATAATCCTTATTTGGATCGTAGTGCTAGTTATTCAAAACCTTCAACACCTTTCATATCAGGTAATTCGTGAGCTATACCCTTATGGCAATCGATACAAGTTTTATCACCTGTTGCAAGTGCTGTCGAGTGCTGTTTAGCGGCGCGACCAGCTTGCAAAGTGAAGTCCATGCTGTCAAATTCATGACAATTTCTGCATTCTAAAGAATCATTAGCTTTCAGACGAGTCCACTCATTTTGTGCCAAGTGTAATCTTTTAGCTTCAAATTTTTCACGGGTGTTGATCGTACCAAAAATCTTGCCCCAAACTTCTTTAGATGCCTGCATTTTGCGCGCAATTTTATCAGCCCATTCATGTGGAACGTGACAATCAGGGCAAGTGGCTCGTACACCAGATCTATTTGAATAGTGAATAGTTGTTTTTAATTCCTCAAAAACATTATTGCGCATCTCATGGCAAGATGTGCAAAATTCTTCAGTATTAGTGGCTTCTAGAGCAGTGTTAAACGCTCCCCAAAACATAATACCTGCAACAAAACCACCAATAGTCAAAAAACCTAAACTGTAATGCACCGCAGGTTTACAAAGGATGTTATAAAATTTCTTTAATGCTTTCATAACAAATTCCTTATTTGGCCAATGCGCCAGTAGGCTCAAAAGTATTCTCAATTAAAGGCTGAGCTTTAACTTGAGGTACATGGCACTGTAGGCAAAAATAACGTCTAGGAGAAACGTCGCTTAGTGCTTTACCGTCTCTGTCTAAGAAGTGGGTAACACTAATCTTGGTAGCACCATAGCGCTTGTAGTTTTTGAAACTATGGCAAGTGAGGCACTTGTTAGTTTTGCGATCCACTTCATAGTTGCGGATATGATGTGGAATCAATGGTGGCTGCTGTACATAGTTAATACGTAAATCTAGATTTTCCTTAGGATAGTTTTTTAACTTTTCAGGAGGATCTTGAACTTCCAAGCTTTGCGAGCGCAAGGATGTAACATCCCCGTCAGCTGCTAAAGCAGGATTAAAGGAAAGTGCCTGGATTGAAAATAACAGGGCTGATGATATTAGTAATTTTTTCATTACGGTTCTCCACTTGCCTAATTGCAGTTGAATGAGTTACTGACTGCAATTAGGTTGCTCAAAGTGTTAGTTAGACTTTTTCAATTTTAATGGCGCACTTCTTGTAATCGGTTTCTTTAGATAGCGGATCAGTAGCATCTAAAGTAAGGCGATTAACGAGTTGCTTAGCATCAAAGAATGGAATGAAAACTAGCCCTTTAGGTACGCGATTACGACCACGTGTCTCAATTCGGCTATTCATTTCACCACGGCGCGATATAACTTTCACTTCATCTCCACGACGAAGGCCGCGTGCCTTGGCATCATCTGGATGGATGAAGACAACAGCATCTGGGAATGCGCGATATAATTCAGGCACGCGTCGAGTCATAGTACCTGAATGCCAATGCTCTAAAACACGACCGGTGCATAACCATAGGTCATACTCTTCATCAGGTGATTCAGCTGCGGGCTCATACGGTAGTGCAAAGATAATCGCTTTCTTATCCTTTTTACCGTAGAACTGGTATTCACTGCCTTTTTCGACATAAGGGTCAGACCCTTCACGAAAACGCCAAAGTGTTTCTTTACCGTTAACCACAGGCCAGCGTAAACCGCGAACTTGGTGGTAAGTGTCAAAAGGAGCTAAATCATGGCCATGACCGCGACCAAAAGAAGCATACTCTTCAAATAAGCCTTTTTGTAGATAGAAACCGAAGTCATCCATCTCATCGTTCATACGACCTTTAAAGTCACTCTTAGGGTATGCATCAACTTGGCCATTGCGATAAAGAATATCGTATAGTGTTTTGCCACGGTATTGCGGAGATTTGGCTAATAATTCGTCTGACCAAACTTCTTCAACTTTGAAACGTTTTGAAAACTCAACCATTTGCCAAAGATCTGACTTAGAACCTTCGCTCGCTGGTACTTGTTGATACCAGAATTGAGTACGACGTTCAGCGTTACCGAAAGCTCCTTCTTTTTCTGTCCACATAGCCGTTGGTAATACTAAATCAGAGGCTTGAGCTGTAACCGTTGGGTAAGGGTCAGAACAAACGATAAACGCTTCTGGGTTACGGTAACCTGGTAATACTTCTTCATTTATGTTTGCAGCAGTCTGTACGTTGTTGTTACACATGGTCCAGTAAACATTTAGCTTACCGTCTTTTAACATGCGGTTTTGTAGTACGGCGTGATAGCCATTTTTAGCCGGAACAGCGCCCTCAGGCAATTTCCAGATTTTCTCCGCCACATCACGATGCTCTTTTTTCTTAACTAACAAATCAGCAGGTAAGCGATGTGAGAAAGTACCTACTTCACGAGCAGTACCACAAGCTGACGGTTGACCGGTTAGTGAGAATGGTCCACAGCCAGGCTTTGAAATTTTACCGGTTAACAAGTGAATGTTGTAACACATGTTATTAGCCCAAACACCACGAGTGTGCTGGTTGAAGCCCATTGTCCAGTAAGACACAACGTTGATCTTAGGGTCAGCGTACAATTTAGCTAAACGTAATAGATTTTCAGCTGGCACACCAGAAAGCTCAACGGTGTACTCTAGTGTGTATTCGCTTACGAACTCGGCAAATTCATCGAAAGTCATCGGCGTAGAGCTGCCTTTGCCAGGGTTAGCAGCGGCTTGCTCTAAAGGATGTTCAGGGCGCAAACCATAGCCGATATCAGTGGTGCCACGGCGGAAGTTAGTATGTTTTTCCACAAAGTCGTGATTCACATTGCCACTTTCTATGATGTAGTGGGCAATATAGTTCATGATGGCTAAATCGGTTTGTGGTGTAAATACCATACCATTTGTCGCAAGCTCGAAGCTGCGATGTTTGTAAGTAGATAATACTGCCACTTCAACTTCTGGAGCACTCAAGGCACGATCAGACAGACGTGTCCAAAGAATTGGGTGCATCTCAGCCATGTTAGAACCCCAAAGCACAAAGGCGTCGGCTTTTTCTAAATCGTCATAGCAACCCATTGGTTCATCGATACCAAAAGTACGCATGAAGCCACCAACAGCAGAGGCCATACAATGTCTTGCGTTTGGATCAATGTGGTTGGTACGAAAGCCAGCTTTCATCAATTTGACGGCTGCATAACCTTCAAAGACTGTCCATTGGCCAGAACCAAACATGCCGACGGGTGGCATTTCATCAGAGTTGCGGGTTTTGGCAATCGCGGCTTTCCATTTTTCAGCCATAATATCAAACGCTTGATCCCAAGTGATCGGTGCAAACTCGCCATTTTTGTCGAATTTTCCATCCGTCATTCTTAGCATAGGCGTTTTTAAGCGATCTTTGCCATACATTATTTTTGAAAGGAAATAACCTTTAACACAATTTAACCCTTTGTTCACTGGTGATTCAGGGTCACCTTGGGTAGCGACTATTTTACCGTTTTTAGTACCAACTAAAACAGAGCAACCTGTACCACAAAAACGACAGGGAGCTTTATCCCAGTGAATTTCTGTATCACTTGTTTTGGTAATTAGATTAGTGGCTTGGGAGGGTAAACTGATTCCTGCAGCTACAGCAGCAGCGCTAGCTGCCTGTGCTTTTACAAAATCTCTTCTGCTTACTTTCATGGCTATATCCTGTCTATCAAGGTGAGAGTGTTGGTTTGATTGCAACACCCAAAATTCTAAAAACTGTACTTAGGCGATTTGATGAAAAACCAGAGAGCTTGAAACTAAATGTTCAAGGTCTTGGATTTGAGTCATGCGCTGTACGAGTTGTTTGTTTGTTTCAGCTTCTACAACGACAATGGTTCTACCTTTGTCATCATTTCCTGGTATTTCACAGCCAGGCATTTCACGAATGAGTGCTTCAATATTAAATTGATGCTGAGGACGGCTCATAAGCAGCATTGAAATAATATGTGAAGTATCATCTTCTGGTGGGTGGGCGTTGTATTCAATTTCCACTGGAAACTCCTAAAATCATGTTGATACTGTTTGTTGGGCAAGGATTGACACAAGCGCCACACCCATTGCAGAGGTCGAGGTCAACTTTTGGTTGAGCAGGACCGCCTAAAACTGCTTTAAAGGTTATTGCCATCGGTTCACAAACATCTTCGCAACTACGACAGGTTACTTTTTGTAAAGCTAGGCAAGAAACTGTTATATCAATAACATTTTGCCAAGGACGGGTACTTTGAGGTTCGAAAATAGGCTCTTTGCACACATCAGCACATTGGTAACAGAAAGTGCATTCCCCAAGCTTAAAATCAACTTTGGGAAAACCTGCCGTACCTTTAGTAATAATCTGTGTTTCACATGCTTGGATACAATCATTACAACGGCTACATTTGTCGTAGAATTCATCCCCAAGTTTAGCCCAGGGAAGTTGTTGCAGTGATGGATCACTGTTGCGAGAAAATAGCTTTCTTCTTGATAAGTTAACCATAGCGATAGCCTTTTTAGACTAAACTTAAGAACCTGGAGGTCCCGTCAACAGCTGGGAAATCCACACTGAAAAGCCAAAACCACTGACAAATAACACAGCCAGTAGAGGGGCAAGGACTACAGTTATGATTAAAAAGGTTTTTAACTCATCTTTAGGGTTTGATTCTGATTTCATGATACTGCTCGCTCAATAATTAATGTGCTTCTTGTCTGAGAATACTGGTCTTGTATTAATACTCATTACCTATTATTTGGTATTTGTATTGGCCTTTACACGATGACGAGAAATAGTGTAGAGATTCATTACTAAGTATTATTTAGCTTTGCTATATATTAATGGCCATAATACGCCTTTACGTGCGCGCGTGAGTACTCAAGTGGAGCATTCGTTGTTCTAGATCAACAACAATAAAAATTAGCTGGGAACTTTGGGGTGGGTTGATAGATATCAATGCAATATAATTAAAAAGATGTTAGTTATGTAGGCATATCAATCCTGTTTCGAGCACTCAATTAAGGAAATATTCAGTCGAAACGGTGGTGATATGAACTTAATAATACCCAAATTAGTATTATTTCTTGAGAATACTTTGTTGATTAATATAGATGACTTCATAAGGTTAAAGATCAAAACTGCAAAGAAATAAAGCCTTTAAGTTGATAATTGTTTAGTAAGCCATAATATAAATTCTTGCACTTTAGGTAAAAGTAACTTGTAACTAGGGCTAAAGAGGTAATATCGGTATGTGCTTGGCATTTCAAGTTGAAATGGGTTTATTAATTTACCTTGAGAGATAGCGTCAACAGCTAAAAAATCAGGAATTAACGCAACCCCTAAACCTTCTTCGGCAGCTTTAAGCGTCATAAAAAAATGCTGAAAGCCCATGCCGAAATTTGTATCAATATCACTGGTTAACAAATGGTTTTGACGTAAAAATGATTGCCACATTGTTGGACGCGTATTTTGTTGTAATAACCGATGTTGGAAAATATCAGCAGGGCTTTCGAGTCGTTTAGTGTGTAACAGTTTAGGAGCAGCAACTAATAGCAATCGCTCTGAAAACAATTCAACTTCATTACCTATAGCGCTCTCAGGCAATAGGCATCGAATGGCAATATCTGCTTGCGATGTATTAAAATTTGGCTGCCCATCACCATTAATTAGATCTACTTCGATATGAGAGTATTGTTTTTCAAAGCTATGAATCTTAGGGATTAGCCAAAGGTTACTCATTGAAGGGATTACATCTAATAATAGCTTTTGCTGTTTTGGGTGTGCTTGCAGCAATTCTCCAGAGCTGTTCAGCTCGTTTAATACTTTTATAACAGTGTTCAAATAACACTGGCCTTCATTTGTTAAGGTTATACCCTTTGCTGTTCGAGTGAAAAGCGCTGTTCCAAGAAAACTTTCAAGTAATTTTATTTGTTTACTTACAGCCCCTTGAGTAACACTAAGCTCTATTGCAGCTTTAGATATGCTGTGAAAGCGTGCTGCAGATTCAAAGCTACGCAGCGCTTGCATAGGTGGAAGAAAATCTCGCATTGGTTATAACCTGTCCATAAATAATTAGTCACTGTAAAATAGTGTACAGCTTTTTAATCTTAGTAAAAGTCATTGCAATTACTTTTGGTATTCCTTTTTGTCATGCCTCTAGATAATTCGTCCATTGCCGCTGGTGCGTAATTACTTTTAAATAAGCGGATACTGAATTTTGATATTAGATTGCTAAGTGTCGGTTCAAGTCAATTGCGTAATTTTAACGAAGAGGGTCTGCTATGAGCGCTGTATTTCAACGTAACTGTAACGTCACGATGCCAATCGCTGTTAAGGGTGAGGGTGTTTATATTATCGATAAACAAGGCAGGCGTTATCTAGATGGTTCGGGCGGTGCTGCAGTTTCAAGTTTAGGCCACTCACACGAAAAAGTTATAGCGGCAATCAAAAAACAGCTAGATGAAATTGCTTTCGCACATACCGGATTTTTTAGCTCAGAACCAGCTGAGCAGTTAGCGCAGTTTTTAGTGGATGCTGCGCCTGGTGATATGGCTAAAGTTTATTTTACTAGTGGTGGTTCTGAAGCCGTTGAAGCAGCCTTAAAGATGGCGCGCCAATATTATTTAGAGCGCGGAGAAGCGCAGCGCACATTATTTATCAGCCGAGAGCAAAGTTATCATGGCAATACTTTAGGCGCTTTAGGTGTCGGGGGGAATGTGTGGCGCAGAGAGCCCTTTGATCCATTGATGACAGGCGCTAATCATATCTCTGCTTGCTATGCTTATCGCGGTCAGCAAGATGGTGAAACGGAGTTTGATTACGGGCAAAGAGTTGCGTTTGAGTTAGAAACTAAACTTATTGAATTAGGGGCTGAAAACGTAATCGCTTTTATTGCAGAACCGGTAGTGGGGGCCACTTTAGGTGCAGTGCCGAGTGTACCGGGTTATTTTAAAAAAGTACGCGAGATTTGTAATCAGCATAATATTTTGCTTATTTTAGATGAAGTGATGTGTGGGATGGGTAGAACTGGTACTTTATTTGCTTATGAGCAAGAGCAAATAGTGCCCGATATGGTGGTGATGGCTAAAGGATTAGGTGCTGGATATCAGCCGATAGGTGCTTTACTAGTGAGTAGTGAAATACATCAAGCGATTGCTGATGGCAGTGGTTTCTTTCAACATGGGCACACTTATATAGGTCATCCTACAGCTTGCGCTGCGGCACTTGCAGTGCAAAACGTGATTGTTGAAGATCAGTTGCTTGATAAAGTACAACGACAAGGCGACTATTTGCATGCGCAATTACAAGCGCGTTTTGGTGAGCATCCAGTGATTGGTGATATTCGCGGTCGTGGTTTGTTCAGAGGTCTTGAGCTGGTAAAAGATAAGGCGCAGAAATCGCCACTACCGTTATCATCGATGCTGCATTTAAAGATCAAAGCGCAAATGATGGAAAATGGTTTGCTTTGTTATCCTGGTGCCGGTTCAGTAGATGGTAAACAAGGGCATCATATTTTGATCGCACCAGCCTTTATTATTAAATCTGAGGATATTGATTTTCTAGTGGATACATTGGCAATGTCTATCGATCAGGCGTTGCTAAAAATTAATTATTAAAAATTACTGAATTTAGCTGCTAGCATTAGATTTGAGTATAGGTCTTCAGTCTCAAGTATAAGACGAGAGAAAGATTTAATCGTTTAAGCACAAAAATATTTAGCCAGTGTAAGAACTGCCTTTATAGCAACACTTTCTTATCGCGTTAAACGCGATAAGAAAGTGATTTGCTTAAAAGCGTGTTTATAACGCTTTTATTTTACCGTGCTGTTCAACTAGCTTTTCTTGTGCTGCTTTAAATTGCGCAATTTTTTCACGTTCTTTCGCTACAACTGCTTCAGGTGCATTGGCAACAAACTTCTGGTTACTTAGTTTGCCTTCAATACGTCCTAGCTCTTTCGCTAGTTTTTCGATTTCTTTGCTTAAGCGACCAAGTTCAGCATCTTTATCAATCAGGCCGGCCATTGGCACTAGTACTTCCATATCACCAACTAATTGCGTTGCTGACATCGGCGCTTGCTCACCTGTATTAAGCCAAGTGATATTATCTAATGATGCTAATTTCATTAAGAAATTACGATTATCAGCTAAACGCTGCTTATCTGAATCGCTGCCATTATTGATTAAAATGCTTAATTCTTTAGCCGGGGATATGCCCATTTCACCACGGATATTACGGATACCGGTGATAACACCTTTTAGCCAATCAATATCCTGTTCAGCCGCAGTATCCACCTTATCAAGGTTCGCGATAGGGAAGGTTTGTAGCATGATACTATCGCCTTCAACGCCAGCGAGGGTCTTGATTGATTGCCAAATCTCTTCTGTTAGGTAAGGCATGATAGGGTGAGTTAGACGCATAATAACTTCTAATACCCGTACTAATGTTTGACGTGTACCGCGCTTTTGGGCGTCGCTCGCTTCTTCGTTCCAAAGTACCGGCTTAGATAGTTCAAGGTACCAACCACAGTATTCGTTCCAGATAAAGTCGTATAATGTTTGTGCGGCTAGATCTAAACGATACTCATCTAAGTGCTTAGTTACGTCAATTTCAATTTGTTGTAACTTACTTGAAATCCAACGATCAGCTAATGATAGCTCAAGCTCACCGCCATTTTGGCCGCAATCCTCTCCATCAGTATTCATTTCAACGTAGCGCGCTGCATTCCATATTTTGTTACAGAAATTACGATAGCCTTCTAAGCGTTTCATATCCCAGTTGATGTCTCTGCCTGTTGAAGCAAGAGCCGCAAGGGTGAAGCGTAAAGCATCGGTGCCGTGTGCAGGAATGCCGTCAGGATATTCTTTTTCAGTGCGTTTACGTATTTTCTCAGCCATTTGTGGCTGCATCATGTTACCAGTACGCTTATCCAGTAAATCAGTTAGAGAGATGCCATCAATCATATCTAAAGGGTCTAATACATTGCCTTTAGTTTTCGACATTTTCTCGCCGCTTTCATCTCTCACTAAGCCTGTTATATAAACGTTTTTGAAGGGGATTTGCGGCTTGCCAGCTTGGTCTTTGCACAAGTGCATGCTCATCATCATCATTCTGGCAACCCAGAAGAAGATAATGTCAAACCCGGTGACTAAAGTGTCAGTTGGGTGGAAAGTTTCAAGCTTATCGCTTTGTTCAGGCCAGCCTAATGTCGCAAAGCTCCAAAGGCCTGAGCTGAACCAAGTATCTAATACGTCGTTATCTTGAGTTAGAGTAACATCAGCGCTTAAACTATATTTTTCTCGAGCGGCGGCTTCATTGATAGCAACGTATACTTTACCAGATGCATCATAGAAAGCTGGGATGCGATGTCCCCACCAAAGCTGGCGAGAAATACACCAGTCTTGAATTTCACGCATCCAAGAGAAAAACATGTTTTCATACTGCTTAGGGACAAATTTAATATCCCCATTTTCAACCGCTTTAATCGTTGGCTCAGCCAGCGTTTTAGCATCTGCGAACCACTGATCAGTTAGCATTGGTTCTATAACAACACCACCACGGTCTCCGTAAGGGACAGTCATGTTATTTTCTTCAATTTTGACTAACAAACCAAGTGCTTCAAACTCACTAACCACCGCGCGACGCGCCGCAAAGCGCTCCATGTTGTGATATTGTTCAGGGATAAAGCAGTTGATTTCGCTATTTACCGTACCATCGCTATTAAAGCCTTGACCTACTTCGCGTATATCAGCATTAAAGGTAAGTACGTTGATCATCGGTAGTTTGTTACGCTTGCCTACTTCGTAATCGTTAAAATCGTGAGCAGGTGTGATTTTTACACAACCCGTTCCTTTGTCCATATCAGCATGTTCATCAGTGATGATAGGAATACGACGACCAACCAATGGCAAGATGATTTCTTTTCCGACAATCGATGCAAACCTTGTATCTTCTGGGTTGACGATAACCGCAGTGTCACCAAACATGGTTTCAGGGCGCGTAGTTGCGACCACAATAAAGTCATCACCTGCATCAGTGGTAACGCCATCAGCGAGTGGGTAGCGTAAGTACCACATTTTACCGGTGGTTTCTTTGCTTTCCACTTCAAGGTCAGAAATAGCTGTCTGTAGCTTTGGATCCCAGTTAACTAATCTTTTTCCGCGATAAATCAAGCCTTCATCATAAAGGCTAATAAAAGCTTCTTCTACTGATTGTTGGAACTCTGGATCCATAGTGAATCGCTCATTCTCCCAATCAACAGAGTTGCCTAAGCGGCGCATTTGGCGCGTAATATTGCCACCGGATTCTTCTTTCCATTCCCAAATCTTATCAGTGAAAGCAGCGCGACCAAGATCGTGGCGCGTTTGACCTGTCTCATTGGCAAGCTTGCGCTCAACAATCATTTGAGTCGCGATACCTGCATGATCGGTACCTACTTGCCACAAGGTATTTTTACCTTTCATACGCTGGTAGCGGATTAAAGTATCCATAATTGTATGTTGAAAGGCGTGGCCCATGTGTAGGCTGCCGGTGACATTTGGTGGAGGTATGACCATAGAATAAGCTTCGCCTTTACCGCTAGGAGCGAAGTAGTTATTTTCTTCCCAGGTTTTGTACCAGGATGTTTCTATAGCAGCAGGTTGATAAATCTTATCCATTTTGGGGGTCTCTAACGCTAAATGAGTGAGCAGTAAATTACTGCTTAACTAAGTAAAAAAATCTCATGACTACTCGCAAATATAAGCTGGCCGCGATGAAAATAAAGCCAGTACAGCGGTTTTAAATGAGTGTGAAATAAAAGCGGTGTTGCAATTTTAAAAAGGGCAGATTATACCCGATGTCAAAGTTTGATAATAGTGCTGAGTTTAACAGTTAAGTAATGAAACAGAACTAAGGTATTCAATTTGATAAAGGGGGATTTAAAGATTTAATCTGGGTAATAATAAAGGTTGTCAGCTTGAATGCAGCGCTTGAATCTATAATTGAGCTGCTTGTAGTTTGTTGAGCTTAGAAGGTGAAAATATAGCTTTAAACAATGAGGGAAAAAAGAAGAGAGCGAGGGGAGTGGTAAGTAGTATTGAAGAGAAAAAATAGATAGGATCAAGCAGTTTTAATTTAAGGTAAAAAAGCGGCCTAAAGTTCAGATTTGAGCTTTAGGTCGCATGTCGTTGTGTTGAATCTGAAAGCCGTTTTGGCGGTATTCTTTATAGCGTATACGGCTGTTTTCTAAAGCTTGAGGTTGCTGTATAACAATTTCAGCGATACGCTCAAACGATTCCGCTCCTTTTGGAGTATGTTCGCTTAAATTAACAATGACATCTCTGTGAGAGGCTCGATGGTTTTGCGGCCAGCCAATGGTTATAGGTGCGTCCACTTCATCAGTCACTAGCTTGTTTGCTAGAAAGCTACTGGGGTGAAATTGCCAGAGAAACTCACTGATTTTTTCAGCACTATATTCATCAGAGCAATACAAATATACTTGATGATCAGCACTTAAAATACGCTGCAATAATTTTCCCAGAAAGTGCTGGCGCGCATCAATATCAGCGCCAGCAAGTATGTAAAAGTCCGCTTTTTTCATTGAATCTGAATTAGCCTACTCTGCTTCAGAGATAAGATCGGCAGCAGTATTCATTAAATACTGACACAAAATAGGAACAGCGCGACCTGTAGCACCTTTCTCTTTTCCTTTGACCCAAGCGATGCCTGCGATATCTAAGTGTGCCCAATCATACTTTTCAGTAAACCTGGCAAGGAAACAAGCAGCGGTGATAGAGCCAGCAGCAGGGCCGCCAATGTTAGCAATATCGGCAAAGTTAGAATTAAGTAGCTCTTGGTATTCATCCCAAATGGGTAAACGCCAAGTGCGATCAGCAGCATAGTCACCTGCATCTATAAGCTCTTGTGCTAGAATATCGTTGTTAGACATAACTGCTGAAACTTGGTTGCCTAAAGCAACGATAACAGCACCGGTGAGGGTCGCTATATCTACTACAGATTTAGGGTTGAAGCGTTCTACATAAGTTAAGGCGTCACACAGTACTAAACGGCCTTCTGCATCGGTATTGAGAATTTCAACTGTTTGTCCTGACATGGTAGTAACAACATCACCAGGTTTAGTCGCTCTATCAGACGGCATGTTTTCAGCGGCAGCAATAACGCCAATAACATTCATCGGTAATTCCATTTCAGCGATAGAATGCATTGTTCCCATAACACTGGCAGCACCACACATATCAAACTTCATTTCATCCATTGAAGGACCAGGCTTTAAAGAAATACCGCCAGTATCGAAGGTGACCCCTTTGCCGACTAATACATGAGGTTGATCGCCTTCATTACCGCCGTTATATTTAATAACGATTAACTGCGAAGGTTCTGCGCTACCATTGCCAACTGACAATAGACAATGCATGCCCAATTCATCCATCGCGGCTTCGTCAAGAATCTCACAAGTAACGTTATCATAACCTAGTGCTAATTCTTGTGCTTCTTGAGCTAAATATGTTGGTGTGCAAACGTTACCTGGTAGGTTACCAAGCTCACGAGCGACTGTCATACCATTGGCAACAGCTGTACCGTCTAAAAGACCTGCTTCAGCGTTTTGTGTTTCAGCTTCGCTGGCTAAGAAGCTAATATTAGTTAACGAAGGTGGTGTTGCTTTAGTGCTTTTGGTTTCATCGTATTGATAAAACTCACCACAAACTGTTTGTACACTTAAGCGCAGTTGACGATAAATGTCGGCGTCTTTGTTTATTTTGTCATCAAGTGCAATAGTGACTTGTGTAATATTGTTGCTTTTAAACTGAGTAACAATCGCTTTGATAATGCTTTTGTGAGCGTTGTCAGTGCGTTTTTTTTCTTCACCTAAACCAATTAATAATACTCTTTTTGCCGCGATATTAGGTAGATTGCGGAGCATTAAAGCCTGATTGATTTTACCTTTATGATCGCCATCATCCAGTACCGCTTGAATATATCCACCACAAGCTTTGTCTATTAATTGTGCTGCTGGTGTTAGAGATGAATTGGCTTCTATGCCAACAACTAAACATTCTGTTTTAATAGCATTAGCAACGCTATTGATAATTTCGAAATCCATATATACTCCAATGATGACTTGCTACTAGCTTTGTAAGATAATGCCGCATTCTAATTATAGTAAGTAACTTTGATAAAACTATTACACTTTGTAAGTGTCAGTTAAAAACCTAAGCTAAACGCGCTGATGTACTTGAAGCGGCGATATTTAGGCCAGTACTATAAACCTTTTAAGTATGTAACGACAGGGCAAACCTCTTTGATTATATATCGCTATCTCTCGAGAGAGATTTTTTTCAGTACTTTGGCAGTTGCTTTAGTACTTGTCCCTATTATTGTCAGTGGGCGCCTTATAAATTTACTAAATAAGATTAGTCCTGGAGAAATGGACTTGGTGTTTATCGCTGAGCTTATCGGTTATCGCCTTCCGAGTATGTTGATGTTGATTCTACCTTTGGCGCTTTTTTTAGGTGTTTTGCTCGCTTATGGGAAACTATATTTGGAAAGCGAAATTACTGTTTTAAAAGCAAGCGGTGTTAGCGGTAAACAGTTAGTTGCATATGCGCTTGGACCTGCTTTAGGTGGAGCGTTGATAGTAGCAATCTTTAGTTTGTACGTTTCTCCTATCTCTTTTAAAGCGCTTGAGATGAGTTATGCTAAGCGAGACGCTATGAGCGAATTAGATACTTTAACCGCCGGCAGGTTTCAAAAATTACCCGGTGAGAGAACTGTCTATATAGGCGATTTTTTGGAAAACCGCAGTAAATTGAAAACAATTTTCGTTTCACAGTTGGATAAAAAAACCGGCAAGCTGGAAATTACTTATGCTCAATCTGGTGTTCAACAAAACTCTGAAAAGGGTAATCGTTACTTAGAGTTGCAAGATGGTTATCGATATACAGGTATTCCGGGTGCTTTAGAATACGATCAATTACAGTATGCGCAATATGGTTATCTATTGCCTAAAAGAAAGCTAGTTATCGATTCTGATGAGCCGGAAGCAAAAACTATTCAATACTTATTAAACAGCGAAGATAATGATTACATCGCAGAACTGCAATGGCGATTATCACTGCCATTATTAGCTTTTATCGTTGTGATGATAGCGGTGCCTTTAAGTAAAACGAATCCTCGTCAAGGGCGCTATGCGCAGCTTATTCCAACTATATTACTATATTTAGCTTATTTATCGTTGCTGGTGGCAGCGAAGCATAAAATTCAGGATGGAAGCAGCATTGGATTAATTTGGATCGTACACTTAGTGTTTTTTTGTTATGGCTTAAGTTTGATAATATTTGAACATTTTTGGACTAATCTATTTAATAAATTGCCGAGTATAACATCTATGATTAAAGGTAAAAAATAGTATGAAATGTTTAGATCGCTATGTCGCCGTACAAGTAGTGTCAGCTATTCTTATTGTTTTGGTAGTGGTGCTGGGCTTGGATTTCGTTTTTGCTTATATGGAAGAAGCAAAAAATGCGAACGCTGGATACACTACCCAAGTTATTTTGCAATACTTAGTATTAAAAATACCCGGCGGCTTCTACGAGTTCCTTCCACTGAGTAGCCTAGTTGGCTGTCTAGTCGGTTTAGGTATGTTGGCTGGGCACAGTGAGCTAACAGTAATGCGCGCTGCAGGTATTTCAACCCTTAGAATTATACTTTCGGTTATAAAACCAGCTTTAGTACTAGCTTTAGTATCAATGGCAATAGGTGAATTTGTGGTGCCTGTTACAGAGCAATTGGCACAGTCATTAAAGGCGACTGCCAATGGTGGAGGTAAAGCGCTGCATTCTAGGTTTGGTGTTTGGCATCGTGAGGGGGATACATTTATTCATATAAATGCCGTCATCCCAAATGGCGCCATTGAAGGTGTTACCCGATTTGATTTTAGTAAGCAAGGGAAGCTAAACTCATCTAGTTTCGCCCAAAAGGGTGTTTATGTAGATGGTACTTGGCAATTGTCAGAGGTTAGTGAAACGCTTTTTTCTGAAAATAATACGAGTGTTGTTAATCGAGAACAAGAAGAGTGGAACTTAGGTTTATCACCAGAATCGCTATTAGCATTGGTGGTTGAGCCGAAAGATTTATCTTTAACTCGGCTCTGGTCTTTTTCAAATTATTTGTCAGCGCAAAGCCTGCAAGCTGATAGTTACTTCTTTGCCTTTTGGAGTAAGCTGTTCCAGCCTTTAACAGTTATCGCATTAGTACTGGTTGGTATTTTGTTTATTTTTGGGCCGCTGCGAAGTGTAACGGTAGGCCAACGAATTATAGCGGGGGTAATCACTGGTATCTTGTTCAAATTTATTCAAGATATATTAGGGCAAGTAAGTGCTGCAGCTGGAGTATCTCCTCTATTAGCCGTGCTGTTACCAATTGTTCTCTGCTTGGTATTTGGGTTTTTCTTGCTACAGCGTTCGAAAGTATAGTTAGCAATTAAAGATGTCAGTGGGGTTGTATAAGGGCTAAGCTGCATTATAAATACTTATAGTTGTAGCAAAGCCTAAGTCTGAGTCATTGTGTTGCAATTAAATTATTTGCTGGTTTTGGGAACGTAAACCACTTCAGTGTTAGATATTTTGTCTTGCCATGTTAATTTTTCATCGCTAAATAACATCCATAAATAACCCAAGCCGAAAATAGCGGCTGCCAGCATCGCAGCAAAAAATCTTATTAACGCCTGTGTCCAAGTAATGGATAGCCCTTCTTTAGACTGCACTCTAATACGCCAAGCAAGCATGCCAATAGTTTGTCCTGAACGTGTCCAAAAAAAGCCAAAAAACAAAAAAACACTGATAAAAAGCGTCGATTGATAAGCAGGCCCAACAGCTTGTTCAGTATTCATCATCAGCATCCAGGCGGCTGTAACAGCAAAACTGAGTGCTATAACAATCAAGCAATCGTAAAGGATGGCACCTAAACGTCTTAAAAGAGAAGCGGTTGCTAAATTTGATTGATCATAGTATCTAGGCATAAATAATTTTTTTTCTAACCATGTTTTGTAAATAAAATGTATAAAATTCAGGGTAATATATTATAAATTGCATTGCTATTTGCAGTTCAAGGTAGGCTCTGAGCGTTATTAACTTGTTAAGTTTGTATGAAATAAGATTACTTGCGGTGCTAGTTTCTAAAGCTAGTACCGCAAGCGATTAATTTTTCAACTAGCTTATTTACTTGAAAGGATTAACATAAGTTTTCTTGTATTGGGTAGCTAAACTCTTCGCTTCAATCATTTGGTTTTCATCAAGCTTCATTAGTAATCTGTTTTCGATTGATGCAGCAGTGGTATCACCTAATGCAGCCGCATTATTCATCCAAGCAAAAGCGATAATATCTTGGTTGGTGCTTGTGTCTTGCCCGTGAGCGGTAGCGTACAAAGTACCCAAATAGAACATAGACTGGTTGTAACCTTTGTTGGCAGCAATACGGTACCAATTTTCAGCAGAGGCAAAATCTTGTGCAACCCCCGTGCCGAAGTTGTAACTGCGCCCAATGTTGTGTTGAGCAGCGACATAGCCTTGATCCGCTGCAAGTTTATATTGATCAAACGCGGCTTTTGCATCACGCTTAACACCAAAGCCATATTCGAGCATTTCGCCCAATCTATTTTGTGCTGTTGCATTGCCTGAGTTGGCTTTTTGTTTTATTGTTTCTAGCTCTTTTAGATATTGAATATCATCTAAGGCGCGCAGGCTATTTACGCTATCTATATGCCCAGTACGCGCTCCTTTTTTGTAATAGGATTTCGCTCTATCAATGCTAGCAGGTACCCCCCAACCATTTTGGTATATCTTACCCATTAAGTTGGTAGCAGAAGGTTTACCTGCACTGACGAGTGGAGCTAATTCTTTTAATGCTAGCTTATAGTCCTTGGCTTCAATTGCCGCTTTAGCTTTGCTGATACTCGCCGCAGAAACGGGAGTAACAACGAGACACGTCATGAGACTAATTAACGAGATTAACGATTTATTTTTCATGTAGATTGTTTCCTGTTTAACTCAATCTTTATAAAAATCATTGAGACGCTTAAAATAATACCTATATTACGCTAGCATTTTCGTTGAATAAATCTGAATCTATCGAGAAAGCTATAAAAATTGATTTTGGCCGTTATAATTACCTTGTATTTTACCTTACAGTCAAATAATGTCAGAATTGGGCTAAGTTGGTTGCTTAATCGAGTACGATTTTTGACCAATTGCCCTAGTATTATACTTTCTATATATACAATATGCGGTGAATTTGTTTAACTGCCTAATAACTATTTAACTTGTTATTTATAAATGTATTTTTAATAATAAATTATTTAACAAGTAATACCTCAATATATTTTGTTACATTTTATAACAATAATCAAAAACCTAGACCACGGAGAAATCAATGAAACGTCAACTTCTAATGTTAACAGCAGCTGTTACCTTTGCGCATTCAGCTATGGCGGCTGATATCAAGCCCGCTGTCGTATTCGATATGGGTGGAAAGTTTGATAAATCTTTCAACCAAGGTGTATACGAGGGTGTTGAGCTTTTTAAAAAAGAATCAGGCCTTAAATATCGCGAGTTTGAAGTAACTAACCCATCGCAGCGTGAGCAAGCGATACGTAAAATGGCGCAGCGTAAATCTAATCCAGTTTTGGCAATAGGTTTTGCACAAGCGACAGCGCTTGAAAAAGTCGCAAAAGATTTTCCGGATACTAAATTCAGTATTATAGATGCAGTTGTAAAGCTACCTAATGTGCAATCTATCGTTTTTAAAGAGCACGAAGGGTCATTTCTAGTAGGTTTGTTAGCTGCTATGAAATCTAAAACTAAATCCGTTAGCTTTGTTGGTGGAATGGACATTCCATTGATTCGTCGTTTTAACTGTGGTTTTGCACAAGGTGCAAAATATGCAGTAAACGATGTAAAAGTTATTAGTAACATGACAGGATCAACACCTTCAGCTTGGAACGATCCGGTAAAAGGTGGAGAAATTACACGTAGCCAGTTTGATCGCGGCTCTGATGTAGTATTTGCAGCAGCGGGTGGTACCGGTGTAGGTGTTTATCAAGCGGCTAAAGATGCAGGCAAATTTGCAATTGGCGTAGATTCAAACCAAAACCATATTCATCCAGGCACTATGCTTACATCAATGGTTAAGCGGGTAGATGTAGCGGCTTATAACACTTTTAAAGGTGTACAAGACGATAACTGGAAAGCGGGCGTAAACGTTTTAGGTTTAGCTGAAGGCGGTGTTGGTTGGGCGTATGATGATAACAATAAAGCATTGATTACCCCTGAAATGAAAGCAGCGGTTGATCAAGCTAAAGCAGATATTATTGCAGGTAAAATTTTAGTACATGATTACACAACTAACGGTAAGTGTTATCAAGCCTCTGTTCAATTAGGATTGTAAATTCCCGATGACTAACGATGCTACTGAGCAGGAGGCGAATACGCCTCCTGCTATTGATTTGCGAAAAATCAATAAAAGCTTTGGTCCTGTTCAAGCCAATAAAGATGTAGATTTAGTGGTTGCCAAAGGAAGTATTCACGGCATCATTGGCGAGAACGGCGCCGGTAAATCTACTTTGATGAGTATTCTCTATGGCTTTTACGAGGCTGATAGTGGAGAAATATTAGTCAATGGTAAACTGACTTCGATCAAATCCTCAAAAGATGCTATCTACTCGGGTATTGGTATGGTTCATCAGCATTTTATGTTGATCGAAAACTTTACAGTACTTGAAAATGTCATGCTCGGTGCAGAACTAAATGGCTTTCTAAAAGAGAGCAAAATTAGTGCGCGTGAAGAGCTAAGACGTTTATCACAAGAGTTTGGGCTGGCCGTCGATCCCGACGCTATAACCGGGGAACTAGCGGTAGGATTGCAACAACGTGTTGAAATTCTTAAAGCTTTATATCGTGGCGCTGAGATACTTATTTTAGATGAGCCAACGGGTGTGCTTACCCCTCAAGAAGTAAAACAATTATTTGATATTTTAAATGCACTGCGCAAACGCGGTGTAAGTGTGATGTTAATAACTCATAAGTTACAAGAAATATTGGCAATCACTGACGAAGTAACAGTGATGCGCGCAGGTACTATGGTTGCATCTCGCCAGACTTCTACTACCAGTAAAGAAGAGTTAGCTGAACTTATGGTTGGGCGTAAGGTATTGTTAAAGGTAGATAAAAAAGAAGCTCAGCCACAAGAAATTTTATTGGAAGCACATAATCTAACTATTAAAGATAGCAGTAAGGTAACGCGCTTAGATGATGTCAGCTTGCAGGTACGCGCCGGAGAAATATTAGGTATTGCTGGGGTATCAGGTAATGGACAAACAGAGTTGTTGGATGTCTTAAGTGGCATAGTGGCAGTGCAGCAAGGTAGCATTGTTATTGGTGATACTACGATTGACAAAAATAATGTGCTCAATGCAAAGGATTTTAGACACTTAAGTTTAGGCCATGTTGCAGAAGATCGGCACAAGCAAGGTATGGTGACCAATTTCAGTGCTCGTGAATGCGCAATTATGGGCTTTCAAGATGAGCCTGAGTTTAATGGTCGCATATTAATGGACAACGTGGCTGTTACTAAGCATTGTGAAAAATTAATGCAGGAGTTTGACGTTCGACCGGCAAATCCTCACTTAAAAGCAGCAAACTTCTCAGGCGGTAACCAACAAAAGCTTTGTATCGCAAGAGAAATAGAAAGAGAGCCGAAAGTGTTGTTAGTAGGCCAGCCAACTCGCGGTGTAGATATAGGTGCCATCGAATTTATTCATCAGCAAATAGTGCAGCTGCGAGATCAAGGGAATGCTGTTTTAGTGGTGTCTGTTGAGTTAGAAGAAGTTATGTCTCTTTGTGATCGCATTATTGTTATGTTTGAAGGGCGTATAGTCGGTGAAATGGCCGCTTGCGATGCTGATGCACAAACACTTGGGTTACTAATGGGTAATGCTGGAACTCAAACAGGTAGCTCGACAACAGATAACGCTGTAGTAGAGGCAGGTAAATGAGTAACAAAACACTACCAACTTGGATTGACATTGGTGTTATTCCGCTAATTAATGTCTGTTTAGCTTTTTTCGTATCTGGCCTGGTTATTTTGCTAATCGGTGAAAATCCGCTTGAAGCTGTGCAGTATATTATTACAGGTGCTTTTGGTTACAGTGAAGGGATAGGTTATACCTTATATTATACAACTAACTTTATATTCACAGGTCTAGCTGTATCAGTCGCTTTTCACGCAGGCTTGTTCAATATTGGCGGTGAAGGGCAAGCTTATATTGGTGGTTTAGGTGTCGGTTTAATGTGCCTAGCGCTGGATAGTTTTATGCCTTGGTGGGCATTATTACCTTTTGCTATTATTGCCGGTGCTGCATTTGGCGCGGCATGGGCTTTTATTCCAGCATACTTGCAAGCGTATCGGGGTAGCCACGTTGTAATAACGACGATAATGTTTAACTTTATTGCCTCTGCGTTAATGGTCTATTTACTGGTAAATGTACTTATTGAGCCAGGTGGCATGGCTCCGCAAACGCGCAGTATTGCACAAAGTGCTACGCTCCCTTCTATGCAGCAACTATTTGCTGCATTCGGCTTAGAAATAGACAATAGCCCTTTAAATATATCAATTTTTGTTGCACTTATCTGCTGTGTTTTAGTGTGGTTGTTGTTATGGCGTACGCGTTTAGGTTACGCAATTCGTATGATGGGATTTAACGAACAGGCAGCGGTGTACTCTGGTATAAATACGAAAAAAATTATAGTCATTACTATGTGTATCTCTGGTGGTATGTCTGCAATGGTGGGTATAAATGAAGTAATGGGTGCACAAGAAAGAGTGTTGCTTGATTTTGTAGCAGGTGCTGGGTTTACGGGTATTGCCGTATCTCTTATGGGAAGAAACCATCCCGTAGGGATTGTCATTGCTAGTTTGCTATTTGGTGCTTTATACCAAGGAGGAGCAGAGCTTTCTTTTGAAATATCTTCAATTACTCGTGATTTGGTCATTGTGATTCAAGGTTTAGTGATTCTGTTTTGTGGTGCATTATCATTAATGATTAAGCCAACTATCGAAAAGTTTTTCCTCAGAGTAACAGCTAAAAAAGCTTCAAATAAAATTTCGAGTGAAGTTGCAAAGGAGAGCACTGATGTCTGATTTCGTTTTGATACTGATCTCCACCTTAGATTCAACTATTAGAGTATCAACTCCGTTAATACTTTGTGCGATGGCAGGGCTTTTCTCTGAGCGATCAGGGATTGTCGATATTGGTCTTGAAGGAAAAATGCTGGCAGGTGCGTTTTCTGCCGCGGCTGTAGCGGCTGTTACAGGTTCTGCATGGCTAGGGCTTACGGCGGCGATCCTCGTTTCGATCAGTATGGCTTTGCTACATGGTTTTGCGTGTATTACACACAGAGGGAATCAAGTAGTTAGCGGTCTTGCAATTAATATTCTAGCATCAGGACTAACAGTAACATTAGGCATAGCATGGTTTCATCAAGGTGGACAAACTCCATTGCTCAATGGTGACGCACGATTTTATGCAATAGATTTGCCAGGTGCTGTTGCATTGGCAGATGTGCCAATTATAGGTGCGATTTATTCACAGCTAATTAGTGGTCATAATGCGCTAGTGTATTTGGCCTTTCTAACAGTGCCAGTGACTTGGTGGGTGGTTTATCAAACGCGCTTTGGATTACGCTTAAGAGCAGTAGGTGAAAATCCCCAGGCTGTTGATACTGCAGGTATATCTGTATTTTGGCTACGCTATCGAGCGGTAATTTGTGCCGGTATATTGTGTGGCATAGCTGGAGCTTATTTATCTATTGCTCAAAATGCCTCTTTCATTAAAGAAATGTCTGCCGGTAAAGGATATATAGCTTTAGCGGCTTTGATATTTGGTAAATGGCGGCCAAAAACAGCCATGCTAGCTTGTTTGTTATTTGGCTTTTTAGAGGCGTTAACAGTCAGATTAGAAGGTGTAGCGCTACCACTGATTGGTGAAGTGCCTCCACAGCTGATGCAAGCATTACCTTATATTCTTACTGTCGTATTGTTGGCAGGATTTATTGGTAAAGCGATTGCACCTAAAGCCGTGGGTATCCCATACTCGAAAGAACGATGATGAGTGCTGTTTGCAGCTTAGTCAGCAAGTTTTTGTTTAAGGTTGGAATATGAAAATATTTAACTATGGGTCAATTAATATTGATCATATTTATCAAGTCCCTCATTTGGTAGCACCAGGCGAAACTATTTCAAGTACGCAATATAAACAGATACTTGGAGGAAAAGGCGCTAACCAATCAATAGCACTTGCAAAAGCAGGTGCGAATGTTTGGCACATCGGCCGCTGTAGCCAATTAGACAAATGGGCTGTAGAGCAACTTGAGCGAGCTGGAGTGAATTGCCAATTGGTAGAGCTAGTAGCACAACCAAGTGGGCATGCGATTATTCAGGTTGATGCACAAGCTGAAAATGCTATCGTGTTATTCGGCGGTGCTAACCAAAGCTTTGTAAAAGAAGATATAGACTTAGCGCTTGCTAAAGCTAGTGATCAGGATTGGTTGCTGATACAAAACGAATGTAGCTGCGTTGATAGTGCTGTAGAATTTGCAGCACAACGCCAGCTTAAAATAATCTTAAATCCTTCGCCAATGTTGGAAAAAATTGCTGAATTTCCATTGCATAAAATTGCTATGTTAGTGGTTAATGAAGTAGAAATTGCACAATTGCTAAACCAGCAGGGCTTAACTAAAGAGTTAATGATTTCCAAGGTAAGAGAGCGCTTTAAAGATGCAGATGTGATTATTACATTAGGCGCTAAAGGTGCTATTTGGGTAAGTGCAGATGAGCTGGTGGAAGTCGCTGCCTACCCAGTAAAAGTGGTAGATACAACAGCAGCTGGAGATACCTTCCTTGGCTTTTTGCTAGCAGCAATTAGTGAGGGTAAATCAAAAAAAGATGCTTTAACCAATGCTTGCAAAGCTTCATCGTTAGCCGTTCAAACCTTAGGAGCTTCCTCAAGTATTCCAACCGCTGCACAAGTCGCTTGCTTGTAAAATAGCATTAATTCAAACGCATTTAGTTTTAATGCGAATTAGGTAAATATAATTAAATGATTAAAAAAATTATTTTAGATACCGATCCCGGTATTGATGATGCGATGGCTATTTTTACTGCAATGGCACATCCTAAAATCGAGCTACTCGGTTTAACCACTACCTTTGGCAATGTGTCTGTAGAGCAAGCAACTTTAAATGCTTTACTATTGGTTGAAATGGCAGGTTTAGATATCCCTGTTGCTAAAGGTGTAGCAACACCTTGGGTGAAAGACTTAAATCCATTCCCTGATTTTGTGCATGGAGCTGATGGTTTTGGCAATTTAAATCTAGCGGCTTCAAAGAGAGTTGAAATAGATAAAAGTGCCGCACAGTTTATTGTTGATCAAGTCAATGAAAACCCAGGAGAAATAACACTAGTTGCTATTGGGCCATTAGGAAACTTAGCAGCTGCATTGCAAATAGATCCGCAGATCTGTAGCAAAGTTAAAGAAGTTGTCTTAATGGGCGGAGTTATTGCTGCTGACGGTAACGTTTCACCGGTAGCAGAAGCTAACATTTTGTCAGATCCACATGCAGCTGATAAAGTCATGGCAGCAAGTTGGCCGGTTGTGATCGTTGGTTTAGATGTAACTCATCAAGTTATCTTGAGCAAAGCTCTGTTTGCTAAAATAGCAAAAGAGAATCCTAAAGTTGGGCCTTTCATGGCCAGTGCTGCTAAGTTTTATATAGATTTTTATAGCAGTATTCGAGATATCGATGGGTGCTATGCGCATGATGTATCAGCAGTTGCGTATGTGGTTGATCCAGCAATTTTTGGCACCATTGAAGGTGAAGTTTGTGTGGCAACAGAAGGTGTTGCGATAGGTCAAACAATAATGAGTCGCTTTGGTATTCCCTACCCGTTGACATTTTGGGAAAAAAGACCAAAACAGCAAGCCTGTATGGAAGTTGATAGTAATAAGTTAGTTGCGCTTTTTGAAGAATCGATGATTAGCGATTTTTGGAAGTAGTAAGAAACAGCAAGCTGCAAGAAATAGGTATTAGACATGGCTACATTAGAAGCAATTGATTTTAACGCCACTGATGCGAGTGAAAAGTTTGTAGCTTCACTTCGTGAAACGGGCTTTGGAGTGTTAAAAAATCACCCCATTGATCAAAGTTTAGTAGAGGCTATATATAACGATTGGCAACAGTTCTTTGACAGTAATGATAAAGAGCAATATTTATATAATGTTGGTCCGCAAGATGGTTTTTTTCCTGCCAAACTTGCTGAATCGGCTAAAGGACAAAGTGTAAAGGATATAAAAGAATACTTTCACTATTATCCTTGGGGTCAGTGTCCAGCGGATTTAAAACCGCAATTAAGTCGATACTATCGAGAAGCTAAGGTTCTAGCTGCGCAGTTGTTAAACTGGGTAGAGCTACATAGCCCAGCAGAAGTTGCAAAAAACTACCGCCAGCCACTAAGCAGCATGATTGAAAATAGTGATCAATCGTTATTACGCGTACTGCATTATCCGCCATTAAGGGGAGATGAAGAAAAAAGCGCAATTCGAGCAGCTGCCCATGAAGATATTAACTTACTAACAGTGTTGCCAGCAGCAAGTGAGCCTGGTTTACAAGTTCAGGCTAAAGATGGCAGTTGGTTAGAAGTCCCTTGTGATTTTGGTAATTTAATAATCAATATCGGAGATATGCTACAAGAGACCTCAGGGCATTACTTTCCATCAACCACGCATAGAGTGATCAACCCTGATGGCGCAGATATGCAAAAATCAAGAATTTCATTACCTTTGTTCTTGCACCCAAGTCCTGAAGTTATCTTATCAGACAGCTATACAGCAGGTAGTTATCTCAACGAGAGATTAAAAGAACTCGGCGTGATTTAAAGTGTGAAATAGTTTAATTTAATAAGGTCGCGCAAGCGGCCTTTTTTATGGGGGATGAATTAGACGAGAGCTAAATCATCCAAGGGTGAATAATCGGCTCCATGGAGCGAATATTTTTTGCTTTATAGGCATACAAATACTCCGCTTCACACAGTGAAAGCGAGCCTAAGCGAGAGGGTTTAAGCGGTATATATACAGTAGGTTTATTTGATAGCTATAAGGAAGGTCGCTGACCGGCAACAAATAATGCAAATTGTTATTATATTAATTATTTCGCATTTATGTTGGATCAGCTTTGGTTAGTCTGAAATATTTTTATTATTATAATGAAGACTGTTATTAATATTGTTACTTAATCAATTATTATTTTTATTGGTGTTAAGTAAGATAGTGCATTATTATTTTTATTACTTAGTATAAAGCATTAGTCATGCCATTATATTTAAGCTATTGATTTGTAATGTTTTAAATAAAATACTTACGTAATAAACCCCACTGTGGATAAAAGTGTTACCTAAATTCTTCTAAGTGTTACTTTTGGTAGCTAGATATTAGGGGTTAAAGGTAACGTTTTGCAATGAGACATATTTTTCTTAGACGATAGTATTACCCAACTAAGCTAGATATCGCTGCTAAATAGCCTTTGATGGCTTTTAGATATTGAATGTTGGAGCGAAAAATAAAGTGAAGGTTGTGGTTTTCTGGAATGAAGGGCAATTTAGTATCAAAGCACGAAGCGTTGAAAGATATGATTTTTTATCTCTAAATGCATCATTTGATAGCCTTTGAACTACTCGTTGCTCAATAAATTATTTCTAACTCTGTCTTTCAATGAATTAAGAAATTTATTAGAGATGGTTAGGTTCAATAGTAAGTAAAAGGATGTTTAGAGAAAATGAATAAAAAATTAATTGCTGTTTTCTATAACTGTTTTAATCGGTTGTAATAAAGTCAGCCGTGATTGATCAGTTGAGGAGAAAGCTATTCTTTGTAAATATTATATTGGTGATATGTTTGGTAAAGAGCTGACCATTATAAAACGGATGATGTGGGCCTTGTTTATGTTTGCTATAAATGACCTTCCGATGGTTCTTTGTGAGGTTATTCTTGCAACATTAATTTGCAAAGAATGGATATATTTTGTGTCAATAGATGTCGAAGCTAGTAGATCCAATTCATAATTGCCAATCTTGGCCATTTACTGCTTCATGGCACATCACTATCATTTAGTTAGGAATTGACACGAAGCAGGGGTTTAATGGTAAGAATAACCGCTAAATAACGGTTTAAGTAATATAGTCAAAATTAGTGAAGAACGAACGCAAGCCAATCGTTTTATCTCCGTTAGAGTGATTTTTTGGGTACACTTTATGTAATATGCTTAGTTGTGCTTAATTTTCCAACCTCTATTTTGGAGCTAATCCCATATCATCTAATCTCATTAGAATTTCCGTTTTTCGTGTTCTGGAAACCTCTAGCCAATGTATCCCTTCTTGAGCACCAATGATTGCATAAATGGAATTTAGGCCAGTACTTTTGACTTTTTCCTTTAATTCTTTGTATAAATCAAAAGGGTCGGTTGCCATAAATTCTTCAACTGAGCTTATACCAACTAGCGCTAAAATTTCTTCGCTCTTTGGACCGAACCCTTTTAAGTCTCGTAGTCTCATGTAATTTTTTCCTTAACGCTTCCAGCTTTTTATTATAGTGTAATGTGAAAAACCTGCGCCTGCTTTTTCTCCCGTTTCCATCAATTCAAAGTATTCGCCGCATTTAACACAAGTGTTGACTTCCTCTCCCGCTGCAACAGCATCGCTGCTTGTTTCCCAATAGATCACATCAGCGTATTCATTATCGTCTTTTTTAATAAGTTCTCGTTTGATAAATCCTTTTTGTTTAATAAGAAAAGTATTATTAACAGCATGAGCTTGTTCAATCAATTGTTCATCGGTTACCCCTGGCGCTTTTATAAACGGGGCCCATTCAATTGCTGTTTCTCCAGCTGTTGCATTGAGGCTCACACTGATTAATGACAATAAAACACCAGTGAAAGAAAATATATATTTTGTTGTTTTCATCTTTATACTCAAGTTGGTTATAGTGTCTTGAACGCTCACCAAATTATTATATTTGTCCCCTCCTGACGTCTACTGTCAGTAGAGAAATTATTTTTGAAGTACATTTTCCTCTTTACCACATTTGAACAAAATGAAGCATTCACTGGAATGCCAGCTGTTATACTGAATCAATCTGTAACAGTATTTCTCAAGCTAACTGTAATATCTTTCAAATAGATCTTAGATTGTAGTCCGTCCTATGAGTTCCTTTTAGCAGGGGAAGACAACCCGTATCGTAAATGGATAAATACTCTCGATAGAGAAATACGGCCACCACCGAAAAATAGCCTATTAATCGTTTTGCATTGAATTGCTGCCTAATGGCATCTTATACCTTGAACTGCTTATGCCATGGACTAAAGCGTAATGTTGGTTTAAGCCTTGTTATACGTTTAATAAGCGATTACTTTTCTTGCCGTAAACTTGCTGTCCCATGCAATTAAGCCCTTTTAAACCCCAAAAAATAGCTCTAACCATTTAGCCCTCTACAAGGGTGCTCTTTAAGTGAGTATCCTACTTCTAATAGCTTTTGGCATCATATAAAGGGTAATAGCTATTAAGGAGTACTTAGGTTTGAGCGCATCTATGTTGTGCTCTTGGTGTCTAATTGGCATCAATAGGGGGATCCCCTAAAAGCTAAGCTCAAGGTTAAGGTAGTCGTTGGTTGGTTTGATTCTAGGATTTGTTGCTCATTTTCGTAGAGTAGTCGTCAAAACTACATTTAATAAATTTTAGCTATCGGCTTTTGTTGAAGCTCTCCTTCCTAACATCAAAATACTCAACAGCAATAAGATACCGCCTGCCCATTGCATCGCTCCCAGATGCTGCCCAAGAAGTAAAGCCGAAAGCAATACTGCTGTGAGCGGTTCAAGCAACGTTGCTACTGTGAGGCTGGTAGCCTTTAGTCGAGCTGCTCCCCAGCTGAAAGCGAGTAGTGCGAGGGCTGCGGTTACTACTCCCAGATAAAGAAACCATGCTTGTGGCGGGATTTCTGTCGGCCAAGTAAAAGGTCTAAAAAGAGCGAACAAACTCATGACTACTGTTGCAACAACGGTTAAACAAGCTGTAGCCGGCCCCGCTCCAAGAGTGATAGATATACGGCCACTAACCATGGAGAAGGCAGCATATAAGAATGCAGAACCAATTGAGTATGCTATACCGAGTAATTTGGTATGAGAATCGACGTTGGTTGTTGTTGACCCATGCTTGGCGATGATTAAAACTGTACCGATAATAGCTCCTGAAAGTACCAGAACTAGCTGTAAGTCTGCTTTCTCATGACCACGAATTACTGCAATTATAGTGACGATAACGGGAGGTAAACACAGCGCAATAAGTGTTGGGACGGCAGCCCCCAATAGCTCTATGCCAAGAAACCATAACAATACGTAGCCAGACATCGCGGTCCCAGCAAGTATTACCGTAATTAGCAGCGGCTTTAGTTTACTCCACGATATGCTACGGCCAAAGACTATTAGAAGAACTATCGCTCCAATGAAGAACCGCCAAAAGGAGACGTTTTCAGGGGTAAGGCCGTGCTGATCAACGAGCACATTAACCACAAGCGCACCAGTTCCCCACAAGATCCCAGCTCCGCATGCCGCTGTTAGCGCTAGCGTCGCAGACGAACTGCTTGAATGTGGCGGTATCGAGTTACTCATTTTTAGATCCAATTATAACGAACAATTAACTCAATTCTTATATCGCTAACTTTATGAAAAGCAGCTGTTTTATGTGAACCTGAGTAGAAAAAAGAACTTTACTACAGTTGGAACTGCGCACCCACATATCTATGCGGATAAAAGCTGATAAGGATGTTTCCATCCATTTAGTTTTGATATTCGATCTAGCCATTGGCCGGTGAAAGGCGGCACATCAACCTGAGCTTGCTCAGCAAAATACAGATAGCCACATAATGAAAAATCTGCAATTGTGAGCTGATCACCTAACATGAAGTTACGTCCATCGCTTAGCTCTTGTTCAATGACATTGATGTCTTGATTGTACCGAGAAGTTAGCCAATCGAGAGTACCTTGATTAAATTGCTCTGGTGCGAATTTTGCAGCAAAGCGTAATTGAGGTAAGCATAAGCCAATCTTATTAGACTCCCAAAATAGCCACTGTCTACATTTTTGTAGCTGATGAGGAGTGTTACCGCCAAATACAGAGAAATGCTCTGCTATGTGCAAAAGAATAGCGTTTGATTGCACATATGGGGTTTGATTGTGGATCAATAGTGGCACTTCTTGAAACTTAGACTTATCTTGAAAGTCTTGTGGCCGTTGATCTCTTGGTAATGAGATATCGATTACCTGATAATCATGCTCAATTTCACCAATGCTTAAGCAAAGTTTTACTTTATAACAGTGACCTGATTCGGGGTGTCCAAATAGTTTAAGCATTATAAATCCTTTAGTTAATATTCGTACAATGGGCTAGATCGGTCAATGTGAACTTTAGTGCTCTACTTAGTTGCATACTTCCATAGGTGGTAGCTCACAGCAGCTACGACTTCAGGAGCTTCCGTTAAATGATTAACTTTAAAGATAACCTTTCCTTTTTGAATTAATTTAAGACCTATTAAGCCAAGTAACCGTTCCGTCCAGTGAATTTTTCCGTGGTATTGTTTTACCACAATAGTCAATATGCTCACTTTTAGGCCCTTGTTAGGGTTTTCTTCGAAGAGAATCTTTTCAACATCTTGCCATTTGATAAAATCATAAGGCTTTTGGCAAAAGCCGCCTTTTGATAGACTGAGGAATGGTTTTCTAGCGAAAGATAAGCTTTTTATAGAATCGAGTAATAGGATAGGGCCTATAATTACTGCTAGGATAAAGATGAGCCAGTTCGTAATACTATTTGAAATCTGGAAATACAAAGCCCATAAACATAGTCCTAACCCTATAGTTATTAACCAATAGTGCCTTACTCCAGCTTTGATGATCAGTACTTTTTCGTCTTGCCAAGGAGGGCTAATAAGTTGCTCAATACGTGCTTGAATCTGTGCATTTACCTTCTCATTTTTTCTTTTTGCTCTAGATCTATCACTAAGAAAACTGCCAATTACTAACGCTAGGCCTATTACCACAAAATAATTTGGTACGAAATCAGCCGCAGCAATTATCAGCATAATTAACCCCGTTGTCATTCCCAATATATTTATAAATTTGATCATAAATTTTTTCTATAGTTCTGTGATTAACGCTTATTGAAATCATAAATTAGCAGTGGATTATTAAACAAAAATCATTGCTTCGTTAGTGTGTTAGCCCTTGCCGTTGACTTGCCGTCGAAAGCAATTAGTTTCTTTAAAAACAATACGATCAGCTTACACCATTTTACCTCTTCAACGGGTAGTTTTTACCCTTCTATAAGGGTGCTTTTTAAGTGAGGGTTCTATTCCCAAAGCTTGTACCATCGCATGAAAGAGAGAGTGTTGTTACAGCAATAAAGATGCGCTCAGAATTGAGCATATCTAATTTTTACTTCTAGTGTTTCGCTAATATCATTAGGGGTTATTTTACCTCCTTATAGGGGTTGTATTCGACCCGCTAAATTCAGTTCGAAGGTAGGTTAGTAGTTGGTTGGTGATTTGCTGTAGGCACCATAACAACTTGGTCTGCAGTGGGTTAGTTTGGTCGTAAAAACCAATCTAGACGTTAGCTAAAGACTTGTTATTCTGTTTCGTAGTTGTTGCTGTATTACAGATTATTAAAACTATAGAATGCGGCTAATTACTCATTTTGGCAGAACGATAAGGAATAATATGAAAGGAAAGGAATCACCTCTATACAATATTGTACTTTTATTTTTAAGTGTTTATGTATTAAGCGTATTAGTACTAGAGTCATTTTTTATTAGAGACTCAGAAATAAAGCAAGTTCTGCAGTACATTGATCTAGGTGTTTGCTTATTCTTTCTCAGTGATTTCTTTGTAAACTTGTATAAAGCCGAGTCTAAAAGGCAGTATCTCAAATGGGGGTGGATAAATCTCGTTTCGTCTATACCAGCTATAGATGCCCTTAGGTGGGGGAGAGTTTCAAAAATTGTCCGTGTATTGAGATACCTTAGAGCTATAAAATCAATGAGAGTTCTAATTCAGGGCTTACATTCCAATAAATATGAAACGTTAACTCTATGTGTCTTTCTGGTAGTTTTCATAAGCTTTACTTTATCATCAGCGTTTATTTTAGATTTAGAGCGTGCTCATAACTCTGCGATCGATACCGCCGAATCAGCTCTATGGTGGGCTTTCTTGAACATAATGAATGCAAAGGTATCAACCAGTGTAGCAATTAGCTCTGAGGGAGTTTTAATCGGCCTAGCATTAAATAAAATAGGGCTTTTACTCTTTGTATATATGAATTCAATGTTTATAGCCTGGCTGATAAATCAAAAAAGAGATGAATTAGAAAAAGTTAAGTTACAAAGGCAGGCAGAAGAAGTTCGATGAATATTAGAGAGTTGCTTATCGTCAATCATATCAAAGTAAGGTGCTTTCTAAGGCGTCAGTAATTTTAAATGCTTCGACATTTTGCTATCTCCTGGCGAATGATTCTGAGCTGATTTTTTACTACTTATATACCTTTTGTATTAGCTAAGCCATTAAACACTGGTGAAAAAAAAGGGGACGAAATCGAATCTGAAGGCTTATATATCAAGAAATCAGTGAGAATAAATAAGAGGTACGTGTGGTGTCCCCTACAGGATTCGAACCTGTGTCTAAGACTTAGGAGGTCCTTGCTCTATCCAGCTGAACTAAGGGGACAACGTAGCGGGCACTATACTGTAGACAATATTAAAATTCAATCCTTGTAACCAGCTTACTCTGCTATTATTTACATTTTAATTTTTATATCGATTTTTTACCTTGCAACATTAAATACCATGTTCTCTTTATCGGCTTCATATTAATAATAGCTTTGCACTTACGGGTTGCTAATCCAAATTGCTTAACTATATCGCTACTCAATTGATCGTCTAGAGATATCAAAATAAAGCTTGGTGAAACAAAGGCTCAATAGCTCGCAAAACTCCGAGCTATAACTATCTTGTCGTGAGGAAAATGAATTTCAAGTTGTTAATTACAAATATGGGCACTAGTAGGTTTATATAAGAGCAGTGATTTCATGAAGTGTTAAATACAAATACATAAAATTGTAATGTAATATATTTACGGTTACATCATTAATTGGTACATGATTTCTTTAGAAGGGTTTACTCATCTAATAGCAAATACTGAATATCAAGCAGGCTAATTATGAAGGGTAGTTATACATAGAAAAATTAGGTTAAAAAACTTATAGGAAGGTCATTTTATCATGCAAAGTTATTTATCGATGGTAATGTTTTATAAACTATTTTAAGTCAAAATAACTTAAAGTAGCGTATATTAATTTTCCAAGACGGATAAAAAAACAAAGGAAAACAGTCACTTAACTGTAAAGTTAAGGTGCTGTGTTTAAGCTTTTCCTAAACGAGATTGACCCGTATAGTCGCCTTTATCGCCTTTTACATCGTATAGAATATTGTTTGCCTGTTTTCCTTGGAGGATCGATAAAATAGTGTCTATATTTTTTTTGTTTCTTTTAAGAACTTGTTCGTTTACGTTATTGGCATCTATGGTTGCCTGTAATATTTCTTCAAGTATTTTCCAGTTAGTCTTACAATTATTTTTTGTATGAGTATCAGGACAAGAGTTAAGAAATAGTTGAACGTTCTCTTTGTCAGAATTTAGCTTTATATTTTCTAAAAGAACACTTCTCTGATGAGTGTTCTCTGAAAAATCCGCTAGGAATTGACTTTTTTGAACAGCACATTGAGTAATCTGCTGTAAATCTCTTTCAGTTAGCGCGATAAGCTCTGACTGAAGTGTATTATTAAGATGAGTTAGCAGATCGATGCCTGCTAATGTCAAGGCATCGAAGGATAGATAATTATTTGTTTTCATAAATCAACTTAATTGTGATTCAAACCCTAATAGCTTTTCAGCTACGTTTTGATAATCAATTGAATAACTTCCATCTGCTATAGCTGCTTTAATGCTTGCTACTTTTTCGCTATCTACATCAGGGCTGTTAGCGATTAAGGCATCAGCCTTTTTAAGCGATTGCGCAGTTGTGCTTAATTCGAAAGTATCTTTAGCTCCGTTCTGCTTTGCTGGTGTGGCAGTTGTTTCAGCCCCCGCATTGCGTTGGGTGCTGACCTTGCCACGAGTCATCGAATGTGATGATGCACTCGTAAGATCAATAACCATTTTGGTATCCTCATTAAATTCTAATTAGTGTAACGGCTGGCTTAAATAGAACTTTAATAAAAATTGTAATTAATTTTGATATTAATCAAAACTTGTCGAAAGCTAATAAAATGAATGCTGCTGCTATAACTACAAGCCTAAATAATCTCACGTATAATAGCAGTTATCAACTGATTATTTTGCTGTTATTGATACTCTACCTTTTGATAAAACATACGCTCTAATTATCTTGCCTGAACGGTTATTACGAACACTTATTTGTTTTCCTATTTTTCCGTTTTGCAATGCAGTACCTATGGTTGTGATCGTTAAGCCTCCATTGCTGGCAGCAATCATAACAGAGTCATTTTTGTTGATTAACACAGGGCTGTCTAACATGTATGGGCTAACGATGGTCGATTTTTTTATGACTCTTTTTGCCATATTGCCAAATAGAGGCTCTGGAGTAGTAAAATAGCCTTTATAGGTTTTAGTAATGTCTTTGTGGATGAAATAAATATTTCTCGAATTTATTAATTGTCCCTTGGGAATGTGCATTCTTGAGACAGCAACAGGGTAAGTTATTGAAGCAATAAAGGTAATATAAGTAGACCAATTAGGCTGCTTACATGTTAATCTTAAGGAAAATCTTCCGCCAGAAGAAATTTTATTTATGGATGGTAAGTTGAAATTTTTACATTTAGAATATTTTTTCTGCGTATTTGGTAGATTAAAGGTTATATTAATATTAGCAGTAGGGTGAATTTCAGAAAGATCTGCTAAAATTTGTGATTCTATTGCTTGATGAAGTATTGTTGAAGCATTAGATACTGTGGCTGTAAGTGCTAGATTAATTGATAGTAGAATAATGATGCGGTAAAAAGAAGTTTTAAATAAGGTCACGTTTATGTCCTGATGCTATCAGTCGACTTAATGTGAATCACTGATTTCGGAAAAAGTTGGGGTTTAATATAAATCATGTCAGGTATTCTAGATAGTGTAAACCTACGGACTCAATTGGTGGGTCAAAATAGATTAGAATTGTTGTTGTTTAATTTAGAAACTGAACAACAATATGGCATTAACGTCTTTAAAGTTAGAGAGGTTTTACAATGCCCCAAACTAACTGAAATACCGAGACAGACCTCGGCGATTAAAGGTATGGCGCATATTCGGGGAGAAACAATCCCAGTATTAGATTTATCTGAAGCGATAGGGCGTAAAGCGCTTAAAAGAGATAATCCTGAAGACGCATTTTTAATAGTTGCTGAATACAATAAGCGTACGCTTGCATTTTTAGTACGCAAAGTAGATCGGATTATTAACACTAATTGGGATCAAATAAACGCGCCCCCAGCAGAGATAGGCGTTGAAAATTATTTAACGGCTATTTTCGAGCATGAAAACGCACTCATTGAAATTCTCGATGTTGAGCAAATACTAGCTGACTTGTATCCTATGTCCACAGAAGTTAGTTCTGAATTGGCTACAGCTGATGTTAAAATGAAAGCTAAATCTCATAATGTGCTAATTGTTGATGATTCAAGTGTTGCCAGAAACCAAATGCAGCGTAGCTTGGAGAATTTAGGCGTTACTGTTACACAATGTAATAATGGCATGGAAGCATGGAAATTATTAGATAACCTAGCAAGTAGCGGTATAAATATTAACGATCACTTTTTAATGATGATTTCAGATATTGAAATGCCAGAAGTAGATGGATACACTTTGACAGCTATGATAAGAGAAGATGAGAGAATGGAGAAATTTCATATTGTTCTACATACTTCTTTAAGTGGTGGTTTTAACGTATCGATGGTTAAAAAAGTGGGTGCTAATGGTTTCCTTGCTAAGTTCAACCCGAATGATTTAGCAAGTGCCGTTATAGAAAAAATAAACTCAGTAGAAAGGTAACAGAGCTTCAGTGAAGCATTAGTCTATGAAATCATTCACAATTACCTCTCAAGACTTTAAGCGATTCAGCAGCTATTTAGAAGATAGCTGCGGAATTGTATTAACTGACAATAAACAGTATTTGGTGCAATGCCGGTTAACTAAGCTAATGGACGAAAATTCTTTTTCTGGATTGGAGCAATTAGTTGAAGCGATGTCTAGGCCTTCAGGCAAAAGGTTAACCGATCAAGTAATTGATGCTATGACTACTAACGAAACGTTGTGGTTTAGAGATTCTCATCCTTATGAGGTTCTTAGTAAAAAGTTATTCCCAGAGTTCTTAAATTCACCTTCTTCTAGAATGAAAGTCTGGTCAGCTGCTTGTGCCACTGGGCAAGAGCCATACTCTATGTCTATGGCGGCGTCTGAATACATTGAAGCGAACTCTAGGATACGTGGTGCTAAGATAGACATAATAGCGACAGATATCTCACCAACCGCTTTGGATATTGCTAAGAAAGGTGAATACGAACTCTTTGCTTTAGGTAGAGGGCTTAGTAAAGAGCGCCAAAACAAGTTTTTTACCGAAATGGCTAATGACACTTGGAAAATTAACCAACAAATACAAGCTTCAATAGCGTTTAAAGCAATTAACTTACTCGATAGTTATTCGATGATAGGTCGGCCTGATGTTATTTTTTGCCGTAATGTTTTAATTTATTTCTCTTCTGATCTAAAGCATAAAATATTACAAAAATTACATACCCAATTAAAACCCGGTGGTTACTTGGTGTTAGGTGCTTCAGAATCTCTTACTGGATTATCTGATAAGTTTGAAATGGTACATTGTCACCCAGGGATTTTGTATAAAGCTAAGTGATTTAAATTTATCACTAAAGTTATTCTATTTATATTTAAATGGTTGAGGTGGATGTGATCCATGCTCAATCTATTCGCTAGTAGTCTCCTTCTTATTTTATATTAAACTTATCCAAGCTCATTGAAAGCACTAGATTGCGGATTTAAATTTGTAATGATTTAAGGCTATGCAGCTACAGCAGTCTTATATTAGAAAATTAATGGCGTTTTTCGACATGTGTACTTAATATGCAAATATGGCTTAACGATAACCAGCAATGTAATACACTTGTAGCTGGCAAAGTTACTTAGATAAAAACTTAATAGCGAGAGTAATACCTTCTAAAGTTAGCGGATACATGTGCCCGTTGAATTGCTTTTCAATGGCTAATGTCGTATTAGTGTATTGCCAATGGCTTTTTACGGTAGGATTTAGCCAAACAGATTTATCCCAAATATCTAATATCCGCTGCAGCCATACTTCGCCAGTTTCTTCATTCATATGCTCAACACTGCCAAACCGACTAAAAAGTTCATAGGGTGACATAGCGGCATCACCAATGAAAATCACCTTATAATCAGAGCTATAAGAGTTAATTACATCTTGGGTTGCAATGCTTTCGCTAAACCGCCGGTCGTTGTTCTTCCATAGCTTCTCGTATACGCAATTGTGAAAGTAATAATATTCTAAATGTTTGAATTCAACGCGTGCCGCTGAAAAAAGTTGCTCACATAAATGAATGTAAGAATCCATCGATCCGCCTACGTCGAAAAACAACAGTACTTTTGCTGCATTATGCCGCTCAGGAATCATTTTAATATCTAATAATCCAGCATTCTCAGCGGTAGATTTGATGGTGTCTTTCAAATCTAGCTCTTGAGCTGAGCCAGTTCGAGCAAACTGGCGAAGCTTGCGCAATGCAACTTTCATATTACGCGTCCCCAACTCAACTTGATCATCCAAGTTTTTAAAGTGACGCTTCTCCCAAACTTTTATGGCGCGCTTGTGTTCGCTTTTACCGCCTATTCTAATACCTTCTGGATTATAGCCGCTGTGGCCAAAAGGTGAAGTGCCCCCGGTACCGATCCATTTATTACCACCAGAATGCTTTTCTTGCTGCTCTTTTAAACGTTCTTTGAGCGTTTCTAGTAGTTTATCTAAACCGCCAAGTGCTTCTATTTGTGCTTTTTCGGCAGCGGTTAAGTTTTTAATGAATTCAGCTTGTAACCAATCTTCAGGAATTTGATCGGTAGGGAAAAGATCAAGAGATTCTATCCCTTTAAAGTAATGGGCAAACACTTGATCATAACGATCGAAATACTTCTCATCTTTTATAAGGCAAACTCTCGCCAGTATATAAAATTCAGCTAAATCAGCAAATACCACCTTTTGCTTTAAAGCAGATAGCAAGGTAAGTAGTTCTAACAGGCTAACGGGTATCGATGCCTTGCGCAAATTATTGAAAAAATCAATTAACATGATTAACGTTGCTGCCTACGTGACATAAAAGCTAATTTTTCTAGCATATGTACATCTTGCTCGTTTTTCAAAAGAGCACCATGAAGAGGGGGGATAGCTGATGTACCCTCAGCGTTTTGTAATACCTCTAGAGCAATGTTATCTGCCATCAGTAGTTTTAACCAATCTATCAGCTCAGAGGTCGATGGCTTTTTCTTAATGCCGTTAACCGATCTGATTTGAAAAAATATATCTAGAGCTTCTTTAACGAGTTCATGCTGTAGATTTGGATAGTGGACATCAATTATTTGCTGCATGGTATCGCGATCAGGGAATTGAATATAGTGAAAAAAGCAGCGACGCAAAAAGGCGTCTGGCAGTTCTTTTTCATTGTTGGAAGTGATGATAATAATAGGACGGTGCTTAGCGACCACTCTTTCGCCAGTTTCATAAACATTAAATTCCATTTGATCAAGTTCAACCAGTAAATCATTTGGAAACTCTATATCAGCCTTGTCAATTTCATCTATCAATAAAACTACTTGCTGATCTGCAGCAAAAGCCTGCCATAGCATGCCTTTCTTAATGTAATTGCCAATATCGTTGACACTTTCATCGCCTAGCTGAGAGTCTCTCAGGCGTGATACGGCATCATACTCATAAAGCCCTTGTTGTGCTTTGGTAGTCGATTTTATGTGCCAGCGAAGTAATGGCATGTTTAATGCGCTAGCAACTTCATCTGCTAGTATGGTTTTACCAGTACCAGGCTCTCCCTTTATTAGTAGTGGTTTTTGTAGCGTGACAGCTGCATTCACAGCAATTTGTAAGTCTCTAGTGGCTACATAACGCTCACTACCTTTAAATTGCATTTCATTACTCCTATTTTTATTTGCTTGTTATTTACTTGTTAAGTGCGCAGTAAAATTATTAATACTTATCTTATCCAATCTTTGATCTGCAATAATAGATTCACAATAGCTTCCCTTGTACAATGTAAGGCAATGTACCTTTATTATCACCTATTCATGAGTCAATAATATCCATGTCCGAACTATTCTCTGTACGATTAAACAAGTATATCAGTCAAAGTGGACTCTGTTCTAGAAGAGATGCAGATCGCTATATTGAACAGGGAAATGTATTTATAGATGGGCAGCGTGCAGGTGTCGGCGATCAAGTTACTGTTGGCAGCAAAGTTGTCGTCAATGGGCAAACGGTAGAGCCATTAGAAGAAGATTTGCTGGTTTTTATTGCTCTAAATAAACCTGTTGGAGTGGTGAGTACAACAGAAATTACAGAACGTAATAATATCGTTGATTTTGTTGGTCATAGTGCGAGAATATTCCCAATTGGCCGTTTAGATAAGGATTCTCAAGGACTGATCTTTTTGACCAATAATGGTGATCTCGTTAACAAGATTCTGCGAGCAGGTAATCATCACGAAAAAGAATATGTAGTAACGGTTAACAAGCCTATTACTGAGCAATTTATTCAAGGAATGGGTCAAGGAGTTCCTATCCTCGGCGTAAAAACAAAACAGTGTAAGGTCGTAAAAGAATCCCAGTATGTGTTTCGCATTACCTTAGTGCAGGGGCTTAATAGGCAAATACGACGCATGTGCGAGTATTTTAGCTATGATGTTAAACAGCTTGAACGCACTAGAATAATGAATGTTAGCTTGAAAAACTTAAGCGTCGGGGATTGGCGAGATTTATCCGAGCAAGAACTGGCCACTATTTTTTCTTTAACAGCGGATTCCGCTACGGATGCTGGGGATAAAAACGCCGGCAAATCCAATGCAAAATCAAAATCCAATGCGAAATCAAAATCGTTAAATGCAGCTTTAACTAAAGTTGAATCAGCAAGTGGCGAGCGTAGAGCGCATAGAAATAGTGCTAGTAAACCAGCTTCAAAAACCAGCGCTACCGTTAAAAAACGTAAGGTAGATCCAGCTAAAACTAGCCATGTTAAAAAAACTACCGATAAAAGAGTAGTGAAGCCTGCCAGAAAAAAGCCAGCGCTGAGCAAAAAGCAGCGTAGCCGCTTATAGTTGATATCTAAGCGTATGATCTAATTATCGATTGAGTATGCTAAATGCATGCTCGTGTTAGTTTATGCTCATTTGTTGATTATTAAAAATAGGGTCTGAATTATAAATTCGCATTTGTTCATTGCGCACCGATTCTAATTCACAGTTAAAAAATTCGGTGGATCTAGCATCTAAACGAGCGATATATTTTTTATTGAACAGAGTATTATTTTTATGAGATAAGATTAAATCAGCTTGCTCTTTCATGTTCAAATCGTCACCGCATTTAGAGATGATCCATTCAGAGTATCCTATTGGCGGATTATTGACCATACTATAAAACTGACGCTTTTTTAAGTAATCCATAGCGTTTGAAGGTACAGAAAACATCTTATCGACTAATTGTTTACGCGCTCCCATGTTGGTCATATATCGAGAAACAATGGCGTGTAACGTTTTATATTTATCAGTGGCTTGTTGTGCGTTTAGTTTAGAAAAGTATGCGCGATTAAATTTAGGTCTATGAATACCTATTACGCCTTGGTTATTGCTAGGAGAGTGTAAGCTACCTAATAATATAAAAACACAGGCGCTGTTGCATTTTTGTGATTCAGATTTTAGTAGGTACTTTCGAGTGAAAGATCCAATCTTTAATGCTTCCATTACATTCCCCCCCTTTGAATCAATTGTTAGCAAATAAGGAATATCTCTTTGCTTTTTTATGATACTAAGGATTTTTTGATAATCACCTTTAACAATTTCACCTTGAATATGTAATTCTGAGAAAGGCCTGTCTTCAGTGTAAGAAATAATGGCACTGTATAACGGTGTGGTGAATAAAAGACCGATTAAAAGAATGAGATTGGGCGTTTTCTTGCTTAAAATGAAGGTGTTTAAGAGTGTACGAAATTGTTTGTTATCTTGCATGAACGTCCTATGCTAATTTGAAAGTAGCTATTCTAAATTGATGAAAGCATTGTAAAACCAGCATACATAGAAATACTTGGAAGCTTTTTTACTCTAAGTGCAGGTATTTGAACATCCCTTATCTATTTAAGCAATCTAATAATCAATAGAAATTTGCTGGTAAAAAGTTCTATAAAAAGCCAAATAACTCATGAAGAAAAGGTTTGAAAATTCCTATTTCGATAGCTCTTATAGCATAATTTCTCTTCTTAATAGCAAAACTCATCTTGTAATTTATCGGCAAAACTAGCGCAGTGTATATCAACCAAATCAGCTTGTGGCGTTAATCTAAGGCTAACACTAACAGCTCTTAATAAATGATTTTCTACTTTTAGAGCTTGGTAATCAGCTGTGCTTAAGCCTGCTGCTAGTTCTAGCCGCTTTAAAAAATAATGTCCTTGATGGTTGTAAATTTTATCGCCAACAATTGGTAAATTGAGATGGGCGAGATGAGCACGAATCTGGTGTTTACGCCCAGTGAGTAACTTGCATTCAATGAGGGAGTACCCAGCTTGACGTTTAAGTACTTTAAACGTGGTAATACTAGTTTTGGGTTTTCTATAATTATCTCTTGGAAGGTCTGGGTCAACTACATACATTTTACAACGGATAGCACTGTCTACGCGTTCTGCTAGTTCATTCTCACAATGTAGCTCTTGCCAATCAGGGTTGCCTTGTACAATGGCGTGGTAAATTTTTTTCTCTATTAGTTGTTTTATTTGCGGCTTCCAATGCATATCACTCGCTTTGTTTTTAGCGATAAGGATTAGACCTGACGTTTCAATATCTAATCGGTGTAATAGTTGCGCAGCATAAAAGGGCGTCTGGCGTCGTACCAAGTTTATTAAAGTGTCGTATAGGTTACGAGTTGTTCTACTAACTGCTAGAGGAGCGGGTTTATAAACAGCCATAATATCGCTGTTTTGCCAAACACATTGCCATTGGGTATTAACTACTTGTTCAAAGTGCTTATTTAATTTAATGGTTAAAGTGGATCCTAAAGTCAATAAGCTATCAAGGTTAGATTTTTCGCCATCAATATAAATGCTATGTAGCGCCAGCCATTCACTAACCTCAGTGCTGCTTTGTAAAGGCATATGTAGTTTCAAAAAGGCTAAAACGGTGGTTATGTCGTTCTGTAAATGTTCAGAGAATAAAGTATAGCTTAGGCTGTACTCTTCATTATGATTAGTAATAGTTTGGTTTGGATTAGTTACTATAGACATGAAGAAGACCTGCAAGAAATGCTGTTTAGAAGGGTATCTGGCGTATTATAAACATAACACAATAGGGCTCCTAGTTTGAATGGCAAAAAATAGTGTTTATAGCTGTCTCAAAGTGAGCATCATTGCTATTATTCTGCATTTTTTATTGGAGCGATGTGCACGTAATGTTGAAAACCTTTATTGCATTAATGTTGAGTTGTTTGCCATGCCTAGTTCAAAGCGCTGAAGATCCATGGACATTGAATTTGCATTTTGAAAATGATTTATTTGCCGATACGGATTTGAATTATACCAATGGCGTAAGAGCTTCTTGGGTATCCCCTGATTTAGAGCATTTTTTGCAAGATCAACAAAATAGTTTTGCTTGGATTAATAAAGTTAATCAGTTACTTGAGCCTCTACATCCGGCGCTTTCATCTGCTCGCACAACGGGTGAAAAAGTACATAAAAACATCGTATTTAGTGTTGGCCAGTTGATATTTACGCCCCAAGATAAAGCGAAAACAACCCTAGATAAAACTGACAGACCTTACGCTGGTTGGCTTTATGGTGGTATTGGTTATCAAGCGCGTACGGATAGTAAATTGCACAGTTTCGAGCTTAATTTAGGTATCGTAGGTCCTGCTTCGCTAGCGAAAGAGTCACAAGATTTTATTCATAATATACGTGCTATCGAGCGTTTCAATGGTTGGCACAACCAGTTAAGTAATGAGCTTGGTGTACAGCTTGTATTTGAGCGAAAGCGCCGTTTCAAGCCATTTAAGAAAAGCGCAGCAAGTGATTCAGGGATAAGCTCCTTAGAAAGTGATTTTATTACTCATTGGGGGGGAAGTTTAGGTAATGTAGCAACGTATGTGAATGCGGGGGCAGAATGGCGTTTAGGTTGGTCATTACCCTCAGATTTTGGCACCTCAACCCTTAAACCAGGCGGCGATAGCAATAACCCAGCTACTGGTGATCCCGACAGACGTGATCTACAAGTACATGGTTTTGCAGCGATTGATGGGCGGTTAGTTGCACGTAATATATTTTTAGATGGCAATACTTTTACCGATAGTCATAGCGTATATAAGAAAAAATTAGTGGCTGATATGACAGTAGGTGTCAGTGCGACTTATCGTCGTTGGAGTGTTAGCTATGCTCATGTGTATCGTACAAAAGAATTTAAGGCGCAAAGTGCTGCACAAAAATACGGATCTTTATCAATGAGTTATAGTTACTGATAAATGATTGCCAATGACTCACTAATGGAGCTGTTTTAAAAATATAATATTAATTAAAAAACAACCCACAAAAGAAATGATAAAACTTATGACTTAAGTCTGTAGCCTGTTTTGAATATCCAACAAGTTCCGGCTAAGCAAGTTAATAAAAACACAAAGGTCATACCCAAGCTCAGGCCGATACTCACATCAGCTACGCCATAAAATGCCCACCTAAAACCACTGATTAAATACACGACAGGATTGAAAAGAGTCATTGTTTGCCAAGGTTCTGGTAACATGCTGATCGAGTAAAAAGCCCCACCTAGGAAAGTTAAGGGGGTCACTATCATCAAAGGGATAATTTGTAGTTTCTGAAAATCGTCCGCCCAAATACCTATCATGAAGCCAAATAAGCTGAAAGTGACGGAAGTTAAAACTAAAAAGACCACCATCCAAATGGGATGTAAGATGCTGTAATCGACAAATATTCTTGCAGTTAACAGTGTCACGAGGCCCAGTACTATTGATTTAGTTGCCGCAGCTCCAACATAGCCCACTACAATTTCAAAGGGAGAAACGGGTGCTGAAAGTACTTCATAGATCGTCCCCGAAAACTTAGGGAAGAATATGCCGAATGATGCATTGGAGATGCTTTGGCTCAGCAGCGAAAGCATCACCAACCCGGGGATTATAAACGCGCCATAGCTAATGTTATCAATTTCACCCATGCGCGAGCCAATGGCCGAGCCAAACACCACAAAATATAAAGATGTTGATAATACAGGTGAAGCTAAGCTTTGCATTAAAGTACGCCAAGACCTTGCCATTTCAAACATGTAAATTGCTTTCATGCCATACCAGTTCATATTCTACTAACCTCTATAAAGCTTAAATATAAAGTTGTTACTGAAAACAACTTATAAAGAATTCAACAATGTTTATTACGTTTTTTTGCTGTGTACTAAATTAACAAAAATTTCTTCTAAAGAACTCTCTGATGAATGCAGGTCTTTCACATGAAGATTGGCCTTGTTTAATTCTACAAGCAAATTAGCGATACCATTTTCAGATTCTTGAATATCGTAGCTGTAGTGAATTTCATACCCTTCTTTAGCTAGCAATAGCTGATGTTTATTGAGAGATTTCGGCAAAATATCGATAGGATTCTGCAGTTGTATCACTAAGGTTTTTTGCCCAAGCTGGCTCATCAAAGCTGCTTTTTCTTCAACTAGAATAATGCTGCCATTATTGATCACGCCTATCCTATCAGCCATTTCTTCGGCTTCTTCAATATAGTGAGTCGTCAATAAAATAGTGACGCCTCGGTCACGTAACTCACGCACCATTTCCCACATATCTCTGCGTAATTCAACATCTACGCCAGCGGTGGGTTCATCCAGAAAGAGTATTTTAGGTTCGTGAGATAATGCTTTTGCTATCATTACTCGCCGCTTCATCCCACCAGAGAGCTCTCTGATTTTTGCATCCTTTTTATCCCACAAAGATAATTGTCGCAATATCTTTTCTAGGTAAACATCATTAGGAGCTTTGCCGAATAAACCGCGGCTAAAGCGGACTGTCGCGAAAACCGTTTCAAAGGCGTCAGTGGTTAATTCTTGAGGTACTAGGCCTATTTTGCTGCGCGCTTGTCTATAATCACTAACAATATTAGAGCCATCGGCAATTACGGTACCTGATGACGAAGTAACGATGCCGCAAATTATACTAATTAGCGTTGTTTTGCCTGCGCCGTTAGGGCCAAGTAGCGCGAAAATTTCGCCGCGATTAATCTCTAAATCAATATTATTAAGCGCACAAAAGCCAGAGTCGTAAGTTTTACTAAGCGCGTTAACGCTGATGATAGCGGGCACAAAAACTCCTTAAAGTTGGGTATAAAGCTAGGATATAAGAGTTTGATCAACATCCAAAAATTTAACGTAATGATATACACTGTGGCTAAATATAACGACAATAACTGAATTTAAATACATTTTTAAAAAAACAGCTAAAATAATAGCAAAATCGTTATACTTTTTAGTATGCAAAAGTGTGCGGTAAATTTTTTTGTTTAATAGATAAAAGATAGAACGGAAATAAAAATGAACGAATTGTTTACCAGTCGAGCTCGGTGCAGTTGGGATAAATTTCATCCACTTTTAGTAGCAATGAGCCTAAAATAAGCAGTGTTTTGGTTTAATAGCCATTACTAATCAATGAAAGATGTAGAGCTTACATTAACGCTAAGCGATATCGAGGATGCCAATGCTAGGTTGCTAAGATTTTCTCCTTATTTCATGAAAGTGTTTCCCGAAACACAGCAAACTAAAGGTATTATTGAATCGCCCCTGGTTACTATAGAGCATTTACAAAACATTTATCTCTTGAAGTGCAAGGTACACACAACTCTGATGAAGTAGAGCAAGGCAGCTTAATGCTCAAGTGTGACAGTCATTTACCTATCTCGGGCTCAGTGAAAGCTCGCGGCAGCATTTATGAAATAATTAAGCATGCACAATATTCTCAGTGGAATTTATACAATAAGCGATGATGAGCTATTTAGGTTACTGGCACTGATGAAAGATACTCAGCAGTTAGAGCTAGAGCCTTCTGCTTTAGCGGGCGTAATAGGCATGCAAAAATTATTGAGTGAAGGTAGCAAGTATATTACTGAACAAAACGACTCACATTGCCTGGGCTACCGGTGGGAATATGGTTCCACAACTAGAGCGCGATAAATATTACCGCATAGGTAAAGCGCTTTTAGCATCGTGAGATCTTATCGAAACGGTGAGCTGCATGCCGCAAGGTCACAATATTGTAATGCACTAAAATAGGTTTAAACGAAGCAAAAAATATAAAGCAGATCATTTAGAAAAAGCTATGTAACGCTTATGATCTGCTTTAGTTTGAAGCTATTTAACTGTTAAACCAGCAATTTTTATTTTTTAGCTAAATCGCGCATTAACATAGCGTAAGTTAAGTCGATTTTATCAAGGCCAATATCTTCAGCTATCGCTATTTTTACTTGATGGCCAGAGCCTGGCGCAGCGGTAACCTGATGATTGTTTTTATCGAGTAAAGTGCGCAGCTCAAACTTGGTATTACCTTGTGGTGTCATAAGCTCTAGTGTGTCATTTAATTCAAAGCGGTTTTTTACATTGATATGTAATAGGCCTTGTTGCTGATCATATTGCGTAATTTCACCCACAAACTGCTGCTGTACTCCAACAGAATTACCTTGCTCATAATTTTGATACTCATCATGAACATGGCGTCTATAAAAGCCTTCGGTATAGCCTCTACTGGCTAAGTTTTCTAACTCATCCATCAACGACATATCAAAAGGCCTTCCAGCGACAGCGTCATCAATCGCTTGCCTATATGTTTGTGCAGTACGCGCTGCATAGTAGTGAGATTTAGTGCGCCCTTCAATTTTTAAAGAATCAACGCCCATTTCAGTCAGTTTTTGCACATGCTGGATAGCTCTAAGATCTTTAGAGTTCATAATGTAAGTGCCGTGTTCGTCCTCAAAAGCTGGCATATATTGCCCAGGGCGAGTTTCTTCTTGTAATAAGAAAATCTTATTAGTTGGAGTTCCCTCCCCAAGCGCCGGTTTTGGTTCGTAATGGCCAACAGGGATGATATCTCCTGATTCATTTTGTGTGGCTTCATGGGCATCGTATTTCCAGCGACAAGTGTTAGTGCAAGCTCCTTGATTAGGATCGCGCTTATTTATATAGCCTGATAACAAACATCTACCTGAATAGGCAATGCATAAAGCACCGTGCACAAATACTTCAATTTCCATTTCAGGGCAACGTTGCTTTATTTCAGCTATTTCATCAAGGGATAGCTCTCTTGACAAAATAATTCGCTCAACCCCTGCGCTATACCAAAATTTAACAGCGGCCCAATTCATGGTGTTAGCTTGCACTGATAAGTGAATAGCCATATGCGGAAAAGCTTCTTTAACTAAGTGTATTAAACCTGGATCCGACATAATAAGTGCGTCTGGGCCCATCGCTATGATAGGCGTTAAATCTTTTATGTAAGTTTTAAGCTTACTGTTATGCGGTAATATATTGCTGGCTAGGTAAAACTTTTTATTTAAGCGATGTGCGTACTCAATACCCTCAGCTAAAGTTGCCTCATTAAAATCATTATTACGCACCCGTAAACTGTATCTTGGTTGTCCTGCATAGACAGCGTCAGCGCCATAGGCAAAAGCGTATTTCATATTACGAAGTGTACCAGCAGGGGAGAGTAATTCAGGGATATGCATAATAGGCTCTTAAATGTATTTAGAGTGAATTTTTGGTTAGATTACCCAAAAGGTAAGCTATTTAGGTTGGCTGATTTTATTTCGCTCGCAGCAGAAATAAGTAGCTACAGCCGTATAAAATTGGCGGCTGATATTAGCATAAGCACTTTTTGTGCGTGTTCTTGAATGATTGAAATTTGTTGTAGATCAATGAAAATTAATAAAGGGGAGAGTTTTACTGATTGCCAGTAAATGCTTAAAATCAGGGTATTAAGCTTTGCTAGTATAGAGATTAATTCTATGCTCTTGAAAAGTGATTAATTGCTTAAATGTAAAACCTAGCTTCAAAAGCAGCTGGTTTGAAGGGGGGGATCGATATCTGTGATCGCTATGATAGTGTCCAAATGATGTTGATTAAAATTATTTTTTAAAATCGAAAAGTCACTTCTCTTACATTATTTTGTTTAGGAAAATTCGTTAATAAAGTTTAACCTAAATTGCCGTTCGAGTTCACCACGTTTAGTCAACTCGCACTTACCCAAACCTCACCTACGGCAGCCTCCAAAGGAAGTGTTATTCAGTAACTGGAGGATAAAAGGCGCATCATTTGTGCAAAAGTGTCTAATTAATGCCTTTTGCGTGCTAGCTCGGATATTACATGCAATGGAGTGGTGATTGCACTGCTAGTTGTTTTTACAGGATTTTTTCGATTGAGTGTCCGGTTGATCGAGAAAGAAAAGCTTGTAGAAACAAGGAGCAAGCAAGCGCACGAGCAATTGTGTGTAATATTCGGGCTCGCTACTTACCTCTAATATGCGCTATTTAGTTTAGTAATAACCCACCGTCTATATGTATTAACTGGCCAGTAATATAGCGACTTTTTGGACTTAAAAGAAATTCAGCTAATGAAGCAACTTCTTCAGGTAAGCCTAATCGTGCAGCGGGAATACGTTTGCTTATTTGCGTAAGAGCATCAGGGCTTATCGGTTTATGTTGAACACCATCTTTTTTTATATACCCAGGGACGATAGCATTACAGCGTATACCTACTGGCGCATATTGAACGGCATAGGATTTTATCAATGCTTCTAAACCTGCTTTCGCTGATGCGGAGGCAGGTGTAATGCTATTGCCAACTTGCATTTTATGAGCTAGAAATGAGCTAATGCCAATAAAGCTTCCTTTAGTGGATTGTAATGCTGCAGTGCACTGTTGCATCAACATAAACGTCGCTTGTTGCATTAATAGCATTGACTGTAATAAATCATTAACCGTGAGCTTTTCAAAGTTACCCCAGTCCGGGTAACCAGCAGCTGCTACAATACCGTCGAGTTTAGCGCTTTTTTGCAAAGTGAAATCTATTAATGTTTGAGTCTCTGTTTGTTCAGTTAAATCACACTGATGTACATGAACGATAGCGCCTTTAGCGCGGCATTGCTCGGCTATTGCCTGCAAACCTGTTAAGTTAGATTTCGTCTGCAACACTAAAGTACAGTTCGGTCCTGCTATTTTTTTTGCAATAGCGGCACCAATTCCACTGGCCGCGCCTGTAATTAAATACTGTCCGGATAATGCCATAATGTATAAACTCTAATCAGAATAAATAAATAAAACAGGATCATAGCATGAACGAAGATAAAAAAGGGGCGGGGGTAAAGTTTCCGCCGCCATTGATTTTTGTGATATTAATGGGCTTAGCTATCGCGTTAAATCGGTATTACCCCCAGCCACTTGCTCCAGCTTTTACTTTCTTAAAATACACGGCTCTGATTAGTTTTTTAATAGGCGGTGCTATCGCTATTTCTGCGGTGCTTGGGTTACATTTTTCAAGAACCAGCATAGAGCCCTGGAAGCCCACGTCGTGTATCGTGAATAAAGGTATTTTTGCTTATACTAGAAATCCAATATACCTATCTTTTATTTTGGTCGGCATCAGCGTCGCGTGTTATATCAATAGCCTTTGGGTGCTGATCTCTCTTATGCCTGCTACCTTTTTATTATTGGTGTTTGTTATTAGTAAAGAAGAGCAATATTTGTTGAAAAAGTTTGGAGATGAGTACACTGAATATTGCAATCAAGTACGGCGTTGGCTGTAAAAGTGAGTGTCGTTCTTGCTATTAAATGAAAAAGATAAATATATGTCTAAGTTTATTAGAGATTATCACCGAGGGGGAGTACCTCTCTTTTTGAAGTGAATGTTTTCCTTTGCAGTAACACAGACCTGCACTTCACCCATTGAAGACGAGCTTTAGCGGGAGGGCTTGCCTCGGCGGATTTTATTTGTTGGTTATGTAAGAGGAAAGGTTGAAGTGTTTGAGGTGCTGTAACATCAGCAATGAGATGAGAATTGTTAATTGCTAGTAGTGCTTGCTGCTAGCGTTTATAATACTTCAGACTTTCGCTCACTACTTTGTGCAAAGCCTTTACTAATTTTATTTTTGGAATAAACAGATGAACCGCAAGAAAAAGTTAAACCAAATTTTTAACAGACGTCTTAAAAAAGCTAAGGCAAAGCTAAACCCTAGTCATAAAGGACAGTATGTTGCTAAAGCTGATCGAGAAGTAACTGACGTAATTGATATTGATGTAAGTGAACAAGCTGAAGTTGCTACTGAAAAATCATAAAAGCTCTGGTGTTGTAGAGCTTTCGCATTTATACATATTCTTCTAGCTCTCGTTTTGATAGTGATGAGCGATATTCTTCTAACAGTTGTGATTACCGATTGAGCCAATGAGTGTTTCCTATGGAGCTAGTAGCTAAATAATGCAGCTGTTGTATTTTATACCAGGCACAATGTGTAATGAATTACTGTGGAGCAAATTGTGGCCTTTGCTGGAAAAAAACTGTCAATTAATTCATTTAGCTATTCCTAAAGAAGGGAGTCTTACTGAGGTTGTTGCTCAGCTTGTCTTACAAATTAAAATCAGCAGTCAGGGTGAAAAATTTGGTTTGATAGGTTTTTCATTAGGTGGATATTTAGCGAGTGCTGTCAGTTTAGAGTTTGATAGCCAACTAGAAAAATTGATGATTATTGCCAATACTCCAAAAGCACTTCCAGAAAAAGAGTTAATGCAACGTCAACGTATTATTAGTGCTGTTAAAAGCCATGGCTACCATGGCATAAATCGCAGCAGAGTAATCACTTTTATTGACGAAAAACAGCATAATAACAATGCGTTGATAGAGTTAATTCAGCAAATGGATAATAGTTTTGGTGCTCAAGAGTTGTCCCACCATATAGTGGCATTATCCAAACGTAAGGATTTGTGTATAGAGCTGCAACACAGTAAGAAGAATATTTGGTTTTGTCATGGGCAGAGCGATCATTTAATTGACCCGCAGCGAATGCAAATTATGCAGGCAGAATCAGCCTGTATAAGTTTAAAAGAAGTGCCTCAATGCGGGCATTTTTTACCTTTAGAGCAACCTATACAATTAGCTAAATTAATAAGAGATTGGTTAAAAGATGCAAGCTGAATTACAAGATAAAAACGTCATGATTGGTTTAATAGATCCAAAAAGCCCCAGTAATGTAGGCTCTGTAATGCGTGCAGCAGGTTGTTATAACGTTGATGCTGTAGTGTATTCAGGTTTAAGATATGATAAAGCAGCGCGTTTTAATACAGATACGAAAAAGATAACCAGTCGTATACCGCTAAAAAATGTTGAATCATTATTACCTTATAAAACAGAGCAGCGAAAATTGATTTGTGTTGATTTAGTGGAAGGGGCTATCCCGCTACCTGAGTTTGAGCATCCAGAGCAGGCTATTTATGTTTTTGGTGCTGAAGATAGCAGTGTTACTCAAGCATTAGTTGACGCTGCTGATGCGGTTGTTTATGTGCCAACCACAGGCTGTATGAACCTAGCAGCGAGTGTTAATGTACTGCTATATGACAGGCTAGCAAAAGGAAAAAGTGACCGCTATAGTGATGACTTAATTCGCTCGAGTCGTGATATAAACAATAATGTGAAAATAAATAAGTAATATAAAAATTATTTAAGAGCGTTCATCAGCGCTCTTGATGTTAGATTTCTCCCACCTTTATTTCCACTTCCATTCTCTGCTCTTTAAGTCATTCTTTCTAATTGCTCAGTTTCAGTTTTTACCTGCTGATAATATTCTTTGTGCTTTAGTAATTTAGCTGCATCTACGTCAACAATTACTTTTGTATTATTATGCATTTGCAATGCAGAGGCAGGGCAG
>JBALXS010000013.1:53088-66476 GCA_036960485.1 Oceanospirillaceae bacterium
GCAGAGGCAGGGCAGCTGGCAGATAAAGGCCCTTCAATTAAATCTCTAACGGCTTGCGCTTTTGATTCTCCAGTGGCAAGTAATAGTATTTGTTTCGATTCTAAAATCGTACCAATACCCATTGTGATAGCGAGTGTCGGTTGAAACTCATTAGGGTTAAAAAAACGGCTATTATCAGTCATTGTTCCTGCAGCTAATGTTTTAACTCTCGTGCGTGAAGCTAAGCTGGAGCTAGGTTCGTTGAAACCAATATGACCATTCCTACCCACGCCTAGTACCTGCAAATCAATACCGCCTAACTGTTTGATTTTGTGCTCGTACTCAGCACTAGCTTGATCAGCTGCTATCAGGCCATTGGGTACATGAGTGTTGCTTTCAATAATATCTATATGATTGAAAAGATGCTCGTTCATGAAGAAACGATAGCTTTGAGGGTGTGTCGTTTTTAAACCGATATATTCATCTAGGTTAAATGAACGTATTTCTTGAAAAGACAGCTTCTTCTTTAAGTGTAAATCAATCAACTTTTTGTATAGAGCGACTGGCGTGCTGCCAGTTGCTAAACCTAAGATAGCATTAGGCTTTTGTGTAATAGTATCGACACAATAGTTTGCTCCATATAGTGCGACTTGCTGCGCTGATTCGACAATCACTACTTGCATCAATGTTATCCTCATAATAATTTAATTTACATTATTTTTATTATCAACGATGTACGCTGTGCGAATCATATACAAATATGTTTACACTAATGTTTAATGTTACCGCTCTTTATCGCTACCTAGAAAGTTAAAAACTACCAGCTTGAATGACATAACGATATCAAAATAGAAGGCCGTTTATAATACAATAAGCAATTAAAAAAATTAAAAGTAACTTGTTAGTTACATGACATTTGATTTTTTTGAAAATCGTTAGTAGCAGCTTACATTCTCATAAATACATAAGAACCTCTTCAATTCACGATACCGTTCGTACAATTCTAGCGGGAATACCTGCAACCATACAGTTATCAGGAACGTCTTTAGTAACTACTGCGCCCGCCGCCACGACAGAGTTTTTACCAATACTGACTCCCGGTAAAATGTGAGCGCCCATGCCAATCCAAACATTATCATCTAATGATATAGGGTGCGCGATAGCATAGCCTTGAGAGCGCAAATCACTATCCAATGGATGTGTTGTGGTTGATAGCGTAACATTGGGCCCTATCATTACGTTATCCGCAATAGTGATAGACGCTGCGTCTAGCATGATGCAATTATGGTTGGCGTAAAAATTACTGCCAATTGAAATGTTATAGCCATAATCACAATAAAAATTTGCTTCGATAATTGCCTTACTTGAACGATTAACAAGCTTACTTAAGGTTTGCTGGCGTTTTCCTTTTTGATCTGGGTGACATTGATTGTATTCATAACAAAGTGCTTTCGCTCTTTTTCGCTCATTGCTTAGTAGGCTACAAAGAGGGCTGTATAGCTCGCCGCTGAGCATTTTTTGTTTGTTGTCTTGCATTATTGAAATCTCAAAATTACCAGTGTGTTAGCGAGGTTTTCACTTACGTATATACAGTTACTAACATTTATTGGTGCAAGGCAGAATAGTAAAGCAAATTTGCTAGTATTTACATCTTTGAGAGTTTGGCTGATTAATTGGTTAAATGAAACTTTGCTAATAAATTTTTGACTAACAATTGAATCATCCTAAGAAAGCTTGGCATAACGGCTAGATTAAAGAATGTTATTTAAGAAAAGTATGTCGTTTAAGCTACAGTAACATTGAAATCGCATGGTAGAATGCCCATTGAGAGACAACAGCCTTAAAGAGTAATAGCTATGACAATTTGGGTCGACGCTGATGCATGTCCCAGTGTTACAAAAGAGATCTTATTACGTTGCGCACAGCGAACAAAAATATCATTGTGTTTTGTTGCAAATCAATATATCCAAGTGCCAAATGTGGATAATGTTAAGTCAATAAGAGTGGGCGCTGGTTTTGATGTTGCCGATGATGAAATAGTAAAGCGTTGCACTGCAGGAGATCTCGTTATTACGAGTGATATTCCTTTAGCCTCAGAAGTGATTGAAAAAGGCGCGCTAGTCATTACCTCTAGAGGGGAAGAGCTTGACGATGACAATATTAAATCAAGGTTGAATATGCGTGATTTTTTAGAGACATTACGTAGCAGTGGTATTCAATCAGGAGGCCCAGCTAAAATGTCGCAAAATGACCGACAGGCGTTTGCCAATAAATTAGATCAATATGTTAATCGTTTTTTAAATCAGTAAACATAAACGTTTGGTTTCTTAAAATAAATTTAGCACTAAAATAGAGTACACAAAAATGTCTAAGACGCAGTTAATTGATCAATTCGGGCGAGAAATAACTTACGTTCGTATGTCTGTCACGGATAGGTGTGATTTTCGATGTGTGTATTGTATGGACGAAAAAATGACGTTTCTACCTAGAGAGCAAGTAATGTCTCTTGAGGAAATACAGCTCATTGCCCGAGCATTCACAGAATTAGGTGTAAATAAAATACGTCTTACTGGCGGGGAGCCGCTTGTTCGACGTGATGTGCTCTCTTTATTTAACGGTATTGGTGCACTTGATGGCCTAACGGATTTTTGTTTAACAACTAATGGTTCGCAGTTAAAAAAATACGCAAAGCAGCTCAAAAGTTCAGGGGTTAATCGTATTAACGTGAGCTTAGATAGCTTAAACCCCTTGCTTTTTAAAGCACTTACACGCACAGGCAATATAGAACAAGTGTTTGATGGTATTGATGCTGCTATCGATGCAGGTATTGAACATATAAAGTTAAATGCTGTAGTGCTAAAAGGGCGTAATGATCACGATATATTAAGTTTAGTTAATTATGTTAGAGAAAAAGGTATAAACATCTCATTTATTGAAGAGATGCCACTTGGTGATATCAGTTCACATGATAGAGCAGATACTTATTATTCAAGTGATGATATTTTTACAACGATAGATGAGGTCTATCCTTTAATCGCATCAAACATCAATACTGGCGGGCCTTCAAAGTATTGGACGATGCAAGGGAGTCCTAGCAAAATTGGTTTCATCTCTCCGCACAGTCATAATTTTTGTGGAGAATGTAATCGTGTCAGGGTGACGGTTGAAGGTAAATTACTGCTTTGTTTAGGAAATGAGCACGCGGTAGATTTAAAGCAAATTGTAAGAGACAATGACGGTGATATTGATATTTTAAAGCAACATTTATTAGCAGCAATGAGCAATAAGCCGAAAGAGCATCATTTCACAACAGATGGTGAAGTACAGGTTGTGCGCTTTATGAATATGACAGGAGGTTGAACCTTCTGCTTCAGGGTGAGGATTAAATGCCTATCGTTAAAATAGAAGCTTTTACTTTTGAGTATGATGAAGTACAAGATAGAATACGGTTATCAGGAAATTTATATAATTCAGGCCAAGAGATTAGTTTTTGGCTTACCCGTCGCTTGGCATTGCGATTATTAAACGCTGCCACTGGTTTAGTAGAAAAAACATCGCCCAGCATCGTCAACACTCCATTAGATCATAGATCTGCTATGGTTTTGTTTGAGCACGAGAATGCGAAAAATATTAATAGTGAAGCGGTTGAGTTTGGCAAAAAGATGACAGCCACTGACGATGATTATATAACTGATTCGATGTCAGTATCTGAGCCAGAAATATTGAACCGTTTAGATATTAGCTTTAAAAATAACCGTTATAGCTTAAGTTTTTTTGCTTCATCACAAGACGAAGCGATAGCAGTATCAGTTATTGATTATAACCAGTTGCATCAAATACTCTCCATTATTCATAAAGGAGCCTTAAAGTTAGATTGGGGAGTTGAGGTGAGCTTGTTCGCAGAGCCTGAGCAAGTAGCCTATACATTGCAATAGTTTACTTGCAAAGGGGTTGATCTTACTGGTTGGCCCCATAAATATTCAGTTTAAACGTATGCACTATTTATCGTGAATGAAAGCCAAACTACTCATAATAATTAAGCGTTGATTTCAAACATAAAAGTGACAGGCCCATCATTAACTAAGCTGATTTGCATATCTGCCCCAAATTTCCCCGTTTCTGTTTGAATCACTGCTGATTTGGCTTTTAGTACAAAATCGTTGTAAATAAGTTCGCCATGAGCTGGGGAGGCACCTGCTGAAAACCCAGGTCTTGAGCCCTTGTTAGTTTGCGCGACTAATGTGAATTGAGAAACAATCAGCAATCCGCCATTGATATCTAATAAACTAAGGTTCATCTTCGCGTTTTCATCGCTAAAAATGCGGTAGTTAACTATTTTTTTTAGCATCCGATCAACGCATTCAGTCGTATCTGTTTTTTCAACCCCTAATAGCAGCATAATACCCGCATCAATGGCCCCTATTGTGTTGCCAGAAACGTCAACTTTCGCGCTTGAAACTCTTTGTATTAATGCTTTCATAAGTGTCCTTAGAATTTTTGCTATTTAAGTTATACAAGCTAGATAATTAGCAGTAGAGCGAATGAAATCATCAACTGCATGTTCTTTATTAATTTCGTCATTTAGCTGTGAATCGTATATTGCGATATCATAGCTAAATAGCGCTGCTTACGACACTATTGAGCGGGTTGAATGGCTGTTTTTTAAAGGCAACTAAAACGAATCATTTAAACCCTGCACTGATTAGGGTAAAATGCGCCACTTTTTAAACAAGTTTAGTGAAGAGCGAATAATGGAAGTTAATCCAATTGTCCTTGATCTTAAAGATATCGAGGCACGTACCAAGCTACTGTATAAGTATTTAGATCATGCTGAAAAGAAAGATAGGCTAGAAGAGGTGACGCGTGAGCTTGAGTCAGCTGAAGTCTGGAACGATCCTGAAAATGCCCAGAAATTAGGCAAGGAACGTTCTTCACTAGAAAATATTGTAACGACGTTAGAGCAATTACTAGAAGGTGTGACTGACGGTCGAGACCTGCTAGAAATGGCCGTTGAAGAAGACGATGAAGAAGCGGTTGCTGAAGTTGTGCTTGAAGTAGCCGCTTTAATGAGCAGGCTAGAAGTATTAGAGTTTCGCCGCATGTTTTCAGGCGCTGCTGATCCTAATAATGCCTTCCTTGACATACAGTCAGGCTCTGGTGGCACGGAAGCACAAGATTGGGCTGAAATGGTGTTGCGCATGTTTTTACGCTGGGGTGAAAGCAAAGGCTTTAAAGTTGAATTGCTAGAAGTTTCAGCAGGCGATGTCGCAGGTATTAAAAGTGCTACTATCAGTTTTGAAGGGGAATATGCTTTCGGCTGGTTACGCACTGAAACAGGCGTACACAGATTGGTACGCAAATCACCTTTTGATTCAACAGGAAGAAGACACACATCTTTCTGTTCAGTGTTTGTCTCTCCTGAAATCGATGATAATATTGAAATAGATATTAACCCTGCCGATTTAAGAACGGATGTATATCGTGCCTCTGGTGCTGGTGGACAACACGTAAACACCACTGAATCAGCGGTGCGTATTACTCACGGGCCTTCTGGTATTGTGGTGCAATCACAAGCACAACGCTCGCAGCATCAAAACAGAGATACTTGTATGAAGCAGCTAAGAGCTAAATTATATGAGATGGAAATGCTTAAGCGCTCAGAAGCGGCACAAAGTATTGAAGATAGCAAAGTAGATATCGGCTGGGGTAGTCAAATTCGATCTTATGTTTTAGACGATCAGCGTATCAAAGATTTACGTACCAATACTCAGACCTCTAATTGCGACAAGGTATTAGATGGTGATTTAGATCAATTTATCGTGGCTAGCTTAAAAGCTGGTTTATAAAATTATTAGGGCTTAAAAAATGTCAGATATAAATGAACAGCAAGACGAAAACCGATTAATAGCAGAGCGCCGCGCAAAGTTAGATGCTCTAAAAGAAATTGGTGGTGCTTACCCTAATAAATTTAGACGTGATAGCTATGCACAAGATTTGCAAGTAGAACATGGCGAGAAAACCAAAGAAGAGTTAGAAGAGCTGGCTATTACGGTTAGTATTGCCGGTCGTGTAATGTTAAATCGTGGTGCTTTTGGCGTTATTCAAGATATGACAGGGCGCATCCAGTTTTATGTTAATAAAGAAGCACGCCCATTCGCTAAGGCTTTAGATTTAGGCGATATTATTGGTGTGACTGGTATTTTACATAAATCAGGCAAAGGTGATTTGTATGTTGATTTAGGGCAGTATCAATTATTGACCAAAAGCTTAAGACCGCTTCCGGATAAGCATAAAGGGCTACAAGATACAGAGATGCGCTATCGTCAGCGTTATGTTGATTTGATAACTAATGAGCAGTCACGCAGAGTATTTGAAATACGCTCAAAAATGGTTGCCGGTATTCGTAACTTCTTAGTGGAACGTCGTTTTGTTGAAGCTGAAACGCCAATGTTGCAAGTGATCCCAGGTGGTGCTGCAGCACGTCCTTTTGTTACGCATCACAATGCGTTAGGTCGTGATATGTATTTGCGCATCGCGCCAGAGCTTTACTTAAAGCGCCTTGTGGTTGGCGGTATTGAAAGGGTGTTCGAAATTAACCGTAACTTCAGAAATGAAGGGTTATCAACTCGTCACAACCCAGAATTCACTATGCTAGAGTTTTATCAAGCTTATGCTGATTTCAATGATTTAATGGATCTAACTGAAGAAATGATCCGCAAGTTGGCGACTGATGTTTTAGGCACCACAACAGTGAGCTATCAAGGTAGTGATTATGATTTGTCTCAGCCATTTACGCGTATTAGCGTGTTTGATTCAATCTTACATTACAACCCAGAGCTGACTGCGGCAGATATCGATAATATGGAATCTGCTACTGCTGTAGCTAAAAGTTTGCACATACCTTTAAAAGCGAGTTATGGCTTAGGTAAAGTGCAGATTGAGATTTTCGAAAAGACAGTAGAAGACAAACTTGATAGCCCAACGTTTATCACCCAATACCCGGCTGAAGTTTCACCTTTGGCACGTCGTAATGACGATGATGATTTCGTAACTGATAGGTTTGAATTCTTTGTGGGTGGTCGCGAAGTGGCAAATGGTTTCTCTGAGCTTAATGACTCAGAAGATCAGGCGCAGCGCTTTAGAGATCAAGTTGCCGATAAAGATGCCGGTGATGACGAAGCAATGCACTATGATGATGACTACATTACTGCACTGGAGTATGGCTTACCGCCAACAGCAGGAGAAGGTATTGGTATTGATCGCTTGGTAATGTTTTTTGCAGATTGTGATTCGATTCGCGATGTTATTTTATTCCCAGCGATGCGCCCTAAGATATAGTTGCACTTACATTGCTGTGTAAACGGTGAAGTAAAAGATTGTGTAAAGCGTTTGCATAAGAAGTTGTAGAGCTTTTTATGGAAGCAAGGTTTAGCCACTGCTGGGTATATTTTAGCGGTAGTTGCTGATCAAAAATTAAAGCGGCTAACCATTTTTGGTTTAGCCGCTTTTTTTTGAGAGAGGGGTTGTGTCGCAAAGTTTCGCTGATTAATACATAACCCTCGGTTTTTGATAAGCCCATCCAAATGATAGGCCTCAAAGCTATGCACTACCCTTTTTACTGTGTTCTTCTGCGTCAGATACGGTGTGTCTTATCGAGGTTTAGAAGATACAATGCAAGAGCGAGGTGTGAATGTTGATCATGCTTCGTTGAACCGATGAGTGGTTAAGTATTCAACAGTGATTGTTCAGCTTGCTAAGAAAAAGAGAAAACCAACCCCTCCTTCTTGGAGAATGGATGAAGCTTATATTAAGGTAAAAGGGCGTTGGTGCTACTAGTACCGAACGATTGATAAGTTTGCTGCCACGTTAGATTTTATACTCTCTATAAATCGTGACGAAGTAGTCGCTACAAGGTTTTTCAAGCAATCCATTGAAAGTGGTGGGGTGCCTGAAAAAGTTGCCATTGATAAAAGTACTGCTAACTATGCAGGTTTAATGAGCATCGATACACTGCTGTTTTTCTTTGATGCTACGTACTTTATCGATATATTAGGAGCGAAGTATTTAAATAATATCATCGACCAAGATCACCGCTTGATCAAAAATAACGAAGCCGATGATGAGCTTTATAGCATTTTATTCTGCCAGTTCTACCTTAGCTGGGATTGAATTGGCTGATATGATTAGAAAAAAGCAGTTCAAAAATACACGCCTCTCTGACTATCATCAATTTTTAGAACTAGTCGCATAATCACCTCTACAGATTGGGCTTTTAAGCTTACTTTGAAACTTTGCGACACAACCTTACAGTCAGGTGAAAAAAGCACGTAAAAGATGGCTAAAAAAATAAAGCTCAGACTGTGGGCAGATGTGCATTGAATTTTTCATCCGTCTGCAGTGCCTATAGGGCATAGGGTCTAGTTTATTTCATGATAACTACTTTTCTCTAAAAAATTTATTAGGATAGTAGTGTGCTATTCAATTATAGGCCAATAAAAATGCTATGGAGGGTGTTCTAGGTGTCTCAAAAGGGCTTTTAGGATAATGTGGCTCTATTGAGGTACAGTCTAAGTTATTGAATAATAGGTATATTTTAAACAAGGCGTTAGAGTGTTGCTTATAAGGTACACCATAGGCAGAGAAATAGATCGTCGTAGTGATAGAATTTTTAATAACTATTTGATAATTAACGATTAAATAAAAGTGGCATCATAATTGATATATAGTAAATAAGGTTACTCTGTTTTATATCGAGCAGAAGTTTTTTTGACCTTCTAATTAAATAACTGATTATCAATAAGGATCTTCAAATGAAAAAAATACTATTATCAATCGCTGTTCTTTGTCTACCTGCAATGTCTGTTCAAGCCAGTGAAGCTGAACTTGCGCTATTCAATCAGCTGGATACCGATCAAAATGGTCTGATTAGTGAAGTTGAAGCTAAGGTACAGCCGAAGTTGTCACCTGTTTTTGTGACTCTAGATGAAAATAAAGATGGCCAGCTAAGCTTGGCGGAATATGAATTACTTGCTAAAGATTAGCTCATTACTTTTTAACTGTGCCTAAGATAGATGATAAAACAGATTGCCAAGGACGGCTATTTGTTTTGTGTCAACGTCATAGGTAATAAGGTTTTACCAGATTAGCTGAGATATACGTTCTTAGTTTCTTCAACGCATCCATTGGTTACTTGTCATCATAGAATACATTCCTACGTCATATAATGAAAATAATATACCGTAACAAAAATGTTTATATTCTCTAGTCGGTTGTTTTTATATATTATGTTATATCCTGATTTATATGGTTTTTTTATGTTTTTCTTGAACGAAAAACTTGTTAAACATAATAAACTAAATCACAAATACGATGACGAATAACTTATAATTGAGTGCCTGTAGTTTATTAACAAATAAATTTGGTTTTTAATTAATGGATGATCATTGTGTCTTTTCGAATAACGTCTCTCAAACAATTGATTGTAGTGAGTTTCACACTTGTATTAATCCCCTTGGTGGTATTACTTTGGCACAGTAACGCGATGCTGAGCAAAATGGCTGAATCTGCGGCGAGTGAACCTATATTCGCACTTAGCTTAGCGCGTAATATCAACGTCCTCGAAGGGCTGATGATCGATATGGAACGTGCTACAAGGCAGTACCAAGTAATACAGAATGAAAAGTCCGGGCAGTTGGTGAAAAGTTATTTTTTACGCTACCGACAGGCAATGAAAAACCTTTGCGGCCAGGTTCATGGCATCCAGCTCTGTAAAAATCACACATTAGACCTTAATAAACTCTATCTGGTTTATACCCTTAATGAGAGGGAACTCAATATAGCATTGATACAGCTGCGTCTTTCCCTTGTAGAATTAAAAGAAGGGGCTGGAGATGAGCTAGATTTACGGTTATCCCAACAACAAAACCACATAGAAGGTGTTAAATCGAAGCAAGTTTGGTTTACCGGTATTCTGATTAGCATTTCATTGTTGTTGGCGCTGTTTAGCAGCAGAAAAATCCTAGCGCCAGTACAGAAGCTAGAAGTCATGATTAAAGAGCTGGCTGATAAAAAACATCAGCTATCAGCGGTCTCTACATCGGGTCCGAATGAGCTGATTGAGCTTGAACAGAAACTACATCGATTAGCCAAGCGCTTAAATCAATTAGAGAACTTACGTAAAGCGATGTTACGCCACGCAGCCCATGAATTGAAAACGCCTTTAGCCAGTATTAAAGAAGGTTGTTCTTTATTATCGGAACAAGTTTTAGGTCAATTAAACCCCGCACAGTTAGAAGTATTATTTTTACTCAATAGTAGTAGTGAACGTTTAGAGAGTCTGGTTGAGCAGCTGCTCGATTATAATATGCTGTTACAACAATCCCAGCCTCAATTGGCCTTTTTTAAAGGGGATCTTTTATTAAAGAGCTTCACCACAGACAACCAATTAGCTTTGCAGCAACATCAGTACCATCTGGATATAGACTGTCAGATTGATGAGATTTACGCAGATCAGATTCTATATCGGCGTATACTCGATAATTTACTGTCTAATGCGATCGCTCATGGAACGCCAAATACGACGATTCTCATCCGGATTTTTAACCAAGAAAATTGCCAGATATTACAGTTTGCAAATAACGGAGTCGAAATTAATCCAGTGGACCGTAAAACGTATTTTCAGCCTTTTCAACGCGGTAGTCGGCCACGACAAGATAGAGTCTCGGGCTCTGGGTTGGGGTTGTCTATTGTGTCTGAGTGCGCCGCTCTGATGTCGGGCAGTGCTTGTTTTATCGATGTTGAATATGCAGAAGTCTGTGTCCAAGTCACTATTGATTTACCAAAGGGAATTGCATGAGATTATTGTACATTGGCTTCATCGCTATAATGTTATCCGGATGCCAAACGGAAGTAATGAATAGCTTTAAAAAAAATTCTGTCAATGGGAGTTGCTTACATCCTCAACTTGCAGAAACAGGCAATCGTCATTGTGAATTGACACCGTGGCTCGAATATTGGATGCAAGTGAGTGGGTTAAATTGGAAAGAACGTCAAACAGCATTGTCTACTTTAACCAGCGCACCTGTCGATAGAGTTAAGATGATTTTACTCAGCCATGTACCAAATACACCGTATCAAAGCCGTTTAAGAGCGCAGTTAGTCGCTCGTCAATTTGTGGTTAATCACAGTGGTAAATTGTCTGAATTTATCCAGTTAATCGTGTTTTTACCTGCCCAAGAGAAGCTGGAGCTTGAATCTGCATTAACCACTCAGACGCAATTTAATATCGATCAAGAAAAGCTGCTCCAAACACAAGTGGAGCAGCTGTCAAAACAAGAGCAACAAATTAATAAACTATTACAAATTGAAAAAAATATTGTTGAAAAGCCGGCCGTAGACTAATGATGAGCGATAAAATGACAGCGAAAAATCCACGAATATTGGTTGTTGATGACGATCCTAGCCTATTGCGTTTACTGACTATTAGGCTGGAAGCTGAAGGGTATGATACCCACAGTGTCGCGACCGCTGAATTGGCCTTAATGGCAGTAAAAACCAGTAATTTTGATGTCATATTAAGCGATTTAAGAATGCCTGGTATGGATGGTTTAACAATGTTTAAGCAATTGCTAGCGCTGGATAAGGATACCCCTGTCGTCTTGATGACCGCACATGGCACTATTGAAGATGCTGTTTCAGCGACAAAAAAAGGGGTCATGGGTTTCTTGACGAAACCTATCGTTCACAGTGAGTTACGCGAGGTATTACAAAAATGCCTGCAGAGCTCAATGCCAATCCAAAAACCGCATTGGCAAGCCGATATCATTACCCGTTCCCCCTCCATGAAAGTTATTTTGGAACAGGCATACCGGGTTGCACAACGTGATGTAAGTGTCTTGATTAGTGGCGCCAGTGGCACAGGTAAAGAGTTATTGGCCAATGCGATTCATAAAGCGAGCCCTCGCTGTCATATGCCTTTTGTGCCAATAAACTGCGGTGCTCTCCCTGAGAATTTACTCGAATCAGAACTTTTTGGTCACGCCAAAGGCGCCTTTACCGGAGCGATAAATGAACACAAAGGTTTATTTCAGCAAGCGGACGGGGGGACGTTGTTTTTAGATGAAATAGGAGATATGCCAACACCTCTGCAGGTGAAGCTATTGCGTGCATTACAAGAGCAGATGATACGGCCTGTCGGCAGCGTGAAAGAAATAAAAATTGATGTGCGAGTGATATCGGCGACTCATCGAAATTTAAGCAAAGAGATGGAAAACCATAAATTTAGAGAAGATTTGTACTATCGTTTAAACGTGGTGAATTTACAGATTCCAAGTTTACAGGAGCGCTCTGAAGATATTCCAATACTTGCACGATATCTGTTAAAAGTCAGTGCTGCTAAACACGGTGTGAAGGTCAATGGTTTTGCCGATGAGGCTATGCAAAAGCTAGTGGCTAGTGCATGGCCTGGTAATGTACGCCAGTTAGTTAATGCCATTGAGCAATGTGTTGCGTTGACGCAGACCACGATTATTACCAGCCACTTAGTAGAGCAGGCATTGTCAGCCACGCACAAAACCTGGCCAACCTTGGCAGAAGCACGGATATCATTTGAACAGGAGTATCTGATTAAATTACTTAAAATGACGGATGGAAATGTGACTAGAGCTTCGGAGTTAGCGGGGCGAAACCGCACCGACTTACATAAATTGCTGAAGAAATATTCATTGAATGCTGAGGCATTTCGATAGTGTTGAGGTAGTGATAAAGCGTAGTGTGCAGTGGGTCAGTGACGGGGTTGTGTCGCTTATCGCTGATAAATACATACTACTCAGCTTTTGATAAGCCGATCCAAATGGTAGACCTCAAAGGTATACATTACCCGAAGCGCACTATACTTTTTACAGTGTTCTTCTATGTCAGATACGGCGTTTCTTATCGAGGCCTAAAGGATATTATGCAAGAAAGGGCAGTGAATGTTGATCATGCTGCTTTAGATTGCATGCTTTCTACAAATCGTGAGGAAACAGTAGCCACAAAGTTATTCAGGCAATCCATGGATAATAATGGATTGCCTGAATAAGTTGCCATTGATAAAGGTGGTTCCAGTTATGCTGGGATAATGAAGATCAATACTCTATTATTTCTTTTTGGCGTCACGTACTTTATCGATATATTACGAGTGAAGTATTTAAATATTATCATCGAACAAGACCATCGATTAATCAAGAAAACAACGAAGCCGATGATGAGCTTCCAAGCTTTGCATTTTGTCAGCGCGACGTTAGTCGGTATTGAGTTAGCTCAGATGATTAGCAAGCAACAGTTCAAGAATCAGAATCTTTCAGATTATCATCAACTCTTAGGAGGCTGTCCGAAAACAGACTGATTTACTGCGATCTAGTCTATTTGGC
>JBALXS010000014.1:0-66260 GCA_036960485.1 Oceanospirillaceae bacterium
CTCAGATAACAGTGATATTGATACCTTGTTACGGCATGCCGATCAAGCGATGTACATCGCTAAACAATCGGGGAAAAATTGTTTTCATCTTTTTGATGTAGCTAAAGATACGGCACAAAAGAATCAACATGAAGAACTTGAAAATATTCGCAACGCTTTGAAAAAAAATCAATTTGTGCTTTACTATCAACCGAAAATCAATATGAAAACCAATCAAATCATTGGTTTGGAAGCTCTTATCCGCTGGCAACATCCAGAATTTGGATTATTGCCTCCTTCAGCTTTTTTACCCATTATAGAACAAGATATATTAGCGATTGAAGTAGGAGAATGGGTAATCAACAGCGCATTAGAGCAACTTTCGATTTGGTCAGAACAAGGGCTTGATTTACCTATTAGTGTTAACATTAGTCCCGTGCAGTTACAGCATGCAGAATTTGTGAATCGCCTTGAAATAATATTCAAAAAACATCCCCATTTTAAAGCCGGCGATATTGAGTTTGAAATACTAGAAACCAGTGCTTTAAGCGAAATAGAACAGGTTTCAAAAGTCATTAATCACTGCCATGATTTAGGCATTAAATTTTCAATTGATGATTTTGGTACTGGATATTCGTCACTCACCTATCTAAAACGTTTACCAACAGAATATTTAAAAATTGACCAATCCTTCATTCGAGATATGCTCAATGATTCTGATGATAGGGCTATTGTGCTTGGTATTATCCAGTTAGCTAAAGCATTTGAACGAACAGTGATTGCTGAGGGTGTTGAAACAACTGCTCACGGTGAAAAGTTACTATTACTAGGATGCCATATGGCGCAAGGCTTCGGTATTGCCAAGCCAATGCCACAAGATGAGTTCCCGCTTTGGCTAGCGAACTGGCAACTAGGCAATGAGTGGAAGCGCTTAAGTTAAAGCCCTAGATACAATCATAATTAATGAATATGGGGTTAAATGCTATGAAATAGCATTACCCCTTAAGTATTAAAAGTGACTACTTTCAAAACCCCCTTCCATTCAATGTTTACTAATGTCCTGAGTTCTGTGCACAACGTACTCAATTATAATAAAAGAGCAACCGCAGGAGATGCTAATACCTGTCTTAAACGATCCGTAGAGTCTTAATCACAATTGATGTAATACTCATATAGTGCGCCGCATTAATCAAGACTACTGGTGTAAATGAAGTTTTTGACCCGCTTTTGAAACGAGTACAGTCGCCCAATACAATTTAAAGCTTAAACTATGTTACACAAATTTTCTGATTGTAGCTCAATTTCCAAATTATGAACGCGGAGGTATTCATGCATATCAGCAACACATAGAGGTTTAGCGAGATAATAACCTTGCGCGTAATCACACCCCATATCTTCTAACAACTTTAACAAGGCATATGTTTCTACACCTTCACCAACGACCTTTAGGTCCAGCGAGTGCGCCAAATCAATCATTGCCTGTATCACCTTTTTACTATTCTTGCCCATATTCAGTAAAAAGCTTTTATCAATTTTTAATTCATTAACTGGGAGCATGGTCAAATAGGAAAATGACGAGTAACCGGTACCAAAGTCATCTATCGATACCGTAAAACCTTTATCGGTCAGCTGGTTTAAAATTTCGATAGCCTGATCTGGTTTTGCCATCGCGGTGGTTTCAGTAATTTCTAAATTTATATTGCTTGGAAGTATTTTCGACATTGCGCAGATACTTTCCAATATATTGGGAATTTCTGGCTGACTAAAAACTCTGCCAGATAGATTGACAGAAATGGATAGTGAGCAATCTGCTTGGATATAGCCTTTGCACTGTTTACACGCTTGATGGAAGACCCATTGAGTTAACTCATGAATACTGCTATTTCGCTCACAAATAGGGATAAACTCATCGGGAGAAATTAACCCCAGAGTTGGATGCTGCCAGCGAACCAATGCCTCTATCTTAGTCACACGTTTCGAGCTTATCTCCATTATCGGTTGATACACCAAGAATAGTTGGCCACCCTCTATCGCTGCATTAAAGTCCTGGCTCAATTTTATCTGGCGCCTCGCTCTATAATCTTCTTCGGGACTAAAAAGTGCGCAGCTAATACCCGCGTTTTTGGCCTGGTACATTGCCATATCAGCATTTTTAACTAGTGAATCTGCATCTTTCCCGTGTTGCGGGTAAATGGCCACACCAACATTAGCCTTTACTAGAATGCTTTTAATACTAGCGTTATTGCACATAATAGGGTCTTCAAGTGCCGCTATAAATTTTTGAACCATCTCCTGCGCATTACAGTTTTTGCCAAGTACAAACAGCGCATAGAATTCATCTCCCCCCATACGTGCTAAAGTGTCGCAGGCACGCAGAACTCCAGATAAACGTCTAGCGACTTCCTCAAGTACCAAATCCCCAATTTGATGGCCATAAGTGTCGTTGATGTCTTTAAATTTGGTTAAGTCGATACTCGCAACAATGAATCGGCTGTTATTTCGCTGCCCCACTTCAAGGAATTGCCTTAGTCGGTCCTGAAATAATGTTCGATTGGGCAAAGAGGTCAAAGTATCGTGTAGTGCTAAGTACTTTAATTCACCATTAGCTTTTAAGAGAGAGTTTGTACGCTGCAAAACGCGTTCTTCCAACTTGCTTTTTTGTAATTCAATAACCTTCATTTTATCGACAATAGCGATACGCATTTGATCAAAGTTAGTTGCTAACAAATATAGCTCATCGTCATGTTTAGCCTTTAATACAGCATCCAAAGCCTTCGAACTATTGAGTGTTTCCAGCTTCTTTGGGTTTAATGCGCCGGCAGCATTGGCTAATGCGCTTAATGGTTTAGCAATAAACCGGTTAACAAAATACAAGAAGAAGAACCACAAAGCAGTTGTTTTTATTAGTGAATTAATGATAATCAACATAAAGCTGTATTTAACACGATCAATTATCGTATTTACATCGGTATAAATGTACCCATAGCCAATTAGGTCCACTGGATCATTTATATCCGCCTGATGCTTCAGTGGAAACTTATATTCGAATAAAGTTTGGCGAATTTTCGAGCCTGGCGGCATAAGCTCAATTTCCTTGATCCCCGTGTTTTCCAATTTTTTACTCAAGAAGATCTGGCTGTCTTCAGTCACAACATCGCCGATAACTGCTAACACTTGGTTGCGCTCACTTACAATTTTTATGCCCGATACGGTATCAATTTTTGCCATTCCAAACAGTGTAACTTTAAGTTGAGGAGTGTCGAATGACCATATCGAATTAATAAAACTGTCTTTAAACGAGAGTTCAAGATCATACATTTGGCTAAATACATTGCTCCTTACATGACGGTACTCAGACATTAATTGGACACCCGTTACCAGCATGGCGACAACCAAGTAACAACCAAAGACATAACGCAGTAAGCGAATTCCAATACCGTTTTTAAAACTATTCATTAGCTGATTTCAGGCCGTATTTAACTTGTATATCCGATAAGGTGCCATCAACAGTTAACTCATATAAAGCTTTACGAATGGCTTCAAGGACACTTGCATCAGTCGAGTTATGAAAGGCGAAGCCCATTGTCGAATTTTTTAATACATAGATGATTTCGTATTCATTAGGATTTATGTTGGCGGTTTTAAATAAAAGTTGCGTGGTTGCATGAGAATAAGCTACAGCATCAATCCTCCCGGCAGCCATTTTTTTCATCATACTTAGCCCTGAGTTCAATCGATCAATAGATCCAGGTTTCACACCTTGGCTAATCAATAATTGTTCTCCTATATCCTCTCTTACTACGCCTATTTTGAGTCGATTCAAATCTTTGGCAAACTGAATAGACAGTTGATTAGATTTTGGAGCGATAACCGCAATCACATTAGGCACTACCGGCCCAACAAATTTCATTTTCTGAAGTCGATCCATAGTATAAGTTGTCAAGAACAGAGCTGTTCCAGCGTCATTCAACACTTTATGATAGCCACGAGCCCAAGGGTATATTTTAAAATTCACCTTTGTTTTAGAAACCCCTAGTTTGGCAAAAATCTTTAATAAAACCTCCACCGCCATGCCCGTTACTTCAGCTGTTTTTGGATCTCGATAGTTAAATGGAGGGTATTCTTCAGTAATCCAGTTTAAATTTTCAATGGTGCGAGCGACTGCTTTAGAATTGTTTAAGTCGCTTTCAGCCACCGCCGAAGCGCCAACCATAAACCATAGTGTTACCACTACTACAAATCTTTGTATACGAGTGTTCTTTAGGCACTTCCAACTCACTTTTACAAACCTCTTACAAAGCTGCTATATACTTAGTTTCAGCTAGATACATAACTAAATTTTTTGGATTCTTACAAGGAATAATAATAAGGCATTGATATAAAATGAATTAATCCTGCCACAAAGGTTATTAATTTACCATCAGTTATCGCCGATTTCCTTGAACAATCCGCAGGTTTACGTTAAATGCTACACTTTTAATTTGAATATCTATTGATAAAGATTCTGAAAATAAATTTTAGCCACACAACGTCTCGATTAACTTGCATTGCTGCTTATTTGTTGCCCTCACACAGCAGTTTACTAAGCTACACCCCAGTACCACTTCTTTAGATATAGATTAAGTAGCTAAACTGCTCTCAAATTATATCTGATGCCTTCTTCACTATAGTCGTATTCAATCAACTGATAATGGGTTCATTTAATCCTTATTGGAACGGTGGTTAACCGCTTTAATAGAAGACGTAAATATCTATTTATATAGATCTATGCTGGCAACAACATGATTAAACTGTAAACTCTTGTCCAAAAGAGCCAAACAGGCGGAGCCAAGGTAAATTTTGTGAAAGTACAAAGTTCTATAATAAACCCAACCATTGATGCCATTGTCGTTGGCACAGGCCCTGGTGGGGCAACTGTTGCCAAAACACTGGCTGAGGCCGGTCAATCGGTAGTGATGTTAGAATGGGGTGACGCTGCACCGTTACAGGGGGTGCTGACACAAATGGCGGGAATTGCTGCTATACCAGGTAAAAGCGCTTTTATTCATTCGGACCTATCATTAGTATTGCGCGGGATTACCGCTGGCGGCACTTCGACAATTAATTTCGCCACTTTGATGGAGCCGCCTTTAGCGATGTTCGATCAATATGGGATTGACCTGCGCAATAATATATCTGCACTGCGGACACAATTACCTATAAATACACTGCCAGACTCCCTTGTTGGCCCACTGGCAACGCGCATTTTTGCTGGTGCGAGTGCTGTTGGTTTAGAATGGCACAAGCTTGAAAAACTTATTCATATCGATAAGTGCAGAGCAGCGTGTCATCGCTGTTCTTATGGCTGCCCTTTTGCAGCCAAATGGACTGCTCGTGAATTCATCGATACTGCTGTAAACCATGGCGCGAAATTATTTACGAGAGCCAAAGTTAATCGCGTTCTACAGCAAAACGGCCAAGTGCACGGCGTTGAGTATCAAAAAGATGGTACCAGTCACAAACTATACGCCGGCAAGGTAATTTTGGCTGCAGGTGGTATCGGTTCGCCACGCATCTTGCAAAACTCTGGATTTGACCATGCTGGACGCGATTATTTTGTTGATCCGGTAATTGCAGTAATGGGTGCTGTAGATGACATACACGATAAAGATGCGGGCAAAGAAGTACCCATGGCAGCCGGGGTCCATTTTGCTGAGCAAGGCATCACACTCTCTGATTTAATTTTGCCGCGTCCGATGTATCAAGCTTTTGCCAGTCAAGTAGGTCGTTTTGATAGATTATTAGCGCATCAAAAAACGCTCAGCGTGATGGTTAAAATCAAAGATGATTTAGGCGGCACTATCGGCCCAAAATGGATTAACAAATCGCTTAGTAGCGATGATCGCACACGTCTAGATACTGGAAAAGCTATGGCAAGAAGTATTCTTGAAGCAGCGGGTGCTAAAAGTATTTTCCACTCGCATCACTTTGCCGCACATCCAGGTGGTGGTGCCAAGATTGGCGATTTGGTTGATGAAAATCTACGCACGAACCTACGGGGACTTTATGTTTGTGATGGTTCGGTAATCCCTGAACCATGGGGTATTGCGCCAAGTTTTACTTTGATGTGTTTAGGCCATAGATTGGGAGAGCATCTGGCTAATTAGCTGTGACCTTTAAATAATCCCTCAATAAAAATAAATTATAGCGGACAAGAGGATCTGGGTGTTTAAGATTACTGCGAGCCTGTAGCCCTATCATGGTAATTACAAACTCTAGGAACCTGTCCGAGAACTGTGATTGTAGCGAGAGCCAAGTTATTTGAGTCAAATTTAGGGTCCATTTGAGGCGAATGGTTGTTCTAATTAACGAAAATGAACATTAAATTTGGCCAAATAGCTTGTGTTCTCTGGCAGACTTCCTAGGAGGCCGTCCGAGAACAGACTGACCTACTGCGCAAACTAGCTCAAGACTAATGGAGCTTAAATTGGTTTATCATTTGCTTTTGACGCTGTGCTAATTTTGCTAGAGATTCACTGCCCTGTGCACTTTGTTGTGCATCTTGAGCACCGAGTTCAGCATTACCGGCAATTTGCTGCACAGATTCAGAAATTTCAGAACTCACCGCTGTTTGTTGCTCAGCTGCTGAAGCTATACTCAATGACATTTGGCGAATTTCATCAAGCTGTGCCACCATCTCATTTAATGAGTCACCAGTAATACTCGTTTGTTCAACACTCTCATTAGCCTGATCGCGACTGATCTTCATTATTTTCACAGCGTTAGTTGCACCGTGCTGCAATTTCTCAATCATCGTTTGTATTTCTTGAGTCGAACTTTGAGTTCTGCTCGCCAGTGTTCTCACTTCGTCAGCAACCACCGCAAAACCACGTCCTTGCTCGCCCGCACGTGCTGCTTCAATAGCCGCATTCAAAGCCAGTAAGTTAGTTTGTCCAGCTATGTCTTCGATCACTACTAAAATTTTACCTATGTCGATACTGTCTCTGTTGAGCTGCTCAATAACTTGTGAAGATTTTTCAATTTCACTAGCTAGGGCATTCACCCGCTTTACATTATCTAACATTAACACTCTATTTTGACTAGCAGTGTTATCGATGTCTGAAACTTGCTTTTGTGCCTCATTAGCACTGCGGGCCACTTCTGAAACTGTTGCGGACATTTGTTGGATAGCAGTCGCCACTTGAATTGTCTGCGCTTGCTGTTCACTCATCATTTTATTAGTTCGATGACTAATCAGTGAAGCTTGCTGCGCAGATTGATCAATATCATCAGCTGTTTGATTGATTTCTCTGATGACCTCTTCTTGTTTATCAGCTAATTCATTTACATATCCAGCCAATTGCCCAAACTCATCCTTGCTTGTTATGCTTAGCCGTTGGCTGAGATCCCCATCAGCTATCACCTTTAGAATGGCGTTCACTTTACCTAGCGAATTGCGAATATTTCTACTGACCCATATCCCAATAATGATCGCGATAAGTACAGATAAAAGACTGATTACACTGTTAATTAATTGGCTAGTGGTTACTTGAGCATTTGTCTCTTGCTTTGCGTCAGCGGCTAAGGACTGGGCATCTATCATTAGTTGGTTCAGCGCATGGCTACTATCATTAGCACTTTGTGAAAAAACTTTGATCAATGCCGCTTGCTTAATAGTTAATTCGATTTTTTGCCTTTGTATTTTAGCGAGACCATTAGGCGCCAAAGCAGCATTTCGCATTCCTAAGATAAACTTTTTCAAATCGGCAGCCATATCATTGCCGCTCTCTGCTAATTTGGACAAACGATCTTCTAAACTTAATAATGTAAAACCATAACCCTTAGTATTAAATGATTTTTCTATGGGTTCCAGCTCTTCTAAGGTACGTGCAGCCATCAGCTGAGAGAATTCAGTTTCGACACTAGTTATGTTTTTTTGTAACTCTCTACCAGCAGCTTTTTCTGCTTCCGATATACCATAGAGAATGATGGTTTCAAGGTCACTGTTAAAAAAGTGAATATCGTTGCGCAGCGCCAATTGAGCACTTTCTAATTGAGTCGCTAATAGCAAACTGTGTTGATAGAGTTTGAGCGCACTATCTGAGGTTGAAAAGTAAGTATTCGCCTGTTGATCTAACTGTTCTATTGAAGACGCTAAGTTGGCAAAAGGCTCGGCTAATACTAGCAATTCAGAGCGTTGATGCAAATAGTTTGCTTGTTGCTGCTCAAATGTTACGCGCTGCGCTTGAAGTACTTTCTCATCAGTAGCACCCATATAAACTAATGCAGCTTTATTTGATGATAATAGAGCAACTGCCATATCAGCGCTGTGTAAAATAATTGGATTAATTTGCTCGGTAGTTCTCGCTAACTGTTGGCTAATAGTAGTTAAACTACGAAAGGAGGTAGCGCTCAGCGCCAGTAATAAAACAACTAATAAGGCGAAACCGCCGCCAATACGTTGAGTGACTGTAATATTCATTATTATTATCCCAGCTTAAGGTAAATTGATGTTCATCCTTAAACATGCATGTTTCAAAAAATAGCCAGTATAAATCCATACACTGGCTGTTTGAATGTCAATTATTCTGGCTATTTCCAATTCAAAAATTAGCTCTAGCGTGACAGATACTATCGCTTGAAATATGAGTTTAAAAACTAACATTTCAAAATAGAGAATACTAAACATGACTGTTAATATAGTTAAATATCTACAGCTAGTCGCGCTTAAGTTTGCCCCGCGGAGCAACTTCGGCAAACAATTGTTTCTGAATAGAAACTAATTATTAATGATAGATATAAAACAACTTTTGATAAGGTGCAATGACTTTGGCAATAATAAGATCAAGTAATTAAACTGAGCGCTATGTTTTTACTTTAATGCGGGGATTTTAACTATCTTTTGTCGTATTTAAACTATTTCTGGCTTGACCTTTCAGAAGCGATAACTCGAATACTTACCGAAATCTGTGCTGGCTACTTGTTAAATTGAAGCTTTTCCCATCGTGCCAAATTTTACTCTAAAAGCCTTGTAACATTAGATTAATTTCTAAAATAGTGCGTATGCCTTTGTTGCTTCATTGGCTATGTTGATCTGGAACGCACACACTATGCATGCAGCTACATTTAGATTATACAGTACATCAGCGTTATTACTGTTACATTCAGCCAAAGCTTACCTCTTACTAGCAGCTTCAATAATGATACGTTGCACCTTATCAGCAACAAGCGCAGTAGTTGCATTACGAATCAGCTTATCAACGATCCTCGCCAGGCTCAGCCAAGTTGTTACTTCACTTTGGTAAGCGTTTTTTAATACATACCACCATGGTATTTTGCTTCAGGTAGTTATGCTTATTCAATCAAGATCCAATAAACTTTGATCATGTTCTTTATCTGATACTAGAAAAGCTTCAAACAAGTGGGTTGTATATTGGTAGGCGTGATTTATTCTTAAGGTGGGAAAGTGCCAATTTAGTCGTAGTCTTGCTACGCTACTTATGAAATGTCCATGCGAGCACAGGTAGCATTTTTTCATATCTAACTGCATTGCAGTGCATTGCAGTGCATTGCAGTTAAAAATGTAAGTTTTCCTTAACTAGCTCTGAGTTTTTGCACAGTAGCTCATCCGTACAATTAGCTTGCCAAGTGGTCTTTATATCTATTGAAAACAGCTACTCCCAACAAGAGTTACTCGCATTAAAGAACCCCATTTTATTTACTTTAACGCAATGAGTTTAGCTATTGGCTGTTGACGGTAGAACTGGCACAGCAACCGATAAACGTCTGGCAGATGTTTTTCCACTTTTTGTGGATCTTCAAAAAATGTTTCACTGCACACCGCAAAGAATTCTGCAGGATTAGTTAGCGCATAGCCATCAAGAGGTAATAGACGGTGCCTATCTAAATCACCATGTAATCGATCCCACGCCGCACTAAAAATGTCATGCCATTCGTCCGTGCGCATTCCCGGATGCATTGGTGGCGCTCCATTGGCACCATCACGCAACATATCAAGCTTGTGTGACAACTCATGAATGACCACATTACTGGCCCGAGAGTGGCAAACATGAGCGCCAGTTGCACAAACGGCTTTCCAAGACAATATAATAGGCCCTCTAAGCCAGGCTTCACCGCTCAGACCTGGACTGTTAGTATGCACCACCCCATCCTCACTACGATAAGGACGATTTGGCATAAAATCTCCCTCGTAAAGAATGATGGTTTCCCAATGATCATACCAATCTAAACCAAGATGTAGAATAGGCACACAGGCCATAGTGGCTATTTTTAAGCACATATCAGTAGTAAATTTAAAATCACCACCCGATGCAAAAGTTTTACGTACAATAAAACGAAAGGTCAGATTTCGCAGCGCATCACGTTCGAGACCTTGATAACGCTCCATCACTGGCCAATCTGCAATAGCAGATTCCCATTGCATCTGCGTAAAGCCCATTTTTTTAACACGCCTGTTTTCTAACCAATCACGAAATTGTTTCAACATTATCCGCTCGTCTTGCTCACTACTTTTGTATAACTAACATAATCGCCGAGTTACCAATTAGTACTGATACGCACTCTTCAATTAACGCTTTTATATAATTATTAGCATATTCATCATTGAATTTTATATATTGATCAGTTGGCCAACAGTTACTAGGTAAGTATCAGTGTTAGTTACCTACTCTTCTTTTAATGCTCTTGAGGCCTAATAGCAATATGAATTGAAAGTGCGTTAGCATCCTTGTTTTTCATATAATAGAGTATCACCGATCAACGAATTAGAGCCCTTACATTCTTTAATCAAACAGCAATGATTAAAATAATCTACCGGCTAAGCTTTTTGTTGATCAGCATCTCTTCATCAGCTATTTGAATGATATCTTTTATCTCTAAAGCCAAGTCAACCGCTGTAAATCCAGCAGTAACGCTAAACACAGGGGTACTAGTGTTTTTTTGTTTATTGACGATATTTTGATTGAAGCCATTAAGTATTTTTGCTGATTCATCAGCATTTTTAGCGCTAACTAATGCAACAAACTCATCTCCACCCATACGACCAATGACATCGGCTTTACAGGTGGATTCTTGCAGTGCCTCAGCGACAATTTTCAAGACATCATCACCTACAGTGTGGCCATACTGATCGTTAATACGCTTAAATTGATCAACGTCGAAATAAAACAAACTGAGTGAATTATCTATTCGCTTAGCTAAGTGTAAGCGTTGTTGAGCGAGGATTTCAAAACCCCTACGATTATGAATACTGGTCAATGCATCAGTAACTGCGAGCTTCTGCACTTGCTGGTACATCTCGATTAATGATAAGTCAGACTCTAAAATATCTTTCAATTGATGAATGAGATCAACATATGTTTGTTCGTAATGAGTTACTTTAAAGTCCATTACGCAAAATGTTCCAAAGGGTTTGCCGTTCGGCCAAAATACTGGAACACCTAAATAAGAAACAAAACCATCATTTGTCACTTCAGGATTGGTATCCCAATAAGAATCTACTGTTGCGTTTGCCACATAAAGCGGCTTTCTTGTTTCTATTATTTTTCTGCAAAATATATTTGTCTGTGGTTCTATCACAGTACCAGCACTATATGGATTGGATGATTGTTCGCTTGCAATCGTTACTTGATACCCATCAAGAGTATGCTGCACTAAAAAGCCTGCTGGGGCATCAAACAATTTGGCGAGTAAATTAACTGTTTGCTGCCATTTATCAATCGAAATTAAATCATTAGGGTTATCTAACAGCCAGTTATCAGCGTCGAAATTTGATGTGTCTTCCACTAATTATTCCTCAATAAGTAGATTAATTATAGAAGACATGCCTATCAATATCAATGCGCAAAAAACCAAACTATCACTACCCATTAACTGTATCTAACTGATTTTCTGATAAATAGTTTCGCCATAGAAACTTTCTAAAGCTTGCCTGACAAAGCACCGATAGTTCACTCTCGTTAGCTGCTCGCAAGATGCTGTCAATTATCGTACTACCGGCTCTTAGAGCTCTTTGAAATGGGGCTATTAAAAGTGGTTTTTGAAAGGTATAAATTCCAGTTAAATATTAAGTTCAATACTTTACAATCCAAACTGATGGTTCTAAATTCTATTTACACTGCATATTAACTTCCAGAATACGGTAACGTACTAATTCCCCTCAACAGCACAAACCAATCAATTACTTATTATCACTGAATAAAAACGAATTGACCTAGTATCGTCAATTCACTAGCGTTGCCAATGCTCTTGCAGCCTATTAGCAACACAGATTGCTGCATGGGCATCGTTTGCTGCATATTCAATCTGATGTTCTTTTAGTGGAAAGGCCCCCCAATTCGATTTCTGTGCACCTTTAGATAAACGCTGCATAAGCAGCATTGCCACTGCAGCTCTTGCTCCTATGTCGCCCTTTTCACCTATCAATATCCGCAGATCTACCGCTAAATCTTGGATGTTGGCTATGTCGATCCCAAACTTACTACGTAACTCTTTTTTGTCACCTTTAAGGCCAAACCCTACTTTTTTGATATTAGCGTCATTCAATAGTGTTTTTGCTGCGGCCACCGCACAGGGAAACCGAGTAGGAAACAAAAAAGCTTGGGTGGCAGTGGCAAGTTGAATAAGTGTTGGACCGCCACTCACCTCACCTTTAAGAAACGTTGGTTTACTCTCTGTATCAAAACCAAGCAATGCTTCATTCGCCAATGCAGTCAGCGCGGTGGCGACATCACTTTCACATTCAACAATGGTGATTTGCTCCATTGTCAAGCCAGCATAGATTGGGAGTTCTCTGATTTGCTCTTTTGTGGGCCGCTGCATGTGGACTCTCTTAAGTGCTTGGTTAAGCAGTTTTAAATCAAAAACGCTGTTTTTCTTTTAATTACTAGAGCTTTTATTTACTAAAGCTTTGCAATAATTCTGCATTGGTTGGGTATTCTTCTAATAATTCAGATAATCTCTTTGCGCCTTCTAAAGGCTTAAGCTCGGTGAGTTCTCTACGCATAGCATGTATATTTTTGATATCTTTTGCATTTAAAAGCAGCTCTTCACGGCGCGTGCTACTTTGAGCAACATCTAGCGCTGGGAATATACGGTGACTTGCAATATCGCGAGATAAAACGATTTCCATGTTACCAGTACCTTTGAACTCCTCAAAGATCACTTGATCCATGCGACTCCCAGTATCAACTAAAATAGTGGCTAAAATAGTCAGTGAACCACCATCTTCAATCTTTCTTGCGGCCCCGAACAGTTTGCGCGGAATTTCTAAAGCTCTAGCGTCTAGTCCGCCTGAAATTGTACGCCCACTACTCTTACGCTCTGCATTATGTACACGAGAAAGCCTGGTAAGCGAATCAATCACAATCATTACATCATGACCTTCGCCCGCTTGCTTGCGCGCAGTATTAAGCAGCTCATCTGCTACCCGAACATGTTGCTCATAGCTGGCATCTGAAGATGAAGCATGTACTTGTGCTGAGACGCTGCGTTTAAAATCTGTTACTTCTTCCGGGCGCTCATCGATCAATAGCGCATACAGCTTGATATCAGGATAAGCTTTGCCTACCGATTGGCAAATATGTTTTAAAATAGTGGTTTTCCCACAACCTGGCGGCGCAACAATTAGGCCTCGCTGGCCCATCCCGATTGGCGAGATTAAGTCCATAGCGCGTGCGGTGTGTTCCTGTGAACCTAACTCTAAGCGAATACTCTGAGTCGGATTGATAGCAACACCATTTGCAAAACGCTTGAGTGGGTCATCAGATGCATTGTTTGCAGCTTCATCTATCTGTTTAGAAGCGGTGTTTCTTTTAGTCTTTAAAGATAATGTTTTTTTAATCATGGTAGTGGTTTATAACTCTAGAAAATTAGGTTTTCGACCTGTTAAGTCGTTCGTTTGCATCCATTAACTTTGTATCCATAAGTTTTTATCTATAAATAAGAATGCGGTAATGATTTGAATTGAACGCTATTAAGCCCTAAAATATTAAAGCCCATTAAATATAAGCGTTCGGACACTCAAAAGAGCTATATTTAGTAATGATCAAATCGGGTTAGTAATGCATTCGCAGTAGATTTTGTTGATGGATGAAACCAGTTGATGCTTGGAATACACTGTTAAGCAATAAAGTAGAGAGTAGTTTTTCGATTGTTCGAAAATAATAAGCTAAAGTTGCAGTGTACGCTCAGTATAGTGTTCCAAGACAATAGAATTAGCCAGTGAAATACGCAAAAATAAGCTAGAGTTTGCCTCTAATCAATTAAAAGCCATATAAAGCGTCTAAAACTGGCTTAAAAAACAGCGCAATATCCATCACATAGATGGTATTAACTGCTACTTCCAGCTAAAATGCCTGCCCAATTATATCCTACTGTTTAACTCAAGAATTAGGTATCAGCCGTTTATGAGCACTGCAACTCAAAAGATCGAATTATTAGCCCCTGGTGGCGACGTTGAAGCAATTAAAGCGGCGATTGTCGCCGGCGCTAATGCGGTGTATTGCGGCCTCGATACCTTTAATGCGCGTAATCGAGCCACTAATATATCTTTTGATGAGCTTACTGGCATCTTGCGCCTTGCTCATAAGTACAATTGTGAAGTTTTCCTAACGCTTAACGTGGTAATTCTTGAGCAAGAAATGGCAGGTTTATTTAAGCTGCTCAACAAGCTAGTTAACACTAGTATCGATGGCATTATCGTGCAAGATTTGGGCTTACTCAATTTAGTTAAAAAGTATTTTCCAACGCTTGATGTTCACGCCTCTACCCAAATGACTACGCATAACCCAGGGCAGGTTTTATTTTTGAAAGCAGCTGGTGCGTCTCGTATCAATTTATCGCGCGAACTTAACCTCTCTGAAATCAAATCGTTAACAACGCTAGCCCATGAAAACCAAGTATTAACTGAAGTATTTGTGCATGGCTCTTTATGTATTGCCTTTTCAGGGCAATGTTATTCAAGCTCGGTGAGCGTGGGTAATTCAGGTAATCGTGGTCGTTGTAGCCAAGCATGTCGCGACGAATATGAACCGACTAAAACGGGCAATAGGTTTCCGCTAAACTTAAAAGATAACTCCGCCTATTTTGATTTGCCGCAACTAGTTGAAGCAGGTGTTGATTCGTTAAAAATTGAAGGGCGCATTAAAGGTGCTCACTACGTCTATACCGTGGTTGATAGCTGGCGTCAAAACGTAAATCAGTTTATTGAAACCGGAAAATTAGCCGAAGATGATTCTAATTTACACAAAGTATTTAACCGCGATTTCACCAACTCCTTTTTAACCGGCAATTTAAACAAGGATATGTTCATTGATAACCCGCGCGATCATAGTGCAATACATGCGGTTCAAAACAGCAATGCTATTTCTGTGGTGCAAGTTCAAGAAGTAACACAAGAGCTTTACACTGAGAAACAAGCACTGGGTGCGACCCTTGAAGATAAAATTAAGTACCTCAGTATTGCTAAACAGAATATTACGATTAAGTTTTCAGGCCAGCTCGATCAACCGTTAACAGTCACTGTAATCATTGAAGAGAATGCCAAAAATAGCCATGCGCCTATTATAGCAGCATCAGTTTCTACTATGATCGGTTCAGAAAAATCGCCAATCGACCAAGTCACATTAGAAAAGCGTTTTAAAATCTTCAATAATTCAAACTATATTATAGAGCGTTTTGACTTTAGTGAGCTGGGCGATGGTTTAAGTATCCCTTTTAAAGAATTGTCCGTTTTAAGAAACAAAGTGGCTTATCACTTAAATGATGATAACGATGTTATCGCCCCTGTCGATTTGCCAAAATTAGTATTTCAACCAAAACTTAAAAATAACCAACCTAACAATAAGCCGACTTTATCTATTTTAATCAGTGATGAAAAAGATTTTTATCTAGCGGATAATACAGCTGCAGATGTTTACTTGAAACTCCCTGAAAGCTACAAAAAAGAGTCACCAAAATACAGCGATATCCTGAACGCTAACCCTAAACTGATCCCTTGGTTTCCAGCGGTGTTAATAGGTAAAGATTATATAGAAGCGGTTAAAATTCTTGAGCAAGTAATGCCTAAGAGAATTGTTAGTAATAATACCGGTATTGCTTATGTGGCAAACCAAATGGGTATCGAGTGGATTGCTGGACCTTTTTTAAACACCACTAACTCATATGCGCTAATGACGCTAAAAGAAGAGCTTAATTGTGCCGGCGCATTTATTTCAAATGAAATAAATCATCTGCAAATTAAGAACCTTGCGCGCCCTGAAAATTTCAAAATGGTGTACAGCATTTACCATCCTATTTTGATGATGGTGAGCCGCCAGTGTTTCTTCCAACAAACTGTTGGCTGCAAAAAACCCACTATCGAAGATGGCTGTATGCTTAAATGCACTAAGGCCACCACTATTACTAATGTGAAAGGCGTATCGTTTGCCGTAGATAAGCAAAAAGGCGGCTACCCAAGCATTTACAACCATGAGCAGTTCTTGAACCTTGATATCATTAACGATTTAGAACATGTTTTTGATGAATTTTTTATTGATTTAACTGACATTGGCAGTGGCTCTAAAGAAGCGTTAGATAAGTTGCAACTGCTTAAGCATTTTGAAAACACACTCAGCACTGATAGCGAAATAACGATTGAAGCACAAGCTCAGCTCAACCATATGATCACGATCAAAACCAATGCCCAGTACACTCAAGGGCTATAAGTGAGGCTACTTTGAGTTTAGATTCAAGCCCAATACTCTACTCATTACAAAACTGCCCGTATGCAATGCGGGCACGACTTGCGCTGCTATTATCCAAGCAAACTATTATCATCCGTGCCATCACACTCAAAGACAAACCCCAAGTGATGCTCACAGCATCGCCTAAAGGCACTGTACCGGTTTTGATTTTAGCAGAGGGTAATGTTATTGAAGAAAGCTTTGATATCATGCTCTGGGCATTAAAACGCAGTGATCCTAGCAATTTATTACATCAAGATCAGCCTGACATTCACCAACAGATTATTCAGTTAATCCAGCGCGGTGATGATGAGTTTAAACATCCGCTTGAGCAATACAGAGCCAGTAAGCGATACCATCGCGATAACGAAATAGCATGGCGCGAACAGTGTGAAGTGTTTATTCAAGAATTAGAGCAGCGCTTATCGGATAACGGTTTTTTTGTTGGTAATCAAAACAGTTTAGCTGATTATTCATTTATCCCCTTTATGCGCCAGTTTGGCCGCGTGGACCGCAAATGGTTTGCCCAAGCTCCCTACCCTCATGTAAAAGCCTGGCTAGCCACTCAATTGCAAAGCCAACTGTATGCCAAAATGATGACAAAGCATGCGCTTTGGAATGAACAACAACAGTGTTGTTTTCTTTGACTTTTCACATAATCGTTCTTTGCATAATGTCTTTTTATATAATCACGTTAAAAACAATAAAACCTGTTAGCTAGCTTGTAATAATCAATTGTTCTTGTATTACCTAAATAATTTAAGCCGCCCTGTTTCACCTACACAACACACCTACATACACTAATGTTTGTAGCGATCATCGTCCAAATGACTACTACGACTAGCACCGCGTAAATCCCTCGGATCATCGTGCCATGAGCCCCACGCACAACGCGACCATCACATTCATTGGTTACACGAAGTTCATCACTGCTACTTGCCCCATTATAAAAATTTACCCAACAATCTTGCGTTCTCTCCCATAAATTGCCATGCATATCATAAAGGCAAAAAAAAGGTTTAGCTGGCAGTGGCAGAGATTACTTGCGTCTAATTGACATCGACTAGCTGCAAAGTACAGCCAATGCATAATCAGATTCATAACTAGTTTTTATGCAGATGCAGGGCTAGTGCAGCTGACCTTAGAAAGCTAAATGGGCAACTCTAGATATTACTATTTAGTTATTGAAAACAGCGTAACATGCTAATGATCAGTCAACTGCTTTATTAGTTTCTGATCGTATGCATAACATGTAAAAACAGTTTGGATGTCAAGAGCAGTAAAAAGTAATAATGAATCATCCAAGGAGAACAGCTATCGCGTTACGTATTAATGATACTGTTCCTAATTTAGAACTTGAAACAGATCAAGGCAACTTCGAATTTCATGATTGGATCGGTGATAGTTGGGCAGTTTTATTTAGTCATCCTAAAGATTTCACACCTGTTTGTACTACCCAATTTGGTGCCGTTGCTCAGTTATCTGCTGAGTGGAAAAACGTGGCACTAAAGTTATAGGCTTGTCTGTTGATGGTGTTGAAGAACATAAGCAATGGAAAATTGATATAGAGTCGTTTTCTGCTGCTAATGCAGCTTTTCCAATCATTGCAGATGAATCTTTAGTTGTTGCTAAAGCTTTAGACATACTGTCTTCAGAAGCTAGTTTGCCAGATGATCGCACTGCTGCAGATCCTGCAAGTATTGGTCTTGTATTTATTATCAGCCCAGATAAGAAGTTACAATTACCGATGACATATCCGATGTCTGTAGCTCGTGATTTTGCTGAAGTATTGCGTGCCTTAGATGCGTTGCAAATAAGTCACGGCGCGCCGCTCGCTATGCCAGCAAACTGGGAAGTCGGTCAAATAATTCAGCATCTAAATAGCGAGGTATTTAGATGAGTTTCTTCCTTCTAATTTTACAGAATACAACAGCTTATCAGCTTCATTTAATACACTTTCTAAATCAGTTTTAGTGTTTGGAATTAGCTTAATTGCACCCACACTAATAGATAAATTATTAGATATATCACTACTTCTATTGGTTAGGTTCAAAGCTATGACTTGTTCTGTCATCGTGCTCAGAACAGCCTGTATAGCTATTTTTTTTGTATCAGGAAAATAAAAATAAAACTCTTCTCCACCACAACGATACACTTCGCCATCATATTGATATAAACAACGTTTTAAGACACTAGAGATCTGCTTTAAAGCGATATCGCCTTTTTGGTGACCATAAGTATCGTTATACCCTTTAAAATAGTCTATATCACAAATCCCAAAGACGCATGACGTTTGCGCGTTTAGCGCTTCTTGCCACACTAAAGCAGAGTCTAAATCCCATTTACGACGATTAAATAATTCTGTTAAACTATCGATGTTAGCTATTCGCTCTAATAGTTTTCTTTGGTGCACTAGCTTGATATGGGTATTTACACGTGCCTTAACGATACTGTAATGGAAAGGTTTTTGTATATAATCACAACCGCCAAGTAACAGCCCTTTCTCTTCATCTTCGACGCTTTGTAAGCCAGATATAAAAATAACAGGGATGTGGTCAATCGCAGAATTATTTTTTAACTTAACGATCATCTCAAACCCTGTCATGACAGGCATTATAACATCTAGAATTATGAGATCTGGCTGCAGTTCTACTGCTTTTAATAAGCCTGCTTGCGCCGTTTTAGCTAAAAAAACGGTATAATTCGGACTTAGAATAGAATTTAACACCTTTAAATTAGAGCTTTCATCATCAATACAAAGAATGCTGAATTCAAATTCAAATTCATTGTCGCTGCGCTGATGTATTACATTACCGCTATCCATTCTCTCTTCCGGTTAATAATCGTTCTAAGTTGTCTAATTCTATAATAGCTGACTCAAACTCAAAATCACAAATCAAATTATGTAAATGGCGCATTTGTGCTTCATATATAGTGTTTTCAGCTAAAGCATTCAATGACCACGAAATTTTCTCAGAAGCAGCTTCTGCTCTCACTAACAAGAACCTAAGCTCAGTAATTAATAATATAGCCGATGTGAGATTTAAGGGTTTATCTACACCTTTATTCTCTTTCTTAACAAACAATGGCGACAGTTGATTAATAATGGGAGCAAGTTCTCTTAATAAATCACTAACCTGGTTGTAAATAATTTTTTTATGCTTAGTTGATTCTTGTAAAACCAATGCATATTCAGCCAATCTATTCGCTCCGACGTACTGCGCTGAAGATTTAAGTGAGTGAGCGATTAAAAATAATTTTTCATGCTCATTTTTCTCTAGATACCTTTCGATATCTGCGGGTAAATATTTATTTTTCAACCAAAAACTTTCAACCAATGACAAATACAGGCTTACTTTATTCTGTAGCCTATCGATTGCTTTCTCTACATCTAATTGTTCTATTCTATAAAGTTTTCCAAGAATATTTTTCTCTAAATCTTGAATATCATAAACTACCGATATCGATTCATTGACTAGATTTTCTTCAATACCAAGTAAATCTGCTAATGCTTGATATAAAACATTTGTATCAATCGGCTTAGTAATATGCGCATTCATCCCCGCTGTAAAACTTAACTGGGAATCACTTTGTAGAGCATGTGCCGTCATTGCGATAATAGGTAATTGCTGTTTAGTAAATGTTTGCCTTATTTTTTGTGTCGCTGTTATTCCGTCCATCACCGGCATTTGAATATCCATTAGAACACAGTCAAATTTTTCCTGCTCAATCCTTATCAAGGCCTCACTACCACTTTCAGCAATAGTAACATTAACCATGGTCTCCGCTAAAATGCCTTTTGCAACTTGCTGATTAATCTTATTATCTTCTACCAATAACAGCCTATAATTGCTCAAATTAGGAACTTTGATCTCCTCACTTAATGCAATCAGCTTAAGATGACTATCTTGGGTTCCTGAAGCAAACGGTACATTAAACGAAAAACAAGATCCTTTATTCTTGATGCTCGTTACTTGCAAGTCACCTCCCATTAAGTGAATTAGTTCTCTACTGATAACAAGACCTAAACCTGTACCCCCATACTTCCTGGTAATAGAAGCATCTATCTGATAAAAAGAAGTAAACAGCCGTTTCTGTTCTTCTTGGCCTATTCCTATACCCGTATCAGTGATATCAAAAATAAGATCATACTTATTATTCATGACTGGACTAGAACATATTATTAATTTAATAGAACCTGCATCTGTAAATTTTACGGCATTATCAATTAAATTAATCAATACTTGCTGCAACCTTAAAGGATCACCAATTAATAAGGGCGGTACATTAGAATCAATCTCAAGAACAAACTCTAGGCCTTTTTCTTGTATTTTTTGCCCACAAATAGCGGAGATTTTTTGCAGTACATTCTCCAAACTGAATTCAATGCTCTCAAGAGATAATTTTTTTGCTTCTATTTTCGAAAAGTCCAAAATATTATTGATTAGTCCTAATAAAGACTCAGACGCATCAGATATTTTATCGGCATAATCTTGCTGCTCTACAGATAAAGAAGTCTTTTTAAACAGCCTATTCAATCCTATAACAGCATTCATTGGCGTTCTTATTTCGTGACTCATATTCGCTAAGAAATTGGACTTAGCTATTGTAGATTCTTCCGCCTTTAACTTTGCAGCCGCTAAAGCTTCGGTTCTCGCTACGACCCTCTTTTCTAAATTTTTATATAAAAAAGCATGTGAAAGTGAAATAGCAGCTTGTGAAGCAATTACATTCAGCAATGAGATATGCTCTTGGCTGAATGCATTTTCGATCAAGTCATTTTCTAAATACACTACTGCTATCATATTTCCTTGGTGAACGACGGGCAATCCGGCAATAGTCAAAGGAGATCTATTTTGAAAATAAACATCATGGGAAAATTCAGCATGCTCAAAAGGCCTGTTAATAATGCACAGTTGTTTGGTGTTGATTACATGACGGATGATACTTTCAGGGATTTCTCGCTTCGTTACTGTAGCGGCTAAAGATTGATGTAATAAAACACCGATATGTTTTTTATCTCCTGCCGCTTCAAGCCATAACTCTTTACTACTATTACTGGTTTGTATCAGCGCACCCCAGACCGCGCCCGCGTTTTTCAACAAAATCAACATTAATTTTTCTAGCAAACTATCTAAGTGTATCTCACTAGAAATCAAATGATTAATATCTTGAACAGTCTGTAGATTTATAGCGTCTTGTGGTTTATAGGCTTTACCAAAAGAATGATCATCAATGAAATTAACTTTAGACCAAAACTCTCTTAATTGCTGTAATTTAGCAACAGCACCCCATTGCCTGTATTCATGATACGAAGCGGTGATGAAAGTTTTTGCCAGCACTTGTTTGTCTTTATAATACCAATAGTCAGCGAAGCACTCATTCGCAATGGCTAGCACATTATTAAAGCCGCTATTCGATGCCTCTTCTATCGCATTACTATATAAATCAATTATTTGTGCATCATCACCGCTTACTCTGGCCAATTCCGCCTTTAAGAGTAAGTATTTATGCAAATAATTATGCGGACAAACCTCGGACCATTGCTCAAACATCCTCAATTTACCTTCCGAGAAGGTAAATAATGGATCGCTTGCGGTTTTAGCAAATCTCAGAGCGATGAGCGCCGCAAAAAAAGTTGATTCTGGGATCTTATTTTGACCCGGCACTGATGCAGAAATTATATCTACTTTATCTAATAAACTTAATTGCGTTTTTTTCGGAGCGTTTACTAAATATGCATGACGTAATTTGGCATTATAAAAATAAGCTAAATGCAAGGGTGCATTTTCATAGTTCTTAAGAAAACTGTTTTCACGAAAGTTATCATCATCAAAACTATCAGCACCATCGGTTAAACCCAATAACGCTCTTACTGGCTGTAATGCGCCCACTGTGACACAATCTTTCATATCCAATTGCTTATGCTTACTCAGTAATTGGACATCATCTGTCAACGTTGTATGTGCAGATTGAAGCTTTTCACCTAGTGCTAAAGTATCACTGCCTCTGACGGCACAAATATAACCTAGCGTCGCTAAATCACCAGATTGTAATGCCAAGTCATAGCTTATATTTAAATAAGGGAGCGTTTTTTGTAGCGAGTGATTCCAATGCTGAGTAAAGGTAGCGTAAAGGAAATATGTACTCGCTTTAATGAGTTTATTATTTCTAATATCAGCTAAATTAACGGCAAGTAACCCAAATCGATCCGCTTCTTTATAGCGACTATAGACACTAATGATCGCTAAAGAATAATTAACATAAGCAAAAGAGGATATATCATCGTGACCGTGCTCCAATGAAAGCTGCGTCATAATAATAGTAGACAATAAATTCAAAGGCGTTTTACCACTAAGGTAGCTGGCATACCACATCCCCATTAGCAACTTCATCGCTGCTTTTTGCTGATCACCTTCCATTGAATAATGATCTATTAAGCCGTCAATACTGTTGGTTAAAATAAAAGTATCTATCGATTTAAAGCCTTTCATAAACTGTGCTTCAATCTCTTTATCATTATCCGGTATTTGTATTCCTAAAACACAAAGCCCTTCTTTTTGTAGTACTAAAGATTCAGAAAAACGCCCTTGTATCTGATACTGAGCGGTTTGAATAGCTATCACTGATACAATTTCTAATGCGGTGTCCGCTGCGCTCATTGCTTTAACATATAACGCTTCAGCGCGTTCAAAGTCGCCTATTAAATAGCTTACTTGCGCTAATGTATTGAAAACTTCTAAGCGGCGGTATCTTAAGGTCTCGGCAAACAGAACCACATTCAGCATATTTTTTTGTGCGTAGGTGAAAGCAGAAGATCTTTTGGCCTTCTCTGCTGCTAACAGATTAAGATCAATCAGTACTTTTTTTTCATCTACGCTAGCATGCTTTTTACCGGCATTTAACTGCTCTATAATTTCAAATATACGACCTTCGAGATCTTCTTTAAGCGTGCCTCGTAGCAATCTTACTCCAAATTGCCATTTAAACTGCGCCACATCATCTTCTGGTATTAACTGGAAAGCTGCCTGTTGCACCTTATCATGAAGAAATATAAAACTTGCTTGGGAGAGTATATCCTCACTGCTAATAAATTTGTGGCTTTGATTTTCAGGAAGAATATAACCATCTGCTATCATTGGCCATAATCGTTTATAAAGCTCTTTTAAACTCAAACAGGCAACTTTTTGTAAATCACCCAAAGAAAATCGATTACCCAAATTCGCTGCAAGCTTTAAAATTTTCAAATTTTCCTCTGAAAACTTCTGTAACTTTTTGAGCATAAGATCTACAACATTTGAAGTCACATTTACCATTTCTATCGCTGATTGATCCCACTGCCAAGCACCTTTTTTATAAGAATAAACAATCAACCCTTCTTCATTTAACATTTTAATGAATTGATTGAGATAAAATGGATTACCTTGTGTTTTATCAATACATACAATAGCAAGCGGCTCTATGGTGTCTAAAGTTAACCATAGGCTATCGGCTAATAAACGTTTAATGTCATGTAAACCCAGTGGGTTCAAATAAATTTCAGTTAAACATTGTTTTTGTGCTGTTAAATCTCGAATCATTTTTGCCAATAAATGTGTTTGATCTATCTCATTATCTCGGTATGTGCCGATAAGCATCAGGTGAGAGTTTTGATCAAGTAATTCTTTTATCAATGTAAGCGATGCAATATCAGCCCATTGCAAATCATCTAAAACAATAACTAAAGGCCTTTCCTTTGAGGCCAATGTGTTAATAAATTGCACGAAGGTCATCATAAAACGGTGATCATTTGCTAGCGTACTGAGTTCTTTTAGAGTTGTAATATTGTTATCTGAAAATGCTTGTAATTCTGGTATTAACTCAATTAATAACGAAAAGTTTTCCCCTAATTGAGTTTGAAAAGCACGTTTCCACTTTGTTTTTTCATCGTTAGGTAAATTTAAAATTTGCCGCAGTAGCAAACGTAAAGCTTGTGAAAAAACATAGAATGGCTGATCTGTACTAAATTGATCACATTTACCAGTAGCAAACAAACTTTTCTTTTTGCTAATCGGTTTTTCTACTTCCTTTATCAGCGCTGATTTCCCTACACCAGAACAACCACTAACTAAAACAATTTTATTTTGTCCAGCAACAACCTGGTTGAATTGGGCCATTAACTGCGCTATTTGTTTTTCTCTTCCGTATAAATTATTTGATACCTGTAATGTTTCAGGTGAGTCTTCTGAAGCTATTTTAAAATCTGATATTTGGTGATTCTCTAACCATTCTTTTTCTATTCTTTTCAAGTCTTGTAATAGCCCAAAACTACTTTGATAGCGGCTGTTAGGTGATTTTTCTAGGAGACGAGCCACTACTTCAGAAATTTTAGGCGCAATACTATTATCTATAGCGGATAACGGAGTGACCTTTTGTGTTAACTGTTTATAAACAATGGAGAGCTGATCTTGTTCGCCTTCAGCATAAATTTGCTGACCACTAAACACTTCATACAATGTTGCACCCAAAGAATATAAATCACTACGGTTATCAGTTGGTAAATTTGAACGCCCTGTTTGCTCAGGTGATATATAGGCAGCCTTACCTATGAGGTTGCTATTAATAGATGGCAGGTCACCTTGCTTTAATTTAATGGCGAGTGAAAGGTCAATTATCAAAAGCCCACTATCATTCTGTTCAACCCAAAACGCATTAGGACTAATGTTTCTATGTAGTAAATCGTTAGTATGTAAGTAATGAATAGCTTCGGAAATTAAGATTGCAATGCGTAATTTATGACTGAAAGTTGTTAGCTTTTTTAATCGATCACTTAAAAGTTCGCCATCACCATCTTCATAAATTATTGCACTGTGATAATCTTGTGTAATAAAAGACTGTAACGTTAGTACTTTTGATTGATCAATTGATTTAATCAATTCATATTCTGATCGAAGTCCATCACTCATATATCGATTAGACGATATTTTTTTATTATATTTAACTAAAACAGTTTTTCCTTGATCATCACAAGCCCTAACAAAACTTGCCTTGTTACAAGATTTAAGAACTTCAAGCACCTTAAAATTGGCAATCATCACTATTTTCCATGTTTTTCGAACAACTCAAGCCTTTAAACATTTCATACTTTTATTATCTATAACGGGTGTTTCTACAATTAAATGAGCAATGCTCAATAGCTGATAATCATATAATCTGGTGGGACATAAGGCTTCACATAACTTTATAAATAACATATATATGGCTATCAGTATAGCCGCGAATTTTTTTTCTTGAGAAGATCTATATAGCAAACGCATAGATCAAATGAAGTACTAATTAACTTACCTCCAGCAAAGCTGGAAGCTTTTCGATGGACGCCCTTGAAAGGCTAAAGTAAGCGGCCAACACGATGCTATACTTCAAGCTTAATCTGATCACGACTTACATCCTTCTTTTCTTGGTTTCGAATGTATTCTTTTATCATGTTTTCATCTAGACCTACTGTAGAGACATAATAGCCTCGTGCCCAAGAACTTCACCTTCAAAGTTCTTTTGTCTGCCTTTAAATAGACGAGCTATTTAAATAGCATTTTTGCCCTTCAATCACAAATAACATTAGAAACAGCATATTTTGCAGGTATGCTAAGACACATATGAACGTGACCTGAGATTAAATGCCCCTCTTCAATTGTTACTTCCTTTTGCCGCGCCATTTCATGGAATATATGGCCTTATATTTTTTCGAAGCTGGCCAAATATCAATTTTCATCTTTTATTGGGGATAAATACAATGGGCACTTACAATCCCACCTATGGTGGGCCAAACTTTTATAATCTCGCATAGGCTTTCCTTATTTCTCTGGTCGAGATTTTGAGAATACCTATGCTACTGCTACCAGGCAGCCTAGTAATTTACTTATGGCTAGCGATCACTAATGATAGTAAAGAGGGTACCGGTTGTTATTTAATAACCTTCGCGTGCAAAAAAGTTAGCAATTTGTCGCTCATCTTCACCGCTTTCAAAAGCGCTAAACAGTGAATCAATGTTTTGCGCAGCCTTAGCTTGATCATTCGAAGTTTGCGTTGGGTGATTGTCTGCTAAAAAGCTAATTATTTGACGCTGTACTTTAGGCTCGCTTTCCAATAATAGCTCAGCAAATTGATCCACATTTTCAGCAGCCGCATCTGCTGCGCGCCAGAAATCATCACTGTTCTGATTTTCTACCTGCTGTTCAACTTTTTGCTGAGCCAACAGCAGAGAATCGATATCTTTAGTGCTGGCAAGCGTGTTTGCCCGCTCACTAAAGGCGCCTAGCTGCTCTGACAACTGCTCTTTTTCGATCTGATCTAAAGGTCCTTGTCCGTTTAATTCGGCGCTAACTTGCCCGCTTAGTTGATCCCTTTCGTCAGCATCTAATTGCAGTAAGTTTTGTGCAAGGTTTTCAGTACTACTCTTGTACTCACTATCGTTAGTACTGGCAGATTCCAATTGGCTAAAGGCATTGCCTACGAGTAAATCAATGCTACTGCTCTGATCTTGTGTCGCTGTAAACTTAGCCTTTATTTCATAAAACTTAGAGCCAGTGTCACTGGTATCAAGCCCCCCCATACGGGCTTTAGCAACGAGGTCTCTGGCGGAATAACTATCTCTAACCTCATCAATAGCTTTGATTAGCAACGCTTCGTCTCGTAGGTCAATTTTCTCAGAGGACTGATTGCCGCCCGTCAAAAGATCCAGGCCGCTATCTGTGATTTCTATGTAAGCTCTTTGATTAGTGACATCTAAACTTCCCAATGAAGAGAACATATCATTCAACTGCTGCTCATCGAAGTCATAATTTTCTATTAAACTCAAAGTTTTATCTAACATGTCAAATCGAGTTTGCTGGCTATTATTGTCAAAACCTAATCCTGCACTGACACCTTTGGTACCTTCTAGGTCTTCGGCCATCATTGGACTGAAACTATCTACTTTTTGTAGCGTGTCTGCAAAGAAACTTAGCGCGCTACCGACTAAATCTTCTGGTATATCATCCAACCGCTCTATTACACGATCTGCAAAAATCTCATTAGGGAGAATTGCCAGCAAGTCGGATTGTTGATCGGCACTATATTTCTGCAAATTATCCAGCATATCTGGCACGTTTTCGCTGCTATTAACCGCTAGTACAAAGTTGCGTATATCGTTAGCTGCACTGAAGGAGTTACTGCTTTGTAATGCCTGTCGGTTGTATGTCTCACCCGACTCAGTTGAAGGTACTTTGGCTGCGTGAATTTTCCCTTGCTGTAGTACTTCTTCTCGATCTGCAGAGTTTAATTCGAGTAGGTTTTGAGTAAAGGTATTGAGAGTTTGACTAGAAATAAATGTTCTATTGATAGCATCTAATGCGGGGGCTTTTTGAAGTGCTTTAGCAACACTCATAAAATCTGCTAGCTCATCATCACTTAACTGTTCTGCCAAGTTTAGAAAATCTTCATCGTTAATTAGGTTAGTATCAATTATATTTTCCTGATCCACACTAGATAAACGATTGTAAACATTGAGCATACGCTCTGATTTTAACGAGTCGTCTAAGATCAAAATTATGTTCTTGCCTTCGATACTGGTTGGCCTACCCTCTTTAGGATTACTCTGGGAAGATTTGTCTGCTGCACTTGTACCATTAGCGCTTAACAACTTATGATGTTGCGCTGGGCCTGATTCGAGAGGCTTTTCAGCAGCGCCAGTATCACTTTTCACAACGGAACTCAGACGTTGCGCTTGCAATGGATTGGCACTATCGAAATTAGACTGTGGCTGAATAAAATTTACATGTGATGAGATTTTCATAATTAACCCAAGAAAAAGTAACTAATACTGTATCGACCATTACATAATAAACTTTATATCTTTCCTTTACTTAGATGAAAAATAGTTAGCGGGTAAAAAGTAGAATGGGCAACCGTTCAAGCATAAATCTAACATTGTGCACAGATACAAGTTCCCACCAGATATTAGACTCGTATTTTTAATAACCAATAGAATCCAATTAGTCAGTTTCACTATCTGGTAATGATGCGCTAAGGTAAGCTAACTTGTTTTTTTATCTTAGTCGCCAGAGCTGCATGCTAAAAGACACCTAATCGCAGCTTCCTTAGACATTAATGCGTCTCATCAATTTAATACCCCCTACTGTTGAAGAGAAACCAAAACTCGCATAAAACTCTTCCATTTCTGGCAAACAATACAATTCAAAATGTTTTACGTGTTTTAATTGCTCATGATTTTCAATATAGTTCATCAGCTTTTTTCCTAAACCATTACCTCGCTGACTAGAGCATACTATTACATCAAAAATTAGTGCTTTATATATAAAGTCACTAATGATACGAGCGAATGCAATTAGTTTACCCTCATCGTCAATGATCCCTATACAAACTTGAGAGCCTTTAACGCAGCACTCGGTCTCTTTTAGAGTACGTTCTTTGCACCACCACTCTTGTTTAAATAGTTGATGTACTTGCTTGATATTATCTTGTGTAAACTGCGCTATCATTTTCATATAAATCGTTAATGCCCATTATGTGGTTATATTAATATTACTGCTTTCTGCGGCTGCTCAAATTAGTATGCCACTATATATCTTTAGTTTATGCCTTTATTTTATCTCTTTACTTATAGTGGATTAACCCTGTGTAAATAAGCTTAAGAGAAGCCGATATAGCTTTAGGGGACTAGCACCAAAAATTGCTATGCCCTGCTCAGCTAAATTTCTAAGTATTTCAGAGTTTGCATCAGCAGGCCTTAGAAAGCGCGCTTCAAAATCCCAAACCAGCGAGGGCCCAACTGAGTAGCTACGTATCCGAGTCAGTGCATTTAATACATTGGCATCTAGCCATGTTTGCATTTGCAGTATTACTTTAGCTAGCTGGGCTATATCAGCGACATTGACAATGATTTACCTCAATACGGAGTTAGCATTTTGCGGATCAACGGGTACATAAAATCTTGGTGAACTTTGCCCAATAAAAGCAGCCGCTGACATTACCCGTGAATCCAATAAGAGCTGCCGTTCTATCAATGCGACACCCAGCGCGGTTGCTTGAACCTGCGACCCTTGTGTTGCCCAATGATCTATGCTGAATTTGGTCATGGCCAAGCTTGGGAAATAGATTTGCTTCATATTAGAGAAGGTAGTTAGTGCGATGGCGAATTACGTTAATAGATTTAAACCTCTGGGTAACGTAACGAGTGATAATAAGACAAACAAAAATCGATAAAATAGCGAAATCTGTGCATCCCGCTTATTCGGTATTGAGCTTATTTTTAACGCCGTATTATTAAGCGCATCTAGCATGCACTTTAGAGTAAGTGATGTTGGGACTCACATTGAATATTCTTATCACTATCAAGCCAAGCAGTTCAACATGGATTTGCACAGACCAGTAATTTCCACTAAACATTTAATTAAAACAATCAATTAAAACTAGAATTTATAACAAGATTTTTTAATAATATAAAAACATTTTTCTCAAAATACATTAACTATTTAGGCATCAATAAATGAAGCGTTTTTATTTAATATTGCTCACCCTCGTCATCAGTACCACGCTTTACTACAATATTGTACTTAACACTGGGGTAAGATACACCAGCATCGCCGGTGCCAGTGTTTATGAATGGCTAAGTATGCGATTTAAAGAAGGATCATTTCCTGATGTTACTGCTAAGGATATAAAATCCGTTCAGCAAAAAGCAGATTTAACGCTTATTAATTCCCCGAGCCTTCAGCCTAGAGCAACCTGGATTGGCCATGCATCAATGCTTGTTCAATACCAAGGAATTAACTTTTTAACCGATCCGCATTTAACTGATAGAGCAGCGCCAGTTGATTTTTTCGTTGATAAACGTCTAACACCACCCGCTCTCACTTTTACACAACTACCTAAAATAGATTTCATTGTTATCTCACATAATCATTTCGATCACTTAGATCACCGCACAGTTGATATGTATGCTAACTCAGTGACGTGGTACGTGCCGATGGGTTTAAAACAATGGTTTCTCGACAGAGGGATAAAAACAGAAAAAGTAGTAGAACTTGAATGGTGGCAAAGCGTTAACCATAACGCAGAAGTTGAGCTTACTTTTACTCCAAATGTACATTGGTCAAAACGTTCACCCTGGGACACTAACGTGAGTCATTGGGGCGCTTGGGCAGTTAAAATTGGCCAATTCAATAGCTGGTTTAGTGGAGATACAGGCTATGATGAAATCATCTTTCACGATATTGGAACACGTTTAGGCCCTTTTGATATGGCATTTATACCCATAGGTGCGTATGCACCTAGGTATTTTATGAAACGACAACACGTTGATCCACAACAAGCAGTGCGAATTCATCAGGAAATTAATTCCAAGTTCTCAATCCCTATGCACTGGGCTACGTTTCAATTAACGCAGGAACCCTTTTTAGAACCTCCTCAACTACTAGTTAAAGCACTACAAAGTGCCAAGATTGATGTGGCTACATTTAAACCAATAAATATTGGCGAAACCGTAGTGTTAAATAAATAGTGAAACCATTATTTTGAGTAAATACTTTAACGTTAGGTAAATTATGAGAAACCCTTTAATTGCAAACATTCTGACCCTGCTTAAAATCAATTTAAATGGTATTAGCGAGTTCGAAATATTAACCACTTTAAAAGACCAGTTCCCAGAATTTAACCATTTAGCTGAGGATGGAAATTTACAACTTTTTCGCCAACATTTCCTGATTATGAATGCCCTTTACCAATTACAAGCCAGCCTCTGGCAGGATGAAAAATTAGTTTTATCCATCCATGTATTACAGATAAAGCTGTTACCTACAGATCAGGAAAAACAAGCGACTGGTTTCGATCTGAGCGATAGCATAGATGCGGAATTAGCCACTTATTATTTAGATTGGAGTGAATACGAAAAAACCGATGCTACAGAAGTATCACGCCTGATCAACAGCTTTTATCAAAGAATGGATTTAGAAGGTGATAAACAAAGTGCACTTAACATTCTGCAAATAAAAACGTTTACCCCTAGCAAAGTTGAAATCAAACAGCACTACCGAAAACTGGTGCAAAGACACCATCCTGATGCTGGAGGTAACCCAGCAACTTTTATCGAAATACGCCAGGCCTACGAGCAACTCATGCTTTATTAAATTAAAGGTTTCATTAATCACCTTACCATTATTATCTACTTGGCTAGGAAGATATTGGTAATTATTTGAATTAGCAGGTAAATGCACCATTTTTTGAATTTCAATTTTAGCTTGGTGCCATATCAGTCAAATCATAACCGAAGTTAACAATTACTATATCTTCAGTACCAACTGCTAACTAAAGGTAAGTTTTTTTATCCCCCCTAAGTTTGATTGTGTTTTTCCAACAGCACTTGCTTTCTTTTCGCAGTACGGATGATAAGGGTGTATGATTTTCAAAAAACTTTATTTTTCACTAATGTTTCCATTAGTTAATTAAAGTCCTAAAAATAACATTCATTTATCTGTTACTTCATTATTCATAGCGGATATTTTAGCCAACTGTGTCGACCACGACAGTTTACTCATTCTTTTAATGATTGACAGTTCATACATTTGAGTCTCAATAATGCTATTAATGGCAGGTTTAATATTTTGCCGCAAACTATTAAATAACCAGCTGTTCAGCACATAGGGGTATCTACATTTGTGCGTCAAAAAATTATTCCAATACAGGGTTTTCAGCTAACCTGAGAGGGGTGATGGCAGACGAAGCACGTCAAGCAGTCAGTAAAATTTGCTTAGCTATCGATGATATGCAAGTACTGGGTAATACTTGCTTTAGTCATCCAAGCAGAAATACTAGTTAAAGGGGAATAGCCTAGATACTTGATAGCATAACCATTCTATTCTTACGAACAGCCATAATAGAGTGGATCTGTTAAATAGTGACTGTCAGATATTGCGTTTAGGCCCTGAGTTTAGCTTCTACAACAGAGCCTAAATGCACCGTTTAAGGTTAAGTTAAAGTTTAAACTTAGAAACGACTGTTTTTAATCTTACATTACTATGTTCTAACCGCTCTGTTTCTTCGACAATCAAGAGACTGCTTTTAGATAAATTCTCAACAATTCCTTGTATATACACCATGGTTTGAGCAATATCACCCGTCACAGTGCTTTGCTGTTGAGAAGCGGTCGCTATCTGGCTGTTTAAGCTGTTCATTTCAGCGACAGCAACAACGATCAAATCGAGCTCTTTATTTACATCACTGGCACTTTGAGACGTTTTTTCACAGCTTTGCTGAGAGGTCTGTACCGCCTCTATCGCTGTATTGGATGAAACTTTTAACTCTGCCAGTGTTGTTTCAATCTCAGATGTACTGGTTTGAGTTCTAGCAGCTAGTGTGCGAACCTCATCTGCAACGACAGCAAACCCTCGCCCTTGATCACCGGCACGGGCTGCTTCAATTGAAGCATTCAATGCCAATAAATTAGTTTGCTCGGCAATATCTCCGATAACGCTCAGCACCTTGGTAATTTTACCGATAGCATCATTCATGTTAGAGATTTGATCAGAAACATTACCCACATCTTTAATCAGTATAGCGGTAGTCTGATTAGCCTGGTCAATAGACGTTTTTGATTGTTTTACATTGGTATCAGTTTGGCTGGTTAGCTTGGATGCTGCCAATGCATTACCAGAAACATCAGAGGATGCTGTACTGAGTTCTTCAATTGCAGCGACCACTTGTTCGGTCTCTAAACCATGTTTATCGAGCACCTCACTGTTTGCAGTATTTCTATCTTTCAATGTTACAGCTGAGGTTGATATAGCACTAGATGCATCTAGTATTTCTTGAATGAGCGAATGAATAGTAGCAATAAAATTATTCACTTCCTGTGAGATAATGGTGATTTCATCGTTACCTATTACATCAAGTCGCTGAGTTAAGTCACCGTTACCACTCGTTAAATTCTTCAGTGTAGCCGTCAAGTTCGCAAGCGGTTTGAGTAACCTAGTAATCAGATAACTAATAACAATTAGCGATATTATAAATAGAATAACACCAGAGAGAATGATGCTTTGCAAGCTTGCGTTAGCCGATTGATAAATTTCATCTAATTCAACATAACGCCAAACTGTCCAACCCAGTGATTGAATAGTATAGAAGCTCATTTGATACCGCTTACTATCTATTTCTATAATATCACTACCCGATTGCTGGTTTTGGTACTTAATCATAGTAGGATAACGTTCAAACTGATTCTTGCCAATCCACTCGTTCGCACCCGCTATGATGAAACCATCATCTCTGGTCAAGTCAATTTTTGCAGCTGGGTTAAGCTGTTCTATAAATGACGATATTTCGGTGAGTGCTAAATTAGCGTTCATAGTTGATACAACGACACCATTTTTAAGCACAGGCACCGCTATTGCCATCACCAATCCTCCCTCTGCGGATTTGTATGGCTTAGTAATTAAGCGTTTATCACCTGCAAAGATACGTAAGTACCATTCACGTTTTTTTTCTTTGGCATTAAAATTGGGTACTTCACCTGCGGTCGACGAAGAATATGTTACTCCTCCTTTATGGCCCGCATATGCATTGATGATATTTAAGGATTTGGTCAAAGCCGTTATGGGTGCCATCTCACGTGCCAATGCTTCTTTATCAAGGCTCGCGGCCACCGCTCGATCTGGACTATAAAGAGAAGCGGCTAGCTCTAGTCCTATAAAAAGCACTTCCATTTTCTGTTCTAGTGTTTTTCCGGTAGCACTCACTTCTTCGTCCATAAATTTAATAGTAGAGTCCATCGATGACTGGCTTATATTATGATTACTAATAAAAGCAAGTAAGGTAATTATTAAGAATATTGAGAGAGAAATAGACGATATTATTTTCTGTTTAATGGTCATTAACGGGGTCTCTGAGAGAGGATTTGATTTTAAAATGCTGAATTGTAAGAGTAAGGTTTTTATCAGTATTAATTATCGATTAGGCTAGCTGATCAGTGAAAGCCGATATCAAAGGTAATAATATCCTCTATGCTCGGCGAAGCTCGTCATCAAAAGTTCCTTGCTACTTGCCTACATAGAGGTAGCTACTTATAAAATGTTAGGAACTATCAATCTGAGCCTAAATTGAAGTAGATATTTTTTCATCTCGAGTTGTCAACTCGTTTGGCAGCTTTGAATAACCAGTCATTCAAAGCTGCCTAGCGTATGTTTAATCGTTTAAAGAGCTTTAGATAAAACAATGGGCTTATTCAAGATTTTTAGAGTACAGCGTCCATAAAGCGTTGCTTAATTTCCACTGCTTTCAAAGGTATTTCATCCCCCGTTTTTTTATTACCCGCTTTAATCAGATAGTGAATGAAAGAAGGCTTCTCTTTGAGCAACTCGGCAAATGCCTCAGGCTCGTCTGTTATGCCCGTGCGTTCTATACCCATGGTCTGCGCCCAAGAACTTAAATTCATACCACTTGAACTCAGCGTCGGTTGGTTACCAGTGGACCCATAGCTACCATTGTCTAAACAGATTACCGTTAAATTTTTCGGTTTAAATGCCGCCAAATCAACCAATTGGTTAGGATTAAAGAAGAAAGATCCATCACCGTCCACTATGTAGACATGGCGATCTTCTAGCGCATCTGCCAGCCCTATACCCACTTCTGTGGCTGAGCCGAGAGCACCCAACATGTAAAAATTCTCTGCGCGGTCATTGGCGTTATAAACTTCTTTAGAAGGGAAACCAATCTGTGACAGAACAACATCATCGCTACCGACGTTATCCATAATGACTTGAATGGCCTCTGCACGTATTTGTGTAGGGTTGCCATCATAAGCTTCAGTGTTGACCGTTACTGGAGTGAATTTTGGCTGACCAAATACATGGTAGTCATCCACACGCTCTTCCCAAAGCTCTGGTGACAGCAAGTAAACTTTGACTTTCTTCTCAGCAAAGCAGTTGGCGACATCTTCTTCTAGATCAAGTAAATCTTCGCTTTTTTCTAGAATACGATATTCGACGTCAATCGCGCCAAGTAGTCTTTCCATATTGCTGCCGTAGATGATTTGCGCTTCTATAGGCTCTTGAAAGTAACCTCGAAAAGATGCAAAGATAGGCAATCCTTCCTGGTACAATTTTTGCATTGTGTAAAGCTCTGTTACCAAATTACCTAAGCCAGTGTTTTGAATAAACATCGCAGAGCGTTTGCCGCCTAAACTGCGACCAAAACATAGCGCCAAGCCACCTGATTCTTTAGTTATGTCCCACACTTCCATCTCTTTAGGCACGTACTTCATTACTAAATTAAGCTTGTTGCACGGATTAAAGGCTATCTTGTCTACTTTGTTTTGACCCAGCGCATGCCAGATTTTTTCACTGTTATTCATGTTATTTTTTTCCTAAAATATAAGCATAGTATGTTGTTAAACTGCTAACTTGGTTTCTTGCTGCTAGCAAACACATCGCCCCAACGTCAATCTAGAGCCATTGCACTCAAAAATCAGAGTAACGAATCTGGTTGCAGCACTATTTTGGCCGCCGCCACATTGCCGTTATGCAGGTCAGTGAAGGCCTGAGAGCCGCTTGAGAGCGGGCGCACTTCAACCCAATCTAAACTACCCAGTTGACCGCGATACAACATGTCGATAGACGCTTGCATATCAGCGCGGGTGTAACAGTAGTTGCCCAATAGTATGACTTCTTGTAGGGTTAATTTACGGGTGTCTAAGCCCGGTTCATCGTCCTGTAAACCCACGTGGGAAATAATGCCACCAGGGCGTACTGCCTCGCTGGCCGTACGCCTTGTCACACCAGCACCCACACAGTCAAAGACCACGTCGTAGCCACTGGGATGAGGCAGAGGCTCTTCCATTGGGTTAAAACAAGTCGCGCAATTTTGCTCTTCAACGCTGCGCCTTCTCAGCGCGTTAGTTTCTGCTAAATCTATCGCCACACAGCCTTTAGCTTTCAAGATTAGTGTGGTCAACATGCCGATCGCCCCGCCGCCTATCACTAAACAGCGCGCCTCTGAAAGAGGCCGTGCCAGGACCCGTTCAACTAGCGCTACCGCGTGTAATCCGGTTGCTGTTGGTTCAGTCAGTGACGCATTGATAGGGTTCATATCGCTGGGAATAGGCAGTAAGTTGCGCTCTGAAATCGCCACTTGCTCGGCAAATGCACCCGGCAGGTACATACCAATAAGCTCTCTATTGGCGCACAAATTGCTACGCCCGCCGGCACAATCGATACACTCACCGCAGGTCATCAGCGGGTTTATCACCATGCGCTGCCCAGCATAACGACCATCTAAAACAGTGCCGCTAACCTCGTGACCGAGAATTAGTGGCGGCACTCTGCGGGCGTCTTTACCGTGATAAGCGTGCATATCCGATCCGCAAATTGCAGTGGCGGCGATATCAACACGTACATCACCCGGGCGAGGCTTGGGTAGTGGCTCCCTGCGATAGGTAATCTCTTGGGTATCGGTATATACCAGTGCGTTCATCGTGTCAGTTGTCATACTCTCTCTCACTTTGCGGTGAAACCGCCGTCAATATAGATAGTTTGGCCAGTAATATAATCAGAGCTATGGCTCGCCAAGAAGATACAAACGCCATCTAAATCCGCTAAGTTGCCGTTGCGTCCAATGGCGGTTTGATCCGCCAATTTTTGCGCCAACTGATCTTGATCGAATACTGCTTGGGTTAATTCTGTGGGGAAAAAACCCGGCGCTATCGCATTACAGCAAATTCCGCGAGATGACCAGGCTTCGGCCATCGCTCGGGTCAACTGCATTATTCCCCCTTTAGAGGCACCGTAGGCTATGCCATTGGCGAAAGCCCGCTCTGATTGCAGGGATGCCACATTAATAATTTTGCCCCAGCCTCTTTCCGCCATTGCAGGTACTAGTTTCTGCGCCAGAAAAAACGGTATTTTCAGGTTCAAATCTAAGGTTTGATCCCAGCTCTGCAACGTCACTTTATCTGCGTGCTGTCGCAAATTAACACCAGCGGTATTACACACAATATCAATTTGCTGCCAGGGCTCTAAACAGCGGCTGACGATGTCGTCCAACTGTTCAATATTGGTTAAATCTGCGTCAACTATGGCAGCTTGGCCGCCGCTGGCACGTAGCTCTATTGCTAGTTCATCCAGCCGCTCACGGCGCCTACCCAGCAATACCACGTTAGCACCTGCACCACTTAGTGCCCTCGCCTGCTGCGCGCCAATTCCCGAAGAAGCGCCGGTTATCAAGGCTACTTTTCCACTGAGATTAAAAAGTTTCATTACGATGCCGTTAAATCAAAAGTTTCATCTGGGAAATATTTCGCTAGGCGTGCATCCCCTGTTCTGGCGTGCGCTTCCATACCTTCCAAACGAGAGATACGAGCCGTCACAGCCGCGACGCTGCGATTGGCTTCTTGAGTCATGCGCTGCGTGGTTACCGTTTTGATGAACTTACCTGCAGAGAGGCCGCCGGTATAACGTGCTGCACCTTTAGTTGGCAGTATATGGTTAGTGCCTGAACACTTGTCACCGAAAGCGACGGTGGTTTCTTCGCCGACAAATAAAGAGCCGTAGTTACGCAGGCGTGCTACCCACCAATCAAGGTTTGTACACATTACTTCCAAGTGCTCAGCGGCATACTTATCACTGATCGTGGCCATTTCTTCATCGGTATCACACAGAATCACTTCTCCATATTCATCCCATGCATTAGTCGCTGCAACACGCGCAGTCTCAGGTAAACTCTCGATGTAAGCAGGCATTATTTCGATAACCTTTTCCGCTAGTACCCGATCTGTAGTAAACAACCAAGCGGGGGAATCTGGACCGTGTTCTGCCTGTCCGACTAAGTCAGTAGCGACCATGTGAGGATCAGCAGTACTATCTGCAATAATGGCAATTTCAGTTGGCCCTGCAAACAAATCTATACCGACACGTCCATACAACATACGCTTTGCTTCGGCGACAAAACGATTACCTGGTCCAACCAAAATATCGGCAGGTTTACCCGTAAACAAACCAAAAGCCATCGCTGCAATCCCCTGTACACCACCGAGTGCCAAAATAGTATCGGCGCCCGCTAAATTGGCTGTGTAAATAATGGCAGAGTTAACACCTTGACCTGGTTTTGGAGGAGAACAAGCTATCACGTGCTCTACGCCAGCAGCTTTCGCAGTAGCAACAGACATCACCGCTGAGGCCACGTGTGAATAGCGTCCACCGGGAACATAGCAACCCGCTGCAGACATCGGGATTTGACGTTGTCCCGCCCACAAACCAGGGGAAAGCTCTGTTTCGAAATCAGTTAGCGTTGCTCGCTGCTTAAGCGCAAAGTTGAACACTCGATCGTAGGCGAATTGGATATCGTCCTTCATACGCTGTGATAAAGACTGCCCTGCCGCTTCGATTTCCTCTGGTGTCACCACGATGTTACCGCTATAGTTATCTAGCTTTAACGCGTATTCACGACACTTATCCTCACCACCTTTTTCTATTTCTTCAAGCATGCTGGAGACTATCTGGCGGGTATTATCTTCGCCTGTTGCCGAGTTTTTCTGTGCTTTCTTGATGTATTGAACGCTCATAAATATATTTTCCTTAATTCTTATTTGGTACTGCTGATCAGAGGCAGATCAGTAGGTGTAACTGGGCAGCGCCCAGAGTGAAAGTTCTGGAATAAATGCTAATAGCAGTACTACACTGAGCATTGCCAGTACAAAAGGTACTGCATTGCGGGCTATACCTAGTATTGAAGTACCGGTGAGACCGGAAACCACAAATAGGTTGAGCCCTAGTGGTGGAGTGATAAAACCGACTCCCAATGCGGTAATCATCATGATGCAAAATTGGATATCGGCCATGCCAATTTCCTGTGCTAGTGGCAGCATGATAGGCGCCAAGATAACGATATTTGGGGTTGTCTCCATCACACAACCTGCCAGAATTAGAATGCCGATCATCAACAATGTGATCATGACCGGGTTATCGGTGATATCTGTTACCATGTAAACAAACCCTTGCGGCACTTCAAGTGCCGCTAGCGCCTGTGCTAATGGCAATGAAAAAGCGATGATAGGTAAGATCACACCATTCACTTTGGCTGAGCTGGCAAGCATTGCCGGAAAATCCGCCAGGCGAATCGTGTTCTGCAACAAACCGATAATAATAGTGGTAATTACCGCCACGGCAGCCGCTTCTGTCGGCGTAAAAACACCGCTGTAAATCCCGCCTAAAATAATCACCGGTACAATTAATGCGTAGCGGCCCACGTAAATTGAATTCGCGATACGCTTTAGCGAAAAGCCACCTCCGGCATTTTCATAGCCGTATCTTAAATTCAGCATCACGTTGCACAACATAATGACACCCATCACTAACAGCCCAGGGACTAATGCCGCCAAGAACAACGTCGAGGCGGATATCCCCAACACTAAGCCAATGATGATGTAGGCGATTGAAGGCGGAATAAGAATGCCAGTACAAGCACCAGCGGCCACAAGCGCACAAGCGTATGGCTTGGGATATCCCTGCTCCACCAATCTATCGATGGTCATGCGCCCAACACCCGCCGCACCGGCCGCATCTGATCCTGATATACAGGCAAAGAAACCGCAGACTAGTACTGTGGCAGTACCGAAGCCAGATTTTGCACCCCCAGTCAGTGCCTCGGCGATATCCAATAATTTACGTGAGAGCCCGGTACGCACTAATACGTCACCGGTCAAAATAAATAGCGGAATGGCGATTAATGCAAAAGCATCTATTCCGTCAAACAGCGCTTCGCCTAAGAGCGATAACGGCAGTGCGCCGCTGAACTCTAAAATCAGTACCGCGATAACGCCTAACACCGCCCAGACAGGTACTCCAAGGCCAAACATAATGACCCCTATCAGCAGGGGGCCACCGAGCTCCCATCCCCAGTCCAAGCTGACTTCAGCATTTAAATAGTTATACATGTGAAATTTTCCCGTTTAATCGAACAGACGATGTCCGGTGTAGATTGGCTTATCGTTTGTTAGCGCCCTAATATCGCGCATTAAAGATTGCAGCAGGCGAAATAACATCAATGAGAACCCCAGAGGTACAGCGGCGAGAAACCAAGCTTGACTGATACCGAGCCCGTGAGTCACTGAACCAAACTTAATTGAAGTCAACAGCGTTTCCATGGAGTAATAAAAAGCCAGCATAGAGATGATCAACATCACTAGATCGCCGAATATATAAATGAGTAACTGGCCGGTACGCGACAGGAAATTGAGAATCACATCGATACGGATATGAGCGCGATCTTTGATTGCTGAAGCAGCGCCTATCCAGGCGAGGTAAATAAATGCATAGCGGGCAACTTCCTCTCCCCATATCGAGGAATAAGACAGCGCAAAACGGCGCACCACTTCGACCCCTATGGTCAGTACAATCACCACATAAAACACCAGTAACATCCAGCGCTCTGCATTGTCATCGAGATTTTTCCAGAATGATTTTTTGTCCATCTTCAAAATATAAGCCTCTGATATTGATCAATCGTTGAACGAATGCTGTGCCAGCACAGATTAACTGTGCGGCACAACTTAAGATCAAATCAGATATCGTGCACGAAATGTTGCCCTTGAGTATTAGCCGCTTCAAGTAAGGTGTTAAAGACATCCAGGGAACCTGCCAGTTCTATCTTAGTCTTGTCCCAAACCGGTAACTGATGACCGGCGGTGTCTTTCCATTGCTGCAATTCTTCCCCTGTTGGAGAATAGAATTTAACACCTGCCTCTGCCAACTCAGCCATAGCATAACCACGTGCCGCAGGAACTTTGGCCAAGTTTTGCTGCGCCGTCACCTCTGCTGCGAACTTGATGCCATCTTGAACTTTGCTCGGCAGCGATTTGAACCATTCCAAGTTGCACGAGTAAACTTGCGCGTCTGGCACAGAACGAATAAAGGTCACATGAGAGAGCACATCTTTGAAACCAAATACGTTCAGTGCTTCAACTGAGGGATCTAATGCATCTGCCACACCTTGTTTGATGGCAGATGGAGTCTCACCCCAAGCGACGGGTGTTGGGTTAGCTCCCAACAAACGATAAAACTGTTGCAGTATTTTAGAACCTGGTACGCGAAATTTGATACCTTCCATCTGATCAGGCGTTTTAATTGGCCCTTCCATGCCGCGACGTAGAGCGACCACGCGAGGATCAATATTGACATACCAAAGAGGCATAAAGCCTTTTTCTTCAACTTTCGGGTTGACCTGATTACGCCATGCATCTGAGTTCACTAAGTTAGTGAATTGTTGGTTTTCACCACACCAATAAGGAATGTTGATCATATCGACAACTGGGGCAAAGGCGGCAAAATTTGACAGTGAATGTTGCGCTGCTTGAATGGTACCTTGCTGTACTTTCTGCGCTAGTGCTCCACCTGCTCCCAACTGCCCACCAGGTGCAAGTTTGACATACACCTCACGGTTGGTCAGATTTTGGATATTCTCTTTGAAATCTAACTGCATAATAGGATAGCTACGCGATGCGCCTAACACATAAGCGGTGGCAATCACCATTTTATGCTTGGCCTTAGATTCACGCTCTTTCTCTTCTTTAGATATTGCAGCCACCGCTTGATCAGACATCATCACACCGGATGCTGCTGCTAGCGTCGCTGCAGTAAAACCAAACTTACTAGTTAGTGACATAAACCGGCGGCGTTCTGGATTGAGGGGGGTATTTAATTTACTCATAAATTACTCCTGAAAATTCATTTAATTATTTTTTTTGGTCAGGCTTTCACTTCGAAGAATTCCGATAACAAAAAAGATGCATGCGGCACACATAACTAAAAATTCTACAACTCCGTTAAACCCCAGAGGTAGTTGATAGTCTAGTAATTCCATTGAAATTTTACCTACGAGCACGTTGACTAAAAAAATCACAAACAGTGCTATGGCAATCCGATAAGCGTGCTGCTTTAGCAATTCGGCAAGCATTAAGTATTCTCCGAAGATAGTTTTTGTAAGTTTTTTTGTAAGCGCTTACAATTAAATTATAGTTTTACTGTAATAGTGTCAACAAGTATCTAGGAATATTTCTAGCGACCTGTAAAATGGCGCTCTAGTATTCATTGATGAAGGAAGTGGTATGCACCAGCCAAAACCGAGATTGCAAGATGTTGCGACTGCCGCGGGAGTATCTACCGCTACGGTTTCGCGATGCATTAATCATCCAGCACAAGTCAAACTAAACTTGCGTGAACGTATTAACGCGGCGATAGAAGATCTCGGTTATTCCCCACACGGTGCAGCTCGAGCCCTCGCCTCCAGCAGATCACACACCATTGGTGCTATTGTGCCCACCATAGATAACGGTATTTTTGCCAACGGTATACACTATCTACAGCGTGGGCTCTCAGAGGCTAACTACACCTTATTGATTGCCAGTAGCAACTATTCCCTCGATGAAGAGCTGCATGAAGTCAAGAGTTTGATCACCCGTGGAATCGATGGCATGGTACTGATAGGTGAAGATCATCGGCCCGAAGTTTACCAAATACTCAATCTCCATCGGATTCCCTTTGTCAATTTGTGGACCTACAACAGCCAATCCATACACAGCTGCATTGGTTTTGACAATTATGCTGCAGGGCGAAAAATTGGCGAGCACTTGATGACCATGGGACATACCCAAATAGCCATGATAACGGGCATACAGGCGGATAACGATAGAGCGAGGGACCGCTTACGCGGGGTTCAGGAGTCTCTGTTGGAAAAAGGTATTCATCTTAGATCAGAGTTAATTCGTGAATGCCGCTACAACTCGAAAGAAGCAAGTGATGCTCTCTCTGACCTAGTGGCTGCGGGACACCTGTTTAGTGCAGTGGTTTGTGGCAACGATATTCTCGCATTGGGAGCTCTCTCGGCTGCACGTCAACTAGGTATAGCCGTGCCTCAAGCGTTGTCTATTACTGGCTTTGATAACTTAGAAATCACCGCGGTACTATCCCCCAGTTTGACAACGATCAATGTGCCGGCAAGGCGCATGGGAGCACTTGCTGCCACTTATCTTTTAAATTGTATTGAAAACGACAGCTGCGCTATTTCACACATGCAACTTCCCGCTGATATTAAGGTACGCGAGACTACGGGTATTGCACCCACTAGGATCTCCCTCAGCCCTAATAAGCACTAATCAACGACTGATTTAGAGATCACTGTGAATCATAACCACTGCACTGGCTATAATAGTGTTGAGAAACACAACGAAAGGGTCTCTATGAGGGTTAACAAGCTTTTACAACAGAAACTTGGGTAACTGCTGTGGAGTTTCACAGCGCAACTGTTCCATAACTTGTAACAGCTCCAGACGCAGTATTTCGATGCTATGGGCCGCACCACCCTCACCCATCGCACCTACCCCATACATAAAGGCACGTCCTGCAAACACCATCTGCGCTCCCTGCGCCAGGAACCGCGCTATGTCGGGCCCTGATTCCACGCCACTATCGGCCATTACCACTATGCGATCCCCCAGCGCCTCACTGATTTCTTGCAATGCACTAACCGAGGAGCGCGCCGCATCTAGCTGTCTGCCACCATGGTTAGAAACAATAATAGCGTCTGCCCCCGCGGCCAAAGCCAACTCGGCATCCGCCACGCTCAAAACACCTTTTACAATCAATTTTCCTGGCCAGTCCTGACGCAGCTGCTGCAGCATGGGAAAGTCCACTACATCTTTCAAAGTAGTGCGAATATAATTGGCCACATCCTGTAGATTGGTGATGTTCTTCATATAGGGCATCATAGACGCAAATTGAGGCATCCCCTGTAAAGCCGTTGCCATGGCCCACGAAGGTCGAGCCATAGTCTGTAGGATACTCGTGGCGCTAATTTTTGGCGGGACCGAGAGGCCGTTGCGGATATCTTTTGGTCTACGCCCGGCTGCTGGCACATCGATGGTCACCACCAAATGGCGGCAGCCAACAGCCTCTGCTCGACGCATCAGATCTGCCCTAATAGCCAAGTCTGACGGCGGATAGAGCTGGAACCAAAAATTCTCACCAGCGCACTGCGCCGCCCGTTCAATAGAAGTGCTCGCCAGTGTACTGAGAATATAAGGTATATTTGCCTCGCGTGCAGCACTGGCCTGATACTCAGAAGCCTTGGGCCAGATAAGCCCACTCAATCCCAAGGGTGCTACACCAAAAGGTGCAGAGTATTTGTGACCTAAAATTTCTGTGTCTAAACTCGCCCCTGCTGACGTAACAAGATAATGAGGTTGCAGCTCTACTTGATCGAGCGCCGCGCGGTTTTTGCGCAATGTATTTTCTGCATTGCACCCCCCCGCGAGATAGTCAAAGGCAAATTGGGGAATGCGTTTTTGGGTTAATTTTTTCAAATCTTCAATACAGGCCGCACGACTAATTAGAGATGCTGACATTTACGACTTCCTAAAGTGAATGGTTAATTTCTATCCTGAAACAAATACCGACTCAAACGTTTCACTGGATCAATCTATACGCTACTAGATAGCGTTATTTGGAATCACCAAACGCCCCTATTTATTTGCACGCATCTAGAACCATTGAGCTGCCCTCGCTACAGCACCTTCTCTGGATAGAACGGGTTAGCGTCCGAAAACTGAATTTTTACTCAAAATTAGTGCTTCAGTGATGAAATCGCTACAATAAATATACCTAGATATACAGTATTTTGAAAGCGCTTACAATTAAACGCTACCGAGTAAGCTCTTCCAGATCTAGAAAGCAAACGCTCGAAAAAACGCAGTTTTCTGTAAAGAAATAAAATTTCTATAAGTAACCGAAACAAACATCCTCTGCACAATTGCTATTAAAGCTACAGATCAACAGAATGATCTATTTTGTTCTTAATTATTCGAATATGTGCTAAATGTTAGATTAATCGATTGAAAAAGAGCATAATAGCGTGGCAAAAAAAGTGTTTTAATACCCTTTTTAACAACTTACATTCACAATTAGCTCAATGGAAATCATACAATTGGGTTGCATCGAACCAGCTCCATTGGCATTTTATAAGCGCAATCCTTGCAGAATAATGAGAGAAAATTACGTGATGCTAGAAATTAGCAAACAGGATCAAAATACCACTAAATATGCGGTTCTCCTCCATAAACTTTAATGGTTGTACTGGCATTATCTCTATTTTTAAATGTCGTCTGGTGCCAACCCTAAGTTAAGTGACAATAATCGGCTGGATTTCCTTAACTGCCAGTGGCGGTCAACTTGAATTATGTATCATAATAAAAGTTTGCCACTTTTAAATTATAAATATGATTCTTCTCTCAGGAAAAGCATGAAATTTTTTTTAGCAATTTTTATTATATTATTCCATTCAAATATTTTTGCCGAAACAACCCATTTTTGTGCTCATGAGCGCGCTGAAAGATCAGAGAAAGGAGGTACCGGATATTACTGGGAGGTACTTCAAGCTGTCTATAACATAGAAGGTGCAAGCATGACTCATGATACTGTTCCATTTCTTCGCTGCCTGCTGATGGTAGATAAAAAAACAGCTAGTGCAGCCGTCTCTGTTTTTAAAACGCCTCAAAGAAGCAAAAAATTCACTTACCCTCAATCCCGCTTACACTACTCCTCCTATGGAATAGCGAGATTAAAACAGACCTCGTTTACTCAAATTGGAAACATTAAAGGGGATGTCGGATTAACCCGAGGATATGACTTTTCAGCATGGCTTCCTGCTAGTTTAACTATCCAATTAGTGGAAAATACAATACAGGGCGTGAGAATGCTCAAGCACAAACGCTTTAAATACTATGCTGATGACATTAAAGATATCGTGCTAGCTATTAATCAAATACAAGAAACACCAAATAATTATGTAATTGATACATTTTATACCAAAGATTTATACGTTGTGTTTACCAAAGATGCTCGCGGCCAGAAACTTGCCAATATGTTCGACACAGGGATCAGGAAGATAGCTAATAATGGAACGCTGCAAAAGTTAATTACTAAATATAAGCTAACTCATTCCATTTTAAATGATTTCAAAAGATAGTTAGAGTTTAAAACAATTACGTTGATCGCTAAAGAAATAACACCCTGATACCTCTATTCAAGTTGTTAATAAATCTGCCTTGTTAGCTCTCTAACTTGCGTTCTAACATCCGCTAATAGTACCTGATATTTATATTTGGTTACCCAAACAAAGTGTTATTCAATTTTGTACTTAGTCTATGATCCGTGTCTGTATTTGATACACACATAATAAACGCAGCGCTGCCCGTCTAGCGACGGAGGGTTTAGCCTCACCTTCGGACGAATAAAAAGTAAAGACTAAGCTAATGCTTTTATAGACGCCGTAATCTCACTTTCGGTTACAGCACCAAAATCAAATCTAATGCAGACTGCACAGCAATTTTCACCGCTATAATAAACGCACAATTTTTCTGCTATTTCATGCTGACTCTTGAAACTTTCAACATCGCTTAATTTAGTTACATTCACCTATAGAGTTAAACCACCAGCAGGTACCTCAAAAGATATTCCGCCATTATAGATTCTAGAGCAGTAATACCACGACGAGATTGCTATTGTTTCCTTACTTTTCGCAGATGCCGCTTCAATTCACCTGATTACATTAAATCAGAAACAGCCAGTTCAGTGATAATATCCCCTTGGCGATCGATCAATACTATTTCCTGAGCTGCTTTTTCAATAAAACGGGCATTTTCCACCTTGTAGCCGAACCTTAAACCGGGTGGCAAAGGGATATACAACTAGATTTCTCCTGTAACTATCGTGTCGTATGCCAGTCCTCCATCTGCTTATTTTCTCTCGATCAACTACGATATATTCGTTGAACTACGTTCGAAAATTTGCAGCTTTATATCGGGAAACACTCTATAACGCCCCGAATAACCAGTGCCACAAAATAACTATTTAACGTATGTACTGTGACTATTTTCGAATCACCTGCAAGCAAGCGATGGTCATTTTTTATCGCGTTCATCACACCATCAAGCTGGTTAGAAACAGCATAGATCAACTCATACACCTCTTTACTGCAACTCGATATAGAAGCGCTGCGCCCATGGCGGCGAAACAAGCCTTGACCGATACTAAGTTCCAGCATTTTGAGATATTTACTAACAGCGGGTTGGTCTATCTCTAATCTCTGAGAAGCTCTGCTTAACAAACCTGCAATTGCTACCGCTAAAAACAGCTATAATCTGTAATCATTTCCCGAAAAAACATTCTCATTTCATTATCGCGCATCTTTATCGCACTAAATTTCTTCATCAAAAAGCTAAAGCAAAGCCTTTCGCTCATTTAAAACCTTAGTGAAACACATAGCGACATTATTTATGTTTCTTTCATTAATGACATGATTTGTGCACCAAGCGCCAAATCTTGCTCGTGCCCCATTTTTTGCTGACGCAAGTATCCCAGTTTATCGTATATAAGCAGTGTAGGAGTACCCTGCATATTATAAGCACGCATGGTTTGAGGAAGAGGATCACCTTTAGCTGAAGCAGGTTTATCAATGCCCACCGGGAATCTCACTTGGTATTCATACAAAAACGCTTTAAGGGAAACCTCTGTCATCGCCTGATGATGCTCAAACACGGTGTGCAATCCTAGTACTGCAACCTCATTACTATCAAAATAATCATACAATCTTTTGGCTTGTGGAATTAAATGCAGTACGCATCCAGGGCACAGCATTTGAAAGGCAAACACCACCACTACTTTGCCTACAAGTGCTTCTAGTGTTGGAGTGAAGCGAGTATTTAACCAGTTTTGAACTTGCAGCGGTGGTGGTTTTTTTAGTGTGTTTAGCATAACAATTATTCTCATCTTAGCTTACATTAAACTTTCTATACGAGGGATAACGTTTTAAATTAACTTGGGCATCGTTCCATTTTCAAAATATAATGGCCTACCACTTCGATCTGCTTTTTCAGATTTGAATTGGCGATTTCACTTTGGCAATAATCACATCGATCCAGTGTTATCGTGTTTTTCGTTTCAGCAATATCTTGCAACAACAATTTAGCATATTCCAATGCTTTATCTTTTGACTGTCCTGTTGCACTGTTTCAAGCAACACATCAAAATGATCTTTATTGGCGCCAGCTAACGTTGCATAACTACCGTAAACAGCAATTTTCATATTTCATTCTCAATTCCAAAAAAGTCGACTGCGTTTAAGAGCAGTCAATGTTAGCGGTTACTGGGAGTTTCCAGGCAAACTTAAGTCACCCGAAGCGATATCCCAAACATCCGTAATACATAACAAAGGCGCATGTATTTGTTGATTAACTTTAAGTGCAGAAGTCACACCGTCAAAGTTGAACGTTGCAGGAAAACCAACATCTTTGAGTGGTACACGCACTAACACCTCGCTGCCCTTTAACGAAAAATCGTATCCGGGGCTATCAATAAAAATGGGCAATTTGGGCCAAGTAATAGGTAGTTTAGGGTATGCTCCTTTAGCAATATCTTTAACTTTCATTGCTACGGTTCCACAACTTGGGTCCTTAACAAGCACAACCCAATGGCTGTGCCATTTATCACCATCATTGGTTTTGTTACCGTCGCCATTTTCGTCATACAATGGGGTATCATCAAAATCAGGATGGACTGTCAACGCTAATGCTAAAATACCTTGGTCCGCCTCAAAACCGACAGCGCTACTATTCAAGCTAGTAGGCCAGACATAACTAAAGACCTCGGCACCTGCTAGCTGGCCCGTTACAGCAGGTTTCTTTTGAGCCACTTTACCTCTCACCTCTTGTTGGAAAACTAGGTGGCTACCTTGTGTGATTACTTTAGCGTGAATGATGTCATATTGGGCGCTGATTTTTTCTGAACTAGCTGCAATGATATGTCCGTTATGCTCTGCTGAAGCATACACGTGCATTGGCGCTAGCGTAGCCAACACGGGAGTAAATAGTAACGATAACAATTGCTTTTTCATATTAATTCTCTCAATCAAATATTCTTAGAAGGTTTTCTTGAACAAGATGAGCAGCACTTCAGCGACTATTTTGAAACAATAGTATTCATCTAGCCTAGCCTTTAATTAAGCTATCCATCACTGCAAAAAGTTTATCCATAACCCCAACAGTAATGCCTACAAAACTAACAAATGTTTAATCAGTTCTGCGATTTTATTAGCAAACGAAGCTGTCTTCGGGATTTAAACTTGCTCAAAGATACAAATATAGTTTAGAATCTAAACCATATTTGTATCATAACTGAATATTTTTTATTGTCAACAAGGTTTAGAATCTATACTATTAAAAGCATGACAAATAATATTGAAATATGGCTTGAAAGACTCTTCTCTCTTTATAGAAGCCAAATGCGCAGCGCCGCAAACTCAGAAAACATACAAGTGGTACATCTAGAGATTCTTCAGTTTCTATCCATTAGTAATCGATACTCGAACACTGCTCAGGCAATGACTGAATATTTAGGTCAAACTAAAGGAAGCATCTCTCAGAGCTTGAAAGTGCTGGAAAAAGAAGATTTTATCGAGCGCAAACCCTGTAGCAAAGATAAACGAGTTACCCGGCTTTACCTGACAAATAAAGGTAACGATTGCTTACAAAGGATGCTCACCTATTTACCTAGTACGGATGAAACTGCTGAGGGCATAGAGTTCACTAAATCATTACTGCTTAAGTGGCAAGCTCAAAACAGCAACAAAGGCTTTGGACAATGCCGCTCTTGCCGATTTAACAATAAGCAAAGTAGTGGTACTTTTCAATGCGGCCTAACTGAAGAAACCCTGACTGAAACGGATATTAATCTGATTTGTCGCGAGCATCAGTTTGACACTTAAAATAAATAATCAGGTACTGTTTTAGACATATCTAGCAACAATTGTATTGTTGCTACTCTCAGTTGGAGCGCTCACAGCAAAGGTAATAAATTTCACATATACGCCCCCTCTAATCGATACCTGCAATATTTAATATCCTTTGTTCATGAATTTGATTTAACTTGTACTAAACAACTTATTAGTTACAATGTAATTTCAAAAATTGCAGCTTTATAAAAACAATATATTACCATTTTTTAACCTCCGTAAAGGCCAGTGCTATGATCAGTGAAATTGCGATACTCATTGTAGATGATGAAGCCGTCACCAGAGATTTTCTATCAAGCTACTTTGAAACTGTCGGCTATAAAGTATATAGCGCTGCCACTGCCGAGCAAGCCGAAGACATTTTAGCTACACACGCTATTACATTATTGCTACTAGATATCAGAATGCCTGGTAAAGATGGCTTAACTTTAACTAGAGAGCTGAGAGTTAACTCTGAAGTCGGTATTATTTTAGTAACGGGCAGCCAAGACGAATATGATCGAATGATTGGTTTAGAGTGCGGTGCAGATGATTTTATTACCAAACCTTTCAATGTTCGTGAAATATTGGCTAGGGCTAAAAACATCATTCGACGCGTAACATTGTGTCAAAAGCAATTACTTGAGCAAACAAATTCAGTTGAAGGTTACAAAACGTTTGATGAATGGCGCTTATTGCTTTCAAGACGACAGCTAATTGATGCACAAGATAACAAAGTACAATTGACTGAAGGAGAGTATCAGCTTCTGCTCTGTTTGATTAACAGCGCAGGACACATTTTAAGCAGAAACCAAATCCTCGATCAAATTCATAACCGTGAATGGGCACCTAACGATCGCACCGTTGATGTATTGATAGGGCGTCTGCGCCGAAAGCTGCATGACGACCCTGCTAGCCCTAAACTCATTCTCACTGTGCACGGGGCAGGCTATTTATTTACTGCGCAAGTGAAACGTTAATGTGAAGTACTTTTTATGTTTACTGATATGTTTTTGCCTGCCAGTACAAGCCCGCATTATTACCGCTTGCGGTCATCCTGAGTACCCGCCTGTTTCCTGGCAACAGCAAGGTACCCTGACCGGAATAGCCTCAAGTGTCGCAAAAAAATTATTTACAGAACTAGGCTACCAACTTGCTATCGATACGAGTGGCAATTGGAAACGCTGTTTAGAAGAAGTAAAGTCAGGCAATATTGACCTTATCGTGGCCGCTTACAAAACCAGACCTAGAACATCATTTTTAGCTTATAGCACCGAATATATAGTGGCTGATAAGGTGGGTATTTTTGTTAACAAGAGTGATACTAGAGTTTATAAAACACTCAATGACTTACTAGGAAAGCGTGTTGGTCTGCTGTTGGGGGATAGTTTTGGGGATTTGTTTGATCTGTTTCTACAAACGCTGCCTGATCGAGAATTTGTATCAAAAGGCGCTCAGAATCTAGCAAAACTAGCTTACCAGCGAATAGACTTCATGCCCTTAGGTTCTGTTAGTGGCCAATTACAGCTGCAAAAGTTTGGTTACAAAGAAAAAATTAAAATCTCTAATCTCTCTATAGGTACCGAGCATTTTTATTTGGCTATCGGCCAGCACAGCAAGTTACAAAAGCATCTACCTTATATAAACCAACGTTTAGCTGAGTTACACCAAAATGGCTCAATCAAGCGGCTACAAGAGTGCTTTGGCCAGTACTATCTCAATAAACAACCACAAGGCAGTTGCGATGCACTCCCCTAACTCACATCCATTTTTTGCGCTGAGTCGCTATGCCAGTGAACGACCTCTAAACTATCGTATGCTGGTTTATATCGGCATCTGTAGTTGTGTGTTCATTTTACTATCCACTGCATTGCAAATGCGGTTTGATTACCTACGCGAAATGAAAGCAATAGAGCAACGCATGCAGCTCATTAACGAAAGCTATATTGCAACTTTAAGTAAAAGCCTTTGGGATTTGGATCAGGCTCAACAAAAACTGCAGCTAACAGGTATCCGAGCCCTACCTTATGTTGCATATATTAATCTGCAAGATTTCACCTTGCATAAAAACACCCGTATTCCTAGCAACGCAATTGCTGATGAAGATCATCAACTAGAAGTTTTTGACTTAGTTAATGCTAGTAATCAACAGAGATCAAAAATGCTGGGCCGGTTAGAAGTCGCTATTGATTTATCTAGTATTCACACTGAGTTGTGGCAAAACGGCTTGCGTATCCTACTTAATCAAAGCTTATTAATGCTGCTAATTATGGCTGCGATTACCGTCATTCTGCAACGTTCCATCACTCGCCACTTAGAACATATGGCTAAATACAGCCGTGAAATAGGTGCGGGGAAACTTAATAATGCCCTACAGCTACAACGCAAAAAACCTCATCAAGGTGATGAGTTAGATCAGCTGCAATCTGCCCTTAACGAGATGCGATTGTCAATAAGAGCAGATATAGAACAGCGCGATCAAGCAGCCAGCGCCTTGCGTTACAATCGCGACCAGCTACAAAAAATGGTTGAGGTACGTACTCAAAGTTTGCAGCAGGCAAAAGAAGTTGCTGAGTATGCGAATAGTGCCAAATCACAATTTTTGGCCACTATGAGTCATGAAATACGCACTCCAATGAATGGCATGCTGGGAATGATACAGCTATTGGGCAATAGTGATTTATCAACAGCGCAAGATCGACAAGTAAATGTGCTACAAGATTCAACGCACGCATTACTAGGCACCTTCGATCATATATTACAGTACGCCCAGTTAGAGCAAGGCGTTTATCAAGATTCAGATGTGCTATTTTCTCTCAACACACTGTTGATGAACCTAGTAGATTTACTGCAATTGGGTGCTGAGCAAAAAGGACTAGTATTGAAGCTAGTATGCCCTAATGAAAGTGTACTTTATTTTGATAAGGCAGCAAGCTTGCGCCAAATCATCACCAATTTACTCGCTAATGCGATTAAATTCAGCGATCGCGGATGTATCACGATTACTGTTAATATCGATGATACAACGACAGCACAGCATGCTGTTTGCATCAGCATCAATGATCAAGGTATTGGTATAGATCCATCTATGCAGCAGCATATTTTTGGTCGTTTTACCCAAGCAGATGAAACAATTACGCGTCGATTTGGTGGTACAGGGCTCGGCTTGTCAATCTCTAAACAGTTAACAGAATCAATGGGGGGTACGCTAAACTTAGTAAGCTCACTCGGTGAAGGCAGCACTTTTAATGCGACGGTTTATTTAGCGCCCGCAGCAAAAGAGCAAAAACTCTTAGCGCCTGTAGCTCCAGTATTACCTGAACTAAAAATATTGTTAGTGGAAGACGAACAGATAAACCGCCAAGTAATGCAATCATTATTAGCAAATCATCACCTAGCTATTGCGCAAGATGCGGACAGTGCTGTAGCGCTAGCGGCTGCACAACGCTACGATTTAATTCTGATGGATATGCACTTAGGAGGTGTTAGTGGCCTAGATGCTAGTCGCATTATACGCAGTGATAGATACTCGCCGAACTATCATACGCCAATTATTGCCGTCACAGCCAGCGTCAGGCCAGCTGATGTAGAGCGCTATCTAGCGCAAGGCATTCAAAAAGTCGTCGCTAAGCCGGTTTTCCAACAAGAGTTATTTGAATCTATACAAGAGGTCATCGCCAATTCAAATGCTGAGCCAACCACATCATTTCAAAGTGCTCTAGCTCTCGATTCAGGCCCTTCAACCCCTCCTTTGCTTGATCAACTGCTAATGGAAACTAACCGCCAAATATTAGGTACTACTAAGCTAAATGAACTGATGGGAACCTTCTATGTGAATGGCCAGCAAATCTGGCAAGATTTATTACAAAGTGTCACTCAATTAGACTTCAATGAGAGCGAGCAACTAGCACATAAACTCGCAGGATCTTGTGACACGCTAGGGTTTTGTCGTGCCAGTCAGCATTTACGTCGATTAGAGCAGCGAGCACAACAAAAGGACGCCACTTTATCTGCAGATTTAACAGCCAGCATTGAACAGAGTTTCGCGCTTGCTAAGCAATACAATAAATCCTAGAAAGCTGCTTAAGCTCCATTTAAGCTCCATCCACAAGTGAATGCCTATTGCGGCTGTTCCACCAGCTCGATCTAATCACCACTAGATGTCGTTATTTGGCACAACCAAACTCCACATCCAGTATTATCCATCTCGAACTATTGGGCTAGCCTCGCTACAATTTTGTTTCAAGATAATAACTACTTAGATCATCATCGATATTTCTTTGCTGTTATTTTTACCTACCACCTAAGATAAACCCTTCAGAAAATAATCAGCTAACTCTCTCACTCTCCCACTCTCCCATGTTCATGCTATTAAGCTGACCGATCAGCCTTAGCCCAATTTCTCATGTAACAAGTTGTTTACATAAAATTACAATTGGCTACAAGGTGTTTATCCTAGGTTTACAATACTTCTTTACTATCAGTTGACCCATTAAAAAAATAAACAAGGGAGCGTGTAATGCACTCCCAAGGTAACGGATAGGAAATACATGACTGATACAAAAAACTTAAAGCCTAGCTTAGGTGCTGCACTACTACCCATTGTGCTCACTCTAGGAGTGCTTGGAATACAACTCTTTTACTTCGGCGATTTCACCCCCCATGTTCCTTTAGCAATTGGCTTAGCTATTACTGCACTACTCGCGTGGATGCGGGGCTATACTTGGGATGACATTGAAGGTGGAGTAATGCAAGTGGTACGTGTTGGCTTGCCTTCAATTGCCATCTTAATGACCGTTGGCATGATTGTCGGTGTCTGGATCGCCAGTGGTACCGTGCCGGTATTAATCTATTACGGATTAAAGCTACTTTCCCCCGAATTATTCCTAGCCGCTGCCATGGCACTTTGCGCAGTTGTATCAGTGTCACTTGGTACGTCTTGGGGCACCGTAGGAACTGTAGGCTTAGCACTGATGGGAATCGGCTCTGGCTTTGATATCCCAATGTACTGGACAGCAGGTGCGGTTGTTTCTGGTGCATTCTTTGGTGATAAAATATCGCCATTATCAGATACAACAAATTTAGCACCAGCAGTAACCGGGGTTAATTTATTCGATCACATCCGCAATATGCTGCCAACAACAGTCCCAGCAATGTTGATCGCACTGGTTATCTACTTAATTGTCGGTTTTAATATCACTAGCTCTAATGCTGTTGATTTTTCTAAAATTGATGCGATAACATTAGGATTAGAACAGAATTTTGAGCTGTCTTGGATACTACTATTAGCCCCTGTACTAGTTATTATCTTAGCGTTAAAAAAGATGCCAGCACTACCTTCGCTTTTTGCAGGTGTGTTGGTCGGCGTATTAATGGCGATTTTTGTACAAGGTGCATCATTGCATGAAGTATTTGGCTTTATGCAATCAGGATATAAAATTGATACCGGGATCAGTGAAATTGATAGTTTGCTTAACCGTGGTGGTATTCAATCTATGACCTGGGTTATCACCCTCGTTATGATCGCTTTAGGATTTGGCGGAGCATTAGAGCGTACGGGTTGTTTAGGTACTATCATTGAAGCAATTGTAGCGCGTGTAAATGGCTTCTTTGGTTTACAAGCAGCCGCTACTGGCTCTGCAGTAGCGACCAATATCGTTGCCGGAGACCCGTACTTATCTATCGCGTTGCCGGGTAGAATGTTTGGTCCTGCTTACGTAAAACAAGGCTATTCAAAGCTTAACTTATCTAGAGCGGTTGAAGAAGGTGGCACCTTAATTTCACCATTGATCCCATGGAATGCTGGCGGAGCATTCGTTATCACCGCGCTTGGATTAGGCATCAGTGATGGCAATACTGAGAACCTGCTATATATTCCATTGGCATTCGCCTGCTGGTTATCACCTGTCATCGGCTTGTTTTATGCTGCGATGGGTTGGTTCTCGCCTAAAATATCAGCAGCAGAAATTAGTTTAGCGAAGAAAGAAAGTGAAGAAGCAGGCATGGACAATAACGATGCTAGCGCTGTAAAAATCTAGACACGTCTATTTTATTGCAGTAACCACTGATTAACCTTGTGATGAGCATATTGCGATCACAAGGTTAATTTTAACTGCGCACTTGTGTGGAATAATCGACAATACTTAACGGCTGATTGCAAACTCACTCTTGATCTTTCCTTAGAATAGTTAGTACTTTTAATTATAATATTTATTTTATAACCTCGCGTAACCACCGTTCCTACTCTATATATTGAAGCTAGATATCTAACTTTACACTGTAATAAAAATTTATCTTTCGCTCCCTATTAGTCGTTATGTTACTTGTGGACCTTGATACCAATCACTAGACGGTGTCGGTACACGCATTTTTTCGCGCAAGGTTGCTACATTTTCTGCTGAGGTGATTTCTTTTAATAATAAGAAAGCGACTTCAATCGCAGTTCCGGGGCCTGTTGAAGTAATAATATGCTGATCTTGTACTATTGGATTATCAACAAAAATTGCACCGCATTGTTCTAATTGTTCCTTACGTTTACCACCAATTTGATGATAAGTCGTCGCTTTTTTATTTACCAGTATTTGCGCATGGCCTAAGGCAATGGATGAAACACATACGCTAGCAATGGGTTTATTAAGCTGATGAAAGTGTTTTATTACATTTAAAAATGGAGCGCTTAATGCGTCATCATAAAACCCAGAAGGCTCGAAGCCGCCAGGCACTGCAAGCGCATCGTAATCATTTAAATTAACCTCTTCCAGTAACTTAGATGGTTTAAAAGTTAAACCAAAGGTTGTTTTGATTTCGCTATGCAAAGCAGCATCAGTGAGCTCAATGGCTACATCTCCAAGTAAAGTTGCCCACCCCATAACATCGGTAAAAGCAGACATTTCTAGTGGTTCAACACCATTGGCAACTAGCATAAGAATTTTTTTCATACGATTCATACCCATTTTTTGAATTATCGTTCATTGTTGACCAGTTAAAAAATGTAAGCCCTCTAACTCATTGATTTGTAGTTCCCTGTAATGACTAAAAGGTATTCTTCAAGAAAACAATACTTTTCGTTAGCGTCAAATCAATGAGTGATAGAGCAACAATAATTAAACCGTACAGCAATCAATATTATTAAAGATTTAAGCTGATTGAGTGACTTTTTGTGCGTGAAACGCACACACACAAACTATGCGTTTTTTCTTCTTTAGTTAAATAAACGTCTCTATGTTCAGGGGTGCCTTCAACATATTCAGTTGCGCACATACCGCATTCTCCTCTTTTACACGCAAATGGCACTTTGACGTTTGCTTTTAAGAGCCCGTCTAATAATGTTTCTTTGGGGTCTATAACAATAACTTTTCCTGACTTTTTCAGCCTTACTTCAACTGCTTTATCAGTTTTGTGTAGGGAATGACCAAAGCTTTCAAAATGAATGTGGCTAGGATCCCAGTTATGAACATTCGCTTTCTCTTTAACAGCTTCGATCATACTTAGTGGACCACAAATATAAACATGACTAGATTTATTGCCCTCCATGAAAAGAGACTTTAAGTCCAGCCTGTTTGCATCGAGCCCCTGCGTAATATAAAAATGTGCATGTTTTCCCGCCAGCCTGGTGATTTCCTCTTTGAATGCCAAGTCACTTGCCTTCTTCACGCTATAATGTAACTCAAATGATTGATTGCTTTGAGACAACTCTTTGAGCATAGAAATAATAGGGGTTATGCCAATTCCACCCGCAATTAAAATATGATGCTTGCCAGAAGAAGTCAGTGAAAATTTATTAACAGGATGCATAGCGGTTATAAAATCACCCGCTTTCAATTGCTCATGAATGTAGTTTGAGCCACCACGCCCTTGCTTTTCTTGCTGTACAGCAATCTCATAAAAGCGATTATCATGGTGAGATGAGGTAATTGAATAATGGCGTTGCACGGTTGTTTTTTCTGATAACTTAACTTCAATAGGTAAATGTGAGCCCGCTTTAAAAGCAGGTAAAATGCCACCATTGACTGCTGTTAATCTCAATAATTTAATTTTTTCAGATATATTTTCAATAGCAGATATCTGTAACATCAACTCTGTTGAGCTTTCAATTTTAGGGTTGTGCGGTGAATAGTCAAAAAACGTCCAATTTAAGCCCGATGGCAATTGTGTTTCTTGCCAACCTTTAATAATAAAACGCCAGTAACGTTTAGTACCACCGGTATTATTATTATCATCGGGTTGATCCCATAAAATTTTTGCCGTACCTGTAAGTTGCAATAGCTTGTTATGCACAAAATCGATAAACACCAAACCTGCATTGGGGTTTGATTGAAAATTTCCTAAGGTATTAAACATGCTATTGCCCTTATAATCAGGGATCTGCAATTCATATTTATTTATAACGCTAACGAAACCAGTTTCACCGCCTCGATATGAAGCATCACTGTGGTTATTATCCACACCAGAGCCGACAAAAAAACTGTCTGAATTTGCAATCAACTCAACTTGCGTTGCCGTTAAACTATCACCGAACTGAGGTTTAGGTGTTTCATAAGTCAGCACGTTATCTGATAATTGTGGCTGTCTTCGTTGAATGTACTTAGGGCAATTAGGGTATGCCTGAGCGACAACGACTTCATATTGACCATTACTTAACAAACTAATATTGCCATTTACTCGAAGACGACGACGAGTACTCAGTTCTATTATCAATAGGCCCACTTGTGTATTTCGCGTTATATTAAGCCATAACGGGTCGGCGGATTGATTAATAATTTGTTGAGGATTAATCAATATATGTTGATCATCTGGGGCACTTATAAAGCCTGGCTTACCAAATAATACAGACGTCCAGATTTGGTTTTTTTCATCTGTACTGCTGATCACTGTCATATATTGCTGAGCAATAAAAGGGAGAGCGCCTTTAATAATATGCTGACTAACGACAATACCGTTGCGTTGAGCAATATCTGCTTCATTAGCGCGTTCTTGTACTGTCAATTCGCCTTTATGAAAAAGTGACTGCTCGATCATATTAATGCCCAACCTATTAATCTGTGTTAATAGGGTTCCTCGGGTGAAGAACCCTGATGTATGCTCATTAGAAAGTTAGAATGGAATAACCTTGTGTCGCTAATTTGTGTACGCTTGGTAAACCACGAGTTCCGGGCACTGCGTTTTCAGTCAAGTAATCAAAACCTGATGCTTCAACGTCTTCAGCTGAACCAAATACATCTGCACAACCGCAAGAGACACCTGCAATGTTATCTTTTACTGCTTTGAATAAAGCGTGAACCGGATTTTCAGGCTTAGCCAATTCTGCAATCCAACGCGTGCCAGTACCATTGAAAATAACTTTTACATCTGCGCCACTTTGCTGGTAATCATAAGCAGTTGCTAAGGCGTTAAACACGCGACCTAATGCTTCTTCTTGACCGTGGTTTGGATCCGATAAAACTAAAATTGCTGCTTTCATTGTATATCTCCTAAAAGATTGGTTATGAGCTCTTGCTCTGTTGAATCTGAAGCCATTATCAACCCTTTAACTCGCGCAATAAATAGACTAATATTGATAACATAACTCCACTTTATGAAGGAATCATTATTAATAAACTTATTGCGATGCAAGTATTCATGCAAATCATAGAAAGTGGCAGCTTGACCAAAGCGGCAAATGAATTAAATACTTCATTGCCCACCGTTGTACGTACATTGGCTGCATTGGAAGATCATCTAAAAATTAGACTTATTAATAGAACAACACGCAAGATAGCTATTACAGAAGAAGGTCAGCGTTATCTGCAAAGATGTCGCAAAATACAATACGAAATAGAGCAATCAGAACTAGAAATAAGTGCAAATCAACAGGCGCCCAGAGGAAAACTTAAAGTCACAGCATCAGTAATGTTCGGTTCAATTTACATTGCGCCATTAATAACCAAGTTTTTACAGGCACATGAACATGTAACGATAGAGCTGATATTATCTGATCAGAACATCAATTTAATAGAAGAAGGAGTAGATGTTGCTATTCGAATTGGTGCTTTAAGTGATTCAAATATGATCGCAAAAAAAGTAGGGAGCGTACGAAAAGTTATTTGTGCAACACCTGCTTTTTTGAATAAAATAGACCCTATTATCCAGCCTAGAGATATTGCGAATGTACCTTGTATTATTTTTACAGGCTTAAGCCATGGCGGTAATTGGCATTTGCATCAAGCTGAAAAAACCCATTCAATACCCGTTAAAGGACCACTAATTTGTAACAATATCACTGCAGCGCTTAGTGTCGTAAAAGAGAGTCTTGGATTAGGCATGTTTCTCTCTTATCAAGTAGAAAAAGAACTTGAAAAGGGTGAACTGCGTACTGTGTTAGCAGAGTTTGAACCGCCTCCTCTTGAGGTGAATGTCGTTTATTCTCATACGAAACTGATGTCAACGCGTACTCGCTATTTTGTTGATTGGGTCACACATGAATTAAGGCATCAAATGAATAACTAACGGCTAAAATTCAAAAGTGTTATCTACATTTGGTACCCGCTCCCTGAGTATTTCTTCGAGTTCCCGATAGCTAATGACATTTTTACCATACCAGCGTGCAGTCCAAATAATCATGTCATCTTGCAAGTGACTCTATTTAAATAGTTTCGCAGGCACCGGTCTTTAAAACATCAACCATTATAACGATAGGAGCTTATTTGCAACGTAGCCGTTGGCAGAGATGAAAGGTGTAAGGTGCGAGCAAACAGTGGTTTCTGCTCTTCATTAAAAATTTTATAGATAAACAATGCTTTGAAGCAACTAATTAAAGATGTGTATGTTATAAATTTACACAATGACAGTTCTCGATTTAGTTCTATTAAAAACACATACATGTTATTTTCAGTTTCTATTTACCTCTTCACTCATTATCTGCTTATGGCAAATAATTTGGATAAAATTAATGCAAAAACAAAGCACTCAGCGTGATAAACGAGCATTACGTGCAGTGGCGGCTCAATTTGTCATTAATGGCATGGTTGCTGGCGCATACATACCGCGCTTACCTGAAATAAGAGATAGCTTAAACCTCGATTTATCAGCCATCGGCCAGTTAATTACAGCAGCAAGTATTGGCGGTCTTCTGGGTAGCTGGTTATGTAGTTACTTTTTAAAATATTTTAGTACGAAAACCGTGCTAATCAACGGCTGTTTTGCTTTTATTGTATTGCTTCCGTGTATCGCGCTGGCATCTAGTGGTATTGCCCTGGCTTTAGTGCTCGCGTTAATACTATTCGTCGACGTTATTGTCGATATTGCGGTTAATATGCAAGGTTCTAATTTAAGTGCTAGGCGCCATAAACCTGTCATGAATCGATTACATGGTTTATGGAGTATTGGCATGGTTACGGGCGGTTTGATAGCCTCTATCATGGCAGCCTATGCCATTCCCTTAATTTGGCATCTAACGTCTTTATCACTGTTAATATTCATCTGTTTAATTTACGTCGGCAAAGGACTTTTAAATGATGATGAGCAACCATTAAGTACACAGCAAAGTACCCTGCAAGCTACCTCAAAAACTCGCCGCCTATGGCTGTTTGCAATATTAGGCGGCTGTGCCTTTATACCTGAAATGGCATTAAGCGATTGGTCGCCGTTTAGATTAAAAGATGATTTATTAGCCAGCGAAGGACTCGCAAGTTTAGCCTATGTATGCTTTGGTAGCGGGATGGTATTTGGCCGGTTGTTAGGCGATTGGGTGGTAGCCAAAATAGGTATGGGCAAGTTACTTCACTGCTCAATAACCACTGCCATGTTAGGTGGCGCCTTAGCATGTATTGGCAGTTCTATCACCATTACTTACTTAGGGCTAGTCATCGCAGGATTAGGCATTGCAGTGCTTTTCCCAACGCTTTATGACGCTGCAGCCCAAGACAAACAACGCCCCGGGGCTATGTTGGGAGCCATGGCAGCGGGATCTAGATTAGCCGCCTTAATTGCGCCACTTGGCATCGGCATACTGGCTAATGCGCCTAGCCTCTCCGTCGGCCTAGCTATTGCTATGTTTGCAGCTCCTTGCTTAATCTTAATCTGGGTACTATACAATAAACTCACAGGTTAAATCTGCCTTGCCATTTAACCTGTTCCAGATAAGATATATTCTATGAGCCTCTCAGACATAACGAACTATAATAATATAAGCCATTTAGAAACAGACACCCAAAGCCAAAAATTTCACAGCTGGCTGCGTTTTTAGTATTCAGATTTACAAGTTTACCACTTAAAATGAACCCAATTTACGACGAAAGTTAAGCGTTCATAGAGCTTCACTTATCACCCCTAATGCCACATCAACTCCATTCAACTGAGGTTGTGGCTATCTCTATGGCTTTTATATTTTAGCAGTTATTATTTTAAAGCCGCTTTTTAAAACCGTAAGTCATTATTTTTAAAATAATTACCCACTAACCCAACTTCATATGTAATAATCCACCGCTCTACTCTTAATGAATAAAACCTTAAATATGAGCAAACTCGACTTTTCAGTAATTAATAAGCACACCCAGCTTTCTTTCAAAGCACAACGTAATATGATTAAAAACATTGCAAAAGGTGCCACTGTATTATGTGAGCAGTGCCAAAAGCCACTGCAATTAACCACCCCAATTAAAGGAAAAATAGCAGCTAAGACAGGAGTTTGCTGTGCGAAGGGTTGTACCGATATAGAGCTAGAGTTTGTGCTTTAATTCCTGCAACCTTGCTCAGCCCTGCACTGATTATTAGCTAGTTTTACCCGTAAATACCCTTCCCAAAACCGTTAATATATTCAAGCTAGACAATTGATCAACACAGCCATATAGAAACAGAGCGCATTTTTGGAAAATCCATTAATTCTAAATAGCCACTAAATCTGATCAACATGTTGGGAGAGTTTTAATCTTAAATGAAAAGCCAACAATTCAATCTATGGCTCTTTAGAAGAATTTAACGCATATCTATTTTTATGTTAAATTAAATGAAATTACCATTATAAAATATTGATTTATAACAACATCAAAACAAAAAACTTCTATCCGCTTTGACTCTCACCAATTATTATTTAATATTAAACGGTTGTGATGTAAATAGCTAAAGGGCAGAATATAACTAGTGCTGTCGAGCTTTTTCTCATTCTCACCCTGAGATCTCGTCATCTTAATAACCTTCTAATAAAAGCCAATGAAAATAATATTATGCCCAATATTAATTTGACTGTACTAGACCAAAGCCCAGTTCACCCTCAAGAAAGCACCCCACAATTAGCAAATGCTGCATTGATGTCTATTGAGCTAGCAAAAGCTTGTGACACTTTAGGTTATAGCCGTTATTGGGTTGCCGAACATCACAACAGCGCACAATTTGCAGGCCCAAGCCCAGAGATCCTCATTGCAAGTATCGCAAGTGTGACTAAAAGCATGCGTATTGGCAGTGGTGGAGTAATGCTCAGCCACTACAGCCCGTATAAAGTTGCCGAAGTATTCAACATGTTAAATGCACTATTTCCTGGGCGCATAGATTTAGGCATAGGTCGCGCACCCGGTGGCGATGCGATAGCCTCATCGGCGTTGGCATGGCCAAGCCAGCCACTAAATGCCAGCAACTACCCTGCACAGGCTTCAACATTAAAGGCATTATTGGAGCAAGATATTCCTAGCGATCACCCATGGAAAGATTTGCATATTACTCCCCAATTAAAATCTAGCCCTCAAATGTGGATGTTAGGTTCTAGCGCCAATAGTGCACAATTGGCAGGCCAAGTCGGAATGCACTTAGCCTTAGCTCGCTTTATTTCTCCCGATCATTGCACGCCTGATATTTTTGACGGCTACGATCAAGCTTGGCATCAGGCAGGACACCACGGTAAACCAAATCGCATGCTAGCCCTTGGAAGCTTTTGCGCGCCGACACAGGAGGAAGCAGAATTGCTAGCAGGCACTGCCATCTATAGAAAAATGACAAGACTGAGCGGCTTTCAAGATGCATTATTAGCGCCAGAAACAGTGCAAAACCAGCGCAAACATTTTTCAATCTCAGAGGAATCTCAGTACGTCCACCTGCTAAAAGGGTACACAGTAGGTACGCCAGAGCGCTGTAAAACAGAAATTGAAGAACTGGCAAAAAGCTTCGGTACTAATGAGATTGCGATAGTGACAGTAACCCATGATTTTACCGCGCGATTGAACAGTTATCGGTTGCTGGCTGGGTGACCATAACCACAGTTAATTTTAGCCATAGTATATATCTACTACTTTGCTATTCATTACTCTCTTGTAGGGGTAACAATCTATGATTTCGCAGCTATCTTAACTTTCTAATAGATGCCGAGTTCCAAAAACTACAAAAACACTATATTGGATGACTATTCTTTTGTCACTTCTTGAGACTCACTCTGGTGAGTGTGATTTGCTGTTAACTCCAACGCTTGTGCCTCACTAACGGGTCTGCTGTGGAAATATCCCTGAGCATAAGTACAGCCTATCTCTTTTAGAAAGTGATTCTCCTCCGCTGTTTCAATCCCCTCGGCCACCACTTTTAGCTCAAAGGCACTGGCGATGTCGATTACCGCTTTCACCAAAGATGCATTCTGGGCATTGGATTGTAGATCTTTTATAAAGCAGCCATCGATTTTAATATGGCTAAAAGGGTACTTTCTGATGTAAGAAAGTGACGAATAGCCAGTACCGAAATCATCGATTGCAAGGCCACAGCCTAAAGCACGTATTTGCACTAGATTATCGTATACCTCACTCAGATCATCGATAATTGCTGATTCTGTCACTTCTATGACAAGTAACTCAGCATTCACCGCATAACGTTCAATATAACGAGCTAACTGCAGATGAAAATCACGATTTAACAACTGCAAAGAGGAAACGTTTATTCCCATCTTTACCTCACTGTGGTGTTGCGAAATCCGTGCTAGAAACTGACAAGCTTGCTCAATCACAAACTCACCGAGCATCATGATATCCCCGGTATCTTCTGCGACCGAAATAAACTCTTCAGGAGACACTTGGCCCAATGACGAATTGTTCCAGCGCAATAAAGCCTCAAATGATACCAAGCTATTGGTAGCTAATTTTAAAATGGGTTGGTAATTCAAGTAAAAACCGCGCTGACTAGCAACATCTTCGGTTAATTGATTGGCGACCAGAGTCCTGCGCTTAATCTTTTCACCTAGCTCATCATTGTAAAGATGATAAGTATTGCGCCCTTTTAGCTTTGACTGATACATCGCAATATCTGCTTTAGCGATCAGCTCAACTGCGCCCCCCTGATCTTGTGGATAACGAGACAAGCCAATACTGGAAGACATATGAATTCTATTGTTGTCAATTTCATAAACCCGACACACCGCGTCCAGCAGTTGTTGCGCATACTGGGTGACACAAAAATTTTGCCCTTCATTATTGATCACGATTAAAAATTCATCACCGCCTAAGCGCGCCAAGTAATCCCCTGCTTTGACCAAAGACCCTAATCGTTTTGCACAGTGTTGCAGTAGCTGATCACCAATTGCATGGCCAAAGGTGTCATTGACGAATTTAAAGCGATCAAGATCAATGAAAAAGAAAGATAACTGAGGCCCAACTTTGCCATGTAACTTTGCCAATAAAAGATCCAGTGCTTTCACCACAAACTGGCGGTTAAGGCAGCCCGTTAAGAAATCATGATTAGCCTGCTTCACCAATTCAGCCTGAGCCTTACGCTGCTCAG
>JBALXS010000199.1:0-6402 GCA_036960485.1 Oceanospirillaceae bacterium
TTAGGTTCTAGTGCCGTAAGGTGTGAGAGTTCGAGTCTCTCTTCCCGCACCATTTTATATTGCTCAGTGGTGAGCGTAGCTCAGTTGGTAGAGCTCCGGATTGTGATTCCGGCGGTCGCGGGTTCAAACCCCGTCGTTCACCCCAGTTTATGTTTGTAAAATCCCCTATTATTTAACTCTTAAAACAATCAGTTGTCATTGTGATCTAATTTTATCTTTTTTAGCTATTACTCTTTATTTTTGTTAAATAGACCCCATTAACACAGTTATAATTATGCAGCTAGTCTAGTAAACTTATGGTTAGTTCTTGACTATTTGATTTAAGTGGCGGAAAATTCCCGCCTTTATAATTTCGCCTGTTCAGTTGATATACCTTTGATGGTTAGCACTGGCGTTTGGCATATTGCATCTACCTCCAATCCTAAACAATGGGTTTGAAGGAGGTAGAATGAACACTAAGTATTTATTTGTGAGGAATTCCATGCAAGTTTCTGTTGAAACGAAATCCGCTTTAGAGCGTCAAATGACTATTACAATTCCAGCGGATCGTATTGATAACGATGTTGAGAAGCAAGTACAACAAGCGTCTAAAAGCGTGCGTATCGATGGGTTTCGCCCAGGTAAAGTGCCTTTAAAGGTTGTGCAAAAGCGTTACGGTGCTGGTATTCGTCAAGATGTTGTTAGTGAAGTGCTACAGCAGAGTTTTTACGAAGCTGTGCAGCAGGAAAAATTAACCCCTGCTGGCGGTCCTAGTATTGAGATGAAAACTGACATAGCTGGGCAAGATGTTCAGTTCGTAGCAACATTTGAAGTATATCCTGAAATCAAACTTGCTGATTTTTCTGCAGTTGAAATCGCCAAAGAAACGGCTGAGATCAATGCGCAAGACCTAACTGACATGGTTGAGTCTCTACGTAAGCAGCAAACTGAGTGGACGCTCGTTGAACGTGCAGCAGCCGATGGCGATAAAGTCGTTCTTGATTTTGAAGGCTTTATTGATGGCGAAGCTTTTGAAGGCGGTAAAGGTGAAGGAGTTGATCTAGTATTAGGTTCTAACTCAATGATTCCTGGCTTTGAAGAAGCAGTGCTTGGCAAAACAACAGGTGAAGCTTTTGATATCGCAGTTACTTTCCCTGCAGATTACCAAGCTGATAACCTAAAAGGAAAAGAGGCCGTTTTTAAAGCAACAGCTACCTCTATTTCTTCTGCTTCACTACCTGAATTAAACGAAGAGTTTTTCTTGAAGTTTGGTATGGATTCAGCTGATCTTGAAAGCTTCAAAACTGACGTTCAAAAGAACATGTCACGTGAGATGTCACAAGCGTTAAAAGGTAAGCTGAAGGATCAAGTATTCGCTAAGCTTATTGAGCTAAATTCAATTGAAGTACCAACAGCATTAGTTGATGGCGAAATTGATAACCTTCGCAAGCAAGCAGTACAGCAGTACGGCGGTGAAGGTGCTAACTTAGATTTCAACATGTTGCCTAAAGAAATGTTTACAGATCAGGCTAAACGTCGTGTATCTGTTGGTTTGTTAGTGCAAGAAATCATCAAAGTTAACGAAATCAATGCAGATGATGACAAGGTTCGTAGCACTATCGAAGAGATGGCGCAAACTTACCAAGATCCTAAAGAAGTTATCGATTATTACTATGGTAATGAAGATATGCTAAACCAAGTTAAAAGCTTGGTAATTGAAGATCAAGTGATTGATCATTTGTTAAGTTCTGCTAAAGTTAGTGAAACTGCTGTAAGTTACGAGGAGGCTATTAAGCCTGCTGCGCAACCTCAAGCTGAAGAAGCTACTGACGAAGCGTAATTATATGCACTTATTGTGCATTGATTAATTTTATATAGAAAACGATAGTAGGTGAAAACTGGCTGTCGTTTTTTTGTATTAGCTAAGGAGTTTTTGAACAAGTTATATCGCTCGTATCCTTTGTTGGAATGCTTGAAAAGGAATCGTCAATTTGATTCATGATCTGAGCTTTTAATTGCCTATAAGGAAATGTGGAATTTATTCAAAAGCTTAATAAAGGAGAAATACATGTCCGGAATTTACCAAGGTAACGCTAGTTTTGATCCTAGTGCTGCTCTAGTTCCAATGGTAGTTGAGCAAACTGCTCGAGGTGAGAGATCTTACGATATTTACTCTCGCTTACTCAAAGAACGTGTCATCTTTTTAGTGGGCCAAGTAGAAGATCATATGGCAAACCTAATTGTAGCGCAGATGCTATTTTTAGAAGCTGAGAACCCTGATAAAGATATCCATTTATATATTAATTCACCGGGTGGGTCTGTAACTGCAGGTATGTCTATTTACGATACGATGCAGTTTATAAAGCCAAACGTTAGTACTATTTGTATGGGACAAGCGGCAAGTATGGGGGCTTTCTTGCTCACTGCTGGTGCAGAAGGGAAGCGTTTTGCGCTACCTAATGCACGCGTCATGATTCATCAGCCACTTGGCGGTTATCAGGGACAGGCGACGGACATTGAAATCCATACTAGAGAAATATTAGCCATTAGAGAGAAACTGAATAATTTAATGGCTAAGCATACAGGACAAGATATCGACGTGATTAAACGCGATACTGATCGTGATAACTTTATGACAGCAGCCCAAGCTGCCGATTATGGTTTGATTGATACGGTTATTGAAAAGCGCCCTGTTAGCGAGTAATTCTATAATCGAATATCGAAGAATAGTCGCTATAGTATAAATAGAAGCTTTTTGTGAAGGTTTTATTTTTTATGTATACGATAGAATCCTTCGAAGAATATTTGGATAGTAAATGATAGAATCCAAATATGAATTAGATCTAGTGATAGCATTGTTAAAGAGGAAGTCGAATGAGCGATAACATCGACGAAAAAGGAAAAGGCGGCGGCAAGTTAATCTGTTCTTTTTGTGGAAAAAACCAGGATGAAGTTAAAAAGCTGATTGCTGGTCCTTCTGTGTTTATTTGTGACGAGTGTGTCGATTTATGTAATGACATTATTCGTGAAGAGATAAGCAGTTCAGAAGAGGCACCACAAGAGTCTGATCAGCTACCAACACCGAAGGAAATACGCTTTAAGTTAGATGATTACGTTATTGGTCAAGAAAAGGCTAAAAAGGTGTTGTCTGTTGCGGTTTATAACCATTATAAGCGATTGCGTTTTCAGGCTGAAAAGTCAGATAAAGATGAAAGTGTTGAATTAAACAAAAGTAATATTTTGTTAATCGGCCCTACAGGTAGTGGTAAAACACTGTTAGCGCAAACATTAGCACGTATGTTGAATGTGCCGTTTACCATTGCTGATGCTACCACGTTAACTGAAGCAGGTTATGTCGGTGAAGACGTTGAAAACATTGTGCAGAAACTGCTGCAAAAATGTGATTATGATGTTGAGCGTGCACAGCGCGGCATTGTTTACATAGATGAAATAGATAAAATCTCACGAAAGTCAGATAATCCATCTATTACGCGCGATGTTTCTGGTGAAGGCGTGCAGCAAGCACTGCTTAAGCTGATTGAAGGTACGGTCGCATCAGTACCTCCTCAAGGCGGGCGCAAGCACCCTCAACAAGAATTTTTACAAGTTGATACATCGAATATCTTGTTTATATGTGGTGGTGCTTTTTCTGGTTTGGAAAAGATAATTAGTGATAGATCTGAAAAGAGCTCAATTGGTTTTAACGCAGTAGTTAAAAGCAAGGATGATTCTCGCTCTCTTACTGAAACACTATTGAATATTGAATCGGAAGATCTAGTTAAGTTTGGTTTGATTCCTGAGTTCGTTGGTCGTCTTCCGATGATAGCAACTTTAGAAGAGCTTGATTTAGGCGCTTTAATTCAAATATTGACAGAGCCTAAAAACAGCTTAGTGCGCCAATATAGTAAATTGTTTGAAATTGAAGGCGCTGAAATAGACTTCAGAGAAGAAGCGTTAGTAGCAATAGCTGAGCATGCCTTAGAGCGTAAAACAGGTGCACGTGGCTTGCGCTCCATATTAGAAGGCTCGTTATTAGATATAATGTATGAGCTTCCTTCTATTGGAAATGTTTCAAAAGTGGTGATAGATAAAGGTGTTATCGACGGTAGCAGCGAGCCCATCTTGATCTATGAAAATGAAAAGAAAGCAGCTTCAGAAGAATAATCTTTTGTTGTAAGAGCCCGCTTAATCGCGGGCTTTTTTTTGCCTGCTTGAAATGTGGTTACTTAGGTTATATTTAAGGATATAGGTGGTTTTAGTTAATATAGAAATATAAGCGGAACTAATAGTTTTGTCTGCAACTTAAACAGGGGAGTGTTTTGTTAGATTTGAATTTTAGTTATAAAGAAGGTAAGAGTTGCATTGAAATATATCATGGCTCAATTAAAGCAGCCGTGCTTAGAGGTAATAAAGCAAAAGAATTTGCGGAAGATATGCAGTACGCTAATTTTGCTGATCAGCAGCAATTGATGGCCAGATTAACGGGTAACTATAAACGTGGTAACGAGCGTGAAGCTAATCAACAGAGGTTGCTAAAAAGAAACTAAAAAATACCATTTTTGTTACCTTTTTTAGTTGCTCGGTTAAAACACAGAGATTAGCGCTTTGCTTTAAAATATAGAACGTTCAAAAATCATTTAAAACTATAAAGCCAGCTTGTGTTTGTTTTCTATGTGTTTAAACCATGCATACATTGGCTCAGTAGCGCTATTATCTACATTTGGAGCTTGTCGTTGTAGTATCAGATCATCTTGATGGATAGTGCGCATTTCTACACTAAAGCGCGTAGCATCGCTGGTATTAGGTACACTGGCATGCAAATGGGCGCTCGCAAAGTTTAGTACATCCCCTGGTTCTAAAATCACCTTTACTGCTGTTGATTCATTAACCTCTTGTGTTGGTGTGGGAGCGCTTGGATAGGCAATGCTGCGTTCGGTTTGAGTGACGTTGCGCTGTGCTAAAAACGCCTTAAAATCCCATGTTGCTGTTGTGTTTGCTAATGGGTTTTGCCAGTAGTCAGGGTAAATGGCGAGAGTGCGCTGTGCTGTTAAATCAAATATAGGCGCCCACCAGTTCTGTTGGCTGTGAATATTACTTCCCCAGGTATCTCTATGATGACCAATCGCAGCGCGATGTGCTCCGTGATGCTGATTAGAGTATGGGACTATGCGTAATGGAAAGTGATCGTAATAGCTTTTTTTGGTATCGACTCCGCACTCAATAAGCACTTTAAAAAATAACTCACGGGCTTGCGAGCTGTGCCTAAATTGGTGCTGTGCAGCGCCAGTAAGGCTTAAGAAAGTTTGCTTATTTAACTCGTGCTGCGCGTGTATTGGGTTTAATTCACCTAAGTATTGTCTGAGAATTTCTTTGGTTAGCGAGATGAGCTCAAGCATTGATTGGCGTTGTTGGTAAATTAATAAATGACCAGCAAATAACAGTTCAGCACGTTGTTTGTCTTCTATAGGTTGATCTAAGCGGATAATTTGCACGGCTATTCTCTTAATTAAGTTGCTTAAAGTAGTAAAAGTAAGTTTAAGTTCCTTTATTGATTTGTCAATGGGATCTAGTGTTTTGCCGTTTATTAAATTGATTAGGACGAGCGTGATGCAGCGTAGCTATGAAAGTGATTGTAGGAAAGATTGAACAGGATGAGGGATTATTCAGCAAGAGTGTAAGTAACGTTTTATCGATCAATGCAAATTACTTCTTGCAGTGCTAAATGGTTAATCCCGCTATGTAAAAATAGGGTGTAGCTGCGCATGTAAAAGTGAAGGAGTGTCGTTGGTGGAGGGCAGAAAAGTACCTTAAGTGCAGTGAATTCTATGGTATTTATTATCAAGGGGGCGGTTAGTAATGCTTGCGGTGGAATTTCATTAGTCAAAAAAGATTTAGCTGTTGATTGGTGTCGCGATTGCGGGTGTTTTAACTGCTGGTTGTCGAGATAAAAGAATTTACAGTAAGCGTACAGCTTATGGAAAGTGGTTCTCGTCATTAATGTGTTGGGGTGTATCGATGGAGCTGTAAGAGTGGGTTTTGGTAGAGGTAGAGCTGGGATAGCGATCAGCAAATTTGGCAAGCGGGTGTTGCTATGGAGCGTAGTAGTAATGGGGTTAATTTAATCACAGGTACTATTAACAGAGATTTTATTGAAGATTCAGATAAAAAATAAGTGATTGCTAATAATATGCCTTAAATAGCTATCATCGTTAGCTGGCAATATAATCTAGCACAGAAATCTGGCAGCATAGATCAAGCTTTATAAAGACAGCATGCAGTAGAAGAAATTTTAGTTTTAACAAGAGTAAATAGAGCTAGGCAAGTGATATATTTAGATGGCAGAAATTAATGAATATTGTTTGTATTTTTTTTGGTAGCGGGGGCAGGATTTGAACCTACGACCTTCGGGTTATGAGCCCGACG
>JBALXS010000200.1:0-6361 GCA_036960485.1 Oceanospirillaceae bacterium
TACCTTATCATTGGCATAGCAGAACATATAGTCAACATGTCCTTGGTTGAGCAAATCAATACAATCTGTGACTTTTTCAGAAATCAGTCGCACATAAACCGAACCGAGGTTTTTCTCGATCCGTTTCACCCAACTGAGGAATAATGTCTGAGCAATAGAATTTTGCGCCGCAACGTTTATTTCACTCTCATGATTAGAGCCAAGCGCACGCGCAGCTTCTCGAGCGTTGTACAGTCGCCGCAAAATAGCTTCAGCATCAGTAACAAATAAGGCCCCTTGGGGTGTTAGATCAAAAGTAGTGGTATCGCGGTTCACCAATTGAGTACCTAGCCATTGCTCTAATGCTTTGATCCGCCGGCTGAGAGCGGATTGAGTGATATGCCGCTCCAGAGCAGCGGCGGTAAAATTTTGTAAATTTGCAAGACATACAAAATCTTCTAACAACTTTATATCCAAAAGCAGTCCTTTTTATCAATCGGTGTTAGGCACAGTAATCTATCGGATTAACCTAATTTAGCGACATAAGATCGCAGTAATATAAACTAAAAGCAACGTTAGATCCATGCGATGCGCAAGAGACCCCTGAATATTCCTAATAATCTAGAACAGCAAGAAAAATAACTGAGTAGGCCACTTCCAAAACACAGATAATCACTTGAATCAGTTTAAACCCTATAACGATAGCGACGCAAAACAACAAAACAACTCCAGCAACGGGCAAGCATTACACAGCAACTTGCACTGCCAATAGGGCGCCTAAAACTGGCCCATGATGCATGCCTACGCTTGCATTTTCCTCTTAATTAGAGGGCGTTATGATGAAGCCTTCACAAAAAAGCACCTTTAACACCAGCACTCTATTTAATCTATTAGTTTAGATTTCAATATACGAACGACCCTACAGTGATCTCCCTGTAGGCCAGAAGGTATAGAGGTTTACCATTTTCAGAATGGAGGCAGTCCGAATCAACATTGGCCAACATCAAAATAAAATGCATAAACTGAGAGCATGAGTTAAGGGCAAATATTCACTCATAAGTAAAAAAATAATAATGGAGATTAATCAAATGAGTAAAAAATTCTTACGTAATGTTTTAGCAAGTGCCTTGGTATTAGGTATGGCCGCAGGCGCTGTTCAAGCAAAAGAAACAATTCGCGTATCTACTTATGTCAATGAATCGGATATCCGCTATGAAGGTTTCAAAAAATTTGCTGAGCTTGCTAGTCAAAAATCCAACGGCGAGCTAGATATTCAAATTTTCCCATCTGCTACTTTGCACGGTTGGAGTGAAGGTGTGGACGCAGTGCAAGGCGGAGTCTCTGATGTCAGCTGGATCCCTGCCGACAAACGCCTAAAATGCTATCGTGTGACTTCGTTATACCCAGCAGCGGTTAGCCTTGAAAAACAAATCGAATTAGACGCCGCATACGCAGAATTGATACGTGATGAAGCTGGTAAAGTAGGTCTAGTGCCATTGATTAATTCTAACTACTCTTACGATCAGGAGTGGTGGTTTGAAGAAGAAGTCAGTGATTTAAGCAAGCTGGACGGAAAACTAGTCCGCTCTATCGGTCCGCTAGTGAGCAACATGATCGAATCTTGGGGTGGCAAACCTGTTTTTGTGGCACCTAAAGAAGTCTTTCAATCAGCAGAGCGCGGCGTAGTTGACGGCATCAACATGGGGGTTGCAACTTACAGCTCGTGGAAGCTGTGGAGCGTTATGCCATATATGGTCAATGCCAATCTTTTCTACGGTAACATCATGTATATGATGAACAAAAGCAAATTTAACTCCCTTAGTAAAGACAATCAAGCTGCTTTACTGGCAGCGGCTAACGAAGCGGAAACTTGGTTAAAGCCTCGCTACGAAGACTGGGTCGATCAAAGAGTTGGCAATGCTGTGATGAAAGGTGCTGGCTCAGCTGTCACTGTCTCTCAAGAAGCGCGCCACAATATGATCAAAAAAGCACAAGCTTCGTGGAACCCTGAAGTTGATGCCGCATGCGGTGTACCTATGGCAGACAAGTTTAGAGCACTGTTGGCTAAGCACGCGAACTAAGCGATAAAGACTCAAATCTGACAATCCCTGTACGACTCCCTAAGCGATTAGGTCCCAAGCGCAGCGTTCACAACGCAAATGTTGTGCGTCGCTGTGCTGATGGCGAGAGTACAGCACAATGCTCTATTAGTGACTTTTATACAGTGCTGCGCACTTTCACTCTATCCTAAGCTCACTATCATCATTGAGTTTCAGCAACTTTCGGATGGTGGTTAGAGTGCTGTATTTGAAAATAGGGCTGTGATGATTTCGTGTCTGAGCCGTAGCAACTACATTTTTAACGGCACTGACAACCGTGAAGATTTAAATGTGTTTACCCATAGAAACTACCTAAATATACGATAATCAGGGTGACAATATGCGAAAAGTAATAGCTCGACAACTAGAAAACATAGCGCTGCTATTGCTGTACTGCGGCGGTGTGATCGTCATCATTCAAGCGTTCTGGATGACCTATGGTGTGTTCATGCGCTATGTAATGGGCAACCCCGATGGAATGGTAACTGAGGCAACTGCTCTAATGCTGGTCCCCGTCGCATTTTTTGGGCTGGCCTTCGCCCTAAGCAAAGACGCTTATCCAAAAGTCACACTCGTGCGAGATCTGTTACCGGAAAAAATTCAGGTAATCATCGATAGAATTAATTTGGTGATCATGGTGCTAACGGGTATGTTCTTTAGCGTCGCCGCTACAGAGGCGGCATTCCGCTCTTTCCATTCAGGTTCTGCATCGGAAATATTACTCTGGCCACGGTTCTATTTTTGGATCCCCGTCGCTACTTCACTTATCATTTTTACACTGCTGGCGCTGGTTCGTCTGATTAGTTATCAACACCCATCCAGCTTAGAACTTACTGAACAGGAGGACACGTGATGGAATGGTACACTGTCGGTCTTGGCCTAATGGGCCTATTAATTTTATTTATCATTATTGGCCTCCCCATACCGTTTGCACTGGCTGCTGCTTCTATACCTTTTTTACTGAATATTCAGTCACTCTCTACTTCACTGATTACTGCCGAGTTAAAACTTTGGGGAGTATGGGTTGACTATATATTGCTAGCAGTGCCGCTATTTGTATTTTTAGGAGAGCTCATAGGGCGATCTGCAATTGGGCCCAACCTCTACTGGTTCATGCACAGTAAAGTGCCTGTTCGAGGTGCTGCGGCTTATGGCAGCATCGGTGCCTGTGCGGGCTTTGGTGCAGTATGCGGTTCTAGTATGGTGGGGTCTTTGACGATCGGGGGTGTGGCGCTTCCTGAAATGCTCAAATTAGGCTACAGCAAACGCCTTTCTAGTGGCGTGCTAGCAGCGGGTGGCACACTTAGTGTGTTGATTCCTCCCAGTTTAATTCTACTTTTTTACGGTATAGTCACAGATCAATCAATTGGCGACTTGTTTATAGCGGGAGTTATTCCGGGCATTATCTTAGTGTCTTTCTTTATCATTATCGTCGCCATTTGGGGCTGGTTACGCCCTGAGGATATTCCAGAACGCGATAATAGCAATGCTATTCCTTGGAGTTTAGCGCTGAGCGCTATTTTACCGGTAGCATTTATCGGTTTGATCATCACCGTCTCTATTTACAGCGGTATTGCGACACCTACGGAGGCGGCTGGAATTTCATGTGTTGCTACTATTATTCTGGCATTTACTGTCGGGGGCCTACGCTGGGAAGGTTTTCTTGGCGCGATACGCGCCACTATGCAAACTATGGGATATTTAGGATTATTGCTATCCGCCGGCGTCTTGTTTGGTTTTGTAATGACCTACTATCGTGTTCCGCAGCAATTCACTGAAGTGTTCAGTGCGATGGAACTGTCACCTTACTTAGTACTGGGCGTGATCATTCTCTTTTACGTTATTTTGGGTATGTTTCTGGAGCCGGTCTCTATGACATTCATCACATTACCCACTTTATTTCCGCTCGTTGCAGCTTCAGGTTTCGATCTGATTTGGTTCGGTGTGATATATACCATCACCATGGAGTTGGCGGTGCTCACCCCGCCTGTAGGACTTAATTTATACGTGATACAGGCGCTGGCTCGAAAAGAGATCACAATCATCGATGTGATTATTGGTTGCCTACCCTTTATTGGCGCCCTGATCGTCTTGTTGGGTTTGATGGTAATGATTCCGGATATAGCCTTGTGGCTGCCGAGCATAATGGATTAGGAGAGGTATTATGGGATGTATTAGAGTAGGCAAAGGCCCAGTATTGGTCTTTGTGCACGGCTTTCTAAGTGGCCTAGCTTACTGGGAAAAACAAATAGAGAGTCTCAGTAAACATTTTGAAGTGATCGCGATGGATTTGCCGGGTTACGGTGGAAAGACAGACAAGACAGGACTGGACAGTGTCGTGGGCTTCGCAACTTATATACTGGAAGAACTCGATAAACTGGGTATTGATAACTTTCACTTGGTCGGTCACTCGATGGGAGGCATGATAGCTCAGCAAATTGCCTTACAGTCACCCACTAGAGTCAAACGACTGGTACTTTACGGTACCGGTCCGATAGGAGAATTACCCGGGCGCTTTGAAACGCTACAATTGAGCAAAGAAAAAGTTCAGCAAAATGGCACTGAGCACACCAAGCAGTATACCGTGGCTAGTTGGTTTAAAAAGGGGGCCGCTGATCCCAATTTTGCACCGGGTATGTTAATGGCCAAAGAAGTATCATTGCCAAGCTATATCAATGCATTAAGTGCGATGGCAAGCTGGAGCGCCATGGGTAAGTTGGGCCAAATTCAGGCTAAGACGCTGGTGATCTGGGGAGATATGGATCGCAGTTATATTTGGCAACAGCCGCACACTCTATGGCAAGAAATTCAACAGGCCAGTTTAGCGGTTATGCCCGGATGCTCTCACAACGCTCACTTGGAAAACCCACAGCTGTTTAACTTGCTAGTGTCAGACTTTTTAAGTGAGTCATGATCTCACAGACTCTAAGTATATTGATCAGCTAGTAATGCAGATCGGGTATTGCTTAACACACCAGCGCCCGATCTGCGTTATATGTAAGGCCTTTGCAAATTGCTATTGACCTCGCTATGCAAAACTTTTCCTCGGCCATCGAGCAAAATTAGTATGCCACTTCAGGTTTATATGTCCTAGATAACTGTTAATTTACTGTTTTGGTTTTTGTCATCTTTATCTATAAAGTAAAAATAAGAAAATCGTTAGAGTGTTACTAAATTTTGAATACAACAATCAAAGCGCGCAGCCTTATTTTTGATAGCTCCAAAGTCGAAAGGGTCAGTTTCCTTTAGATTATTTGAATTTCAAATAGAATAGATATTTACGCTGTTAATCCAAATCTGAAACTCTTGTATAGATTAATATAAGATGTTGAAATTATCCAGTTATTGTATGGGAGGAGGTGTTAATGGATGTAGATTATTCTGAGCGCTTTTTTTGAATAAATTATTGAAGAAAATTAAGAGTCGCATATATAACTATCTGAATATATTTGTTTTAGTTGTTCTAGATGATCTGTTTTTTAGCTAAAATATAGCATTTAGGAAGTGGTAGTCCATTTCTTTTTATAGAGTGTGTTGTAGATGAAGAAAATAGTATTAATAGTGCTTATTGGTGCGGCAGTTTGGCAAATATACATAAGACAGGTGAGTGATCAACAGAATGTGCCAGTAATAACGAATGCAGATCTTGAATTAATGAATACGCCATACTTTGATATCTCTAACTCTACAAAGTCAGCGCAGCTTTCAAGCTCTTCGCCGTCTAATAGCCAAAAGTATTCGTGTGATGGGCGGCAGCACTGTAGTCAAATGGGTTCATGTGCAGAAGCTGAATTTTTCTTACAGAACCGTCCATATACAAAAATGGATGGTGATAATGACGGAATCCCCTGTGAGCGCCAATTTTGTAATTAACTGACTGTTAATCAGTTCGAGTAGGTTCTGGGTGACCTCCGCCATTTTGCTAAAAATCGGCTTATGGATTTGACTATTAATGTGTTGATTAGTGATAGTAAGAATAAGTAACTGTCACAAAAAAACCTGTTACTAGTACTTTGCCAAGATAGCTGCCTTTTTTTAGCGCTAAGTAGTTTTGTTTAGCTTTGTCTTTAAAGCTCGTTATTTGCAATGGTGCCAATTGTACTCACTGATGGAAGGAGAAGATCGATCCTCGAAAATTGATTATATGGCAGGAAATACGTTACATAAAACAGCAACGGAATTAAAAAACTGAATATCCGTCAAAAGCTTTAGATAAGCTGGTAGATGATGCTACGGGCTGTTTTTATAATGTATTGGCAGTAGCAAGAAACATAAAACAATAG
>JBALXS010000201.1:0-6333 GCA_036960485.1 Oceanospirillaceae bacterium
TGAATGGCGTATTTACGATAAAGCTGAGGGTAAGCCAGCTTATCAAGGTGAATGGGAAAACACATAAAAGGTGGGGGGTGTCTTTTTAATTAATACAATATTGATAAATCAAACTATTAGGGGTGAGCATTAATATTGAATCGAGAATTTGTGCACTCAATAAAAAAAGCCTAGACAAGACCTAGGCATTTTTTATTGATATTACATATTTTTACTCTGGAAATGTTTTGTTTAGCATTTGTATAAATCCTTCCAGTGTCACTGTTTGTCTGGGACAGAAATTACTGCCATTACCACAGCCTTCGGTTATTCCCTGATTTGATAATGCTTCGATCCAGCTTGCGTTAAAACTGCTGGTAGAAACATCAGAAAACACTGTCCCCAATGCGTCTGGTGGATTGAAATCAGAACCATGCTTAGCTTTAAGTAATATTTTCGCAAGTTGTTCTTTGGTCACAACCATATCAGGACAGTACTTTTTGGTAGCACAGCCTTCAGTAATTCCATCAACTGCCAGTTTCTCTATCCAATCGGCATTAAAATCTCCTATTCCCACATCGGTATAAACTGTTCCGTTTGCAACAGGAAGTTCAAAGCCAAATCCATATTTAGCTAATAAGATTTCTTTAGAAATTTCAGCGCGAGTTACAATCGGTGGTAAACCACTTGTAGTTGAACTAAAGGTATCCCGAATACTGCCATCAATGCTCAGAACTGTATCTACTCTTATACCACTAGAGGATGACGAAGTATGGCGCACTTTGACCGTATCATTATTAACGACGGTATCATCGGTTGTTAACCAGATGTCACTACCATTGATTTCATATTCACCTCTGTTAACTGAAATACCGACCGCCGAACTACTTGCCACTGCTACAGTAATAGAATTGGATACAATCTGGGTATTCAGGGGAACATTCACTTCATCATCAAAACCAATTAACGACTCTATTGGTATAATAAACGGAATCAAGTCTGGATCATTTGATTTACTGCCAGCCAAAAATTCATCGAGATCAGTAAAACCATCACTGTCCGTGTCATCGGTTACGCCCGCAGCTACAAATGGATCAAGTTCATTGAGAATTTCATAGGCATCCGTCATGCCATCATTATCATTATCGAGATCAGCGTTATCGCCGATACCATCTGCATCTACATCTGCCTGCTCTAAAGGATCATTAGGTAGAGCATCATCCACATCTGGAACACCATCAAAATCAATATCATTTAGACCAAGCTGAGTAATGTCTAGGTCATAAACATTAGAGACGCTGCCATCAATGCCATAAACACGAATATAATAAGTCTTACCCGCATCTACATTATCAAGCACTACAGACTCATTATCATCTTGCGTATCCGAGCTGCTAATAAGTAGCTGATTTTCATCGTAAACCTCAAGTGCAAGATCACCTGTTGCATGCTGAAACAAGATACTGATGCCTGCATCGGCAGACCAGTCAGAAACCCATTTAAAATAATCATCATTTCCGGACAAGATTTTAAGTGATTTCAAAGATACCGCTCCCTGCCGCTCAGTAGCTCCATCAAAGTCGTCATTGTCCTCGAGTAGGTCGTCACGTTCTGGCTGTCCACATAAATCTAGGAACGCGCGCATGGTGTTATTTTGAGCATCACCACTGGATAACCCTAGGAATGGGAATCCGAGAAATGCAGTACGGTAAGTACCATTATCAACTGCAACGGCAGCTTCACCCTCGCCGTCGCGATAAGTAAACAATACATTACTACCCGGCACTTCGGGATTATGCACCATGGAGTCACTTGTATAAGGCCCGTAATCCCCCTGAAAGCTAAAAAATCCTTCATTAGGGGTTCCGGAGAATGCATTGGTGGTTAGTTCGCTAAAACCTAAATACAGATCACCAGCACCTTTAATTCTAGATTCTTCCACATCATCGGTGACTGAACTTACCCCCAAATAGGTTTGCATGAATGAAGTCAGACCGCGATCCTTATGGTAATTAGGACTACTCATCATCAAACAACCGCCATTATCCAGGTACGTGCTCAAACTTGCCTCGGCAGCGGCACTGGGTCCGGCAGTGATACCAACGTCCTCAGATGTGATACCGGTATACCAGATGACCCGGCCATATTTAGCCAAATCTTCTGTAACTGGCTCAACACGACGACTATTAGTTACCGGATCGGTAGAGTTGTCACCAGAATTAGGACTTTTCACATCCCAAATATCATAATCCACCAGATCTTGATTATTCAGCACACCAATATACGGGTTCTGTTCTTTACCCTCACCTGTATTGCTACCTTTCACTACCAGCACATTGGATTTAAACGAGGCAATACAACTGATACTTTCTATCATGTTTATCTGGCCATCTATACAGTCATCATCTTCTCTAACATAGTTGTCGCTGCCAACATTGGGAGATTCAAAGCCCACAAATTCTGCGCCTTTGCTTGCTTTGGCAGTTAATTGAACCTGAGTATTAACCGGGTAATTTTGCGAACAAGCGTTCAGCGGACAATCAATCCCTGATGAATCGGTAATTGGCAAGGCTTCAGCTTTAACCGAGCCTCCTCCAAGTTTCTCTATCGTCAATGCATACTCTGTTCCTTCTGGTACAGCGATAACACTACAGTCCACATCCTTGGCGCCCACAGTCACACTAATGCGTAATGGGTCATTGTCGTTTTCGTCTTCATTCCAGCAATCTTTTGAACCAGACCATCGAACAAATACCCAGTCAGGAGTTATGCTTGCATTTAAAACAACGGTTTTTTCTCCAGCACTGACCTGATATATCTCATTACAGTCAGTCTGCGTTCCACAGTTTATCTCACCAGTTGGGTCACTGATAACTTCACTTCCAATAGATTGAGTTACGCTCAATTCATAATTGGTCCTTTTGAAATTTGCATAACAGATAAGGCTTTTAGCCATGCTGACACTGCCGTCCAGGCAATCCTCATCACCACCCCAACTATCGAATACCGAACCAGGCATTGCTGTAGGCGTTGGCGTCATCGTCACTGTAGTACCAGTGGAATAAATAGCGCAGGTATAGTCATTGGAGCAAGACGGCCCTTGGGGACTGATCGCTACCGTGCCAAGACTCGCAGCAGGAGTTACTACCAACAAAGTTGGCTTGGGTCGGAAAATAGCTTGAACATTCATGCCACTACCTTCAATTATAGTGACAGGACAGATTGCTGAAGTTCCACAGCTAGCTGCATCTCCGATCCACTCTTGAAATTCTGCCCGTTCTGTTGGCGTTGCGATTAAGGTGACTACATCACCCGGTATATAAAAATTTCCGCCGATTTGAGAGAATGGAGCGGGGAATACCTTTACCGAACCCGAACCAAGGCCGGCTACATCGGCGCTGATCTGCTCAATATCCAACAGTACCGGTATTTTCGGTATATCTATCGTCAATATCTCACTGAATGGAGACTGGCAACTGTAGTTTACAAATTTATCTCCACTTCCACTGGCAGAACTGACAACACGAACAATAGCTGTGTAAGTACCAGGGGGAAGTTGAATCTCGGGTGTATAGCCGCTAGCGTTACCGTAGCGTAAAACTTTCGATACTATATTACCACCCGCATCGCGAACGGTTATCTCATAACCGTAGGCGTTTGCTGTATCGGCCCAAGTAATAAGAGGCCTTCCTATCGTTGATATTGTGTAATTCAAACCACTGGGCTGAGTCAATGTGGGGCAACTTAAGCCACAGACACGAAGGTAGACATCGTCAAGAAAAAAGGCTTGTGGATATTTAATGAAACTCTTTGTTTCATAAGGTGGTAGGCACGCCTTCAAGTCTCCCTTGTCGCCATCGCGGTCAAGCTCTGAGTAACTCTGGTAAGCACAGTTGATATACGTGCACGCATCACATTGGTTAGTACCGCACAACATAAACTTTGTTACATCCGCGGCCGAGCCTACGTTTCGCTCGACTCTATAAGACACATAGTAGACACTTCCATCCTCTTCCGCTGGAGCAATAATTATTGCATCATCTCTAGAATAGCCTGTATTACCAGGTTCCAAAACGTCATTGATGTTAGCTAGCAAATAAATGGAGCCGAGATCATCATTGTCACTCCCGGAATCATATTCGACGAGTTGGATGATAGCCCCCTGTTCGAACGACACCCTGATATCTGGAAAAATCACATCTCCTGCGTCCATCGGCTGGAATGTGCCGCTCGTCGGCCAGACCGTTTTCCCGTTCACCTTGACAATCAAGTCGTCTTGTCCACTAAACTGATCATCTAGGAATTCCGCGACCTCAATCGCCTTTTCGCCACCGTCCTGGGCTGCATTAATAACTTCCAGAGCGGTGAGGGGTTTACCTTTTTTTGTCTCGAGTTTAACCGCAATAGCAGCACCAAGCGCAGCAAACCCAGCAGTCGAGTAACCATCGAGACCTCCGGCGGACTTTACATTTTGTATTTTTGTGATTATTAACAGGTCGGTTGCCTGTACTACGGCGGATAGAGGCATCAGTACCATAAGCAACAGCAAGGAAATTAAGGACGGACCACGTTTGCGCTTAACTAGATGAGAAGACAGCGAGGTAAACAACGCAACCAGTAACATTGTAGCGGTAAATCCAGATTTTAAAACCTGGACACTACAGCTCCGTAAAGACATTAATCCTTTAAACATTCTTCTCTTCCTTGCGCAACGTTTACTTACTAATTGGTTTTTATAGTTATTATTTATTATTATTTTAGATCGGATTAGTCAGTTTATTCCCTAAACTTATGATGACTATTTCAATCTAAAGGTTTTCTTGATCTTGCTCCTACTGAAAATCAGGATGCGCGCGGCGGGGAATTGGATTTAAGCTATAAAAATAGATATCGTCCGTCGATAATTAATTTCTATATATTTGTATGATTCTATAACTGTAGTATATATCTAAAGTTTATAGTTATTTTTATTAACAATAGATTCGGTTATATTTTTTATTTTAAAAATCATGCACTTGAGATTGATTAATCAATAGTTGACAACATTTTTAACCGATTTGACACTAAGGTTTACTTACTTTTTAAAGGGTCTTTCGCTATTAAACATCAATAAACTTTATGTTAGTTGTTTAGTGAATAATACAAGACAAACTTAAAGGAGCTATAGAATATAAGTTTGATCCGTAAAAACACCAAAAAAGGTGGGGGGTGTCTCTTTTAAATACAAACTATAAATACTAAATCAAGATTTACCCATAAGCCCCGCATACCAAAAGTCAAAATGCGCTACATTTGGTTCTAACCGTTCGTGGTAGCGACCTTGTTTGGCTAGCGGTGAGTTTAGGCCGAGTTGTTGGTTTTCTAGGGCGGGAATATCTTCGTTGATGGCGGCGATTAGACGTTGATAGTAAAAGTCAGCCCGTGTTTCAAAGTCTTCAAGTTCGGTAGAACTTTGCGGAAAACAGAGCGTTAGTGCGATTTGGGATGTTTGGGCAGTGATGGGTAGTGCTTCGTATATCCAAACGGCTTCGGCGCTGGCGGCGAATGTTAGATTGGGATAGACCCATGTATAGCGCACACCATTGCTTGTTTTATCGTCCATGCCGTTGGTGGCAGGTAGAGTGTATTGCTGGGTTTCTTCGAGTAATCCGCCGCTACCTTCGGTACTGCCAAATTGGCTGGAGAAGTTGCCTTGCATTAGGCGAGCTGCTTCGGGTTCTTTATAGGCTTCGTTGATGGTGGATGGGTGAATGTAGGGCAGATGATAGTATTCGTTGAATACATCGAGAAAGGCTTTCCAGTTACAATTGACGGTGAATTCGTGGCGTTTGTAACTGACTAATTCCTTGAACTTCCATGGCGCATGGACGCTTGGGAATTCACCTAACCATGTATCGATCGATTGCGAATCGCTACCGCTGCCACTCGTATCAGAAGCAGAATCAGTAAAGTTAATATAAACAAAGCCATCGCGTGCTTCACTTTGAATTTCGATTAAACCGTATTCGTCGTAATTGAAGGTTTCATCATTTTTGATTTTAGGGGCAAATACTAAGTTACCTTCAAGGTCATAAGTCCAGCAATGAAAGGGGCAACAGATCGTTCTGCAATTACCCGAACCTTCCAGTAATTTAGCGCCACGATGACGACAGCTATTTGAATAAGCTTTGATATTGCCGTGTTTGTCTTTGATAAGAATGATGGGAATATCAAGGATATTGCGGGTACTGTAATCACCTGCGTTTGGCCATTGGTCTGCCCTGCCGACGGCTATCCATGATTTTAAAAACAGCCGTTGTTTTTCGCGTTCTAAAATCTCTGGTGAGCTATAACATTGTGCAGGTAATGACGGGC
>JBALXS010000202.1:0-6307 GCA_036960485.1 Oceanospirillaceae bacterium
CAACACTTAAATAAACTGAATCGTGGGAAGAAACGTATTTAGGGGTGATTTTGATGCCATCAGCGCGCATTTTGGCGCGCGGTAGTACGCTAGCAGCAAAAGCTGCGGGCGCTGGAAACGCTAAGGTTTTGCCGTCAAGTTGCGAAAGCTGGGTAATTAAGCTGTCTTTAGGCACCACAATAATGCCTTTAATACGTTTACTCTGTTCTTTAGCAATCGCTTGGTAGCCGGGCTTTTGATTAAACACAGTAAAGTGATAAGGGTTCATATAGGCAATGTCGTATTCGCCTGCTAATAAGCGTTTTTCAAATGTTGGGATATCACGTGCGGTACTAAAAATGATATTCATACCGGTTTTTTCGCTGAGGTATTGACTGATAGGCGTCCATAACTTGGCTAGTACTTTTGCAGATTGTTGGGGTACCACACCTAGTTTTAAGGTTTTCACAGCGGGTGTTGCTGTTTGAGCGGCAAAGAGGGAATGGCTGAAACTTAAAAAAAGTATCAACAAAATATTTAATCGTTTGATATTCATATATTACTCCGCGGCAGTCATTAAAGTGATTAACAGATCACTGTTCTAGTTTAACCTTAGCTAAAAAGGTATTAAAAAGCTTGTTATTTACTACCTAAAAACAAATAGATACCTAAATGACAGCTATTAGATACAGTTGCTGAGATAATAAGATTTTAGTTATTAAAAATAATTATTTAACTGCAATATCTGCCAATTAAAATTCAATCTTAACAACTGCACTGTTGGTAAACGCTACAATGTGACCAATCGGTGTACTGACGGGGGCTGAGCTAACCTGGAAATTCAAGAAAATGCTGCACAGCAGTAATATGCTAAAAACCAAAAAAGTTGCTGCGCACCAGGTATGCTTAAGCTGTCGGTCAGATGCGTGCGCCCGTGCGTTACGGCTGAAACTTGCTTGCTTCGAATGAGCAACAGCAGAACAAAAATGTGAAGTGCTATCTTCAATTGCGCTCATTTCAACATGAGCTAAATCATCACTCTCAATACTAAAACCAGCAAAATTCCTATCACTGACGGGACATTTTTTTGCATCCAATGCTATGCATAAAGGCGCTGTAAAACAGTGGTGATCTCTCCAGCTTAGCTGCTTACGGATTATTATCATCAGTTTCCTTCCTTGTCTATGTGATTGTGGTTCTATAAGAATTTATACATATTTTTATATTTAGCAAAATGCATACCAGCTAATCTCTATTTCTAGTTAACAGATTGATTTATAGATGTTTAAATAATTAAAATATGAGGAGTTAGTTTTTATATAGAATTGAAAATGTACTGTTTTAGCACTTTATTTGCATTTTGCAAAGCAGCTCAAAATTGGCATTTTTTTACTTACTACTGCTGAAAAATGTGAAAAAATCATGAACATACTCAATAGCATTTTTCATGAACCGAGATGCTTTTAGTTTTTTCTGAGTGATTTGAAAGATACGATCCATCACCTTAGAGTGGCTATTACGAAAACTATCACGTCTTTATTTTTTATAGCAGTTGTACAGCGATGTGGCTGCCGATATAGCCGGCGTCACCTGTCACTACAATGGCCATGTAGAGTCCTTTTTAAGGCTGGTTTATTCGCGATAAAGACAAGAATTGAGCTAATTGGACATTTGATAATGAGTACCAAATGCCAAACAGGTATTTCGATAAAAAATGAAGAGTAGATGACTCAGCCGAACGAGTTTTGAATCCCCGCTAGAAAGAAGCATTTTTTCGGCTTCTAACTTATTTTCTTATCTCCTAAATAACTCATCGCGACACGCTCAATCCACGCATACATTTTTGTGGGTAATAATTTCAGGCATGCACTAATAAACGTGACGCAAGTTCGGCTCGGCTCTTGTAGCAGTATTCTGAAATCACAATACAGTGCGCGATGGATCAATTTCAAGGCATCGAATCGGCTGCGTGTTTGCACTGCTCTGCGCGCCATATAGCGCAGCTGGTATGCTTTGGCCAGCTGATAATATTGTTTGAAAAAAGCAGGATGCTTATCTTTATTCAATTGCACAGCTTGTTGCCAAGAGGCGAACTGCTTTTCAACATTGGCCGATAAACCACTGTCGTTAACTCGGTAGTAAGTTAAAGGCTGTGCTATTCCCTCGAACAACCATTGGGTAGATAGTGCAATTCGCGTCCATAATTCGATATCTTCGGATTGTCTTAAATGCTCATTGAAATACATTTTTCGATACTTATCAGTGCCCAATCCGTAATAGCCAATTTCATCCAATAAGGAACGCCTAATCACTGCTGCAGAGCCATTACCAACTGGGTTTCTACAAAAGATGTGCTGCTGGCTAATGTTAGCTAGTTTTGGGTATTGGCCGATGCCAAGTAGTTGACCTGCTTCGTCGATAAACAGTGAAGGACAATAGCTGACACCTACATGAGGGTTGTTATTTAAATGTCGAATATGTTTTACCAGCTTATCTTTAGCCCAATAGTCATCTGCATCTAGCAGTGCTACATAAATGCCGCGAGCAGCATCAATGCCGGTATTTCTGGCACCTGATAAGCCGCGGTTTTGTTGTGAAATCACTCTGATGCGTACATCATCAAATTGCTCTACGATGGCTAATGTATTATCGCTGCAACCATCATCTACTAAGATTAGTTCAAAGTGATGAAAACTTTGACAAAGTACTGACGAAATACTCTGAGCGATATATTTTTCTACGTTGTACATAGGGATTACGACTGAAACGGTAGGAGCAGAATTAATATTCATGAGATTTTCTCCAACTAAAAAAAGCAAGGTAATGGGCTGCCTTGTGGATTAAACGGTGGCCGAAGTAAATAGCAGCACACCACAGCAAGCTACTAAAAAGTATCACTAGGGCAAAATCCATTGGCTGCTCAGGTGAGTAAATAAATAGCAGTGAGAGGCTGATGAAAAGACACACAAAGCGAGTCACTATTTCGCGGTTGAAATTGGCCTTTACACGTTCGAAACTACAATAACTATCCACAATGATGGATGGCAGCGCCACTAAGCACATGATGCTAACGATGGGTATCATGTCGTGCCATTTCTCATCAAACAGCACTGGTACATAAAAAGGCACTAGCCATGCTTGCACCACGAATAGCATTCCAACGGCCAATGTAATTAGGTAGATTAAGCGCTGTTGGCTGGCTAAAGTGCCTTTGCGTTGTAATTTACACAAAAATGGGAATAACGCGCTATTGAATACATTGCTGATAGATTGGCTCAAGCCAATGCCGGCGTTCTTGGCAAAGCTATATAAGCCAAATAATTCGGGAGACATTATTTTTGCGGCAATAAAGGTATCAGCATGTAAACGTAAAGCGCGTAACAGCTCGCTACTAAATAATTGCCCAGAAGTATGTAATAACGATTTAATGACTTTTAGGTCAAAGCCTAAGCCGTATGATTTAACATCAGTGAAAGAGAACAGCACTAGCCATAATATCGAGAACACTATTTTACCGTAAGCAACCGCCATGAAATCAGCATTGCACCACGCAAAAAGCGCGATAGAGATGTTCTCTGCTGAAATACAAATGCCATTGCGAATGCTAAATTGACGCATTTGGTTAGCTCTTTGCAGCAAAAATATCTTAACGCTTACCCAAGGATAAAATAGGTAAATAACCGCCATTACTTGTAATAGTTGTACTAAGTTCGGGTTGTCATACCAGTTTGCAATGCTTTGGGCGAGGCAGTATTGAACGCTGGCAAGCGTTAAACAAATGCCCCATTGAATGGTGGCGCCGTTTTTAGCAAAAGCAGATAAATCTTTATCATTACAGCGAATGATTTGTGAGCCTGCACCTGCACGTAGCATCAATGCCAGCATGTCATGGCACGCTAATGCCAACATCGCGGTACCGTAAGAAACGGCTGATAGCTCAACAGCTAGTACGATAATAGTGACCACACGTGAGATCTTAGAAAGCAGTTCAGCGCTAAATAACCATACAGCGTTAGAAAAAAGCTGTAGTAGTGGATGAAGCATTATTTTTAATTCAGTAACTAGCATATAACCCCACTTAATCGCAGTGATGTGTATAAATTAATTCATTGCTGTACGGTTAAAAAATGTAAGCTATCGAGGAGAGCTGCAAAAATTAGACCTGACACTCATGAACTTAGTTAAAGCTTTGCAAATTACATTCCAACATCCAAAAAAAAGCCTAAGTTGCTATTTAATAAAGATAAATAGAAACTTAGGCTTTAGTAGTAAATTAATTAGTTAAAGTAAATGTCGCATTATGCAACAGTCATATATAAGAATTCGCATTTTGAAAAACTACTCAGTCTGCAGATCTTCCCACTGTTGGATTTTTCGATATAAGGTTGATGGGCTCACTTCTAGCTCACTGGCTGCTTTCACTATATTACCTTCGCACTGATCAATCATTTGCTTAATGGCGCGGCGCTCAACGGCGGCTAATGAGGTTGCTTGGTCTACCAATAATGTCACATCGTTTATTGTGCTTTGAGCAGTTGTTTGCGGACTGGCGCTTGATGGTGATGAAGCTGGAAAAAAGGAATTGAGAGCTGATGATGAACTACTAGGTGCTTGAACATCGTTGGTATTAGCTACCTTTGGCTGATCAACATTGTCACGTCGATCACTGCCCCGTCTGTCAATACTGCGCCTCTCTAGCTGGCTCGATAATATATTGCTTAATATTAATGGCCCGTCCGACATGACTACCGCACTATGAATCACGTTTTGTAACTGCCTAACATTACCAGGCCATGGACAGCTCAAAATTAGTGCTTGGGCATCAGATGAAAATCCAGCAAAATCTTTTTCTTCTATATCGCTGTAGTAGCTTAGAAAATGTTCAGCGAGCTTTAAACTGTCATTTTCACGCTCATGCAATGGAGGTAAAAATAGAGAAATGACATTTAATCGATAAAACAGATCTTCTCTTAACTTTTTATCAGCAATCGCTGAATGGGGGTCTCTGTTGGTGGCGCTAATAAAACGAATATTAGCGCATTCCTCTTTGCTGCTGCCCACTTTCTGAAATTTACCATCTTGAATGAAGCGCAATAATTTCGCTTGCAAATTGATGTCCATTTCACCTATTTCATCTAAAAATAGGCTCCCGCCATCGGCTAAAGATGCAGCGCCATCACGATTAGCCACCGCACCAGAGAACGCGCCTTTGATATGGCCAAATATTTCTGATTCCATCAACTCAGAGGGGATAGCAGCACAGTTAAGCGCGATAAACGGCTTGTCAGCACGTTTACTTAAACGATGAATCGCCTGAGCTGCAACTTCTTTACCAGAACCACTAGGGCCGGTAATAAACACCGAAGCATTGCTCGGAGCGCATTGCTCAATTGAAGAATAAACAAATTGCATCGCCACAGAATCGCCGATAAAACCTTCAAAAGTATCTTTTCGATATTGTTGATATTGCTCGATGGTACGGCGCATTAACGTGCGTTCTGCAAGTACTTGCTGTAATTGCAGCGCCTGTTTTAATTTGATAATTAATTCGAAGTTATCCCAAGGCTTTTGCAAATAACCCCAAATATGACCATCATTAATTGCCGATAGTACCATTTCCATATCAGCAAACCCGGAGAGAATAATGCGCACTGTTTCAGGCGTAACTTTTGCGACCTGTTCAAGTAACTCGCTACCGTTCATTTCAGGCATTCTCATATCTGAAACGATAACATCTACTGGCGCTTGATTAATAATCTCTAATGCGAGCTTACCGCTTTGTGCAGTAATAATTTCAGCATCCATTTTACGTGCAATACGTGCAAGCGCGCGCAAAATGTCAGGTTCGTCATCGACGAATAATATTCTTGGTCCATTAAATTTCTGCATAATTCACCTTAATTACATCCTGTAATACGAGCAAACTTAGCATAACTTTCCTTAACAACGGCAATAGCTACATATTACAAATAGAGGCAGTGCTATCTAGTTTCGGGATTAGAGCACTGAAGCCAGAGCCTTAAAGTCGTTGAAAAATAAAAAGTATGAAGCTCACTCAAAATATATTTTTGAACTATCTCATTTACTACATTCATTATCAAATCTAAGCAGCGGCGCGCTCTTCGATTGGGCTACTTTCTTTTCATCTTACTGGCTGTGTTTGCACGGGCTTGTGATATGCAAATTACGTTGCAAAATGCAAAAAAATTCTTATTTCGCAATACAAACTCAAATCATCAATGTTTATATTTATTTTACATATCCTTTAAATGTGTTTAAAAACAATGCCTTATAAAAATAAAAAACATTGGCACATGTTAAGCAATGG
>JBALXS010000015.1:0-11397 GCA_036960485.1 Oceanospirillaceae bacterium
ATATTTTTGGTACGGCTACAAAAATATTAGCCCATCTCATGGTACCTGTCCTTTAAAAAAACGGGCGCTGATTGCTAGCTCGACTAAGTGGTGATATCAATTTGTTATGCTTTTTATGTGAATCGCAATTTTAATTTTTTTAAAATGCGATGGATAAACAAAGAACGCTCAATATGAGCTTGCTGTCGCTGTTGTTCTATTGCTTTAAAATTTAATTTGGTGCATTGCTTTGTATTTTCTATTGTTGCTAGGTTTTGATAATTCATAATAATTTCACTGTTGATTAGAGGTTTTAAAACTAAGTCGATGCGGGGTAAAATCTCTTAATGGGCTTTACAGGCTAATAATAGTGAATTGGCTTAGTTGAAACAAACGAGTTATTCTATGCTTTGAGTTAAAATAATTTTAACTCAAAGCATGTTTAGATGAATAATTATAAAAGTGAATTTTGTTATGAGTACAGCACGATTGCCTCCCTTGAATTCTTTGAAAGCCTTTGATGCTGTAGTTCGTCATATGAGCTTTACCCAAGCAGCTAATGAACTGTTTGTGACGCCAGCTGCATTAAGTTATCAAATAAAGCAGCTTGAGGTTTTTTTAGACGTAAAATTATTTAACCGTCTTAGTCGCTCAATTGAGCTTACACCACATGGAAAGCTAATTTACCCAGGCATAGGGCAGGCGTTTGAGCAGTTATCGCAAACGATGCAATTGTTGCAACAAAAGCGCAGCGGCGATGTATTAGTTATCTCGGCAGGACCTGCTTTTACGGCAAATTGGTTAGCACCTAGGTTATATCGATTTGTTGCGCAGTATCCGCATATTGATGCGCGTGTTTCTGCCTCTTTAACGTTGAGTAATTTAAAAATTGATGATGTAGATGTAGCCGTTCGTTTTGGTGAAGGTGCATATGCAGATTGTTTGAGCGAAAAGCTATTTGATGATTATATTGTGCCTATGTGCAGCCCATCGTTTCTAGCTAAAAGAGCAGCATTAAGTGTTGCAGGCTTGCTCAGTGAAACACTGATTTATGACGATACTCATATTGATCAAAAGTTTAGTATGGCCAGTTGGCAAGATTGGTTTACCTCTATGGGTATTAAAAAATTTAAACCTACAGTGACTGGGTTGCACTTTAATGTAGCTGATCATGCTTTAAGTGCTGCTGTCGCTGGTGCTGGTATCGTATTAGGGCGGCAAGCACTGGCGCAAAACGATTTAGATGCAGGGCGCTTAGTGATGCCGTTTGAGCATAAGCTAAAAGTAGATTTTTCTTATTATGCTCTGTGCTTAGAAACTCGTGCCCAAGAATCCCATATAAAAGCCTTTTTAGATTGGCTCAGAGCAGAGGTGGCAGGAGACATCGATTTAACAGCACTTGTACCAGTAGTTTAGAGTTTCGAATTATCTTATTTTTTTATTCAGAGGATATTGCGAATCAAAATAGTGCAGCATCTTTTTGCATCACACAGAGACCTGCGCTACCCGCAGAAGAAATAGAAGATACAACCAGAAGAGTATGAGTTCTGTGATAGGTAACCAGAACTCAGTGTTGAATATATCTAGTGATATTTATCAGTATGTTTTGTATGTTTACTTGTGGGTTTTCTCGGAACCTTGTGTTGAAAATGTTTTAAGATTTTTTACCACTAAAAATAAAGCAGGTAAATATACCATTAGATAGACTTATTATAACCGTCCTTAAATCAAGAGTCTTGATTGTCTGCCTTAGCTCTTTGCACAATGCCCATCATTTTGTAGGTAAGTACTGCTGCTGCAAAATCATAGGCGTGAAAGCCTTCAATAGGTGCAAACTCAGTGATATCAAAGCCAATTATTTCACGCTGCTTTGCAACAGATTCAAATAAGTTAAGTGTTTGATACCAGCCTAAGCCGCCCGGTACTGGGGTGCCAGTAGAGGGGAACACCGATGGATCCATGCCGTCTATATCGAGTGTAAAAAACACTTTTTGTGGGAAATCGTCAGGTAAGGTGATTTCTTGAATGTTGTTCGGCACTAGTTCATCAGCATCTTGAAAGAATACGCCGCAGTCTTCGCGAATTTGCATTTCTTCTTCGCAAAATGCACGAATACCTAATTGATAAAGCGGTATGCCTAAATCGACGCAGCGCTTCATGACAGAGGCATGCGATAATAAATCGCCTTCATAGGCTTCACGTAAATCTGCATGCGCATCAATTTGTACGATGCCAAAATCATCATAGCCTGCTGCTCTAAGCCCTTTTGCCACACCGTAAGTGACGGTGTGCTCGCCACCAAAAATGATTGGCATCGCGCCTGATTTCACAATAGCAGTAGTCGCCTTGGCTATACTTTCAATTACTTGTGCAGACTCTACTGTGCAATCTATGGCAGGGCAGGTATATATGCCTTGATCGCAGGGTTTGCTCTTGCCATCCCACTCTTCTAGTTGCCAAGAGGCTTCTAAAATAGCTAAAGGGCCTTTTCCTGTGCCGCCACCATATGAAACTGTTTTTTCATAAGGAACGGGTAGAATGTGAAAAGCTGCTTGTTCGGGTTCTGGTTGCTCTATTTCAGAGCCTAGAAAGATCGGATAGTTTTGTGAGTTTGTAGTCATTTTAGGCTCGTTGTAGTGTGTTTAAAAATACTTGATAAAAGGTTTTTAAGATAATCGTTGTTTGAAATCTTGATAACCGAATTCTTTTACAATCTCTAGAGCATCAGTTGTAGAGTTCCACAGCGCAATAGCAGGTAGCTTGGTGCCATTAAAAGTGGTGGTTTTAACCATGGTGTAGTGCGCCATGTCTTCAAATACTAGCCTGTGACCAATTTCTAATGGTTTGCTAAAACTATAATCATTGATGACATCGCCTGCTAAGCAAGTTAAGCCACCTAATCGATAATTGTGTGGGTATTGATCAATGACGCCCGCATCCATAATATCTGGCCTATAGGGCATTTCTAGCGTGTCAGGCATATGGCAAGTAGCTGAAGTATCAAGAATGGCTTGCTTGCCATCGCTTTCAATAATATCTAAAACTTCTGCGACTAATACTCCGCTGCCAATCGCAATCGCTTCACCGGGCTCTAAATAAACTTGTACATCATACTTGCTGCTAAATGTTTTTATGCGTTCAATGAGAGCTGTAATGTCATAACCTGGAGCGGTGATGTGATGGCCGCCACCAAAATTGACCCACTGCATCTGTGCCAACAAATGGCCAAATTTTTGCTCGACAGCGCTAAGAGTTCGATCTAGTTCTGCAAAGCCTTGCTCGCACAGCGTATGAAAGTGTAAGCCGCTAATGTCGCTTAAATCTTGTTTTTCTAAATTGGCAATGCGAATACCTAAACGAGAGCCTGCAGCGCAAGGATCATAAATAGCCACTTCGCCCTCTGAGTGTTCAGGGTTAATACGCAGGCCGAATTTTAGCTGAGTGCGCTTCGCTTTAGCAGGTTGAATGATCGATTGGTAATTTTGCCACTGGCTTAAACTATTAAATACGATGTGATCAGCAAAGGTTAATAGCTGGCTTAAATCATCTTTAGCAAAAGCCGCGCTATAGACATGAACTTCATTCTTACCAGTAAGACCTTGGTGGCGATTGCTTTGATAGGCTTCTTTAGCCAGTAGTGCTTCATGTAAGCCGCTGGAGCAAGTGCCATCTAAATATTGCGCGGTTAACTCTCCTAAGCGCCACATCGAAAAAGCCTTGAGGGCAGCTAATACCTTTGCACCGCTTTGGTCAGCAACATGCTTTAAAATAGATAAGTTGCGCTCAATAGCCACTTGATCTACCACAAAGCAGGGTGAGGGTAAGCGTGTTAGATCTAACTGAGAAAAGTCAGTGAACTGCATAGGGTTAACCATTGGTGTGTTTTTGGGTATCTTAACGTGGAAACAGCGCATTTACGGTACTTAGTGTCGTGCATATAACCTAGAGCTAAGCACTGTATTTGCGCTGTTGATTTCTACATGATGAATCTAATCGGTGGTGCTATTGTCTAAATCAAAATCATCTAGCTCAATCACTTTCCAAGGTAGGCCGTGTTCCATCATATCAGCCATGAATCCATCAGGATCAAACTGCTCTATGTTCCAAACGCCGGGCTTAATCCAGTTGCCTTCTAGCATTTGTTTGGCGCCTAACATCGCTGGCACACCTGTTGTGTAAGAGATCGCTTGTGAGCCTACTTCTTGGTAGCAAGTTTGATGATCGCAAGTATTGTAGCAATAAACGACTTTTTCTTTGCCGTCCTTTAAGCCGCGCACAACGACACCGATACAAGTGCGCCCTTTTGTTAGAGGCCCAAGGGTTGAAGGATCTGGAAGCATTTTTGCGAGTAGCTGAATAGGTACTATTTTTTGACCATTAAACTCAATAGGTTCAATGCTTGTCATACCAACATTGCCTAAAACTTCTAAGTGCTTTAAGTAGCTATCTCCAAAACTCATCCAAAATTGCGCACGCTTAAGACTAGGGTAATGCTTGGTTAAAGACTCTAGTTCTTCGTGATACATACGATAAATATTGTAAGTACCAACATCTTCAGGGCAAGTGAAGCTGGCTTTTTTAGACATAGCATCGGTCGTTACAAATTCACCGTTCTCCCAGTGGCGACATTCAGCGGTCACTTCGCGAATGTTAATCTCAGGGTTGAAGTTAGTGGCAAATGGATAGCCGTGATCGCCACCATTAACGTCGATAATGTCTAGTTCGTGAATTTCATCAAAGTAATGTTTAGCCACGTAAGCGGTAAAAACGTTAGTAGCGCCTGGATCAAAACCGCTGCCAAGTAATGCTGTCAAGCCTGCTTTTTCAAAACGTTCTTGATAAGCCCACTGCCAGTGGTACTCAAATTTAGCAGTATCTAAAGGCTCGTAGTTAGCGGTATCCATGTAGTGAACACCCGCTTCTAAACAAGCATCCATAATGGTGAGGTCTTGATAAGGCAGTGCTACATTGATGACCAGTTTTGGTTGCTCTTTTTGTAACAGTGCGATTAGCTCAGGTACGTTATCTGCATCGACTTGCGCGGTGCGAATAACACGACCTGTTTTTTCTTTTACTAGTGCAGCTATTGATATGCACTTAGATTCAGTGCGGCTCGCTAATATAATATCTTGGAAAATTTCTGCAACTTGAGCGCACTTTTGTGCCACTACGCCGCCAACGCCGCCCGCGCCGATTATCATTACTTTTGACATAGTATGTCCTTTTTCGTTTAAGCTGATTCGGTTTTTTGAATCGCTGTTGTTAATATTAAAAACTTAAAATTAAGAGCTAAGCCTCTACTGAAAAGAACTTTAGCTTTATCTATCTTTTTTTAATGCTGCTCGCGTTCAAAATAAGTATAACCTTGTAGGCTATCTTTAAAAGCACTTAGCATTCTTTGGCGCTGTGAAGTGGTAATTCTTTTTTCTTTCACTGCTAGTTCTGCACTGCGTCTAAACTGTTCTAGCATTTGCTTGGGTTCGTACTCTACATAGCTAAGTACGTCGGCAATGCTGTCACCTTGGAACTCCCTAACAAAGTCGAAACTGCTGTCGCTATTTATTCTAACGCTAACGACATTAGTATCGCCAAATAAATTATGCAGATCACCGAGTGTTTCTTGATAAGCACCGACTAAAAATACCCCGATGTAATACTCTTGTTCTTCATTCAAAGCGTGTAAAGGGAGTGTGTTACGTATACCTTGTGGCGATATAAATCGATCTATTTTTCCATCGCAGTCACAGGTAATATCAGCAATGATTGCTTCACGTGTGGGTTTTTCATTTAGGCGATGAATAGGCATGACAGGGAAAACTTGATCTATAGCCCAGATGTCGGGTAAAGATTGAAACAAGCTAAAGTTGCCATAGTAAATATCGCAAAGTAGCTCGCTTAAGTTTTCCAGCTCTGGAGGGATGCGCTCAATAGTTTTTAAAATTTTAGCAATCTTAGCCAATATAGCGAGAGTGATATTATCCGCAAGTGCACGATCACGTAGTGCGACTTGGCCTCGTCTAAATAGTTCTCTTATTTCATCACGATAATAAAGAGCGTCATTGTAGCATTCCTGGAAATTACGCTGATTTAGCGCTGCATCTACGGCAAATAAATTGTGCAACGTTTCGTGATGCTCAGTATCAAGGGCTTTAGGTAATGGCCTTGGGTCATGGTTGCGCACATCTAGCACATTGAATAATAGCATTGATGAGTAAGCTACTGTCGCGCGCCCAGATTCAGTGACGATGGTCGGGTGTGCAATGTTAAGCGGATTTAGGCTTTCAGTAATGGTTTCAACAATGTTGACGCAATATTCATCTAGTTGGTAATTCATGCTGTGGGTGCTGTTGGTACTGGCACCTTCATAATCAACCGCTAAGCCGCCGCCTAAATCAAGGTATCCCATTGGTGCGCCTTCACTGATTAAACCAGTATAAAAGCGGCACGCTTCTTGAACACCACTGCGAATGTTTCGAATATTAGGAATTTGTGAGCCTAAGTGGCAATGCAGTAATTGTAAGCAATCTAGCATCTGCGCTATTTTTAGCTGCTCTACAACATCTAATAATGCACTTGTGGATAATCCGAAAATAGATCGATCGCCACTATCTTCATTCCAATGGCCATCTACAATCACGGATGACTTAATGCGTGCGCCAATTAAGGGTTTGATGTTAAGTACTTTGCTACGTTCTAGAATGATAGGGAGTTCAGCGGGAGTTTCTAATACAAAGAAGCATTTAATGCCAAGTTCGCGGGCATACAAGCCCAGATCGACAAACTCAGCATCTTTATAGCCGTTGCAAATAATTAGGCTGTCGTGATCACGTAGTTGAGAAAGCGCGATGATTAGTTCAGCTTTCGAACCTGCTTCAAGGCCATGGTTGAAACGGCGGCCAAAATCTGCAATTTCCTCAATAACATGACATTGCTGGTTAACCTTGATCGGGAAAACACCGCGATATTCGCCCTGGTATTGCGCTTTTTCTATCGCTGCTCGAAAAGCTTCGTTTAGCTCTTTGATGCGTTGATCTAGCACGTTTTCAATGCGAAGCACCGTAGGCATCTCTATGCCGCGCTCTTTCATGCCCTCTATAATATCAAGTATAGAGACCGCGGCCGTTTTATCCTGCATCTTCACACAGGCTTGTAAGTCACCTGTTGATGCTATATCAAAATAACCTGCTCCCCATTGATTTACAGCGTATAGTTTTTCGCTATCTTCGATGCTCCATGAAGTTGAAAGGGGCATTTGAGTGTCGTTCGATGGATCATTTTTAAGCATAGATATTATTCTGCAAAATTAAGATTGATGAATAAAAACAAAGAGGGCAGATGGGATAGAAATAGATGTTATTCAACTGAAAAAATCACTTTGTACATATATGCGTAATTATCCATTTTTTTTTTTAAAGATCAAATAATGAAAAGCTTTTTAGCTGCAAATAACTAGATAATTTGCATCCAGGAACGGATACTTACTACGAGCGCCTCACTGGATCAATTTGCACACCATCAGAGTTAGTAATTTGGAATAACCAAACGCCGATCTTTAGCAATACGCATCTTTAATCAATGAGCCGTTTTGGCTCTGGTTAAGGTTCCGTTTCAGGATGAAAACTGGATAAATAGCTTTTATAGGCCCCACTTATTTTAAGATTCATCTTATTTTATTTTTCAAAAGAATTTGGTTGTGTATTACGCTTGTTTATAGCTATTTATATGCTTGGCTTTAACATATAATAGTCGCCAAATTTTCACTTGGCCTGCTTTCATATGTTATATCCCTTAACCCGTTCTCTAATGTTCAGTTTAGATGCTGAACATTCTCATAATTTAGCACTTAAAGGCATGAATCTAGCTGCTGTATTAGGTTTGCCTAAGCTTCTAGGAGCACAAAGTCATTACGCACCAGTCGAAGTAATGGGCATTAAGTTTCCAAACCCAGTAGGTTTAGCGGCCGGTTTAGATAAGAATGGTGCTTCTATTGATGGTTTAGCGAGTATGGGATTTGGTTTTCTAGAAGTAGGCACCGTAACACCTAAGCCGCAAATAGGTAATCCTAAGCCACGCATTTTTCGTATTCCAGAACACAATGCCATTATTAACCGTATGGGTTTTAATAATGATGGTGTTGATGCCTTGTTGGAAAATATTGATAAAGCACGCTTTAAAGGGGTGCTAGGCATAAATATTGGTAAGAACAAAGATACCGCTAATGATAAAGCAAATGATGATTACTTGTATTGTTTGCGTAAAGTTTACTCTCGCGCCTCTTATGTCACCATAAATGTATCTTCACCGAATACTCCAGGCTTGCGTACATTACAATTTGGTGAGTCTTTAAATAGTTTGTTAGAAGTGCTGAAAAACGAGCAAGCTAAACAAGCTGTTTTACATGATAAATATGTACCTATCGCAGTTAAAATAGCACCCGATTTAACAGAAGAAGAAGTTGCCATGGTGGCCTGTTCGCTTAAAACCTATGAAATTGATGGAGTTATAGCCACTAATACTACGTTATCTCGACAGGGTGTAGAAGATTCGGTTGTTCATAATGAAGCGGGTGGCTTATCAGGTTCACCAGTGCGTAATCAATCGATTAGGATTATCCGTACTTTAGCTAGAGAATTGCAAGGGACGATTCCTATTATTGGAGTAGGTGGTATATCTGAAGGGTTTGACGCCGCTGAGAAAATTGAAGCAGGTGCTAGTTTAGTGCAAATATATACTGGTTTTATTTATAAGGGACCGGGATTAATTGCAGAATCAGTAAGAGCGATTCAATCATTGTCAGGTAAGTAGTTTTTTAAGTGTGTTGTAAGCATGTGTGTTTTAAGGGGTAGGGCTTTTTAGCGAAAGCCCTGTATTGAAGTGTGCTAATGTAAAGATGGATTAACTTGGATAGCGGATACGCCACCCATACCGTCCCAGTGTGCTTCACGTCCTTCACGCCAACCGCCTAACCAGAGGCAGCGTTGCTCTTCAGCATTTACGGGACATAAATCTTTAGACTTTCCTGATAAACCAGCACTAAACCCTCTTGAATACAAAATAGAAGATTTATCGCGTTTTTGTCTCTTCATATTATAACCTCTTAATATTTTTATTTAACGGTGTTGAGATATTCGTTATTGGCCTCCTTTAGTTAGTGCTTGGTTGGTTATTAGTTAGTTGTAGAGCAGTTAGAAATTCAAATTAATTGTGTGAATTGTCTTAGGCACAATTAAAATAGTAGTAAAAACTAGTTATAGCAAAAAATAGTAGATTAGTGCTATTTTTAAACAGTTGTTTTTTATTAGCTGAAAAGGCTAATGAATAAACAATTGCTTTATCAGTGAGTTAAGTAAATCTTAGTTAACAAACGAGTGCTGAAAAGAAATCATGTTTATTATGATCAATATGAATAATTTTTATCTTATTGATTTAGTAGGCTTTTTAATAAATGAGTGCACATGTAGTGTTACTCTCAAAGGTACAAATTAATGTCACATATGTTCTTAGCGACTTGCCCAAAGGGTTTTGAGCCGCTTCTGGTTGATGAGTTGATCAGTTTTGGTGCAAGTAAAGTTAAACAGGTTGCAGTAGGCGTCGAGTTTTATGGCGATATTGAATACGCTTATCGTGCGTGTCTTTGGTCTCGAGTTGCCAATAGAGTGCTGCTTCCTCTGCTAACAGGTAATGCTGAAACAGCGGATGAATTGTACGATGCGATTCAGAGTATCCAATGGTTAGATCATATGGAGCCAACAAATAGCTTGGCGATTAGTTTTACCGGCAGTTCTAGAGCGATCAATAATACCCATTTCGGCGCGCTTAAAGTAAAAGATGCCATCGTTGATCAGTTTCGTGATGCTACTGGCATCAGACCTGTTATAGAGCGTGAAACACCTGATATTAGAGTTCACACGCATTTGTTTCGTGGTCGTTTGTCAGTTTCTTTAGATCTTTCTGGATCAAGCTTACACCGTCGTGGTTATCGTTTGTTTGCAGGAACAGCGCCTTTAAAAGAAAACTTAGCCGCGGCTTTGTTGATGCGTGCTGGTTGGCCTAAAATAAAAGGTGAATTTAAGCAAGTATATGATCCATTGTGTGGCGCAGGTACTTTGTTGATTGAAGCCGCTATGATGGCAGCGGATATAGCACCTGGATTAGACCGTCAGCACTGGGGGTTTGTGCATTGGAAAAAACATGAAGCGCAACTTTGGGATTCATTGCTGCAAGAAGCTGAGAAGCGTCGCGCGACTGGTTTAGAAGAGAACGATGTACAGTTTATTGGTTCTGATATTGATGCGCGCGTATTAGAAAATGCTACAGCTAACAGTAAGAATGTTGGCCTAGATGAGCTCATCCAATATAAAACAGGGCAAGTAGAAAAAATGCTACCGCCTAATGATTTCCCAGGTTTGCTGATTACCAACCCACCTTATGGTGAGCGCTTGGGGGACAGTTCTTCGCTGATGTTTATGTATCGTAGTATTGGCGATAGGCTCAAAGAAGAGTTTAGAGGGTGGAAAGCATCAGTGTTCACTGGCAACCCTGAGCTTTGCCAAGTAATCGGTTTAAAGCCTGATAAAATGTATAAGCTCAATAATGGGCCGTTAGAAAGTAATTTATTTAATTATCATATATACGCCGAGCGTACTGATGCCGAGTCAAAGTTAGAGCTATTAGAATTAGAGCCTCTTTCTGAAATGGGGCAAATGTTTGCGAATCGTTTGAAGAAGAATGTTAAATCCTTAGCAAAATGGCGCAAAAAGAACCAGATTACCGCTTACCGTCTATATGATGCTGATATACCAGAATATGCGGTTGCTATCGATGTATATGGTGATTGGGTGAACGTGCAAGAATATGCTGCGCCAAAAACGATTGACCAAGTTAAAGTATTTGAGCGTTTAAAAGATGTGATGAATGCGATTCCACAAGTGCTAGAAATTAGCCCTAAGCGAGTAGTGTTGAAGCAGCGTAAACGCCAAAGTGGTACTCAGCAATATGAAAAGCAGGGCCATTTAGGTAAATTTTTTGAAGTAAAAGAAAACAATTGTCGTTTTAGAATAAATTTGAAGGATTACTTAGATACAGGCTTGTTTTTAGATCATCGCCCTATTCGTTTAGAGATCCAACAGCAAAGCGATGGCATAGACTTTCTAAATCTGTTTTCTTACACAAGTACCGCTTCGGTTCATGCCGCGATTGGTGGTGCAAAATCCACAACAAGTGTTGATATGTCGGCAACTTACTTGAGTTGGTCTGCTAAGAACATGGCAATGAATGGTTTTAATGATAGTAACCATCATTTCATTCAAGCAGATTGTTTGCAGTGGTTGAAAAAACAGCGTCAGCCTAGTTATGATTTAATATTTATGGATCCTCCAACGTTCTCTAACTCTAAGCGAATGCAAGATGTGTTAGATG
>JBALXS010000015.1:11497-61619 GCA_036960485.1 Oceanospirillaceae bacterium
TTTATGGATCCTCCAACGTTCTCTAACTCTAAGCGAATGCAAGATGTGTTAGATGTGCAGCGCGATCACGTGCGTTTGATTAGTTCGAGTATGCGCTTGTTACGTAAAGATGGGTTGTTAATTTTTTCTAACAATTATCGTAAGTTCAAATTAGATTATGAACTGTTAGCGTCGTATGATGTTGTAGAGATTACAGCTAGAACCATTGATCCTGACTTTAAACGTACTACTAATATCCACAAGTGTTTCGAAATACGTCATAAAGCGTAAGACGGGAACTAACCCTAAGCTCTCTGATTAAGATGTTTAACCAGAGAGTTTAGATTAGCGTCGGATTGTTTTAGGCACATAATTAAATTTGGTATGGGACGTAAGTTGTCATCAGTTTTTAGTACAGCAGTTAAATAACTCTATATTGATCATGGCTATTTATTTTAAGCATCGTCAAAAATTAATTCTGTAATGATTCGTTTAATGCTGTCGTAAGTAAGTGGCTTTTTAAGCAGCGCAGAAACCCCAGAGCTTTCAATAGCAGCGAGTGAGGCTTGATTTTGTTCCGATGTTACCATCATAACTGGCACAGATGGTTGCGTATCATCGTGACGTATCAGCTCGAGTAATTCTTTACCGTCAACATTGGGCATATTGTAATCAGTGACAACGAGGTCGAAATGCTGTTGTTGGAAAATTTCATACGCTTGCGCTCCATCTTCAGCTTCTGTCAGATTTTTAACCCCGAGGTTTCTCAAGATAGTTTTAAAATAACTACGAGAAACTTTACTGTCATCGACGATTAATACGCTTAAATTTTCATATTCTTCATCAGTGACTTCAGATTCATAATCGCCAATGTAATCTAAGGTGCTATGTAGTACTTTACCGAGATCTTTCTCATTGAAAGGTTTAGGTAGTATGCCAATCGCACCTGCTTGGCGAACAGGCTCTAAGAAACGATAGTGAGTTTCTGAGGAAATCAGTAGAAAGGTTGTTTTTTGTAAGCGCTCGTGCTCTCGCATATCCTTGACGATGTCAGTGCCTGTCATATCGGGTAAATGCATAGAGCTAATAACAATATCTGGAACTTGGTGTTCCATGAAATCTAGAGAGTCCTGGCCGCAGATAAATTCTTCCACTTCAGTAATTTCAAAACTAGCTAGGTGCTTACGAATAATAGATCGCTGTAAGTTTGAAGGTTCTACCAATAAAACTAATAGATTGCTTAAATTCATAAAATTCTCGTGCGGTATTGAGCGGTTTGATAAATCTATTCGGCAGCTTGAAAAATAAGATTTATGCCAGTGTGTTTGCTAACTAATTCCCATCCAGAAACGAATATCTACTGCGGCTATTCCACTCGCTCGATCTGATCACCACTAGTGCAGTTATTTGGAACAACCAAACACCTATCTATAGTGTTGTTCATCTCGTACCATTGGACCAGCTTCGCTACGAGCCAGCTTCAGGATGAAACCTAACTAATTATAGAACAAAATTAGTTAATAGTGATAACTCTAAAAATAATGATTACATATTAATAAAATTCTTTTGATAATAGATTAAAGTCAAATACATAGCTAAAGTCAATATGCAGAGGCTTTTGATTGTATAAAAGTAGTAAAAGTTGATTGTTTATCTGCAAATGAGGCTGCATAGAGAATAAAACAGCTATACCTGACTAGTTTTTTAATAGACACTATAGCTCCATATAGTAATGAATCTAAACGTTTTGTTGGGGATTTAGATTCATTACTATATACAATAAAACTCCCTAGTTATTACTCTTTTTAACCTATATCAGGCTGCTCGTTTTATGAATAAAACTGTTTTTATCCTCTCGCTTTGCCAAGCTCTTTTAGGGACAGGAAATATATTGTTAGTCGCTATGGCAGCTTTAATTGGGCAAAGTTTAGCTCCATCAGATGCTTTTATTACTCTACCTTTAGCTTTTCAGTTTGTTGGCCTTATGAGTGCAACCATCCCCGCATCGCTGATTATGCACAAGCTTGGTAGACGCAAAGGTTTTTATCTAGGTAATAGTCTGGGAATAGCAGGTGCTGTTTGTTGCTGTATAGCGCTTTTTTATCATAGTTTTGGCGGTTTTTGTGCTGGATCATTTCTGTTAGGCATGGGTATCGGGTTCGGTACTTTGTATCGATTTGCAGCGGTAGAATCATGTGCGGAAAGTGACAAAAGTAGAGCAATTTCTTTTGTAATGCTGGGGGGCGTAATAGCGGCGTTTTTAGGCCCTGCTTTAGCAGTTGAAACTAAAGATTTTATTGAAGGCTACCCCTTTGTAGGCTCTTTCATGGGCGTTGTTTGTTTAAATATATTGGCTTTTATTTTATTAACGCAAGCCGATTTTCCAACCGGGGTGTATCGAGCTAAAGGTAACCTTAAGCAAAGGTCATTATGGCAAATTATTAGCCAGCCGATTTTTGCGGTATCAATCGTTGCAGCGACAGCGGGTTATGTGGTGATGAATTTATTAATGTCTGCCACCCCTTTGGCTATGAATCATCATGGTTTTAATTTTGCAGATTCTGCTTGGGTGATTCAATGGCACGTATTAGGCATGTTTTTGCCATCGTTTTTTACCGGTAAGTTAATTCAAAAATATGGTGCTATAAAATTAGTACAAACAGGTTCGGTGCTTATATTGGCCTGTATTGCAGTAAACTACGATGGGCAAAGCTTGTGGCATTTCTGGGCTGCGTTGGTGTTATTAGGGCTGGGTTGGAATTTTATGTTTATCAGCGCAACGCATTTGGTAACATCCGCTTATAAGCCACATGAAAAAGCTAAAAGCCAAGCGGCGAATGAGTTTATATTGTTTTCTATGGTTGCTCTTTCAGCCCTAAGCTCCGGATGGCTAGAGGCAACTATCGGTTGGACGAACATGAATTTAATTATGATTGTCGTTGTGAGTGCTTCTATCTTGGTTGTAGGCTATTTCTCAAGTAAAATTACCCATCTTGCAATCGCTTGAGCTTAATAGCGATGAATTAGGCACAGTCTAAATCATTATAGGGTTTATTCCCCGAAAATAGTTAATTAAGTACTTAGTGTTATATAGCACTATTTAATCATTAAGAAATATAGAGAGATAACGTGAAGAGTTTTATTTTTACCACAGATAACGATCGCGGCGGCGTTATGCTTTGCGACATAAATACTTTGGAAGATGCTGTTGTGTATTTGCATAAACGCTTTCCAGGTGTTGTTAAGGTTGAGATGGGTAAAGAGGTATGGTCCTTAGATAGCGGATACGAGAAACCAGAGATCAGTATTATAGATAGTTAGAAAATCAGATAGCTAGAACCTAAAAACCTAGCTGGGTTTTAAACAAGAGATTAACTAGCGAAATATACGGCTAAACATGGCGAGTGCTTTAAATAATCACGGCCAAGCATTAGTATCAAATTAAATAATCAGTCCTAACTATTTGAGGTGATGCTTTGCTCAAAGTTTACCATTCTAATTCGTTGAATGTGCTGCGCGATGTGTTAGTTGAAATGATCGCCCAGCAACCCTTAAGTGACCCTTTTTGCACAGAGCAAATACTGGTTCAAAGCCCAGGCATGGCGCAGTGGCTTAAATTAGAGTTAGCACAGCGCCTTACCATAGCGGCCAATATCGACTTCCCCTTACCCGCTAGCTTTTTATGGCGAACATTCTCCCAATTACTGGTTGATGTACCTGAGCGATCTGCTTACTCAAAAGAAAGTATGACTTGGGTATTAATGAGAATATTGCCTGAGCATATAGAAAACGTTGAATTTCAGTCGTTATCTCATTATATGCAAGGGGATAAAGCGCCAATACGTTTTTACCAGCTGTGTGAAAAAATTGCAGATCTATTTGACCAATACTTAGTTTATCGCCCAGATTGGATAGCACTTTGGGAAGCCGGAGATAATACTCCTGCAGAGGGTGAGCAACTTTGGCAGCCGATTTTATGGCGTGCGATAGTACTTGATACTCACCAGCGCGAATTTCCTCATTGGCATCGAGCCAACATGTTTGATGCCTTTATTGATGTTATTGAAAGTGCACCTGCACAAGATATCCCACAACGGCTCTTTGTCTTTGGTATTTCTGCATTACCTGATAACTACCTGCAAGCGCTGGTTATTTTAGGCAAGCGTTGTGATATTCACTTGATGGTGGCCAACCCTTGCAGGCAGTATTGGAGCGATATTGTTGATAATCGCTATTTAGGCCAATTAATGCGCAGCGCTAACAATGAAGATCAAGCCAGTATTGATGAGATAAAGCTCTATGAGCAAGGTAATCCATTACTCGCGTCGATGGGGAAATTGGGGCGTGATTATTTACACATGCTCTCTCAACTTGAATTACCCACAGTTGAACTATTCAATGACGATGACAATAGTCACTTATTAAGCACCGTACAAAGTGACATTTTATCGTTACGTAATCGTCGAGCTGATTTAAACGAACAGCCGCTAGCATCTGATAGTGACCCAAGGCTAGTCGTTGATGTTAAAGATGACTCTATTAGTTTGCACAGCTGTCATAGTGCGATGCGTGAAGTAGAAGTATTACAAGATCAACTGCTGAATATTTTGCAGCACAAGCCCGAGATAGAACCTCGCGATATCATTGTAATGATGCCAGATGTCTCTTTCTATAGCCCTTTTGTGGAAGCTGTTTTTGGCCAAGCCACAGGGGAAAAATATTTACCGTTTTCTATTTCTGATCGAAACATACAGCAAGAATCTCCTTTAATCGCCAATTTCTTAGGTATATTGAGCCTAGCTAACAGCCGTTATGGCAGTAGCGAAATACTCGAACTATTATCTCTGCCAGCTCTTCAACGTCGCCTTTCGTTAGATGAAGCGAGCTTTGCCCAAGTACGCACGTGGATTTTACAAGCGGGGATTAAATGGGGGCTAGATGCGCAAAACCGTGAAGAGTTATCTCTGCCAGGGTTTAAGCAAAATAGTTGGCAGTTTGGCTTAGATAGAATGTTTGCAGGTTTTGCCTTAGGAGAAATTGACGAAACTTGGCAAAATATAGCCCCTTATACTGAAATTGAAGGCTTAAGTGCAGCCAGCCTTGGGCAACTGAGCCACTTTGTTGATCTTTTACAGCTGTGTAAAACGCAGTTCAATAGCACTAACAGCATTGATCAATGGATCGATTTTTATCATCAATTACTCAAAGATTTATATACACCTGACGATGCGGATTTGGCAGCTTTGGAAGTGATATACAGCGCTTTAGAAAAACTACAAGAAACGATTGGTGAAGTGCATTATGAGCAACTAATACCCGCGGATATTGTGATTGACTACCTGCAGCAAAACCTCACGCAGCAGAGCTCTGGCCAGCGGTTCTTAGCCGGGCAAATTAACTTTTGTACTTTAATGCCGATGCGCGCCATCCCTTTTAAAATAGTTTGCCTATTAGGGATGAACGATGGCGATTATCCACGCTCAGTTGCGCCGATGGGTTTTGATTTAATGAATTTAAATTCACGAAAAGGGGATCGCTCAAGGCGTGATGATGATCGATACCTGTTTTTAGAAGCATTGCTATCTGCCAGGGTGCAGCTTTATATCAGTTATATTGGTCGTTCAATGGCTGATAATAGCCACCGAGCTCCTTCAGTGTTAGTCAGCGAATTATTCGAATATATCGGGCAAGGCTATTATCTTGATCTTGAAGAACAGCCAGTAGCAACAGATCTTGATATTTTAACAATAGAGCTGCAAGGTAAAGCGTTATTGGCACACTTAAATGTCGAACATCCTATTAGTGCTTATCACAGCAATAATTTTTCTGCTAAAAACGGCCTATTTAGCTATGCAAAGCAGTGGTTTTCAGTGGCGAATTTAGATACGAAGACCCTACAAAACAGTAGTTTTGTGCAGCCATTACCGGTGCAATCACTAGAAAAGCTAACCCTTGATGAGCTTTGTTCGTTCTTTAAACAGCCGATTCGCTATTATTTTCAGCAAAAATTGCAAGTGAGCTTTAGTGACGAAGAGAGTGTCGCGGAAGATGAAGAACCCTTTGTATTAGGCGGATTAGATAATTATATCGTTAGAGATCAACTGCTACAGCACAGTGTTTTAGACAAGGATATGGACCACTTTAGCCACCTATTAAGCGCTTCAGGGCAGTTACCATTAGGCGTGGCTGGAGATAAAAGTTTAGCGAAGAATGTTTTTGATGCTACTGAGCTTGCCGAAAAAGTGAAGCCTTTAATCAAAGGGGTTAAACATCGGTTAATGTTTGATTTAGAAATAGATGATTTGCAGTTCCAAGGCTGGATAGAACCTTTGTATGATGCCGGAGTCGTTAAGTTTAGCGCGGCCAATAGTAGCGGAAGAATGTATATTCAAACTTGGATTGAGCATCTAGCAGCCTGTGCAAATGGTTGTGCTCACACTACCTATTTTAGAGCGATAAACGAGCAATTCCATTTTAGAGTGGTTGCCAAAGAGGAGGCTTTGCAAATATTACATCATTTAATCGATTTATACCGCAATGCCATGGTTGTCCCTTTAGCTTGGTTACCTGATTTAGGTTGGAAAATATTTTCAAGTGAAGACAAAGATAAAGCAATAGTAGAAATAGAGAAAAATTATAACAACTTTGCCGATCCATACTTACATCGCGTTTTCCCTAAATGGTCAAGTATTGGTGTAGGTCTATTAGCGGTGAATGAAGCAATATTTGAACCCTTATTTGAATACTTAGTAATAGATACGGATACGCAAAAGGAGGATTTTTAATGCAGCTTCCCACCACTCTAAGTGAGCATAACAATCCTCCTGAAATACTAGATGCTATTAGTATGCCATTAACCGGGCAGGCGTTGATTGAAGCCAGTGCTGGCACCGGTAAAACCTATACATTAGCGGCGCTTTATTTACGGTTGTTATTAGGGTTAGGGCGCAAAGAGCCGTTAGAAGTAGATCGAATATTAGTGGTTACTTTTACGGAAGCGGCGACACAAGAACTGCGCGAGCGTATTCGAGCCCGCATTCAAGAAGCGCGCATTGCCTTTGTATTAGGTGCTAGTGAAGATGTTTTTATTCAGCAGTTACTAGCACAGCACGAAGATCATGAGCGGGCTATTTTAGATTTAGAATTCGCTGCTTCTGAAATGGATCAAGCAGCAATATTTACCATTCATGGTTTTTGCCAGCGAATGCTAAAACAGCATGCTTTTGAATCAGGCGCTAACTTTGGTGCAGAGCTGATAAGCGATGATAGCGATATAGTGCGCCAAGCGCTCTTAGATTACTGGCGAGTAGAGCTATACCAAGCGCCTGTAGATTTAGCGCAAGAAATATTGGCTTGTTACGCTAGCCCGGATGCTTTACTAAGTAAAATACGTGGCTATCTGGGTTTAAGTAATTTGCAGCTTGAACCTGATTATAGTGCTTTCGATTTATCTCAAAAGTGGCAAGAGTTTTTAAGTGCACAGCAGCAATTGCGTATAGAGCTACTAGCTGTGCAAAGTAGTGAAGATCCTAATGATGACTTGCAAAGCCTGATTCAAAATTCATCTGTAGATAAGCGTAGCTATTCAAAAAAACATTTACCCAATTGGTACGCGAAAATAATGGCGTTTGCTGCAGGGGAGAAAGCACCTTTTAAGGAACTTGCAAAGTTTTCGCAGCAACAGTTACTTGAAAAATGTAAAACGGAAGTCATTCCTAAGCATTTAATGTTTGAAAAAATAGCGAGTTTTTGTGAGCTGCAAATAAATTTTAAAGCAGTTATATTTTGTCGAGCACTTTATGTCGTACGCGCCAATATGCAGCGTGAAAAAAACAAACTTCAATTACAAAGTTTTGACGATTTACTGCAAAAATTAGCAGCCGCACTAGATGATGTTCATTTAGATGATAGCTCAAATAACAGTACAGATAACAGTTCAAACAGTTCAAACAGCCTGGCTCTTGCGATACGCAAACAATACCCCTTTGCACTGATAGATGAATTTCAAGACACCGACCCCGAACAGTATAAAATTTTCTCGCAGCTTTATCAGGTTGGTGATCAGCAAAGTGAAGCGAGTGATTTATCATCATCCGAATTAGGTTTGCTGATGATAGGGGATCCAAAGCAATCTATTTACGCGTTTAGAGGGGCTGATATATTTACCTACATGACAGCGCGGAGGCAAGTAAAAAAGCATTATACGCTAGGGACTAATTGGCGCTCTTCTAATGCGATGGTCGGTGCTACTAATCACTTGTTCGCACGCTCACCTGCTGCTTTTATCTATCGTGATGATATTCCGTTTCATCCGGTAGAAGCTGCCAAAAAAGGCGCCTCGCGATTAATGTTTGCCGGTAAGAAGATGGCGGCGCTAAACTTTTGGTTGAGTAATGACAAAGTTAACAACGATCAATATTTACATGATTTAGCGGTTGTTTGCGCGACGCAAATAGAGCGCATGATGAAGGAAGGCTCTTTAAAAGATAAGGCCATTACTGCCAAAAATATCGCAATTTTAGTGCGTGATAGAAAAGAGGCAGGATTAGTACAGCAAGCATTATTGCAAGTGAAAATAGATTCAGTTTTCATGTCTAATCGCGATAATGTTTACAGTATGAATATTGCTAGAGAGCTTGAATACGTATTAAAAGCGGTTAATGAGCCTAATAATGAACGCTATTTACGAAGCGCTTTAGCCACTGAAATTTTTCAACTGAACGCAACAGAACTATATAATCTCAACCAAGATGAAATAGCATGGGAAGCATTAGTTGAAGAATTTTTAATATTACGCAAAATCTGGTGGAAAAGTGGCGTTTTAGCCATGTTACATGCGCTATTACAGCAGCGAGAGCTAGCCAAACGCTGGCTAAGTTACACTGATGGCGAGCGTCGTTTAACAGATTTTTTACACTTATCTGAATTATTACAACAAGCCAGTGCGCAGTTAGAGTCAAACGAAGCGTTAGTTCGCTATTTACAAGATAGGCGCTTACAACCAGCGAACCAAGCACAAGAGCAGCAGCTAAGGCTAGATAGTGATAGAGCAAGAGTTACTGTCATCACCATTCATAAGTCTAAAGGTTTAGAATACGATTTGGTGTATATCCCTTTTGCTTGTCGTTATCGAAGTAATACCAATAAATTGTATCACGATGAACTAGGTCAAGCGATTTTAGCTACCACCGGTGAGGGCGAAACGGATAGGCAAGATAAAGAAGCGCTCGCAGAAGATTTACGCTTATTGTATGTCGCTATTACACGCGCCGCCCACGGTTGCTTTATTGGCATGGCAGATGTGTACCTTAGAAATAAAAGCGTTTGGCATAAAACGGCAATAGGCTACTTGTTAACCTTGATCACAGAACAAGGTGAAAGCAAGCTATTACAAGATATAACTTTGCAACAAGCGCTAGCTGAGCTATCTGCAAACACTGCAGAAATTAAAATACTTGATACTGCAAATATTTCAACTTCCCAACCCGATTTATTTGACGCACCGCTGCTGGTGGATGAATCTAAAGAAAATGATTCAAGTAATGATGCGCTTGAAGATCGGTTGCAAGTAACTAATTTTACAAGAGTGATTGAGTATGACTGGCGCGTGACGAGTTATTCTGCGTTATCGCGGAATGCGCAACACAGCAGCGCACTAGAAAGTAATAAATTAGATATTGAAGTAGCAGATGAAATAGATACGCCAGAGCTGACGCCTGAATTAGTTGAAGATAGTATTTTCACCTTTGCTAAAGGGGCTGTCGCTGGAACGTTTTTGCATAGCATCTATGAAGATATTGATTTTTCTGCACAAGATATAAGCCAGATTGAAGAAGTACTCGCACAGCGCTTACCTGCCACAGGTTATGATTTAGCCTGGCTTCCTTGTTTAGCCAGTTTTGTCTATCAATCATTGGCAGTAGTTTTAGAGGCGAAACAATCTCAACAACATTTTTGCCTACAACAGATCACAACCGCTAACAGATTAGTAGAAATGGAGTTTGTACTGGTCTTTCAAGCGATAGAGTGTCAAAGCGTGAACCGTTTATTAGCGCAATATGATCCACTTGCGAAAAGAGCAGGGCAGCTAGTTTTTTCAAGAATAGCAGGCATGTTAAAAGGGTTTATCGATTTAACATTGCGGTTTGAAGGGAAGTATTATGTAGTGGATTACAAGTCTAATTATTTAGGGGATAGTTTAAGTGATTACCAAATACCTCAATTAGAATTGGCAATGATTGACCATCGTTATGATTTTCAATATGTATTATACACTTTAGCGCTGCATCGTTTTTTACGTAATCGCATAGTCGATTATGATTATGATAAAGATATTGGCGGGGTGTTTTATTTGTTTTTACGAGGACTAGCGCCAGGTTCAGATACGGGGATTTATTACACTAAACCGGCACGTATACTCATAGAAAAACTAGATAAACTTTTCGAGGAAGGCACATGAATACGCAACGTGAGCCGCTGTTTGAACTACTAGATCAATTATTAAAGCAACAGCTGATGCGCGTGGTTGATGTTAAATTCGCGCAGTGGTTGGCACAAAAATTACCAGCTAGTAGTAATAACCAGCTGTTACTTGGAGCCTTGCTTAGCGCTGAATTAGGTGATGGGCATGTGTGCGTCGCGCTGGATAATTTGTTTGAAACAATCGAGCACTGGCCAGTAGATCAAATTAAATCAGCAACAGCGTTATTAGGTGATAAATCATCAGCGCAGAGTTTGCTTGATAACCAAATAATTGGCGATGGATCCTGCATTACCCCTTTAGTGATTGATAATAATCGTTTGTACTTATACCGCTATTGGCGATACGAGTGCCAAGTGGCTGCTAGATTATTGATGCCAGCGGCAAACCAGATCAATACATCATTAAGTAAAGAAGCTAGTGCACTAAAAGCGCTAGAACTTACCAGGCAATTAGATAAATATTTTTCTAGTGACGAGTTGCCTGATTGGCAAAGAATTGCGGCAGCTATTACTACTGAACATCCAATCAGCATCATTAGTGGTGGCCCTGGTACTGGTAAAACCACTACCGTCACCAAGCTATTGGCTATTTATATTGAAAGCCAATTGCAGCAAAACAGGCGCCCTATAATACAACTGGCTGCCCCGACGGGAAAAGCGGCAGCTAGGTTATCTGAATCGATTGCTCAAGCTAAGCAAAAGCTTAATTTACCAGCAGAGGTATTAGAACTTATCCCGGAGCAAGGTAAAACCTTACACCGTTTATTAGGTTCAAGAGCCAGTAGTAATAAATTCATTCATCATCGTGAAAATCCATTACTACTGGATTTACTTATTATCGATGAAGCTTCGATGATCGATTTACCCATGATGGCAAGTATTGTCGACGCGCTGGCAAAGCAAACTCGATTAGTCTTAATCGGCGATCGAGATCAATTAGCTTCAGTAGAAGCTGGTAGCGTACTAGGCGATATTTGTGCGGTGCCACAAATAGCTTGTTACTCAGCGGGTCAGTCTGAGCTATTAAAAGCCAGCTGTGGTTTTGAATCGATTAAAAATAGTCAATATTCATTTGCGGATCAGTTAGCTTTTTTACAAAAAAGCTACCGGTTCTCAGATAGTAGCGGTATAGGGGCGCTAGCTAAAGCTTGTAATCAAGGAGATGTAAAAGAGGTTAGCGCAGTGCTTAATAGCGACTATACTGATATTAAAGTTGTACTTCCTACACAAGATACTCAGCAAGCTTTAAGCAATATATTGCTTGGCTATAAAACTTATTTCGACATAATAAAAACCGAGCAGGACCCTAAAACACTGCTGACGAGCTTTAATCAGTTTCAAGTGTTGTGTGCTTTAAGGGTTGGCCCTTATGGGGTAGAGCAGATTAATCAACAGCTAGAACTGCATTTTGAAAAATTAAAGCTTAAAGAGCCTGACAACCGCTGGTACTTAGGCCGACCGATTATGATAACTCGCAATGATAATCAAATGCAGTTATACAACGGTGATATTGGGATTACTTGTTTTGATTCTCAAACACAGCAGTTGAAAGTGTGGTTTGAACAAGGCGGTGAAATGCGCGCTGTATTGCCAAGTCGTTTACCACAACATGAAACAGTGTTTGCGATGACGGTGCACAAAAGCCAAGGTTCTGAATTTTCGCATGTAATGTTGATGCTAGTGCAAAGTGCTAAGGTTATCAACAAAGAGCTGGTTTATACCGCGATTACTAGGGCAAAACAGCAGTTTACTTTTTTTGGCATTCCGCGAGTTTTGCAACAAGCTATTGCTAAAACGACTAAACGCACTAGCGGTTTAGCTGATAAAATTTGGCAGATAAAAACGCCCAATTAAAAAAAGCGCTGATAGCGCTTTTTAGTTATTCACTGTTAAATGTAATTTACACACGACAAAATTGTATATATTACTTTACACAAGTATCAATACCTTGAGGATCTACGAGGTATTTCTTGTTTGATTTTAATCGGTTGCAGTTTAGGTTGAGGAGTAAAAAATCCTCGAGCCAAAAACAAAATAGTAGCAATAACACATAGCGTTAAAATCGTTAGCATTGTTTAACTCTCTTTTTAGTGAACGTGCATTTAACCTAAGATGGCGACTTAAATTCATAGAAATATAACAAAAAATTACTGCTGGTTAATCTATATGATTGTGTTTAGATCCAGCAAGTAAATTACTTGGCCGTTACTCTTGGGCAATGAAAGCTGATAATTAACTATATCTACACTCTAGTTGTTAAAAGGCGTGAGAACAAGTTATTAATATTCAAATGGGCATCTTTTGGCTAGATTCTTAAGACGAATAATTTAGCTTAATTAGCAGATAAACTAGTCAATTGAAATTTTTGTTAAAGATGATGTGTATAGAGTTTGTGCGTCGCTAGATATAAAGGCTATTGGAAGGTTAATTAATAAAAATAATTTTCATTTTATACTAATAAAAATAATTTTGAGTATTAAGCTATCGTTATCCCCAGATCGTGTGGATAACTTTGTAGACAGTTTGAATGAAGGGTCTGTAAGGCCCATAAATAAAGGGATTCAGCGAATTGTTTTTTAAATAACCAATGGCATTGATAGCTGTGTGTGATCTATTGTGTCAATACTTGACTTTAAAAAAGATGCTATAAAAGGAGCTTAATTAGTCGCTGAATATGCTAAATTTGTTGTAAATCGCGGTGATAAGAAAAAAGGGTTAACGCTCAAATATTGATGGATATGCTAGGTTAAATATTTGAGCGAAATCTGTATAAGTCAGTTGAATAGAATTGATTGAAAAGATTTGCTTAATAGATTTCGTTGTAGTTTTTACGTTTTCTAAAAATAGAGACAATAAAGATCAGAAAAACACCAAAAATCGTGACGATGCCTGCATGCGTCATCCAGCGAATTAAATTACTATCATCCAAATCGTTAATCTGATTACTTAAAGAGCTGATTTCTGAATTGAGTTGAGATTGTTTATCAGAGTTATTCTCGTTTTCAATCTTTTGCCTGTTTAATAAACCTTTTAAACGTTGAATTTCATCTGCCTGTTTTTTGATTAAATCTATACTGTCAGTTAGAGACTTTTGAAGTTTTGAAGCTTGGGTCTTAGCGCTAACTCCTATTTTAACTTTGTTAATTGCTATCCAGCCAGTTTCCCCCTGCAGTGTACTTATTTTATAGAAGCGTTTACTGGTTGTATCGTCCAAAATGGTAATAGCATCGCCACTGATTAATGTACCAACAAGGCGATATTTAGTTGAAGGACCCGATCTATAATAAACTTGTAAGTCGTCAGAGACATGAGCAGGCAGCGCAAAACTGGATTCTATGTAGCTGAATAATAAAATAATGATGAGGAGACTTTTCATGGCTGGTTACTATACTTAATTAAAGTTAATATTAGTCGAATAAATAATATAGATACTACATAGTATTACAATAAAAACATTAAAAAATCAAATGTATAGAGTGGTATTTTTAAAGAATTATATCTTTAGTACTAATAGGCTACGATGTAGTTATGAGAAAATTAGAAATAGTGCTTATGTTCAAAGATTTGCGGCATAAATGGCCTCAAGAATATTAATCTTTATTACAGTTTAAGCTTTGATTTTTTTACAGTTTCTGCGAACTAGCATTAAAACTTTATAAATTTCATTTTATTAGATTAATGTACGTTAAACAATTACTGGTTTCAACTTAAACTGACTATACTTACGTAGCAATAGTTGGATGCGAGAATCGCCGACTACAAAAGATTCAAAGCGTTATTGCAGTGATAATTAACATACAATAAAAGCTGATTCACTTGAATGAGCACCTTAAGGAGATAAAAATATTATGGTTGATCAATACATTTTGCCTTGGGCTATTGATATTGCTTTAGCAATAGCAATATTTTTTATCGGTAAAATACTGATAAAAATGATCTTAGGCCTGCTTCGAAAAGTACTTAATAAATCTAGCATGGATAAAATGTTAGTAGATTTCGTATTATCCATCACCAACGCTATTATGTTCTTAGTAGTGATTGTGGCAGCTTTAGATAGATTAGGGGTTGATACTACCTCGTTGATTGCAATAGTGGGTGCAGCGGGCTTAGCTATTGGCTTATCACTGCAAGATTCATTAAAGAACTTTGCTGCAGGAGTTATGTTGCTGTTATTTAAGCCTTTTAAAGAAGGCGATTTTGTTGAAGCTGCTGGAGTATCAGGAATTGTTGAAAAAATTTCTATATTTAACAGTATGATGCGCACTGTTGATAACCGCGCAATTATTGTGCCTAATGGATCTATCTATGGAGGCGTAATAATAAACTATTCAGCCAAGGATACACGTAGAGTAGATATGGTGTTTGGTATAGGTTATGAAGCTGATTTAAGACAAGCTAAACAGTTACTTGCTGATATCATTGCTGAAGACGATAGAGTTTTGAAAGATCCAGAAACAGTGATTGCTGTATCAGAACTGGCTGATAGTAGTGTTAATTTCATTGTCAGACCTTGGGTAAATAGTGCTGATTATTGGGCGGTTCTTTGGGATACAACAGAGAAGGTTAAATTGAGGTTCGATGAGGCAGGTATTAGTATTCCTTTTCCTCAAATGGATGTACATTTACACAAACAAGATTAAATAATTATTGATAGATACATCAATAAAAGTAACGCTGTGTAGAGTCGAAAGGCCGCTTTTGCACAGCGTTTTAATTAAATTCTCCAGATAATAAAATGTAACTAGGTTATATGGCTAAAGCATTGTTTAAGATTAAAACTGTACTGAATTCGTGCTTAAGTGCCATTTTTTTGCTATTGATAAAAATATATCAATATGTAATCAGCCCGATGCTGGGTAATAACTGTCGTTTTTATCCTACTTGCTCAAGTTATACAAAAGAAGCGATTGAAATACATGGGCCGTTTAAAGGTTTATGGTTAGGCTGTAAGAGAATTGTAAAGTGTCACCCATATCATGATGGCGGCGTGGATTTAGTGCCAGACAGCCCCGAAGCAAGAAAAGAGATGAATAGCTTACGTTAGCGAAAGATTGTCAATATAGCTGAAAGTGCGTGTTTATAAACTGGGGATGAAGTGTGTTCTAATGATGAGTTAGTAGTAGAGGAAGGCAAGAAAAGCAAAAATATAGTGCACTTACTACTTAAACTGCCAAGCAATAAGTGCATCGATAAAGCTCAATATTGAACTGTGTAAGATTACCTACTTCAGCCTTTTAACTTGAGCGTTGTTTGCGTGTAATTACGAATTTTCTTAGCAAGTTCAGCATCTTCAATTAGTGATTCTCCGTATGATGGGATCATCTCTTTAATCTTTGCATGCCAATCAGCTGAATCAAAGCGATTAGCGAAGCAGCGCTCTATAACGTTAACCATGGTGTTTACGGCTGTAGAAGCACCAGGAGATGCACCAAGCAGTGCCGCGAGTGATCCATCTGCTGAAGAGACAATTTCAGTGCCGAATTCTAGTTTCCCATTGCCTTGAGCATCTTTTTTAATGATTTGGACTCTTTGCCCTGCATTGGCCAAAGACCAATCACTATCTTTGGCTAGAGGATAGAATTCGCGCAGCGCATCCATTCTTTCAGTACTTGATTGAAAAACTTCGCTAATCAAATATTTTGTTAAATCCATATTGTTCATGCCAACGGATAGCATAGGTTTGATGTTGCCAACCTTGATGCTACTAACCAGATCCATTATTGAACCTTTCTTTAAAAACTTGGTAGTAAACCCCGCGAAAGGGCCGAATAGCAATGCATCAGTTTCGCCGATATTACGAGTATCTAAATGCGGTACAGACATAGGAGGAGCACCAACGGGTGCTTTACCGTATACTTTTGCATGATGCTGATTAACGATAACAGGGTTGGTACATACCAGCCACTGCCCAGTTACAGGGAAACCGCCGTAGCCTTTACATTCAGGGATATCTGATTTTTGTAGAAGTGGTAAAGCACCGCCGCCAGCCCCTAGGAAAACAAATTTAGCTTGTATATCATAGCTTTTGTTACCTTTAGGTTCTACCGTGACTTTCCAAGTGCCATCATCGTTTTTGTTTATTTCTTCTACTGAGTGGCCTACCATTAAATCAAAATGATCTTGCTTAGCGAGATGAGCAATCATGTTTCTTGCAATCGCTCCAAAATCAATGTCGCTACCATGCTCCACTTTAGTTGCTGCGATAGGTGTATTAGCGTCTCTACCGCGCATAACAAGAGGAACCCAAGCTTCAACCGTTGCTGGATTCTCTGTGAACTCCATGCCTTCAAAGAGGTGGTGAGTATTCATCTTGTGGAATCTTTTACGTAAAAATTCAACGTTTTTCTCCCCCCATACAAAGCTCTTATGTGGGGTGCGATTAATGAAAGTTTCAGCTTGCGGTAGCTTATTATTTTCGACTAAATAACTCCAAAACTGCAGTGAAACTTCAAACTGGGAATTTATAGTTAAAGCTTTGCTTATATCAATGTCGCCGTTTTCATCTTCAGAGGTGTAGTTTAGTTCACAATAAGCAGCATGACCTGTTCCTGCGTTGTTCCAACCATCAGTGCTTTCATTCGCAACGTGTTCCAGGCGTTCAACTATTCCTATGGTTAATGTAGGATCTAATTCCCTTAGCAAGGTGCCTAATGTGGCACTCATCGCTCCGGCGCCTACTAACAGTACATCGAATTCTTTATTAGACATTGCTTTTTACCTCTTAAGTTTCATTGTCTCTGAAACGGTTTCCTAGCGGAGTAACAAATGAAAGATCTTTAGTGGAGTATTTTCATTTGTATCTCGCTGAATAAGGCACTCTTTTTCAACGAGAAATAAATTTGATGGTTCTAAGTTTTGAATTATTAGCTCGCTATATTTTATACTAATTTAAAATATGTTGTATCTATGGCTAGAAAGAAAAAAGTTTTAAATAACAGAAAAAAGCGGATGTCATTTGTTGGCAAACACAGTTTAATTACTAGAAATTAGCAGATATGTAGCATAGCGGCCTGTATTATATTGTTAAGGCAGAGAATTGAAAGGTATAAGTACGTATTACCGACTAAAGTTTGAGTTTTAGTTGCACTAGCTATTGCAGTAGTGCAACAGTATGTTTAGTTAATAATGACGCCATTTGAAGAGAGGATCTATTTGTTTTTGCTTGGTTTGTTTGTTATTTTGAATAAGTACAAACAATAACGTGCGTAATAATAGCGTCTGGTTACAAAAGTAAAAGATATAGCATTGCAATAAATAGAATGACGCTAAACATCACAAGATGTAATTGTCTATATATATAAATAAGCATTAAGTCGCTATTACTGAATTTAGCCGTTAAACAGAATTTTTTAATATTTTGCTCAGTAATAAGTGGCTTTAGGTAAGTTGTTTAGGTGGTTATTAGCCAGTATTGCTGTTCTTTTTATGACAAATTATTTTAAATAATACGGTATTTAATGTAGAGCTAACAAAAAATTGATGAAATAAAGCTATGCATAAATTTCCCAGGAGAATTAATTGTATGACGAAGTTTATAAATGCGAGTGTTAAACCTCTGGATAGTTTAGATACATTATCGCCTTATGAAGTTGCTCAGTTACAAGAGGGTGCTACTAATAATAGTTTGTATCATGTGTTTCGCCAGTGTTCACTAGCAGTACTTAATACCGGCAGTGATGAAGATAACACTAGTGATGTGTTAGAAAAGTTTAAAAACTTTGATATAAAGATTGAGCTAAAACATGAAGGTGTAATGCTTAATTTATTCAATGCACCTATTAATGCTTTTGTGGATGGAGAATTAATTTTAGGTATTCGCGAGCATTTATTTTCCGTACTTAGAGACTTGCTCTATATAGGTGAAGAGTTAGATCAAAACAGCTTACAGTTACCTGCATCACAAAATATCACCAATACCGTTTTTCATATTTTGCGCCATGCCAATTTAGTAAAACCAAATATAAAGCCAAACTTGGTAGTCTGTTGGGGAGGTCATTCGATCAATCGTATAGAATATGATTATTCGAAATTGGTTGGTTATGAATTAGGATTACGTGCTTTTAATATTTGTACTGGTTGTGGACCGGGTGCTATGAAAGGTCCTATGAAAGGTGCGGCTATTGCACATGCCAAGCAGCGTGTTACTAATGCACGTTATATAGGGTTAACAGAGCCAGGGATTATCGCTGCTGAATCTCCTAATCCTATCGTAAATGAACTGGTTATTTTTCCCGATATTGAAAAGCGTTTAGAGGCTTTTGTTCGGTTGGGACATGGAATCATCGTTTTCCCGGGTGGAGCGGGAACTGCAGAAGAAATACTGTATATGTTAGGTATCTTGCTGCATCCAGATAATGCAGATATACCATTCCCTTTTATATTTACCGGTCCCGAAGGTTCAGAAGCGTATTTTGAAAAAATTGATGCTTTCATTAAAGCCACTATTGGCGAAAAAGCTAGTAATAAATACCAGATTATTGTCAATGATCCTCAAGCAGTTGCGGTTGCAATGCAGGTAAAGTTGAAGGAGGTGCACTTACATAGAAAAGAAAAAGGAGGTTCTTTCCACTTTAATTGGGAGTTATTTATTCCTAGTGAATTTCAAGAGCCTTTTGAACCCACCCATCAAGCCATGGCTGAGCTTGATTTACATGCACAGCAAGCAGATTATATTTTGGCAGCGCAATTGCGTCGGGCAATGTCGGGCATTGTTGCTGGAAATGTTAAAGAGACAGCGGTAAAATCAATTGCCACTGATGGACCATTTTCTTTAACCGGCGATGTCGCTTTAATGCATAAGTTAGATGATTTGTTGGCGGCTTTTGTGGCACAAAGAAGAATGAAAATTGATCATGAAAAGTATATACCTTGCTACCAAGTGATGAAGTAACAAGCTAATGGATAAATAGTAGTTTATGTCAGGTTGTTACTTGAGCTGAACTTAAGGCTTGGCTAGAAACAGTATAAACTACCATTGCAAGAACTCGGCTAATTAGCGAGTTAAGCCTCAAATAGAAGGAATTAGCGGTTGTTATCAAATTCTACTAAGAAAAAGGTAGGTATTTATGCTGTTTTTTTTGTTATTATTGCCTCCATTACAGAAAGCATAAGTAAGGTAAAAATTGAAAACTAATATGGTTATCACTCTGACGACGAGGTCGGGGTCAAAACAATTTTCGATGAGCAAAATAGCGCGTTACATCGCCGGTGTTTTATTAAGTGTTATGGTTGGCTATTTTGTTATCAGTAATTGGTTATGGGTTAAAACCGCTGATAATTTACTAGAGTTGAAGATAACCCATCAAAATTTAAATGGGCAATATAGCGTTTTACTCGGCACTCAGCAGAAAAACGAGAAAGAGCTAACTCAATTAGAGGATGTGCTGGCAAGTATCGTGCAGCAAAGAGATAGACTAGCGCTTGAGAATACACGTATCGATTTACTTAATAATACTATTTCATCAATAACTAGTGAGCGTGATGAGCTAAAGTTAGTGGCTGTTGATATGCCTGGTTTAAAAAGTTCATTGCATCAAACACAAGAAGAGCGCGATAAATTACGGTTAGAAAACTCAGAAATTCAAAAACTGAATACTTCTTTGGGTGGCAATTTGTCAGCTTTAGATAAAAGCCTCGATGAATTGGAGAGAATGCTCAATTTAAAGCAACCGGTTAGCTCCAGTGAAGACCGTTTTCAAAGAGCATCAACTCTTACTAAGCAACGAATATTTTTGTTAAATAGTATTCCTAACGGATCACCGATTGAAGCTATTAGAGTGAATGACGGTTTTGGTATGCGTTACCATCCGATCAAGAAAGTCAGATCTATGCATAAAGGGATTGATTTTAAGGCGGCGAAAGGTACCCCTATTTATGCGCCTGCTGATGGTGTTATAAGAATGGCTGAACGGCGATCAGCCAATGGAAAATTTATCAAAATAGTACACAACTTTGGCTTTGCAACTAGCTACTCACATTTAAGTAAATATCTAGTTAAGACAGGTGATTATGTGCACAAAGGACAAAAAATTGCAGAGAGTGGAAATACCGGGCAATCAACAGGGCCTCATCTTCACTACGAATTACTGTATCTATCAAAAGCGATCAACCCCGCAGATTTCGTTGCTTGGAATGTTGCTAACTTTGAAAAAATATTTACTAAAGTGGAATCAGTAAAATGGGCTTCTTTAAAAGATCTGTACCCTCTGAAAAAAAACGCACAGCATTAACTATTATTGCCAGAAATAACAAAATATCTGGCGATTTAAATATTACAGGAAAACTACACATTGATGGTGTTGTGGAAGGTAACATAACTTCTGTTGACGATATATCGATTGGAAAAACGGGTCGAATCCTAGGGATAGTAAAAGCCAAAAATGTTACCGTCTCAGGCTATATCGAAGGTGAGATCTATTGTCAGCATTTACATATAGCTTGTGAAGGTTCGGTTGTTGCAAATGTCGAATCAACAGAATTGACGATGGATAGCAAGTCTCACTTTACAGGGCAGTGTAAAGAAATAGTTGATACAGATTTAAATGGGGATAAATCAAAAGCTAAAGAGCTAAAACTTACATTAGATGAAAAAGAACTAGATGACCTAGACGCTAGTAAATCTAGCGTTCAAAACGCCGATATTATCGATAACTTACCTGATAAAATAACATTAGGATCTATTGATGCCCAGGCCATTAAATCTAATTCAAACTCTAGTCGTTCTAAGACAGTTAGTAACCATAATTGCATTGATAAAGTAGCAAGCCCAGAGAGCTTACTATTTGGTGGTCCACTAGCTGGTGGCTCATTGATCGATGGAGAGTTATTAGATAATAAGTTGGACCTAGAAGAAGCTACTAATAAAGCTTTGAATACTAGCGAATCGGCTAGTGTTGATGCTTTATCAGAAAGTATTGAATCAGCTGTGCAGAAAAAAACTGCAGCCTTGGGTGTTAATAATAATGGTAGGGCAAAAGCAACTGGCGCGACTATTCAGCAAGGCTCAATAAAAACCAGTATACAGGCAAAGAAAACAGCGCTAAATATGACTGTAAAAAAGCCAGCAAGTGTCAGTGCTCAGTTAAAAGAGGTCGCCAATGAATTGCAAGCTGCATCATCTTTAAAGTCTTTGCTTGACGAAAATGAGAAAGTTGGCGTAAACGATTTGAAGAATACATCAAAGACAGTTGAACAAGTGAAGTCTAAAATTGTTGATAAAAATACCACGAAACTGGAGTTAAAATTTTAAATGTGTGAGTTATTAGGGATGAGCGCAAATGTCCCAACAGATATTTGTTTTAGTTTTAGTGGTTTGATGCAGCGCGGTGGTGGAACAGGCCCTCATCGAGACGGATGGGGGATCGCGTTTTATGAAGGAAAAGGTTTACGTAGCTTTCATGATCCTGATCCCAGTTGTAGCTCAAAAATAGCTGAGTTTATAAAGAACCATCCCATTAAAAGTACTTTAGTGATTAGTCATATTCGTCAAGCAAACGTTGGTAAAGTTAATCTGGAAAATACCCATCCATTTAGCCGCGAGTTATGGGGTTATATGTGGACTTTCGCACATAATGGCCAGCTAGATAAATCGTTGTTTGATTGGCCGTTACAGCATTATTTTCCGGTAGGTGGTACTGATAGCGAATACGCCTTTTGTTGGTTAATGGATCAGGTGCGAATAAAATTTAAGACTAAGCCTAAGCTAGAAGATTATGAATTACTAAGCGAATTTTTGCACCAATGCTGTGAAAAGCTCAGAGCAATAGGCGTTTTTAACATGTTGTTGTCTGAGTCAGACTTCTTGTTTGCTTATAATACAACTAAGTTGTGGTGGATAACTCGACAAGCGCCTTTTGGAGAAGCGAGTTTGAAAGACTGTGATGTCACCGTTAATTTCTACAATGAAACATCAGTTACCGATAAAGTAACCGTTGTCGCCACAGAGCCATTAACGTTGAATGAGCAATGGAATAAAATTGCCACTGGAGAGTTAGCAACGTTTAAATTGGCTGATATTGTTAGTCAAAAGCTGGCTATTCAATAAAGCGTCCCGATCGTTTTTTAGCTGTTAATTATAGTGCAAATAGCAGCTTAAATGATTTTTCTTTAGTGAGGAGTTATCCTCAACTGTCATTTACTCAAGAGATTTAATTTTGACTTCTATTGTTGATTTGCAACAAAGCTTACTGCTATGCGAAACCAAACTTCATTCCAAAATCACGCATAAGCTTACGCAAATAGCGCAGCGTGATAAACAAAAAAAGCCTGTGGATGAAATGATAAAGCAGGTGCAGGAAACAATTGAAGCCTCCCAAAAAAAGGTAAATAAAAAATACCAGTCTATTGGTGATGTGCAGTTGGCAGATTTACCAGTAGCGCAGAGCAGCGAAAAAATCGCTGATGCTATTCAAAATAACCAAGTAATTATTATCGCTGGCGAAACTGGTTCTGGTAAGACCACACAGTTACCTAAGATTTGTTTGCAACTAGGCTTAGGTGCTAAAGGCTTGATCGGCCACACGCAACCTAGAAGGCTGGCGGCACGTACTGTTGCCAACAGAATTGCAGATGAGTTGCAGTCAAAGCTGGGTGATAAAGTAGGCTACCAGGTGCGTTTCACCGAGCAAGTAACAGATGCAACGCTTATTAAGCTGATGACTGATGGTATTCTTCTGGCAGAAACGCAGCATGATCCGCTATTAGAAAAGTACGAAGTACTGATTTTAGATGAAGCGCATGAGCGCAGTTTGAATATAGATTTCTTATTAGGTTATATTAAACGAATTCTACCGCAACGACCTAACCTAAAACTTATCATCACCTCGGCAACAATTGATCTAGAAAGATTTTCAGCGCATTTTGATAATGCTCCCATTTTGCAAGTATCTGGTAGAACATTTCCAGTTGAAGTTCTGTATAGGCCATTATTGACGGAATGCTTGGATGCAGACGATAACTTAACTAAAAAAGAACAAACGCAAACTGAAGCGGTATTGGGCGCTGTATCTGAAATATATCAAATACAAAAAAGCAGTGCTTATAACAGCCCACAAGATATCTTGATATTTTTCTCAGGAGAGCGAGAAATAAGGGAAAGTGCGGAAGTACTGAGAAAAGCGCAGTTAAAAAATGCACTAATAATGCCTTTATATGCAAGGCTTAGTGTGAAAGAGCAAAACAAAATTTTCCAGTTAGATACTGGGCAAACAGGCAGGCGCATCATTTTGGCCACAAATGTAGCCGAAACATCAGTGACAGTGCCTGGAATAGGTTATGTGATTGATACCGGTGTCGCACGTATATCGCGTTATAGTTACCGGTCAAAAGTGCAGCGTTTACCTATAGAAAGCATCTCTCAAGCGAGCGCTAATCAAAGGGCAGGGCGCTGTGGTCGTATAGCGCCCGGTACTTGTATTCGATTATACGCAAAAGAAGACTATGAATCACGATCACCTTTTACAGATGCAGAGATACGACGCACCAACTTAGCTGCTGTTATTTTGCAAATGCTTAATTTAAAACTTGGAGATATCGCGCGCTTTCCGTTTATTGATCCGCCAGATAGCCGGTTCATTACAGATGGCTTTAAATTACTCGAAGAGTTAGGTGCTGTTAATAAGCATAAAAAAATGACGGTATTAGGGCGCCAGCTTGCGAAGCTTCCTGTTGATCCGCGCATAGGGCGGATGATTATAGAAGCGAATACGCAAGGGTCTTTAAGTGAAGTTTTAATCATCGCAAGCGCATTAAGTGTACAAGATCCGAAAGAGCGGCCGCTAGATAAGCAGCAAGCTTCTGATCAGTGTCATAAAGAACATCAAGATGAAGACTCTGATTTTATCAGCTTTGTTAACCTGTGGAACACTTATGAAGAGCAGCGACAAACATTGTCTATTAATCAGCTGCGCAAATATTGCTCCAAAAATTTCCTCTCTTTTATGCGTATGCGAGAATGGCGAGATGTACATAGGCAACTTTATTTAGCCTGTAAAGCTTTAAACTACACTGTTAAACAAGAGCCTTCTAGCTATCAGTCTGTACATGTATCGCTACTTTCCGGGTTATTAAGTCATATAGGCTTTAAGCAAGAGAATAAAGAGTATTTAGGTGCCAGAAATCGAAGATTTTATATTTTTCCAGCTTCCACTCAATTTAAAAAATCCGCTAAATGGCTGATGGTGAGTGAGTTAGTAGAAACTTCTCGCTTATACGGTAGAGTAGCGGCAAAAATTGATCCGCAATGGATCGAGCCACTTGCTAAGCATTTAGTTAAAAAGAGTTATTTAGAGCCTAAATGGCAAAAAAAGGCGGCTCAAGTTACAGCTTTAGAGCAAGTAGTCTTATATGGATTAACTATTGTACAAAAGCGCGTGGTCAGTTATGGCGATATAGATCCTGATTTAAGTCAGCAAATACTTATACGCTCGGCGCTTGTTGAAGGGCACTATCATACCAATGCTGCTTTTTATAAGCATAATCAACAGCTACTTGAGCAAGTGGAAGAATTAGAAGCTAAATCTAGGCGTAGAGATTTATTAGTCGATGAAGATGCCTTATATGATTTTTATGCTCAAAAGATAGCTACCTTAAGTGATAGGGCTATTGTTAACGGCGCAGGGTTTGAAAAATGGCGTAAGGAGATAGAAAAGCAAAACCCTAAAATATTGTTCTTACAAGAACAAGACGTTATGCAGCGTTCCAGCGAGCATGTTAAGGATAGTGATTATCCAAACACAATAACGTTTAAGGGGGTTGAAATAGCGCTCAGCTATCATTTTAATCCATTAAGTATGGATGACGGTGTATCAATCCATTTGCCTATTGCGTTATTAAAACATTTATCTAAAGATAGGCTGGATTGGCTAGTACCTGGGTTAATTAAAGAGCGTTGTATTGCCCTCTTAAAATCTTTACCCAAAGCTTTACGTAAAAACTTTGTTCCTATACCTGATTATATTGATGCTTTTATAGAAGGTATGAATTTTGCAGAAGGTAACTTACAAGAGCAGTTAAGTCATCATTTATTACGCATGACAGGTGTAAGATTACCGGTAGGGGCGTTTGAACAAGCTTCTTTAGCAACACATTTACAGTTCAATATTAAGCTCCTCAACAATACTGACGATATAATAGGAGAAAGTAGAGATTTAGAGGCGCTTTGTGAGAAGTACGCGAAGCTGGTTGATAGCGAGTTGCAAAATGAAAAACAACAAGCTTGGGGTAAAAAAGGGTTAGTTACTTGGGATTTTGAGGAGCTACCAGAGAGTATTGAAGTAAAACAAGGTGGTATAAACATAACGGCTTGGCCTGCTTTAAAACTTAATAATGCAGCGGTTGATCTGATTTTAACGATGAATCAGTATTATGCGCATAATGTTAGTGTGCATGCGATTACTTATTTGGCCTCTTTGGCACTGGTATCAAGCATAAAAAAAGCCCGTAGTGGCATGCCAAAGCTAACAGAGAGTGTGTTATTAAGCGGAAAAATATTCACCAAAAAAGAGCTTGAATATGAAATTCACTCATTCGCAATGAGAGAGTCATTAAAGCTAGAGCAAAGTATACCAAGATCGAAAGGTGCATTTCAAGATAGAGTGGTAGATTTAAAATCTGGTGTTGAATATGCTCGTTGGGTGATAAAGATTGCTGAGCGCGTGCACTTGTTGCATCGCCAATACCATCAATTGCAAAAGCAATTAAGTGGTTCTCAGCTTTTAACTACAATAACAATAATATCGGATATGAAGCAGCAGTTATCTAGATTGTTTTCGAAAAGCTATCTTACCCATATGTCGTGGTATAGGTTGGAACAATACACAAGATATATGAAAAGCATTGAAATACGACTAGAAAAATACCAACGCGAATTGCCAAGGCAAAAGCTACTATCAGCACAGTTAGAAGAGTTAGAGCAGCGCTTGCAAGAGAAGTTAGATATATGCGTGCAACGCGATGAAGTAGATCTGCGTTTAGAAGACTATAAATGGTTACTTCAAGAATATCGCATATCACTGTTTTCGCAGCAAATTAAGACGTTAGAGAGTGTGTCAGAAAAAAGGGTGCAGCAAAAATGGCGCTCTATAAGTAGCTAAGCAGGTTAGATTGTAAGGTTTTTATTTTTATTTGTAACGAACGGGAACTTTTTTAAAGTGTTGCACTGTTGCCACTCATATGCTCTAATGCGGAAAATTAATTGCAATTAAGTTGTTTTTAAGAAGTTTTGAATATGTTTTTTTAGTAATCTAATTAAACAACTTATTGTAGTAACGAATTGAATATAAATACAGTTAGCAGATAAAAATGTTGTTTTGTATTTAAATTATTCTAAATATATAGTATTTTTTCAGTGCATTACCGACTATACTCAAGTTGGATAACGCATTAAAAGAAACTAGAAATAAAACATTAATTACTAGTATATTGAATATTTAAGGGGAAAATTAAATGAAAAAGTCAATTATCGCTCTAGCTGTTGCTGGTGCAATGACTGCGCCAATGATCGCTCAAGCAGATGCTACACTTTACGGTCGTGTTCACGAGCGTGTTGTTGTTCAAGAAGATAAAGATGTAGCTATTCAAAATGCTGGTGCACGTATCGGTGTTAAAGGCAATTCACAGATGGATAGTGGTTTAACTTCTTTCTATCAAATTGAATTATCTTTCGGTAACAGTGCTCGTTCATCTAACGATAGCACATTAGATTCTACTTCTTTAACTGTTCGTCAAATGAATGCTGGCGTTAAAGGTGATTTCGGTAAGGTTATAGTAGGTCGTTTTACTAACCCTATGACTGCTACATACGTTGCTGATATTTATGAGCAAAACTCAGGTCTATATGAGCAGACTCCTTTCCGTATCGGTAATGCAGTAGCATATACTACTCCATCTTTTAACGGTCTATCTGCAACTCTTGGTGTAATTGCTGAAGGTGAAGGTAGTGATGATACATACGAAGATGTAGATGGTTATGTTGCTCGTATCGGTGGAACATTCGGCGCTATAACTGTACAAGCAGCTTACATGGATGCTGATTACACAACTGCTTCAGCTGCAGATGCTGATGATCTTGAAGTAGCTTCTTTTGGTTTGGCTTATAATGCAAATGGCATATACGCTGGCTTGAACATTGAATCAAACGATTCTAATGATGAAGATGTTGTTGACTTTGCTTTGAAATATACAGCAGGTAAAACTGCTTACGGTTTCGGCTATGCTGTGCAGGAAGGCAAAGGTTCACTTGAAGATGATCGTGTAATGGTTGGTGTTTATCATGACCTAGGCGGCAGCGCTGACGTTTACACAGAAATCGCTAGACACGGTGCAACTGATGCATCTGATGTAGACACAGATTTCAATAGATTCACTGTTGGTTACCGTGTTAAGTTCTAATTCTTAATACAATATAAAAAAGCTCCTTTAGGAGCTTTTTTTTTGCTCAAAAAACCAAGTTTTGATGATATAATATGACTTCAAGTTTATCGTTAGAATTGAGGGTTTAAAGTGAGCAAAGTTAGAATTGCTATACTTAGTGTGATCGTGTTGTTTTCGTTTGCTGTGCAGGCAAGCGATAATATTGATCCACTGGAAAAAGTTAATAGAAAGGTTCATGGATTTAATGATGTCTTAGATACAGTGGCTTTAAAGCCTTTGGCTAAGGGTTATAAAGCTGTAACGCCAGATATTGTAGAAGCGGGAGTAGGTAATTTTTTTGCCAATATTCGTGATGTTGGTACTATGGTAAATAATGTACTGCAGTTTAAGTTTGAAGATGCAGGGGTTGATCTGGCGCGGGTAGCTTTTAATACCACTATTGGTTTGGGTGGGATAATAGATGTGTCATCGGCTATGGGGCTAGAAAAGCACGCAGAGGATTTTGGGCAGACTCTTGGTGCTTGGGGGGTGCCAGCTGGGCCGTATTTAGTTATGCCTTTTTTCGGACCTAGTTCGTTACGTGATGCGCCCGCTAGTTTTGTGCCGTTAGATGCTTGGCGTTATGTCGATGACGTCCGTACTCGCAATGTTGGTTATTCAGTAAGATTAGTCGATGATAGAGCTGGATTGTTTAATGCAGAAGCTTTGGTATCAGGCGATGAATATATTTTCATTCGAGATGCATATCTTGGTTTGCGCGCGCAAGCGGTTAAAGATGGCGCTATAGATGAAGCATTTAATGAGGATGATTTTTAGTTTGTCATGTTATTGGTGATAACTTTTGTAACTACTTTTTCGGCCAGGCGCTTGTATACGAGTGCTTTTTTCTTGGTTTCTGCTGATATTTGCTATGCGTCCTAAAATTCTTTTTATACTGATGTCTATGGTGGTGTTAAGCCCCATGGCTATTGATATCTATTTGTCGTCTGTGCCTGTTATGGCTGTTGAATTGCAAGTGTCAGCGCGTGAAATTCAATCTATCATAACTATCTTCTTTTTTGCGATGGGGCTTGGGCAGGTAATTATTGGGCCGTTGGCGGATAGGTATGGGCGAAAACCATTCGCTCTACTGGGTTTAGTTGTTTATATTATCAGCAGTATCATTTGTTCTCTGGCGGTTGATTTATGGCTAATACAAATCAGTCGCTTGCTGCAAGGGCTCGCTGCCTGCTCTATTTCAGTGATTATATTTAGTGTGGTTCGAGATACATACTCTTACCAGCGCAGTAGTAAGATTTATAGCTATTTAAATGGCGTATTGAGTATAGTGCCAGCATTAGCGCCAATGTTCGGTAGCTTTCTAGCTGGTTACTTTGGCTGGCGTTCTACTTTTGTATTTATGGCCATGTATGCCTTTATAGTGCTGTGTTTGGTGTATGTCTATTTGCCGGAAACGTTACAAAGAGAAGATGTTGGTAAAACAAAAGTGCAGGCTTTGTATAATTGGCGGCGCTATTATTCGGTTTTGGTTAACAGGTATTTTATTTTTTATGCCGTGTGTTGTATGTCCGCAATGGCAGGGATATTGAGCTACGTGAGTTATGCGCCTATCTGGTTGATTGAGCATTTGCAGGTTTCACAAAGTATATTTAGTGTGTTGTTCGGTTTGAATGCTGTGGTAAGTATTGTTTGTTGTTTTGTTGCTCCTGTAATGATTAGAAAGCGTGGCAATGTGTCAGTAGTTAAGATTGCTTTACAGCTTATGCTGGGGGCTGCGATATTGCTACTTTGTAGTGAGTGGGTGTTGAATAAGTACGAATCTGCAGGTGTAATTGCAGCGTTAGGTTTTATGTTGCCTATCTCATTGCTGAGCGCTGGGTTGTCTTTGTTGTTAGGTCCTGCCACTAGTATGGCGCTTTCTCAATTCGGTGATAGAGCAGCCACAGCTTCTTCACTGTTAGGTTTTGTACAGATGGTGGGGGCTTCAATTATTGTAGTGTTTATGCAGCAAAGTGGTTTGCAGGCACCTTTAGCGGTTAGTCTGGTGTTATTATCGTTAATCGTTCCATTGCTGGCAATGATTAATATGCAGTCTTTTTCTGCTTGGCATAAAGAAAAAGCAGTGACGAAAGATGCATGAGTATGTAGAGCGAGAGTCTGTAAATTATTGAGGTTAGCTTTGATTGAGCCTGTTTATGCGAGGATTATAAAATGGTGGAGCCAAGGAGGATCGAACTCCTGACCTCAACGCTGCCAGCGTTGCGCTCTACCAGCTGAGCTATGGCCCCATTTTTTATAGGCAGTGATATGAATATGGTGGAGCCAAGGAGGGTCGAACTCCTGACCTCAACGCTGCCAGCGTTGCGCTCTACCAGCTGAGCTATGGCCCCTTTGAATTTTAATTACATATTCATCTCTAAAGAGGCGCGTATTTTGCCATATTAGAGATTAAAATCAATAGCTAAGTTTAACATTTATGTGCTAAAAACTAATTATTATTGATCGTAGGTAAAAGTATCTTACAACAAATCTTTAATCACTACTAAATATCATTATTTGGGTGGCCAAAGATCAATATTTAGTAGTGCTATTTCCGCTGCTTTCGCAGTAGAATCAATTCAAGAGTGTGATCAAGCAATCAAACTTGCTCAAGTGCCTTGAATTCCTTTTCCCAGCGCTTGGCTTCTTTTTTGGATGCGCTTCCTAAAATATCTAAAGCATGGCGCGTTCTTGCACGGCTCATATCAGCGCCTAAAATCGCCATAGAGTCAATAATAGAAACGCTTTGGCTGCTGCCAGAAATTGCCACAAAGATAGGGAATAAAAGATCGCGTATTTTTAATTGCATGTTATCAGCTAGTTGCTTTAGACAAGTAAAGAGTGAATCTTTGTCCCACGCATCATGGGTATCTAGCGTCCATGTTACGAACTGCAGGATTTTGCGTATCTCTGCTATCTCTAAATTTTTATGCTTAAAATCATCCTCGCTAAGTTCCAGCATGCCTGACAAAAAGAAGTTTGCGATAGGTGCTACATCGGAAAATTTCTCTACACGCTGCTGGATTAATGGGATGATTTGCATTAAATATTCAGGATTTAAAGCCCATTTTTGAAATTGAATGGCAAACTCAGCCGTTGATAAGTTTTCGCGCAACCAAAGTCCATTTAACCAGCTAAGTTTGGTTTGGTCGAAAATTGGGCCGCCTAGCGATACTCTTTGGATGTCGAAATTCTCAAACATTTCATCGCGGCTGAATTTCTCTCTTTCGTCCGGCATTGACCAGCCCATGCGTCCTAAATAGTTGAGCAGTCCTTCGGGCATATAGCCCATGCGCTTATAGTATAAAATGCTGGTAGGGTTTTTGCGTTTCGATAATTTTGACTTATCAGGGTTACGTAAAAGTGGCATGTGGCATAAAGTTGGCATGTCCCAATTGAAATATTTATACAGAAGTTGATGCTTAGGCGCTGAATTGATCCATTCTTCACCTCGTAAAACATGGGTGATTTTCATGAGATGGTCATCAACTACGTTAGCCAAGTGATAAGTTGGCATGCCATCAGATTTTAAAAGAATTTGTGCATCAACCATTGACCATTCAATTTCAATCTTGCCTCTTAACATGTCGCTAAATTCACAAGTGCCTTTGCTAGGGATTTTCATCCTTACCACGAAAGGCGCATTTTCAGCCGCTCTTTTGTTTTGTTCTTGTTCTGGTAGTTTTAAGGCGCTCTCATGCATAGCAGCAGGTAGGCCTTGTTCTCTACGTAAGTTGCGAATAGTATCTAATTCTTCGCTAGTCAAATAACAGCGAAAAGCATGGCCGTCGTCAATAAGCTGCTGTGCATATTTGGCGTAAACATCTTTACGTTCGCTTTGTCTGTAGGGGCCGTACTCTCCACCAATATCAGGACCTTCATCCCAATCAAGACCTAACCAGCGCAAAGAATCTAAAATGGTTTTTTCAGATTGTGTAGTGCTTCTTGTTTGATCAGTATCTTCGATGCGTAGTATGAATTTTCCGCCATGCTGTTTGGCAAACGCTAAGTTAAAGAGGGCTATGTAAGCTGTGCCAACATGTGGATCACCAGTAGGAGATGGAGCTATACGAGTACGAACGGTCATGAGATTCCTGCATATGAAATAGCGTTAAGAAAGTGGCAATTATACCTGTGCTTTACGCGGATTTGTAGTTCATCGTATAACTTAAGCGCTATTCAAAATGATTTATACGCAATAGTTAATACTTAGAATTGGTTATCAAAATCAAAATGAGATCCAGCTTAAGAAAGAAAAAATACGCACAATATATTTTAATCTAAGCGTGGCATGTCATCTTCTTCGATAATAATGGGTTTAATTGCCGGGTGCTCAGCACTCTTGCGCAATTTTTTAGCATTATAGATAGTAGTGGTTTTATTTTGGTTCGGCAGTGGCTTGATTGGATCATCGACAATGTCAGCAGAATTTATAGATTCTTGCTCAATAGCTCGATTCTTTGGGATTAGATGTTGATCTGGTGTTAAGGTTTCTTCTTTGGAGGTCGCTAGTTTTTCAGCAGAAAGAGGCGTTTTGGTAGGTTTTTGAGTATTAGATAAATGGTCAGTATCTGTATTAAAGCCGCAGCTACTTATAAAAAATAGAAAAATTAGGGTGATAATTGATGTTTTCATTTTCGCCTTCAAGGTGTTAATTGCTGTATTGCCCATTTGAAATCTTCGCTGTTGATTATTGCTGGTGCACCTAACGGAGCATAATTATAGTCAGTAAATGCAGAGTTGGCAGAAATGAGTGCGCGATAAAAATAATCACAATTATCGGCGTTTTTTTGTATAGAGCTAAAACGCAATCCATTTCTAGCAATAATCCATTGATAGGGCTCGCTGTGTAATGCTCTTTTACTATCTTTAATGTAATTAGAATGTAACAGGTAGTTATGTAACGCGTTATCTTGGTATCGCTGTTGTGGGTGTGAGCTATTTAAGTAACAAGCTAGCATGTTTTGTTGGACTTTATAAAGCGTAAAATCATCAATATACCGATCATTTTGTTGATCGCTATTCAGCTCTTGTAGTAATTCATAACTTTGTTGGTAATGATAGAGCGCTAGTTTTTGCTGCGATAATAGCGCTAGCTTTTTGCCGTTTATGCGCAAGTTAGATAGTTGATCTAAATGAATATCTGCTTTGATCCAGTGTAGCCTAGCTTGCCTTAAGGTGGAGCCGTGTTGTAAATCACCGTTTAAGAATATTATAAAGTCGCTAATATCATCTGCTACATTAGCGTTATTTTTGCTGTGAATTAATCGGTTGTATATAGCGAGTAAAGCCTGAGTGTCTTCCGGAAAAGGCGACGCGAATACGTTGTCATGCAAAGTTGTAATGACTTTGTTGACATGTGCGGATGCTTTTCTATGAGGTTGTCTATATAGGGCTAACAGCGTTTTCTCATCTATACCGCCGGCATAAATCAAATCTATTTGTTGTAAGAAGTGGTTCCAAGTCCAGCCTTGTGATTTTAGTCGATGAACTTTGCTGTATAAATTTGACATATCATAATTTCTTCTTACTGAGAAGACCATTTTATAAAACTTGTTTGATTATTACTAGCTAGCAAGTTAGCTAAAATAACGATTAGTGAGTTTTCTCTCTTATTACTACGCAATTACGCATGCTATTTATATAAGAGTAGTCCATATCTTGAATCATGAGTCGCTCTCACTACGGCATCGTTTCAGGATAAATACTAATTAATTTGAATGGGTTTTCTATGAAATTTATAACTGTATTGCCTTTTACGCTATGTACCGCTTTCATGGCATCTACCGCATACGCCGTATGCACCCCAATAACATCCCCGCACGAACGTTTTGGCGTGGGCTCTATTGCTAAAATTGGGCAATCATTAGCTATGCAAAAAAAGCTCAAGCAAGCTCAAGCATTGTCATTGCAGCAACTACCTGCACCTGAAATCATGTTAGATGCTCGTAGTTATGAAGTAGAATCAGCGTCTATTGGTGTGGCTCATAATGCAAAAAGAAGAATGGCTGGCAGTGATGTTGTTGAAAATATGCCAGAAAATAATAAATTAAGTACCAATGCCGCTTCGGTTATAGTTTATCCAAATACTGCTTTAAATGATTCATTAAATACCAGCCGCGAGAAATACCAGCAGCTAGCTCATAATAAGTTTTTAGATCCCGCGCTTGAGCCGCTTAGTACTTTTAGTACTGATGTCGATGTCGCAAGTTTTGCCAATGTTAGGCGTATTATAAATCAAGGTACGTTGCCACCCGTTGGGGCAGTTAGAACAGAGGAATTCATTAACTATTTTGACTACCAGTACCCGCAGCCTATGGCGAGTGATGCTCTTATCGGTTTGGATTATGAACTCACAAAAAGCCCTTGGAATACCAGTGCAAAATTACTAAAAATTGTGTTACAAGCGCAGCAGGTTGAAAACCGTAAAGGAAGTAATTTAGTTTTTTTGATTGATGTTTCAGATTCAATGTCCAGTGCTAGCAAATTGCCATTATTGAAAAAATCTTTAAATTTATTAACAGCACAGCTAACAAAAAATGATTGTGTCGCCATTGTTACTTATGCGGGCCAAGCTAATGTCGCACTAAACTCAACACTTGGTAGTGCAAAAGCTAAAATTAAGCGAGTGATTAATGATTTACAAGCGGGTGGGGGGACAAATGGTGGTAATGGTTTAGAGCTTGCGTATCAGTTAGCGAGTACAAACTTTATAGACAAGGGCGCTAACAGGATATTATTGGCAACAGATGGGGATTTTAATTTAGGTATGCAAAATCCAACGCAAATGAAGCGCTATATCGAGAAAAAACGTCAAGGAGGGGTGAGTTTAAGTGTGCTTGGTTTTGGTGAAGGTAATTATAATGATCATTTAATGGAGGAGCTTTCTAATGCCGGTAATGGTAATGCTGCTTATATTGATAACCTGCAAGAAGCACAAAAGGTATTAGTGCAGCAGCTTAAATCAAATATAATCACAGTAGCCTATGATGCCAAATTACAGGTTGAGTTTAATCCCCGGGTAATAAAGCGCTATAGATTATTAGGGTATGAGAATAGGCTGCTAAAACAAGAAGATTTTAAAAATGATGCCAAGGATGCAGGAGATATTGGTGCAGGTCAGAGTGTTACAGCGATATATGAAATATTTTATAATACAGATGACATGGGACAGAGCTTGCGCTACCAGTCTAAGCTTGCAAGAAAGTTTGATGTTAATGGGGAAATTGGCTTTGTTAAAATGCGTTATAAAAAGCAGCACAATACGAAATCAATCGAATATAATATAGTATTAGAACAAAAGCAGTTAAAGAGTTTAGAGCAAAGCTCTGTTAATTTTAAATTAGCGATAGCTGTTGCTGCCTATGCTGAAAAATTGCGTCAAAGTTCTGAAATGAGTCATTTTAAGTGGCAGCAAATCATTGATTTAGCGGTGAAAGGGAAAGGTGATGATCTATTCGGTTATCGAAGTGCTTTTATCCAGCAATTGCGTTTAACTAAGCTAATCGATAAGAGCTAATCGATAAAAGTTAATCAATAACAGTTAAGTAGAAACCCCGTCAATTGCTGGTTTAATTCTCAGAGTTTTTGATGGGTGTTTTAGCTCAGGCTTCAAATTAACTAAAAAAATTTATTTGCTGTAACCCATTAGATTTATACCATTGGGCTGGTGTACAGCGTATTTATTATGCCGAAGTTTAATATTACCCATTACCCATTACCCATTACCCATTACCCATTACCCGCACCTACTCCACTATCCAACTCCTTTATCTTGATACCTCTCACAAAATCATCAATGTAGTTGTCCGCACGGATAAAGCTATAAAAAAGAGGAAAAAAAACCGATTTAAAATCGGTTTTTCAAAAAAGTGAAAGCTAAAAAAACTGTCTACAGCTCGTGTGGCTATAATGCTTATTTAGTTGGGTAGCTTCTTACACTAGGGCCTGTATAAAGCTGGCGCGGGCGGCCAATTTTGTTAGGTTCTGAGTGGAATTCATTCCAGTGAGAAATCCAACCAATAGTACGAGAAAGCGCAAAGATTACCGTAAACATGCTGCTTGGGATGCCAATCGCTTTTAAAATTATTCCTGAATAAAAATCAACATTAGGATATAACTTGCGTTTAACAAAGTACTCGTCTTGTAAAGCAATTTGTTCTAGTTGCTTGGCTATTTCTAGCATTGGGTCATCAGTAATGCCCAATTCTGCTAATACTTCATCGCAGGTTGTTTTCATGACATTGGCACGCGGATCAAAATTGCGATAAACGCGATGTCCAAAGCCCATCAGTCGAAAGCTGTCTTCTGGGTCTTTAGCACGATTGATAAAATCAGGGATATTTTTTGCATCGCCTATTTCTTCAAGCATATTTAATACGGCTTCATTAGCGCCGCCGTGAGCGGGGCCCCAAAGTGTGGCAACACCTGCAGCAATGCAAGCAAAAGGATTAGCGCCAGAAGAGCCTGCTAAACGTACTGTTGATGTAGAAGCGTTTTGTTCATGATCAGCATGTAGTAAGAATATACGATCCATTGCTTTGGAAAGAATTGGGCTAGGCATGTATTCTTCACATGGGTTGCCGAACATCATGTGTAAGAAGTTTTCTGCGTAATTCAAATCGTTACGTGGATATTGGAAAGGCATGCCTATGCTGTATTTGTAACACATAGCGGCAATAGTTGGCATTTTCGCAATAAGGCGAAAAGCGCAAACTTCACGATGCTTAGCATCGTTGATATCAAGAGAGTCATGATAGAACGCAGATAGAGCGCCAACCACTGCGACCATGATAGCCATGGGATGTGCATCGCGACGAAAGCCTTGGAAAAAGTGATGCATTTGCTCATGCACCATGGTATGGCCTTTAACGATTTTGATGAAAGCTTCTAGCTCTTCCTCAGTAGGCAGTTCGCCGTTTAGTAATAAATAGCAGGTTTCAAGGTAGCTAGAGTTCTTGGCTAGCTCTTCGATCGGGTAGCCTGCGTGTAACAAAATACCTTTCTCACCATCAATATAGGTGATTTTAGATTCACAGGCTGCTGTGGAAACAAAACCTGGGTCGTAGGTAAATAAACCTTGTTGAGTTAAAGGTCTAACGTCTACCACATCTGGGCCTTCTGATCCTGAGTATACTGGTAGTTCGATTTCAGTATCAAAGCCATCGACACGTAGTCTTGCGATCTTATCAGCCATAGAATGCTCCTTAAAAAGTATGAGATTTTGCATGTTTGATTAATTATAGTTAGCGAACGATAATTAAATGCGGCAAATATAGTTGCGCCCTAAATATAGGGAAAAAGACGAGTTTGTCAACAAAAACACATACAAACCGCTTGTTAGAACACTTATTGTGCCCGTATGTTTTAAATCAAGCAATATATGCTTAATTTAATTAAGGGATACTGAATATATATATAAAATCTTTAGAAATTGTAGCTAGTTGTGAGGTGTGCGTTGTGCAAAGCGGATGAAATAGCTATAATGGCATCGCAGTTTTTGCTGCCTCGAAGAAGGATGGGCTACTCTAAATAATAACTACAAAATCTATCCCTAACCCTTGTTCGTAGAAACCATAACAAGTGTGAAATGAGCCGTGAATAAAAAAAGACCAGTAAATTTAGACTTTAGCACCATTCAAATGCCGCTTCCTGCGGTGACTTCAATATTGCATCGTATTTCCGGTATAGCGCTCTTTTTTGGCGCTGTTTTTATGATGTATGCATTGGGGTTATCGTTAGAATCTGAAGCGGGTTTTCAAGCATCAGTGACTATGTTTGAAGAAAGCTTTTTTGCGAAATTAATCGCATGGGGACTTCTCTCAGCACTGATCTATCATAGCGTTGTTGGCGTTAAGCACCTTTTTATGGATGCTGGCCACTTCGAAGAACTTGAAAGCGGTATGTTCGCTTCCAAAGCAGCTCTGGCAATTTCCGGAGTACTAATATTACTAGCGGGGGTCTGGGTATGGTAACTAATGTCACTAGTTTCGGACGCAGCGGTCTATACGATTGGATGATTCAGCGTGTCACCGCAGTAGTACTGCTAGCTTACACAGTATTTATTGTTGGCTATTTACTGTTAAATCCTGATTTAGATTTTAATCAATGGAAGTCGCTATTTGAAAATATGGCGATGCGAATTTTTACACTTTTATTAGTGTTGTCTTTCGCGGCCCATGCGTGGATTGGTTTATGGTGTGTTACCACTGATTATATACCAATGACAGGTCTTCGCTTTTTAGTACAAGCAATAACAGGTTTAATGACCTTTGTTTATGTGGCTTGGGCTATTCAAATTATTTGGGGTGTTTAAACAATGAGTAACCTTCGTACACTTACGTTTGACGGTATCGTCATTGGCGGTGGTGGTGCAGGCATGCGCGCTGCATTACAACTAGCCCAAGGCGGCTTAAAAACCGCTTGTATTACCAAAGTATTTCCAACTCGATCGCATACTGTTTCTGCCCAGGGCGGAATCACTTGTGCTATCGCCAGTTCAGATCCAAATGATGATTGGCGCTGGCATATGTATGACACTGTTAAAGGGTCAGACTACATCGGTGACCAAGACGCAATTGAATATATGTGTCAAATTGGGCCGCAGGCTGTTTTCGAATTAGATCACATGGGTATGCCATTTTCGCGTACTGAAGAGGGTCGTATTTACCAAAGGCCTTTTGGCGGTCAATCTAAGAACTTTGGTGAAGGTGGTCAAGCGGCACGTACTTGTGCTGCTGCTGATAGAACAGGCCATGCTTTACTGCACACTTTATACCAAGCTAACTTGAAAGCTGGTACTACCTTTTTAAATGAATGGTATGCAGTAGATCTAGTTAAAAATGCCGATGGCGACGTTGTTGGCTGTATCGCTATCAATATTGAAAACGGTGAAACGGTTTACGTTAAAGCGAAAGCGACTGTATTAGCAACAGGTGGAGCAGGGCGTATTTTCTCATCTACCACTAATGCCTTGATTAATACAGGTGATGGTGTTGGCATGGCAATACGTGCCAATGTACCTTGCCAAGATATGGAAATGTGGCAGTTCCACCCAACTGGTATAGCCGGTGCTGGTGTGCTTGTTACAGAAGGATGTCGTGGTGAAGGCGGTTATCTTATTAATAAAGATGGCGAGCGTTTCATGGAGCGTTATGCTCCCAATGCTAAAGATTTAGCGGGGCGTGATGTTGTGGCTCGTTCGATGATTTTAGAAATCCTAGCAGGACGTGGTTGCGGTGAAAACGGCGATCATGTAATGCTTAAGCTAGATCATTTAGGTGCTGAAGTACTTGAAGAACGCCTACCAGGTATTCTTGAGTTATCTCGTACTTTCGCAGCAGCAGATCCAATTAAAGAGCCAATTCCGGTGGTACCTACTTGTCATTACATGATGGGTGGTGTTGTGACTAACATTGCTGGCCAGGCGCTATCTCCTAGTAAAGAGAACGGCGGCGAAGACGCTGTTATTCGTGGTTTATTTGCCTGTGGGGAAGTCGCTTGTGTATCTGTACACGGTGCTAACCGTTTAGGCGGCAACTCGCTACTTGATTTGGTGGTGTTTGGTCGTGCTGCTGGTATCGAAATTGAACGCCAAATGCGTGAAGGCTACCAAGTTGCCAATGCTACTGATGAAGATTTAGAACGTGCTATGAAGCGTTTAGATCGTTTGAATAATAGTGTTGGTGGTGAAGATGTCGCACAAGTTCGTACAGACTTACAAAGTACTATGCAATTGTATTTTGGTGTGTTCCGCGATGGCGATAGTATGCTTAAAGGTCTGGAGCTTTTAAAAGAGTTGCGCAAGCGTGTTGATAACTTAGCGCTTGACGATAAGAGTCAGTCTTTCAATACAGCAAGAATTGAAGCGCTTGAGTTAGAAAACTTAATGGAAGTTGCTGAGGCAACGGCTATAGCTGCAGAAATCCGTAAAGAGTCACGCGGTGCTCATGCCCGTAATGACTATGAAGATCGTGATGATGAAAACTGGTTATGCCATTCTGTTTTCTTCCCGGATGATAAGACAATTGGTAAGCGCGCGGTTAACTTCGCACCTAAAACCATGAAGCCTTTCCCACCTAAAATTCGTGTATATTAAGAGGTCATTGCGATGTTAGTTAGTGTTTATCGTTATAATCCAGATGCTGATGATGTGCCATATATGCAGGATATCCACATTGATATTCCCGGTGGCAAAGATATCATGGTGCTGGATCTTTTACAGCTATTGAAAAATAAAGATCCGTCTATAGGGTATCGTCGTTCTTGTCGTGAAGGTGTTTGCGGCTCAGACGGTATGAATATGAACGGTAAAAACGGCTTAGCGTGTATTACGCCGTTATCTGCTGTTGTTAAGAATGACAAGCTTGTACTGCGTCCGTTACCTGGGTTACCGGTTATACGTGATTTAGTGATTGATATGTCACAATTTTATGCTCAGTACGAAAAAATCAAACCGTATTTAATCAACGACACTCCAGCACCCGCTATTGAGCGTTTGCAATCGCCTGAAGAGCGTGCTGAGTTAGATGGCTTATACGAATGTATATTGTGTGCATGCTGTTCTACTGCTTGTCCTTCTTTTTGGTGGAATCCTGATAAATTTATCGGGCCATCTGGATTATTGCAAGCATATCGCTTTTTAGCGGATTCACGCGATACAGCCCAAGATGAGCGTTTAGCTGATTTGGATGATCCTTTTAGCGTATTCCGCTGTCACGGTATTATGAACTGTGTAAATGTCTGTCCTAAAGGGTTAAACCCAACTAAGGCAATTGGCAAGATCCGCAACATGCTGTTACAAAAAGCAACTTAGATAAAAAGGCGCATTACGCGCCTTTTTTTTGCTTTAAAATTATTAAAAGACAAAAAAGCCGTAGGTCTTACGCCGAAAGCGGGAAAGGTAGAAAGAGATAGAAAGCGAGAAAGGTATAAAGACAGAAATCGAGAAAGAAAGGTAGCTAGATAAAGTTAGCGTTTTATAATAAATGTAGTGTTGAAGTTGGAATACGCACTTGAGTAAAAGTTTGTTTATTGGTGGGAATCTACGGGATGTTTATCTATAGATTACACCTAGTCTGATTTATTTTTATGTATAATATTAATAATTTAGGCTATGTAGCTATATAAATGCGTGTTATGCAGTAGTTAAATCTGTTGTCATTTTTTTAACAATGATAATTACGGATATGAAATCATTAAAAATAGATTAAATATGCAGTACCTAGCGGTGTAAAGGCGTTAATAAAACGTTTACAATATAGATTGTAATGTCCGTTTTATGGCACTTTGGCAAGTAATTTAAAGAAAACGACAGTAAATCCCATAAGTTGATTTTTAGTAGTCAGTTTTTTTGCGAGTATTTAGTACTTTCAACGCTAACTAAACTAAAAATGCGCTTATTGGATTGCTAACTTAGGGTGGTCAGCAAATGCAAGAAGGCATGATGGAGTTGTTGTGGAAAAATGCGCATCTCTACGGTGGGAATCTATCCTACATAGAGCAGCTATATGAAACATATTTAAGAGACCCTAACGCTGTGAGTGATGAATGGCGTAAGGAATTTGATCAACTACCTGATGCTACTTACGACAGCGTAGTGGATGTCGAACTAGCACCTATCGTACAGCAGTTTCGTGAGTACGCAAAAAGCGAAAAAAACCAGCTATCAGCAGCCGTAAATAATGTTTCTTCTGAACATGAAGCTAAACAAGTATTAGTTTTGCGAATGATTAATGGCTATCGTGTACGTGGCCATCAAGAAGCTAACATAGATCCTTTGAACTTATTAGAGCGTGAAAAAATTGCGGATTTAGATCCGGCATTTCACACGCTTACCGATGCAGATTTAGATACCGTTTTCGCATTGGGAACGCTACGTTTTGGCACGCAAACAGCCACACTAAGGCAGATACTGGCTGATTTAAAGCAGACTTATTGTGCTTCAATTGGCTCAGAGTATATGCATATCGTCGATACGGTTGAAAAACGTTGGATACAAGAACGTTTAGAACCTACTCGCAGCGAAGCTAAACTAACTAAAGAAGATCGTATCCATATTCTGGAACGATTAACTGCAGCAGAAGGTTTAGAGAAATATTTAGGCTCACGTTTTGCCGGTGCTAAGCGTTTTGGTTTAGAAGGGGCTGAATCACTCATTTTAGTCTTGGATGAAACAATCCAGCGCGGTGGGGCTAATGGCGCTAAAGAAATAATTATTGGCATGGCTCACCGTGGCCGTTTAAATACGTTAGTTAATATCTTTGGCAAAAATCCTTCCGATTTATTTGGTGAGTTTGAAGGTAAAAAACTGGTTCAAAATAAATCGGGTGATGTTAAATACCATCAGGGATTTTCATCGAATGTAAATACCTCTGGTGGCGAAGTTCATTTAGCGATGGCGTTCAACCCATCGCATCTTGAAATTGCCGCGCCGGTGGTTGAAGGATCAGTGCGTGCTCGTCAAGATCGTCGTGGCGATAAAGACGGATCCACTGTTATCCCCGTCAGTATTCATGGCGATGCTGCTTTTGCGGGGCAGGGAGTCGTTACAGAAACCTTCCAAATGTCGCAAACGCGCGCTTATAAAACGGGTGGTACAATCCACATCGTTATCAATAACCAAGTGGGTTTCACTACCTCTAGAAAAGAAGATGCACGGTCTACGGAATACTGCACAGATGTAGCGAAAATGATTCAGGCGCCTATTTTTCATGTCAATGGTGATGATCCAGAAGCAGTGCGTTTTATTACGCAGTTAGCAGTTGATTACCGTGACGAGTTTAAACGCGATGTAGTTATTGATCTTGTCTGTTACCGACGTCGTGGGCACAATGAAGCCGATGAGCCGTTTGGCACACAGCCGCGGATGTATAATGCGATTAAAAAGCAGAAGACAACGCGTACTTTATATTCTGAAGCGTTGATCAACGCTGGAATTGTCAGTGTTGCAGATAGCAAGGCAATGGAGAAAGACTATAGATCGGCCCTAGAAAACGGCGAACATGTAGCAAAAGCGCTAGTTATGAAACCTAACTCGGAGCTGTTTGTCGATTGGAAGCCCTATTTAGGGTTAGAGTGGTCATTTGAATGTGACACCGCTGTTGATCTGAAACTAATTCGTGAGCTAAATGTAAAACTCAGTGAAGTGCCTGAGGGTTTCGTAGTACAACGTCAAGTGCAAAAGATTTATGAAAACCGCAAAAAAATGGCGGCAGGCGAAATCGAATGTAACTGGGGCTTTGCAGAAACAATGGCGTACGCCACGACGTTAGCAGAAGGTTTTCCAATCCGTTTTACCGGTCAGGATGTTGGCCGTGGCACTTTCTCGCATCGCCATGCTGTATTGCATAACCAAGCTAAACAAGGCGATTATACGCCACTTAAAAACATTTCTCCCGATCAGCCAACGTTTGAACTTTACGATTCATTTTTATCTGAAGAAGCGGTGTTAGCATTTGAATACGGTTACGCGACCACTATGCCTAACGTGCAGGTTATTTGGGAAGCGCAGTTTGGTGATTTTGCCAACGGCGCACAGGTAGTTATTGACCAATTCATAACCTCTGGTGAGCAAAAGTGGGAGCGCTTGTGTGGCTTGACACTACTATTGCCACACGGATTTGAAGGACAAGGCCCAGAACACTCCTCGGCAAGATTAGAGCGTTTCTTGCAGATGTGCGCAGAACATAACATTCAGGTTTGTACGCCAACTACGCCGGCGCAGATTTTCCATTTACTACGTCGACAAATAGTCAGACCACTGCGTAAACCATTGATCGTGATGTCTCCAAAGAGTTTATTGGGTCACCGTCAGGCAACTTCGCCAATCGAAGATTTGTCAACTGGTACCTTTGAACCTGTGTTAGCGGAAGTTGAAAATCTTGAAGCAGAAAAAGTTAAGCGCGTTGTGCTATGTGGCGGCAAGGTGTATTACGATCTGTATAATAGGCGTCAAGAGTTAGAGCGCAGTGATGTAGCGATAGTACGTATAGAGCAGCTATATCCATTCCCTGATGATGCATTAGCTGAAGCAATTAAAGATTACCAACATCTTGAATCCATCGTTTGGTGTCAAGAAGAGCCAATGAATCAAGGCGCTTGGTATAGCACGCAGCATCGTATTCGTAATGTGTTGGAAAAAAGTCATGCTAGCCTTAAATTGCATGGTGTTGGGCGTCCTCACGCCGCCGCACCTGCAGTAGGTTATATGTCAGTACATTTAGAACAGCAAAAAAATCTCGTTGAAGAAGCTATCAACGGTTAATCAAATAGCTATTTGTATAAATTAGCCGTTAAACACAGTTTGCGGCTAGTTTTAGAAACAAGTGGTTTTATAGAGCTTAATAAGGAACATATATGTCCATCGAAATTAAAGCACCTACTTTTCCAGAATCTGTAGCTGATGGCACAGTAGCGACTTGGCACAAACAACCAGGTGAAGCTTGTTCAGCTGATGATTTGATAGTTGACATTGAAACAGATAAAGTCGTTTTAGAAGTAGTAGCACCTGCTGATGGTGTTATTGTTAATATTATCGCCGGTGAAGGTGATACCGTTTTATCCGATCAAGTCATCGCGATGTTTGAAGCAGGCGCTGCGGGGGCACAAGACGCGCCAGCTGCTAGCTCAGAAGTTGAAAATGCTGATGCTGACGATAAAGTTGGCCCTGCAGCACGCAAATTGATTGAAGCAAACAATTTAAATGCAGCGAGTATCCAAGGCACCGGTAAAAATGGCGGCGTTACCAAAGAAGATGTACAAAACTTCATGAAGTCAGCTGCAGCACCTGTTGCCGTAAAGGCAGCAGCCACTGCAAAGCCTGCAGCAGCGCCAGTAGCGGTTGTTGCGGGTGAGCGAGTTGAAAAACGCGTACCGATGACCAGATTGCGCGCCACTATTGCTAAGCGTTTGGTAGAAGCCCAGCAAACCGCAGCCATGTTAACGACGTATAACGAAGTTAACATGGGACCTATTATGGAGATGCGTAAAACCTACAAAGATCTGTTTGAAAAAACTCATGATACACGTTTAGGTTTTATGTCTTTCTTTGTGAAAGCGGCGACAGAAGCGTTAAAGCGCTTCCCTGCAGTCAATGCATCAATTGACGGTAATGACATGGTTTTTCATGGTTACCAAGATATCGGTGTAGCCGTTTCTACGGAGCGTGGCTTAATGGTACCGGTATTAAGAGATACTGATAGCATGGGGCTTGCCACAATAGAATCAACTATTCGCGATTTTGGTCTGCGTGGTCGTGATGGGAAATTGGGCCTAGATGATATGGCCGGTGGTACGTTTACGATTACCAATGGCGGTGTTTTCGGATCACTGTTATCAACCCCTATTTTGAATCCGCCACAAACAGCTATCTTAGGCATGCACAAAATCCAAGAGCGCCCAATGGCCGTTAATGGGCAAGTGGTTATTCAGCCAATGATGTATTTGGCCCTTTCTTACGATCACCGTATGTGTGATGGTAAAGAAGCGGTACAGTTCTTGGTTGCTATCAAAGATATGTTAGAAGATCCAGCACGCATATTGCTTGATATCTAATCCGTTTGTGAAGCTGTCGTAACAAGATAACGAGCGAAAGTAATACATGTAATATTCGGCTTAATAGTCTAGTTTATAGTTGTAAATCAGAATGTTAAGTCAATATTAAGCTAGTGTTATTGGGCGCAGTAATTTACGGCATCTTTCTAGGGAGCGTTAGCTCCCTTTTTCTATTTAAAGTGTAAGCTTTTAGCTTGCATACTAAGACAAGGTAATTCACATGTCAGATAAATTTGATGTAATAGTAATTGGTGCAGGCCCTGGTGGATACGTGGCTGCAATAAGAGCGGCGCAATTAGGTCTTAAAACGGCTTGTGTTGAAAAATGGGTAAACGATAAAGGCGCTACCGTTTTAGGGGGTACCTGTTTGAATGTTGGTTGTGTTCCGTCTAAAGCTTTGTTGGAATCTACTCACAAGTTTCACGATACCCAGCACAAGAATGAAGTACATGGTATTAGTGCTGATAACGTCACTATGGACGTTCAAAAAATGGTTGCGCGTAAAGATAAAATAGTGACCAATTTAACTAGCGGCATTACCGGTTTATTCAAAGCGAATGGCGTAACAACGCTCGCTGGTAGCGGCAAGCTATTAGCAGGTAAGCAAGTAGAAGTGACCGCTGCAGACGGCACAGTGACTGTCTACGATGCACAGAATGTTATTTTGGCGTCAGGCTCTTTACCGGTTAATATCCCACCAGCGCCATTAACAGCAGATTTGATTTTAGATAACGAAGGTGCGCTAAATATTACAGAGACACCAGAAACTTTAGGTGTGATCGGCGCAGGGGTTATCGGCTTAGAAATGGGTTCAATTTGGGCGCGCTTAGGCACTAAGGTAATAGTGCTAGAAGCCATGGATTCATTCTTAGCGGCTGCAGATAAAGATGTTGCCAAAGAAGGCGCTAAGCTACTTAAAAAGCAAGGTTTAGATATTAAATTGAATTCAATGGTTTCAGGTACTGAAATTGTTGATGGCAAAGTTAAAGTTTTCTACAAAGATGGCGCGGGCGATCAAGAGATTATTGTTGATAAGCTAATTGTTGCTGTGGGTCGTAGACCACAAACACAAGGCTTATTGGCAGATGATAGCGGCGTTGTGCTAGATCAGCGCGGCTTTATTGAAGTGGATGTACAGTGTAAAACAGCGGCAGCGGGTGTTTACGCAATTGGTGATTCAGTACGTGGCCCTATGTTGGCACACAAAGCATCTGAAGAAGGTGTGATGGTTGCCGATATTATCGCAGGGCATCATGCACAAATTAATTACGATGTGATTCCAAGCATTATTTACACGCACCCAGAGCTGGCTTGGGTTGGTAAAACTGAGCAAGAACTAAAAGAAGCCGGCGTTAAAATTAAAGTCGGTAAATTCCCGTTTGCGGCATCTGGTCGTGCTATGGCTTCTAACGAGACCGATGGTTTCGTAAAGGTTATTGCGGATGAAGAAACCGATCGTGTACTAGGTGTGCATATGGTTGGCGCGCTTGCTTCGGAATTAATCTCCCAAGGTGCTATCGCGATGGAGTTTTGTTCTACAGCAGAAGACTTACAACTTATGTGTTTTGCCCATCCAACCGTTAGTGAGGCAGTGCATGAAGCTGCTCTTGCTGTCGATGGTCACGCTATTCATATTGCCAATCGTAAAAAACGTTAATATTTGACCTTTGTCTAGGTTAAATATTAAATGATATTTTGCTATACTGCGTTCGGCTTGATCAAGTGATCGATTAAGCTGAATAAAGTATTAAAACTCACTGTAATTTCAAAAATTCACTCATTTCAATTGCGAATTAAGTGAAATTTTAAGATTACGGGACAAAGTGCTAATAAGCGTTCTGTTTATTAGCGGTACCCCAACAGTAAATATATAACTTAAATTTTAATTTGAGTGTGTATTTTACTTGGGAGTACTAAACAAGGTGTTAAAGCCTGTTCGTAGACTTTGCGATTAGCTGTTTAAATCAGTTACTAGCTAGAGTGCTTTTTAAGTTGCTCTCAAAGTCTTTAAATTAGTGAAAATACACGGATAATACGCATGAATCTTCACGAGTATCAGGGCAAGCAATTGTTTGCACAGTATGGTTTACCGGTATCTAAAGGATACGCTGTAGACACTCCGGAAGCAGCTGCAGAAGCTGTACAGAAAATTGGCGGCGAGCAATGGGTTGTTAAAGCTCAAGTTCACGCAGGTGGTCGCGGTAAAGCGGGCGGTGTTAAATTAGTTAAATCAGCTGAAGAAGCAAAAGAATTTGCCGCTCATTGGTTAGGTAAGAACTTAGTAACATACCAAACTGACGAAAATGGTCAGCCAGTTGCCAAAATTCTTGTAGAAACATGCACAGATATCGCTCAAGAGCTATATTTGGGTGCAGTTATCGACCGTTCAAGTCGCCGTGTTGTATTTATGGCGTCAACTGAAGGTGGTGTTGAGATCGAAAAAGTTGCCGAGGCAACGCCTGAGAAAATCATTAAGGCAACTATCGATCCGCTAACAGGTGCTCAACCTTATCAAGCACGTGAATTAGCTTTCCAGTTGGGGCTTAATCCAACACAAGTAAAGCAATTTACTAAAATTTTCCTTGGTCTAGCTAAGTTGTTTGTGGAAAAAGATCTCGATCTTTTAGAAGTAAACCCACTGGTTATTACCGACGAAGGTAACTTGCACTGTCTTGATGCAAAGCTTTCTATCGATAGCAACGCTATGTATCGCCATAAAGATTTGCAAGAAATGCACGATCCATCACAAGAAGATGAGCGCGAAGCTCATGCAGCTTCTTGGGAGCTTAACTACGTTGCACTGACCGGTACTATTGGTTGCATGGTAAACGGCGCTGGTTTAGCAATGGGCACTATGGATATCGTCGCGTTCAATGGCGGTTTCCCTGCTAACTTCCTCGATGTTGGGGGCGGAGCAACAAAAGAGCGTGTTACCGAAGCATTTAAAATCATTCTATCTGATTCAAATGTTAAAGCAGTATTAGTAAACATCTTTGGTGGCATCGTACGTTGTGACCTTATCGCCGAAGGTATTATTGGTGCAGTTAAAGAAGTAGGTGTTCAAGTGCCAGTAGTTGTGCGTCTTGAAGGTAACAATGCTGAACTAGGCTCTAAAGTACTAGCAGAAAGCGGCTTAGATATCATTGCAGCGACGAGTCTTTCAGATGCTGCGCAGCAAGCTGTTAAAGCGGCAGGGGGCAACTAAACATGTCTATATTGATTAACAAAGACACTAAAGTCATCTGCCAAGGTTTTACTGGCGGACAAGGTACTTTTCACTCAGAGCAAGCGATTGATTACGGTACTAAAATGGTTGGCGGTGTAACACCTGGAAAAGGTGGCACCACACATTTAGGGCTACCAGTATTTAATACTGTAGCAGAAGCCGTTAAAGAAACAGGCGCTACGGCAACTGTAATTTACGTACCTGCTCCGTTTTGTAAAGATTCAATTTTAGAAGCGGCTAACGCAGGTCTTGAATTGATCATCTGTATTACAGAAGGTATTCCAACACTTGACATGCTTGAATGTAAAGTTAAGTGTGATGATTTAGGGGTAGTATTAATTGGCCCTAACTGCCCAGGTGTAATCACACCGGGTGAATGTAAAATTGGCATTATGCCAGGACACATTCACTTACCAGGTAAAGTAGGTATTGTATCGCGTTCAGGTACATTAACTTACGAAGCCGTTAAGCAAACGACTGATGCAGGTTTCGGCCAATCTACTTGTGTAGGTATTGGTGGCGATCCAATTCCAGGATCAAGCTTCATCGATATCCTAGCGCGCTTTGAAAAAGATCCACAAACAGAAGCGATTGTCATGATCGGTGAAATTGGCGGATCAGCTGAAGAAGAAGCAGCGGCTTACATCAAGGCTAATGTTACTAAGCCTGTTGTATCTTACATTGCCGGTGTAACAGCACCTGCTGGTAAGCGTATGGGTCATGCTGGCGCAATTATCTCTGGCGGTAAAGGTACTGCTGAGGAAAAATTCGCAGCCCTAGAAGACGCAGGGGTTAAGACAGTTAGATCTCTTTCAGAGATCGGAGCTGGCCTTAAAGAAGTAACAGGTTGGTAGTATCAACTTTATGAAAAAGCGGCGTTAGCCGCTTTTTTTTGCCTAAAATAAAGTGAACGGTAAAGAAAGTAAGAAAGGTAGCGAGAAATCGAGAAGGAGAAGTGATTAAGAAACTAAACACTTAGGGTTTGGTTTATTGGTTTTGCTTAATTTTTGGTTTCCTCTGTGTAGCGCAGCGCCTCTGTGACCTCGGTGGTAGATAAAGCTTTTAAAAGACTGGTTGACCACAGAGGACACCGAGAACACTGAGAAGTGACTAAGGGAAAAAGGCTAGCGACCGAAGATTTTGGGTTTGCTTAATTTTTAGTTTCCTCTGTGTAGCGCAGCGACTCTGTGACCTCGGTGGTAGATAAAGCTTTTAAAAGACTGGTTGACCACAGAGGGCACCGAGAACACTGAGAAGTGACTAAGGGCAAAAGGCTAACAATCGAAGATTTTGGGTTTACTTCATGTTGTGGTTTCCTCTGTGTAGCGCAGCGACTTTGTGACCTCGGTTGTAGATAAAACTTTAAAAAGACTGGTTGACCACAGAGAACACCAAGAACACTGAGAAGTGACTAAGGGAAAAGACTAACGATCGAAGATTTTGGTTTTGCTTCATGTTGTGGTTTCCTCTGTG